>NZ_KV800074.1:0-9761 GCF_001810135.1 Rothia sp. HMSC069D01
GAGGTTGCCTCATAGTATTCAATGCCGTCAATAGCGTTGAATGGATAGACGGTCGTGCGTGCTGACCACATGCGCTGCTCAATACCTTCAGGGGAGATCTTCACATAGGCAACATGCACATACCAGGCATACATCATGAATCCGATTGACAGAAATATCCCAAGGAGTTCATAAAAGGCACCTGGAGACCCCTCGTCTATAAGATGAGCAAAGAGATAGAGGCACGGAAATCCAGGAGTAAATATTGTCAGGAGAGCCTCTGCCTGATTGACTCGCCGGATGTACGCGCCTTGGCGGCGGCGCTCCATATCCTTCCAGCGCTGAATCTCGTAATTGATGATGATGTAGAGCGTCCCGGTTACCGAGATGAAGGCCATAACGCCCCATATGATGATGAGGAAAATACGCATGGTTGGTTCTCGTTTCGTGTGGTTGGTGAATAGGGTTCGGCGTTTGGGTCTATCGTATCGGCTGCCGTGCGGCGCTACATCTTGATATCCGCTAGGCCGGTGATTTTGTTGCGTCTTCTGTACAGCTTCCTAAACAGGGGTCGGGTCCACTCGAGGCTATCCCACGTATCAACATACGCCAGATCCTGCGGGTCCCGCATATCGGGCCAGCGGTCAAACTCAAGCCGGAACCGTACGATTGCCAGCAGCCGGTGGTTCTTGCCAACGGGGTCTAGCTTGGCGATTTCCTTGCCTTTCTTGGTGTAGAAGGTGGCCTTGTCAGATCCTACCCCGGTCCATTCCAATACTTCCTCCGCCTCACCTTGGAAGTAGAAAACCTGGTCGATAGCCCTAATCGGGTAGGAGGTCACGGTGGCGAACGGTGAGAGCTTCTGCTCCACATCATCTGGCGTGATTTTCGTGTACACCAGGTGAACGTGCAGAAAGTGGTAGGGGAAGAAGAGCAGCATGATGAACGCCAGCAGGTTGAAGAGGATACCGAGCTCTACCTGCGTGTAGAGGTAGAGCGCGAAGAAACCTGCCGGGAGTATGGGCGTGAGAAGGCATACGAGCGCTTCGCGGCGGGGCACGCGCGTAATGTAGATGCCCTCGTCGCGGAGCTTCATATCCTGGCGCAGGTGCCTATTATGCAGGACAACGACAAGGATGGCGCCGATGATTGATGCGAGGGTGCAGATGCCCCAGAGCAGGAGGAAAAAGGTGTGCATGATGCGTGCTCCTCTTTCGCGGTGGTGGTGGTGTTCGTGCCGGTTGCGACTCTTCGGATGTAGGGGGGAGGTAGCCGGTGCTTATTGGGAGGGTTACATGTAGACATCGGCAAGGCCAGTAACCTTCCCCAAATTCTCAAAGTAGCGCATCGTCTTCCCGGCACAATCCAAATGGTCCACCTGAGCTACGTCATCCGGGGTGTCCATGTCAGGCCAACGTTCATTCTCAATCCTGAACCGTACAATCGCCAGAAGTCGGTAATTTTTATGAGGCATCGGGCTAAACAGGGCAATCTGGGTGCCTGACTTGGCGTAGAACCCCACCATGTCATCGTCTTCATAATTCGATGCCTTGTAGAACACGACGCGGTTGATCGCGTTGAAGGGGTAGCGGGTCGGGTTGGAGAACCAGATACGTTGCTCGATGCCGTCGGCGGAGGTCTTCACGTAGGCGACATGCACATACCGCAAGTAGGCCACAAATATCGCTGATGCCAACAAACCCACTATCCCAAGCTTCATACTTTCTGCGCCAGGTTCAAGAATGTAGACTACAGCCATAAGAATTGGGAGAGCCGGGGTCAATATCGTCATGAGAGCTTCAAGCCGAGTAACCCGTCGGATATAAATACCCTCACGTAGCCGTTGCTTATCTTTCCAGCGCTGCACCTCGTAATTGATGAGGACATAAAACGTCGTAATTGTTACGAGTGTAGCGGCGGTGCTCCAGAAAATCAGGGGGAGACTAAGCACGGTGGTTTCTCGTTTCGTGTGGTTGGTGAATAGGAAGAGCACGTACCCCACCCAAACTAGGCGGCGGCGCCTCCAGAAGATACGGTTGAGGGGCGCTCGCAGGCACGGTCATCGCCGCGTGAACGAACGCCCCCACCCATCACATCATCGGTTACTAAACCAGACGACCGGTCTACTTGTCGTCGTCTACAGGGTAGAGCCAGCCGCCGTATGCGCAGTAGCGCTTACCGTCCTTCTCGGTGTAGTAGGCGCCAACAAATTCCTTGCTCTCACACTTCTGGATTGCTTCCTGGGCTCGTTGCTTAAGCCTTGCGTCCCTCTCTGCGCGCACATTGTTACCCAGAATGAAGGTGACCATCGCAACCGCGACCAGCACGAGTGAAACGATAGCCATGACCTTGCCCTTGCCGGTGCCGCGCTTGACCATGATCAGGGCGATAATCGCGAAGATAACGGTCGGAACTGCCGTAAATGCGCCCAGAATAATGAAGCCGGTCAGTGCGGAAATAATGCCCAGAACCAACGCGGTTACAGCCGCCCACTTCTTCTTTTTCGGTGCCTCAACAGGTGCGCCGGATGCGGGCTGTGCGGCGGGTGCCTGCTGGGTGAACTGCGGCTGCTGCGGTGCAGCCGGCTGCGGGGTGTTTTCAGACATGAAAGTCCTCATTTCGTATGTGGTTGGTGATTCTATCGATAGGGTGCCACCCAGGGTGGGCTGGCATTTCCTAAGGATACCGTAGCGAGAGAAATCCCTTGATGAGAGTAGATAAATGTATATGCACGCACTGTTGTGCAATGTCTACTATGAGAAATTTTTCTCACAACAGGGTGTAGAGGGTGCGCTTTGCCGCGAAATAGTGTAATGTTCGAAGTGGTGCAAAGCACTAACGGTGCGTATTTGATATTCGCGTATCTAATGCACATCTTCCGGCAACTCAACGACGAAAGAGGAACATCGTGTCCGATCGCGTACTCTCATCGCAGGCAGCCAAGGATGCCATTACTGCTCTCCAGAACATCATCAATGGCGGTCTGCAGAACGAAATCAACAACCTCAACCAGCAGGGTAACCAGCTGAAGGATCCCAACAACTGGGATGGCCCCCTGGCTGAGCGTTTCCGCAATGACACCTGGCCCGGTGTAGAAAACACCCTGCGTAACCTGACTCAGGAACTGACTGACCTGCGCGAGCAGCTCAACCAGATTTCTACCGATATCTTCCAGGCAGGTGGCGGCTCCTAAGCCTTCCCTGGTAAACGCCGTTTACCGCCCCGCCCCCCGGCTACGGGGCGGTGAGCGGTAGGCGGCGTTTTCTGCTAATTGGCTTAAGTACACGTTATTCCCAGACATGGTGTGCATGTCTGTCTACATCTGTTTAATCACCACACTTCCGAACCAATCACACCCGAAAGGCGGCAGAGCATGGATGCGCCCGATTCAACTAATGTGACCAATGAAAAAGTTAAGTTTGATGATGCAACATCGGATGCTTTTGCGAATGCCTGCCGTGGCGTAGCGCAGAACATTGATAATGCTCTTCCCGGCCTCAAGTCCTCTTTGACGAAGGCTCTTGAGGATTTTGAAGGTCACTACGCAGAGATTACGGCAGCCAATATTGACACTGCAGTCAGTGATGGTCGTGATATTGCGAATATTCTGCGCCAGCTGGCAACGGTGGTGGACCGCCTCAAGGAAGCTGCTCATAAGGAAAATGAGAACCGCGACCGTATGTACCACTATGAGACTGACTTGGGCGGTTTCCGTAAATGGTGGAATGAAACGTTCGGAGGTGATCCTCCGAAGGCTGAGCATTACGTACCTGACACCAATATTGATACTGCGTCGTTAGGTCATCGTGAGAGCACTGAGACTCGTTCATCGGGTATGCCTGTTTCTTCAGCGCGCCCTTCAACCGTGCGTGCTCTTTCTGGTACTTTGGCGAACCTTGGTACTAGCTTTGACGCTGAGCCCGGTAAGCTCCGTAGCCTTGCTTCTGAATTTGCGGCTAAGTGCCAGTGGGGAACCATTGACGCTGAAAATCTCATTAGCACGTTTGAAGCGTGGAATAAGTCGAACGCTAACGATAAGACCTGGCTGGGCATCGTAGCCAATACCTTTGAAAAGTACGGTAGCTCGGGTCAGATTGTTGCCGTCGCTGATTCTGTTCTGGATGGCGCCATTACTGCAGCTGGAGTTAGCACCGAGCGTCACGATTTGGAAGTTCCGACTCCGGCTATTGTGGGTAAATCCACTACCAGTGGTTACGTGAACGACCCCGTGAACGTTGCGACGGGTAACTTCATTGAAGAAGAGACCGACATGGCGTTCTCCGGCGTGGTTTCTGCTTGCTCTGTAACTCGCATGTACAACAGCGTGGCTGTTCTCGGTCAGCACGCTGTATCCGGTGTGTTCGGTGCTGGCTGGTCCTCGAATATTGAGAGCCGTGTGCAGCTGAACGTTGAGAATGCTGTCTGGACTATGGTTGACGGTCGTGAGGTTACCTTCGACCGAATGATTCGTGAGGACGGCACCCACGGCTATGCTCGTGCCCCGCGTGAAGCATGGTGGCTTGAAGAGCTGCCCCTTGCCCAGCTGATGGGTGAAGAGGGCTCTATTGCTGACCCCTCCCTGCACTATATTTTGCACGCGACGGGCTACGGTGCCTCGTCCCTGCTGCGTATCTCCGACAACTCTGGAACCCAGCACATTTTTAGCCTCACCGGTATTTACCTGGGTATGAGCGCTGGAGCAGGTACTGCTGTCGCGTACCTGCGCGATGAAGAGGGTCGTGTTGGCGTTATTGCGCATCAGCGCGGTGCACGTATCAACGTGGAGTACACCGAAGGCGGCCTTGTTAGCGCTATTCACTCTTCTCGTGGTCAGTCGGTGCGTTACGAGTACGTCACCCTTGATGGTCGTACCCACCTGTGCGCTGTGCACGGCGATGCCGGTACCCGCCGTTATGAACATGACGCTGCCGGCCTGATTCACCGCGTGGTGGCTAGTACCGGCACTGTTGAGGTGACGAACTACTACGACCCTGCCGGTCGTATTACTGAGCAGGACACCGAATACGGTCGTCGTGTTCGCTACCGCTACCTGCCGAACGGTATTACTGACGTTTCGAACGAAGATGCCTCCTACACGAACCTGTGGGTTAGTGACCAGTACGCACGCCTGACCGCTATTGTTGATGCGGAAGGCGGGCGTGCTAGTTATGCCTACGATGACTTTGGCAACCGTGTGAGCGTGGTGGACCGCGATGGTTCCCGTACCACTCGCTACAGCGATGAGCGCGGCCGTATCATTCGTGAGGTCACCGATGAGGGTGCAGAAACCCTCTTTGCGTATGACGAGCAGGACCGCGTAGTTTCTATGACGGTGAGTGCTATTGAGACGGATCCGCGCGCTCGCCGTGCCGCCCGTCTGGCTCGCCGTGCCCGTCTGGAGGCTGAGGCTCAGGGCCGTACCCTCGATGAGGCTACTTCGGGGCAGGAGTCTGCTCAGAGCCCTGCCGTGAGCCCGATGACTACGGTGACTTACGAGTACGCGAACGATTTTGAGCGTAACCCCTCTTCTATGACTGACGGCAACGGTCATGTGACCCGTTTTGAGTGGGCTGACGGCCTGCTGCAGCGTGTGGTGAGCCATGAGGGCGTTACCGTCTCCTTTGAGTATGACGATTTTGGTCTGCTGACCGGTATTCGTAATGCTGAGCAGCAGCTGACCCGTTGTGAGTACTCTGCTGCGGGCCACCTGGTGAAGATTGTTTCTGCTCTTGGGCTGGAGACTGAGTTCACCTATGATTCTGCCGGTCACATGGTGTGCCGTCAGGATCCGGATGGTTCCCGCTGGCGTTTTGAGTACGCTGCTGGTGGTCGCCTGGTGGCTTCGGTGGATCCTGCAGGTGCCCGTACCGAGTACGAATACGGTCCGAGCGGTGACATTGTGGCAGTGGTTGACCCGCTGGGTCGCCGTATGGAACGTTCCTTTGATACGAACGGCAATATTGACCGCATTACCCTGCCGGGTGGTGCGCAGTTCAGCTACGCCTACGATGGTTTGATGCGCCTGATCCGCACCATTGACCCCGCCGGTGGCGTGTGGACTCGCGAGTATGATGCTGCAAGCACCCTGACTGGGTTGATTGACCCGACCGGTGTGAGTGTACGTACTTCGGTTGATTCCTCGCGCAAGACCTTCACCACTAACGATGGTGTTGATCGCGTGCGCATTTCGTGTGACCACCTGGGCCGCCCGGTGCGTACCGAGGTTCTCCCCGAGGATTCTGGTCCTCAGGTTAGTGCAGATGCTGACGACCCGACTGTCTCCACGATGGTTTATGACGGTGCGGGTAACCCCGTGCAGGTACTGGACGCTGAGGGCGGTCTGAGCCGCTACGAGTACAACGGCTCAAACCAGATGGTACGCATGATTTCCCCCGCGGGTCGTGTGACCGAGTACAGCTACGATGCGTGCGGTCGACTGGTTGCAACCTATGAGGCCGCCGGTACTGCTGAGCAGTCTGTGACTCGTTACGAGTACGACGCTGATTCCCGTCTGATTCGCCAGGTGTACGGTGACGGTTCCGAGGCGCGCGTTCGCTATGATGCCTGCGGTCGTGTGCTGTCTATTACCGGTTCCGGTGTGGCTTCTCCGGTGTTCTACACCTGGGATTCTTGTGGTCGCGTGAAGAGCATCCGCGATAACAAGTGGGGTACTCGTTCGTTCACCTATGATGCCGCTTCCCAGGTGGTTGCGGTGACTAATGGTGCTGGTGGCGTGACGCATTACCGCTATGACGAGGCGGGTAACGTTACCTCCGTGATGGACCCTGCCGGTCGCATTACCAGCTACGAGTATGACCTGATGGGCAATGCTCTGGCGGTAACCAATCCGCTGGGTGTGCGCACTACCTCTACCTATGATGCTGCCGGTCGTCTGCTGACCAGCACTGACGGTAATGGTGCTGTACATTCCTTCGGGTACGACCGTGACGGCGTTCCTTGCTCCCATTCGGTGAATGGCTCTCTGTTGTACCGTATGGAGCGTGATTCTGCGCGCCGTACGATGACGACTTATGATCACGCGGGCGTTGATGCGTTTGGTGCTCCCGTAGTGACCGTTGAGTCGTATGACCGTTTGGGTCGTCTGGTTCGTCAGCGCCGTGAGTTTGGTGCGCAGATTCCGGAGTCTTTCCGTACCGCGTACATGGATGAGACTGGCGGCTATGAGCTGTCCTACGCTTACGATGCTGATGGTCTGCGCACTGAGTTTGTGCACCCTCTGGGTTCGAGCGCTTATGCGTATGATGCTGCTGGCCGCATGGTTAAGCAGACTGACATTACCGCGTACCGTCTGGATGGAACCGCCGTTACCTCTGAGTCTCGTGTGGAGTCTTCCTTCGAGTACAACGCGGTAGACGCACTGGTGCGTGCACAGGTGTCTGACCTGGCGGGCACCTGGGTTCGCGAGTTCGGTTACCGCGGCGCGCACATGACCTCTGTGACCGAGCAGCCCGCTGTGGCAGACTCGGCTGTGGCAGACTCTTCTGAGGCTCTGCACACTGAGATTATCCGTGATGATTTGGGCCGTATTAGCGGTGTGGATTCGCCTGCTGGTCTGGTCATGTACACCTACACTGACGCGCAGATGCTCTCTTCTGCTGTTCGCGGTACCGAGACTCTGCGTTGGACCTATGATGCCGCTGGTGCGCTGGTGCGTGTTGAGTACTTTGATAGCGCTCAGCCTGAGAATGCTTGGGTGAAGGTGCTGGTCACTGATGAGGGTGCCCGCGTTCGCGCAGTATGCGTCTACGGCGTGCAGGATGAGGCGAAGGCTGGCTCCCAGTCGGCTGAGTTTGCCTCTGCTGTTGAGGATGCTCAGGCGTGGCTGCCGCAGTGCCCGGAGTCTGTGGAATTTGAGGGCGTTACCCTGGTGCCGGTTTCGACGAGCGTGTTCTCGTATGACGGTAATGATTCGCGTCTTCTGCAGGTTTCTTCGGATGGTTCCGGCTCGTCCCTAACCTATGGTGCGGCTGGGTTTGTGAACTCTGTGGTGTCATGGGGTTCTGCTGAGGATTCGGCTGTGTCCTTCTCCCTGTTGTGTGCTTCTACTGATGGTCGTGTGCTTGCTGCCGGTGGTGCGCCTGCTGGGGTACCTGAGCTTGGCGTACCCTCAACCGGTACTCGCGCCGGTGGGGGTTCTGCAGCTGGTTTTGATGCTTCGGTGATGCACCCGCTGGTGTGGGATGAGAATTCGTTTGTTCCGCGTGTGCTGGGTGTGGGCGGCTCGTCGATGCCTTCTGTGGGTTCGCTGGTGCCTGGTGCCGGTTCTGGCGCCGGTCTGTTGGATCCGTATGGTTGGGCTTCTTTGGGTGTTGCTGCGCCTGCTGTGCCGTCTGCTCAGAGTGCTGGTGCTACGCCGGTGTTGCCGGATTCGCTGGTTGGTGTTTCTGCGGCTTCGGGTGTGGTGCTGGGTTCTACTGGTTTTGAGGTGTTGGGTGCCCGCGTGGTGGATTCGCGTGTGGCTCGCTTTACTGCACCTGATCCTTTGGCTGCGCCGGTGGGTGCTGGTTGGGGTGCTGACCCGTTCTCGCTGGTGGGTGGTAACCCGGTTTCTTTGGTGGATCCGTGGGGTTTGTCGCCGATTTCGTTTGAGGAGTACGAGGAGTATCGTCAGGAGCGCATTAAGAATAAGGGTGCGATTATGGCGGCGCGTTGGTTGCAGGTGGCTGCTGTTGCGGTAGTGGTTGCATCTGTATTTTGGGGTGGTCCTCTTATTGCTGGTCTTGTGTTTGGCGCGGTCGCTGGTGCTTTGGAAGGTGCTGCTGGCGCTCTGGAGAAGACAAAGAATGGTCAGATTGACGGCTGGAACGTTGTGGTAGAAACAATCCAGGGTGGAGCTAAAGGTGCTGTTACGGGTGTTGTCGCGAAGGTGTTTACCCATGCTCAAGTCTTTGCCAAAATTCCGGTAAACCGTTTTACGGAAAATATGGCTTCTAAGGTGGCTTCCAAGGCTGCCTCCAAGAAGGGCTTTGATAAGCTTGTACCTTCTATTATGCAGAAGCCTGCTCAGAAGGCTGCTTCATTTATTAGTGCCCGTAGAGATTCCGTGAGTAAGATCAGCTGGAAGACTAAGGACCCTGCACCTTGGATGAGGATGCAGAATACGATGGGTAAGTATGCCCCAGAGGTTGCGGGTGAGTCATTGTCTGCCGGTGTTGGTGCTGTATGGGATTACACGAAGAAGGCCGAGAATTTTAAGGCTGAGGATGCTGCAGCAAGTTTTCTGTCTGGTGCAACAACCGGGTTCTATAAGAGCCTTATAACTGCTCCTGTGAAGGGTAAGTATTCAGCAAAGAGTGAGGGTGGCCAATACCTGTACGGTCCCGTGAAGCGGACTGTTGCTAATGATATGGCATCACGTGCGGCGAATGCTTCCGTTGATTGGATAGATAAGGGGGTTCAGCGCAGGTTGTTGAATGACTCTGCTCGGAACCCGAAGCCTGTCTCTGATCGTCAAGCTGAACGCTTGCTGGCAAAGGACTTCCAAGACGCTGTTATGGGTAATTCGAAGAGTAATTTCAAGTCCTTGGCTAGCGGTTATAAAGCTCGACGAGATGGTGCGAACCCACAATCTACGAGTGCAGTAACGCAAGTTTCTGATACTAGTGACTCTGATTCAGAATCGAGTGAATAATTGATGTTGGAAACAATCTTTAGTACTTTCTGGTGAATTATCCTAGTGCTATCTATTGCCTCTATTCCCTACACTATTATCAGGTATGAGATTTAATCATCGTCTGATGGCGATTGTGCGGTTCAGGATT
>NZ_KV800075.1:0-12657 GCF_001810135.1 Rothia sp. HMSC069D01
CCCCGCCGATGCGTGTGCATCGGCGGGCGAACTATATGCCGTGATTAGGCCGAGAGCTTTGCGCGGCCCTTACCGCGGCGGTTCGACAGAATCGCGCGGCCTGCACGGGTACGCATACGCAGACGGAAGCCGTGCTTCTTAGCGCGACGGCGGTTGTTCGGCTGGAAAGTACGCTTGCTCATACTTTGTCTCCTTGATTTTTGCGGTTCGTGCCCTCACGGGTATCGGAACCGTACGCTTCTTGGTGCACGGAGGTACCGCGACTATTCGCAGTAGGCGGTGCACACACAACAGCACAACTTTAGAAGAGTGGAGGGCGTAAATCAAGTTCTTGACGCTTTTTTCCGCGTGATTCCGGGCTCGTTTGTGGTGTGGAGGCGGTGATTGCGGCGGGTGTACAGGCCGTGGAGATACTACGTGCTCTCGGGGTGTAAACCTGGGGATATTTATGGCAGCAGGATATCCACCATGGTGCATATCCCACCCAAACCCCCTACTATCGGTGAGTTATCCACATCCTTGAGCTTTTGGAGTTTTCCGCTAAATATCAGGGAAGAAGCCCCGTTATGCACTTAAATCCACCGCTTATCCACCCCTGTAATTACAAGTTTTCCACCGTGTGGAAAACTCTTGTGGATAACTTTCTCCCCCTGTGTATTAAGCGGGTAGAATCTTAATGACCTCGCGGTGGTTTCCGGCATGATTTCTTTACTGCACCACCGCTTCACATCGAGTGAAAGTAAAGAATTCCATGACCGACTCCCTTCAGGCGCGCTGGGCGCATCTGCTCTCCATTCTTGCCGCCGATCCGGCGGTAACGGCACGTCAGCGCGGTTTCGTGAATCTTGCGCAGCCTCAGGGATTGATGGGTTCTTCTCGCCTCATCATTGAGGTGCCGAATAAGCTCACCCGTGCGGTCTTTGAGGAGCAGATTAGCGCTTCGTTCCGTGCGGCTCTGCACGAGGCATTTGGCCCGTCGACCACCGCGCTTTTCGATGTGAATGAGTCGATGATTCCGGTTGAACCTGCAAATCAGGACGTTTTCCATGGTGAGCGTGAGGTGCCTGCTGAGCAGTCGCACGCACCTGCTGTCGTTCCGGCGGCTTCTGCACATCCTGAGGCGCCCGCCGGTTCGCGCGCTTTTGAGTACTACACCGAGCCGCATCCGGGCCCTGACCACTACGAGGTACCCGCTGATGAGCAGGTCACCCGCCCCTCCCTGCAGGCTTTGGAGGCGGAGCGTGCCGGATTCCCCTCCGCGCAGCAGTCGACTGCTCCTGTTGCGGGTGCGCCGGCGCCTCGCGAGTACCCGGCACCCACTTTCGTTCCGGACGCCCCGGCGGTACCGGAGGCTCAGCAGGTGCATCCGCATGAAGACCCGGAAAACGCGCCGACTTGGGATAGCTCGGCCCGACTGAACCCGAACTATACCTTCGACACCTTCGTGATTGGTCAGTCCAACCGCTTTGCGCACGCAAGCGCTTTCGCGGTGGCGGAGCAGCCCGGTATTGTCTACAACCCGCTGTTCATCTACGGCGGTTCGGGTCTGGGTAAGACCCACCTGCTGCACGCGATCGGCCACTACACCAAGTATCTGTACCCGAATTTGCGGGTGCGCTACGTGAATTCTGAGGAGTTCACGAACGACTTCATTAACTCGATCCGTGATGATGAGGGTTCGTCGTTCAAGCAGATTTACCGCAATGTTGATGTTCTGCTGATTGACGATATCCAGTTTTTGGCGGGTAAAGAGGCGACGATGGAGGAGTTCTTCCATACGTTTAACGCCCTGTACAACCACCAGAAGCAGATCGTGATTACCTCTGATTTGCCGCCGAAGCAGCTGACCGGTTTCGCTGAGCGTATGCGTTCGCGTTTCGGTTCGGGCCTGAACGTGGATGTGCAGCCTCCGGAGCTGGAGACTCGTATCGCGATTCTGCGGAAGAAGGCTCAGAACGAGATTTTGCCGGTGCGCGATGACGTCATGGAGTACATTGCTTCCCATGTCACGGCCAATATTCGCGAGTTGGAGGGCGCTCTGATTCGTGCGAGCGCTGCCGCCTCGATGAAGAAGCCGCCGGAGCCTATTACCCTGGCTGAGGCGGAGACCTATCTGAAGGATTTGCTCTCTGATACCGGTGGTGCGGAGATTACGTCGGCGCTGGTTTTGGCGACGGTGGCGAAGTATTTTGATGTGTCCATTGAGGATATGCAGTCGAAGTCTCGCACCCGTACGCTCACGAATGCGCGTCAGGTGGCGATGTATCTTCTGCGTGAGCTGACCGAGATGTCCCTGCCGCGTATTGGTAACGACTTGGGCGGCCGCGACCATACGACGGTGATGCACGCGGTGCGTAAGGTGAGCGCGCAGATGGCGGAGCGTCAGACGATTTTCAATCAGGTGACTGAGCTGACGAATTTGATCCGCCAGGAGCAGCGCGCCGCTGGCTAGATGCGCTTTTATTCCTGTCCCGTAGCTTATTTTATGCCTCGACTAGGTGTTTTATAGGCTTTGGGGCGGGGGCTTCACGCTGGATTCAAGGACTTTAGCGACTCTCAACGCTGGATTTTCGGGGTGTGGATAAGCTGTGCTTTAACTCATGCGTTCATGTGGACGTTAAGTGCATGAATATTCAAAAGGTGTGGAATTGAGGAAATGTATAAATATCCATGCACAATGCATCCTCAGCGCTGAGTGGATTCTTCCACTTAATGTCCACAGGCTACTTCCGCGTCATTGCAGGCAAGGAAGGGGTTTTCCACCGTTTCCACAAGCGTTAACAATACTACTGTACTTAAAGAAAAAATCCTCCCCATAACAAGTAGCTCTGCTCAACCGACCGAGCCGGTTCAGGTTTTTCTGTGCGCCCCTACTGAAAACGTAGATTTTCGCGGATTTGGATCGATAGCTGCACGCTATCTCTGGGTTTGGATTTGAAGGTTGGGTTTGAAGAAGAAACCAACACCGAACCATTACCTAATTCGAACCTGTTTTCGACTGGGTTTGCTACGCCTTCCGCCTATCTTTGTAATTACAAAAATACAGCGGCTCTGCATGCCTCATCTCACCCGATTTTTCGCTGCAGGATCGACTTTCGAGTCTCTGTGTAATTACAAAATCCGGTAGGATGGATAGACGCGCGCGCGGAAGATTCACTGCGCATCAGAGCACGCGATATTTCCGGCTCTTTCGCCCATAAGCTTTACGTGCGCCCCAAAATGACTCTCCAATTCCGTGAAAGGCGCCTTCTCGATGAAATTCACCGTTGAACGCGATGTCCTTGCCGAAGCAGTCGGCTGGACGGCACGCTCACTTCCGCTGCGTCCCACCTCCCCCGTACTCAACGGTCTGCTGATTACCGCCTCCGCAGGTGAGGTCAGCATCGCAAGCTTCGATCACGAGACCAGCGCCCGTCAGGTCATTGCAGCCGATGTTGAAGCAGAAGGCGTGTGCCTGGTTCCCGGCAAGATCCTGGCAGAAATTTGCCGCTCCCTGCCGAACGCACCCGTCGAGTTCACTGCAGATGAGTCCGTGATTCGTATTCACTGCCGTTCCGCTAACTTCCAGCTGGCTGGCATGCCGGTCGTGGACTACCCCGAGCTTCCCGAGCTTCCTGAAATTTCAGGTACCGTGGACGGCGCCGAATTCGCTGAAGCCGTCAAGCAGGTTCAGATTGCTGTGTCCAAGGATGAGACCCTGCCGCTGCTGACCGGTATCCGCGTTGAAATCAATGGCGACACCATGACCCTGCTCGCCACCGACCGCTACCGCCTGGCAATGCGCGAGATTAAATGGAACCCGCGTAACCCCGATGTTCAGGCGGCTGTGCTGCTGAAGGCTAAGACCGTCTCCGAGGTCGGTAGCACCCTCTCCGGTTCCGGCGAACTGTCTATCGCCCTGCCCGCCGCCGGCGAGCTAATCGGCTTCGCAGCGGGTACCCGCCGCACCACCAGCGTCCTGATGGACGGCGACTACCCCAACATCCGTGCCCTGTTCCCCGAGCAGACCCCGATTCACGCGGTGGTTCGCACCTCCGACCTGGCCGAGGCTGCTCGCCGTATCTCCCTAGTGGCGGAGCGTAACACTCCCCTGCGTCTGAAGTTCACTCAGGGTTCGGTTGCTATTGATGCCGGCCGCGGTGATGAGGCTCAGGCTTCCGAGACTCTGCAGGCGCACCTGTCCGGTGATGACATCACCGTTGCGTACAACCCCGCCTACCTCTCGGATGGTTTGAAGGTTTTCGGTACTGAGTTCGTTCGTTTCTCCTTTACCGATGCGCCGAAGCCCGCCGTGATTTCCGGTCAGGACGAGCCTCTGGCTGAGGATGACCGCAACTACCGTTACCTGCTGATGCCGGTTCGCCTGCCGTCGAACTAGTTTCAGTGTTTGCCGCCCCGCGCGCCTCCCAAGGTTCTGCCCAAGGAAGCCCGCGGGGCTGTGCTTTCTGCCCTCCCGTACCCATCCCCAACCGAACTGCACGAAAGGAGCTTCCGGTGTATATCGACCATATTTCGTTGTTGGATTACCGCACGTACGCTCTGCTGAGCCTGCCTCTTTCGGCGGGAGTTACGGTGTTTCTGGGGTCGAACGGTGTGGGTAAAACCAATATTGTTGAGGCGATCGACTATGCGGCGTCGCTGTCTTCGCACCGTGTGAGCCATGACGGACCGCTGGTGCGGGCGGGTGCTTCGCGCGCCTATATCCGTACCCGTACGGTGCGCGGTTCGCAGCAGACGGTGACCGAGTTTGAGATTGCTCCGGGGCAGAGTAACCGGGTGCGCATTAATCGTGCCGCGCCGGTGCGTGCCAAGGAAGCCCTGGGTATTGCCCGCACGGTGCTGTTTTCCCCGGAGGATCTGCAACTGGTGAAGGGGGACCCTGCGGGGCGTCGTCGTTTTGTGGACGATTTGGCGAGCTCTTTGCGTCCGGTGGTTTCCGGGTACCGTAGCGAGTATGAGCGGATTTTGCGGCAACGTAATTCGTTGCTGAAATCCATGCAGCGTAAGGCTCGGGACGAGAACGCCTTGAGCACGCTCTCGGTATGGGATGAGCAGCTGTCGACCCTGGGTGCTCAGCTGCTTTCAGCGCGTTTTCGTCTGTTACAGCGTTTTTTGCCGCAGCTTCGCCGCGCCTACACGGGGCTGACAGACGGCTCTAAAGAGGTTGGTTTCAACTATGAGTCGACTGTTTTTTCGAGCATGGGCGAGCGCTCAATCGAGCATGCGGCACTGATGCGCATTGAGGATCTCAAGGAGGCTTTGATGCGTGGTTTTACGGAGCGCCGACGCGACGAGATTGAGCGTGGCGTGACCCTGGTGGGTCCGCACCGTGAGGATATTACCCTGCTGCTCGGTGGCATGCCGGTGAAGCATTTTGCCTCGCACGGCGAGAGCTGGTCTTTTGCTCTGGCTCTGAAGTTGGCGTCCTGGTTTGTGCATGTTGAGGATGACTCCTCGGTGGGTTCTTCGCCGATTCTGATTCTTGATGATGTGTTTGCGGAGCTTGATTCTGCGCGCCGCCACCGCCTGGGTGCGATGGTCGCCAACGCGGAGCAGGTGCTGATTACCTGCGCAGTACTTAGCGATATTCCGGAGGAGCTGGGCGACTACCGCCTGGTGTCGGTGACGGCGGGGCACGCCGAGTATGTGCAACCCGCCGGCGACTCTGTCACTGACTCTGTGGGGCAGTCGAACTCGACCGTTTCTGCGCTCGCGGAAGGTGGCGGCGATGAGTAGCCCCGTCCACCCTCAAAACCATGTTTCACGTGAAACATTCGATGAGTTCGCGGAATCGCAGTTTGCGGAGCCTCAAAACCCGCACGAGGTTGACGGCGTGGATGAGTTCTACCGTGACGAGGTGGACGCCCCCTCCGCCCTGCTAACCCGCATGCGAGTGGCGGCTCAAGAACGCGGCGAGGCGCCCCTGAATGTCTTCTCGGCGAATAAAATCATGCGTGATTTTGGGGCGGTCATGTCCGGTGCCGCCTCGAAGAAGAAATCGCGGCGAGCGCAGGGCTGGGATCCCCGCGTCATGGGTGGCTATAGCGGCCCCGGAGAGAGCTCTCGCGACCCTAAACCCCTCGGTGGCATCGTTAGTGCCCTGATTCGCTCTCGCGGCTGGAAAGAGCCCGTGGCGGTCTCTAGCGTGCTGGCGCGTTGGGCTGAGCTTGTGGGCCCCGAAATCGCCGCGCATACCCGCCCGATCAGCTTCGAAAACTCCATCGTTGAAGTCCAGTGCGACTCTACCGCCTGGACCACGCAGCTGCGTCTGATGCATGGGCACCTTATCGAACTTTTCCGCAGGGAACTGGGCGAGGGTGTCGTAGCTCAGGTCCGCGTGTTGGGCCCGAATAACGGTCGCTGGAGTCAGCGAGGCTATCGGCGCGCCACCGGCATGCGCGGTGTGCGCGATACCTACGGGTAGGCGCATCGCGTCGCTGCGTCGCATTGCCACGGCGGGAAACTGAGACATTGGGGGCGTTGTATGAAACGTGCCCCTTTTCTGCACCTCATGATTTTCTGCACGCTATGAAAGCTTTAGAATCGCCGGCAACCTCCACGAAGTGGTGAACCGTACCCCCTATCTCAAAAGGGGGTTGAAACACTCTAAACCGCCTTTGCGGGCTTTTGAGCGGGTGGTGGCGCCCAAAAAAGCTCAATATGTGACGTATGTAGATGGTTTTATGCTCTCTTGCTCGGTAAAATAAAAGAGACAATGCGTAAAGTGTGCCCACCTATGGGCATCACCGGCAACGCGGGTTGTGCAGGCGCCATCTGGTGCCCTTCGTGAGGCGTTCTAGGCTCCCCTCTGAGCTGCCCGCAGTTCTTCTTCGCCGGTTGCATCATCTACTCAAGGAGTTCTGCCTCGTGGCATCTGAACAGAATGCATCTGAACAGCCGCATGAATACGGTGCATCCGATATTACCGTGCTGGAAGGTCTGGAAGCGGTTCGCAAGCGCCCCGGCATGTACATTGGCTCGACCACTGAGCGCGGTCTGCACCACCTGGTCTACGAGGTTGTAGATAACTCGGTTGACGAGGCGCTCGCCGGTTACGCCTCCAAAATTGACGTGACCATCCAGGCTGATGGTGCTGTTCGCGTAGAGGATGACGGCCGCGGTATTCCCGTGGATGAGCACCCCACCGAGCACAAGTCCACCGTTGAGGTCGTTATGACCGTGCTGCACGCTGGCGGTAAGTTTGGCGGCGGCGGCTACTCTGTTTCTGGTGGTCTGCACGGTGTGGGTATCTCCGTGGTGAACGCGCTGTCCACCCGCGTGATTACCGAGGTGCACCGCCAGGGCTACGCATGGCACATTTCTTTCTCTAATGGCGGTGTGCCGGACGGCCCCCTGCGTAAGGGTGAACCGTCCGATAAGACCGGTACCATTCAGACTTTCTACCCGGACCCCGAGATTTTCGAGACCGTCGAGTTCGACTTTGAGACTCTGCGCGCCCGTTTCCAGCAGATGGCGTTCCTGAACAAGGGCCTGACCATCACCCTGACCGATGAGCGCGAGAAGTTCGTCGGTGACGAGGTTGCTGAAGAGAGCGAGAAGAAGGAAAACATCCTCAACCGCGTGCGCGCGAACGCTGAGGGTTTCACGACTGTCACCTACCGTTACGACAACGGTCTGTTCGACTACGTACACTTCCTCAACGCAGGCGCGAAGACCATCGTGAACGAGGAGATTGTCTCCTTCGAAGCCGAAGACACTGAGCGCAATATGAGCCTGGAAGTGGCGATGCAGTGGACCGGCGCCTACAAGGAATCCGTCTACTCGTACGCGAACACGATTAACACCCACGAGGGCGGTACTCACGAAGAGGGTTTCCGTGCCGCTCTGACCTCGCTGGTGAACCGTTACGCGCGTGAGAACAAGCTGTTGCGCGATAAGGACGATAACCTCACCGGTGAAGACGTGCGTGAGGGCCTGACCGCGGTGATTTCGATTAAGATTTCCGAGCCGCAGTTCGAGGGTCAGACCAAGACCAAGCTGGGTAACTCGGAGGCTAAGTCCTTCACCCAGCGTGAGGTGAACGATCACCTCGGCGACTGGTTCGGTCGTAACCCCGCGGTGGCGAAGGATATCGTGCGCCGCGCGATCACCGCCGCTCAGGCGCGTATTGCAGCCCGTAAGGCACGCGAGACGACCCGCCGCAAGGGTCTGCTGGAGACCAGCTCCATGCCCGGTAAGCTCAAGGACTGCTCCTCGAAGGATCCGTCGATCTCTGAGATTTACCTGGTGGAGGGTGACTCTGCGGGTGGTTCGGCTGTTCAGGGTCGCAACCCGAACACTCAGGCTATTCTGCCGCTGCGCGGTAAGATCCTGAACGTTGAGCGCGCTCGCCTGGACCGTGCCCTGTCCAACGCTGAAATTCAGGCGATGATTACCGCTTTCGGTACCGGCATTGGTGACGACTTCGATATTGAGAAGGCACGCTACCACAAGATCGTTCTGATGGCGGATGCGGACGTCGATGGCCAGCATATTACGACTCTGCTACTGACTCTGCTCTTCCGCTTTATGCGTCCGCTGATTGAGGCTGGCTACGTGTACCTGGCTCAGCCGCCGTTGTACCGCATCAAGTGGTCGAACGCTCCGCACGATTATGTGTACTCGGACGCTGAGCGTGATGAGGCTCTGGCTCGTGGTGCTGCGAAGAACCTGCGCCTGCCCAAGGAGAACGGTATTCAGCGTTACAAGGGTCTGGGCGAGATGGACTACACCGAGCTGTGGGACACCACCATGGATCCGGCTCGCCGCACCCTGCTTCAGGTGAAGATGGAGGATGCAGCGGCGGCTGACCAGATCTTCTCTGTTCTGATGGGCGAGGACGTTGAGGCTCGCCGTGAGTTTATCCAGCAGAACGCAAAGGACATTCGATTCCTCGATATCTAGCCCGAATCAATATATACCCTACGGGCAATATACCAGTCGGGGTATATATTGATTGAGCTATTAATTTAATGAGAAAGTTATGAGCGAAGAACACCAGAATGAGACTACCAAAGCTGACGTTGTCAGCAATGGTGGCGCTGAAAGCGTAGACCACCACGGTCACATTGAACAGGTGGACCTGCAGACTGAGATGCAGCGTTCCTACCTGGACTACGCAATGGCGGTTATTATTGGCCGCGCCCTGCCGGATGTGCGTGACGGCCTCAAGCCCGTGCACCGCCGCGTGATCTACGCGATGTACGACGGTGGCTACCGCCCGGATCGCGCCTTCAACAAGTGCGCCCGCGTGGTCGGCGACGTGATGGGTCAGTTCCACCCCCACGGTGATAGAGCTATCTACGACACTCTGGTGCGTCTGATTCAGAGCTGGATTATGCGTTACCCGCTGGCGCTGGGTCAGGGTAACTTCGGTTCTCCCGGTAACGACGGTGCCGCAGCACCTCGATACACCGAGACCAAGATGGCACCCATCGCCTTGGAGATGGTGCGCGACATCAACGAGGACACCGTTGATTTCCAGCCGAACTACGACGGCAAGTCCCTGGAGCCGACCGTTCTGCCCGCGCGCATCCCGAATCTGCTGGTTAACGGTTCTTCGGGTATTGCTGTGGGTATGGCGACCAATATTCCGCCGCACAACCTGCGTGAGGTTGCTGAGGGTGTGGAGTGGTTCCTGAAGAACCCGCACGCTACCAATGAGGAGCTGCTGAACGCTCTGATGGCTCGCATTACGGGCCCGGACTTCCCGACCGGTGCGCAGATTCTGGGCACCAAGGGCATCGAGGATGCGTACCGCACCGGCCGTGGTTCGATTACCATGCGTGCCGTGGTCAACGTCGAAGAAATCCACGGACGCACCTGCCTGGTCGTCACCGAGCTGCCCTACCAGGCAAACCCGGATAACCTGGCCATCAAGATTGCCGAGCTCATCAAGGACGGCAAGGTCACCGGTATCGCCGACCTGCGCGACGAGACTTCGGGTCGTACCGGTCAGCGCCTGGTGATTGTGCTCAAGCGTGATGCTTCCCCGAAGGTTGTGCTGAACAACCTGTACAAGCACACCCAGCTGCAGGAGAACTTCTCCGCGAACATGCTGGCCATCGTGGACGGCGTGCCCCGCACCCTGTCCCTGGACGCTTTCGTGCGCCACTGGGTCAACCACCAGCTGGATGTTATCGTCCGCCGTACCCGCTACCGTCTGCGCCAGGCGGAGGAAGAGGCGCACATCCTGCGCGGCCTGCTCAAGGCCCTGGATGCTCTGGATGAGGTTATTGCCCTGAT
Organism: Rothia sp. HMSC069D01; assembly: GCF_001810135.1. Classification (NCBI taxonomy): domain Bacteria; kingdom Bacillati; phylum Actinomycetota; class Actinomycetes; order Micrococcales; family Micrococcaceae; genus Rothia; species Rothia sp. HMSC069D01. Next base: position 10,246 of record NZ_KV800075.1, read on the forward strand.
TCGCCGCTCCCCCACCGCTGATGAGGCGCGTAGCGGCCTGATGGAGTTCCTGCAGATTGATGAGGCTCAGGCTCAGGCAATTCTGAACATGCAGCTGCGTCGTCTGGCTGCCCTGGAGCGTCAGAAGATTCAGGATCGTCACGATGAGCTGATGCGCATGATCGCTGAGTACAACGCGATTATTGCTTCGGAGACTCGCCAGCGCGAGATTATCTCTGAGGAGCTGGGTGAGATTGTGAACCGCTACGGCGATGAGCGTCGCACCCAGATTATGTACGGCTACAACGGCGACATGTCCATGGAAGACCTCATCCCCGAGGAGGAGGTCGTGGTGACGATTACTCGCGGCGGCTACATTAAGCGCACCCGCAGTGATCAGTACCGTAGCCAGCACCGTGGTGGTAAGGGCATTAAGGGTGCCTCGCTGCGCGGTGATGACGTGGTGGAGCACTTCTTTGTGACCACTACGCACAGCTGGATTCTGTTCTTCACGAACCTGGGTCGCGTGTACCGTGCGAAGGGTTACGAGCTGCAGGAAGCCGGTCGTGACGCGAAGGGCCAGCACATTGCGAACCTGCTGGAGTTCCAGGGCGGTGAGCATATTGCTCAGGTCATGGAGCTGAAGAGCTACGAGGATGCTGAGTACCTGGTGCTTGCTACTCGCGGCGGCATGGTGAAGAAGAGCCGCCTGAGCGATTACGATACGAACCGTACTGCCGGCCTGATTGCGATTAACCTGCGTGAGGGCGATGAGGTTGTTTCGGCGTTCACCGTTTCGGATAAGGACGATATTCTGCTGGTGTCGCGTAACGGTATGTCGCTGCGCTTCCATGCTGATGATGCGTCGTTGCGCCCGATGGGTCGTTCGACCTCCGGTGTGACCGGTATGAAGTTCCGTGAGGGCGATGAGCTGATTTCTGCGAATGTGGTTACTGAGGGCTCCTTCGTCTTCGTGGTCACTGAGGGTGGTTACGCGAAGCGTACGAGCGTGGATGAGTACCGTGTGCAGGGCCGTAACGGCTTCGGCATTAAGGTTGCTAAGCTAGTTGAGGATCGTGGCGCCCTGGTGGGTGGCCTCATTGTGGACGAAGAGGACGAGGTGCTGGTGGTTATGGCCAGCGGCAAGGTCGTTCGTTCTAACGTGAATGAGGTTCCTGCGAAGGGACGCGATACTATGGGTGTTATCTTTGCAAAGCCCGGTAAGGGCGATTCTATTATTGGTGTTGCACGCAACCAGGATCGTCAGCTGGATGATAGCGACGATGAAACCACTGAGAACACCGAGGCTTCGGAGTCTTCTGAGGCGCCCGGTACGGACAACGAGGGTGAAGCGGCGGCTGCCGATCTCACCGCTACTGGAGGTAACTAATGAGCAGCACTCCCGCGAGCTCCTCTCCTGCGTCGGCACAGCGTTCGGCGTCGGCTGGTGCATCTAAGTCTTCGGGTGCGGCTAAGGCTGGCGCGCGTCGCCCGGCTCAGGCGCGTTCGGGCCAGGCTCGTCCTGGCGGTACCGCTAAGCGTCCTGTCGGCAAGCGCCCTGTAAACGCTAAGCGTCCGACCGGTTCGCGCCGTCAGCTGGTGCGTCCGGCGCCGCGTTCGAAGATTCGTCGTGCGCGTCTGGTGGTTCAGAAGGTTGATACGTGGTCGGTTGCTAAGCTGATCTTCCTGCTGTCAATTGCCCTGGGTATCGTGACCGTCGTGGCTTCGGTGATTCTCTGGCTGTTCCTGCAGGCTTCTGGTGCGTTTACCGGTGTGAACCAGCTGATTAGCTCGCTGGGTACCGGTTCGACCACTGTGGATATTTCGCAGATGATTTCGCTGGGTCAGGTTGCTTTGGTGACTACTATTTTTGCTGTGGTCAACACTGTGGTCTTTACTCTGCTGGGTATGATTGGCGCGATTCTGTACAACCTGGCTGCGAAGCTGGTTGGTGGCGTGACCTTGACTCTGAGTGATGAGTCCTAGTTTGTAGCTTTTGAGCTTTGTGTGCGGGCGGTTCTGTCTCTGGTGGAGGCGGTGCCGCCCGTTCTGCATGCCCCGCTCTGTATGCTCGGGAACCCCCAATATTAAAGTGTGATACAGAACATGCTTTTTTGATTTGGTGTTACCTTCAAACACCTGTATAGTTATATCTCGTTCTACGGAAGAAATTCCGCAGAAGGAGGGCGTATAGCTCAGACGGTTAGAGCGCTTCGCTGATAACGAAGAGGTCCCAAGTTCGATTCTTGGTACGCCCACTCCACACTATGAAAGGCAATAATGAAGAAATTATTGATTCTTGCTGTTCTTTCGTGTGTTACTGTGATGGTTCTGAAAAAGTACCAGAGCAATGAGGTCGTGAAGGCTTGGAAAAATAACTAAACAGTGGTTTCCGCTGAGACGGGGGCGTGGCGCAATTGGTAGCGCATCTGC
>NZ_KV800076.1:0-113425 GCF_001810135.1 Rothia sp. HMSC069D01
TTGTTGTCCAAGAAACGGGAGGCAGTTCATTCTCTCAGCGGGGGCTTTTACTATGCGCTGTCGACTGGGCCTGATGGGGTGTCGGTAGCAGATAGCTTATTGTTCATTGACCTCGCGGGGCTTCTGCGCGGGGTTGGTGACCAGCGGTTCGTCCTGGGCGATGGGTTCGGCGTCACCGTTCAGGTCGTAGACCTGGGCATCTTCGGGGATTTCCATGGCGGGAGCGCCGGGAATCCGGTCGTAGTCACCGGTGAGGCTCTCGCCGTTGGCTCCTGCCGTGAGAGCTTCTGCGGTTGCTTCGGCTGCCTCGTCGGTGGCGGCTCTATCGGCAATCTTAGTGTTAGATGCGCCTGCGCTCAGTCCCTTAGAGATTACCTTGATGGTCTTGCGCGGTCGCAGGTAGGTCACCCTGCCGTTCGCGTCCAGGTTTCCAGCCTTTTTAGCCAGGTTGAAGCTGTTGATAATACCTCGGCTGCAGAAATACTTATCGCACTTGATGCGGTTTCCCCCCGCGAGGGTGAACGCCTCCTCGACCTGCTTGGTGGTCATGGAGGTGCCGTTGACCAGCTGCTGCGCCAGCAGAGCGGAGACGTGCGGTGCCGACATGGAGGTGCCGCTCTCATAGTCGTAGCTGAACTTAGTGTTATCAGGGCGGTCGAGGCTGTTCATGGACAGGGTGAGGATGTTTTCACCCGGTGCCGAGATGTTAACCCTCGTGCCGTAGTTCGAGAATGATGCTCGCGTGCCAGCCTTGGTGGTTGCACCAACCGTGATGACGCCCATGCAGTTGGCGGGCGCGTACTTGGACGCCTCCGTGTTGCCGTTACCTGCCGCGGCGACCACGATTGCGCCCTTGGAGCGTGCAATGTTGATGGCGCGCTGGTACGCGGCGGGGCACGTGGTTACGGTGCCGATGGACATATTGATAATCTTGGCGGGGGAGGCGTTGTCCGGTACTCCGTCAACGTGTCCGCCAGCAGCCCAGATGATGGCGTCGGCAATGTCTGAGGTGCGGCCACCGCATCGGCCCAGTACGCGCACGGGCTGCACGCGGGCGAGGTCGGCAACGCCGACGATGCCCATGCGGTTATTGCCTCGGGCACCGATAATGCCAGCAACGCTGGTGCCGTGCCAGGTGGAGGTGTGGGCGTTCGCCTGGTCCTTGCAAAGGTTGTAGGGTGCGTAGTCGCCTTCATCCCTGGGGTTGGGGTCGCGGCCGTCGCCGTCGCGGGCGCTGAGCGGGTCGCTGACGAAGTCGTAGCCGTTCGCCATGCCGGTAACCAGGTCGGGGTGCGGCACGTAGCCGGTGTCAAGTACGGCGACCTTCACGTTTGCGCCGCGGCGCAGGCGCGCGTTACCGGTGTTCTGAACGCCGGTGGTGGGGTTGGTGAGGTTCCACTGCTTGCTGTACTGCGGGTCGTTGAACTGGAAGGTGATGTCGCCCTCTGCGGCGGGGTAGTTGATGTAGTCGGGCTCGACGGAGGCTACGTCCGGGTCGGAGGCGACCTTCGCCATGAACTCCTTCGCCTCGTTTTTGTTGAGGGTTTTGGAGGTCTGGATGACGGCGTCATCGGTGGAGGTGTTGTGCAGGAACTTGGTGTCGACGTTCAGTGCTTCGCTGACGACGTCGACGGTGTCCATGATGTCGTCAACGATGCCGCGGACTGCGTCCCACTCGCCGTCGCGCAGCATTTTGCGCTGCTTGGCTTCGTTGGTGTAGGTGACGATGAATCGGTCGAAGTTCTGCTGGGGGAGCGTGCCGGGTGCCGCCGCGGTGGGGGTGGTGGGGCGTGCTACGCCGTTGCGTGTGAGGGTTAAGGGGCTGACGGGGCCTTCAATCTGGGGTGCCGCCTGAGCTGCTGCCAGGATGGCTTCGTCGCTGGGTGCCTGCGCGAGGACGGCGGGCAAGTCGCCTCCGAAGAGGAGCGCGCCGGCGGCGAGCAGGCTCATGGCTGCGTGTGCGGGGCGCTTGCGGCGGCGGTTATCGGTGCAGGGGCGAGGAGGTGTTTCGGTGCGCTGCGCGCCGAAGTATGGAAGCCTCATCTGGTTCTCCTGATGTAGGTGTGTTGGTGTGGACTGTGTGATGTGTACGGGTGCGTTCGGCCTATGTTCGGCTTGTTTTTACGGGGCGGCAAAGGGGTCTGTTTTTGGGCGCGCTGAAGTGCAGAAAGGGGGTGAGGGAATAGTATTTCTTTGACCCTTTTTTGCGTACCGGAAGAACTCTTTTTGGACGCTGTGCAACGTACATTTCTAAGGTATCACCTCAAGGTATGCTTTAGGGATTTTTAAAGCAGTTTCCATGGGTTAATGTGCAGAAAATCAACCTCTGGAGGCTGAATAGTGCCCAATGGTTGAGGGTTTATGTAAGTAAAGCTTGAGGGTTGGAGTATACGAGGCAGGATATGCGGCACCTCTTGCTGACAGGGGAGAGAAATAAATGTTTTAACACTGTGGTGTAAGCACTAGAATGCATTAAAAATGCAGTTGATAGCAAAAAATAAAAATAGCCTGAAATACGCGTGAAAATAAATAAAAAGCTGGCATCAAACACACGGGACAGCACGCCCCGCCGGTAGACACACAAAGACCGGGGCGGCCACCGCATGGGTGACCGCCCCGGTCTATAGAATCATCAGCACCAGCAAGCTGGCGCTCGCTACCTACTGGAGAAAGCGTCCTTAGGAAGCGTAGGAGCCCAGCAGGCGAACCGCGCCGCCGTCCACGCCCTTAGCGCCCTGAATGTAGTCCGCGCTGTTTGCCTCGGGCTCGCCAGCGGCAACAACGTCACCCATAATCCAGGAGGGGATGCCGCGGTCGTTCAGGCGCTTGGTAGCGGCCTCAGCCACGGAGGGATCAACGATAGCAATCATGCCCACGCCCAGGTTCAGGGTGCGCTCCAGATCGGCCAGGGGCACGTTGCCCAGCGAACCGATCAGGGAGAAGATTGCAGGAATCTGCCAGGTGGAGCGGTCCACGCGACCCTCCAGGCCCTGGGGCAGAACGCGAGCCAGGTTGGCAGCCAGGCCGCCGCCGGTCACGTGAGAGAAGCCGCGCACACCGCTACCGGTGGTGCCGTCCTCACCGTTGACGGGGAATGCCGCCGCCAGATCCAGGCAGTCCGCCGCGTACACGCGGGTGGGCTCGAGTAGCTCCTCACCGATGGTGCGACCCAGCTCGTCCACCTGGCGCTCCAGGCCCCAGCCGGCTACGTTCAGGACCTTGCGGACCAGGGAGTAGCCGTTGGAGTGAATACCGGAGGAGGCCATGGCAATCAGCACGTCACCCTCGCGCACACGGTCCGGGCCGAGCAGCTCGTCCGCTTCAACCAGACCGGTTGCGGCACCGGCGACATCGTACTCGTCCTCGGCCAGCAGGCCGGGGTGCTCGGCGGTCTCGCCGCCAACCAGGGCGGTACCGGCCTGTGCACATGCGCCAGCGATACCGCGCACGATATCGGCGATGCGCTCGGGAACGACCTTGCCGGTGGCAATGTAGTCGGTCATGAACAGGGGCTTGGCGCCACAAACCACGATATCGTCTACAACCATGCCAACCAGGTCGTAACCGATGGTGTCGTGAATATCCAGGGCCTGAGCAATGGCAACCTTGGTGCCCACACCGTCGGTGGAGGTAGCCAGGTAGGGCTTGCGGTACTTAACCAGCTCGGAGACGTCGTACAGGCCCGCGAAGCCGCCCACGCCACCAACGACGGAGGAGTTGTGGGTCGCCTTGATAGCGCCCTTCATCAGCTCAACGGCGCGATCGCCAGCCTCTACGTCAACACCTGCGCTCGCGTAGGTTACGGTGGTGGTGTTCTCGCTCATGAGGATTCCTTCGGGGTAGCGGTAGCGGAGGAGTTTGCGGGGATGCGGTCCTGCTCGGTGAGCAATGCCTCGAGGTCGGCGTCGGGGCCGGGGTTGCACATGCCCATACCGGCGTCGTCTGCGGCAACCTGTACTGCGGAAGGGTCGAACTTCGTTTCGAGAGTTTCGGTGCCTTCGCGGGTCTCAATGGAGACGGCCTCAGCATGCTCAGGCTTGGAGGGGACGGGGCGCTCCACGGTTACCTCAGCTGCCTTGCCGGCGAGGGGTCCGCCCTTGCCCTTCTCCGCGGAGTCGAAGAGGGACTTGCCGCGTCGTTCCTCACTCGGCAACTCAATCGGGTATTTGCCGGTGAAGCATGCGGTGCACATGTTTTCGGCGGGCTGCTCGGTGGCTGCCATCATGCCGTCCTGAGAGATGAAGCCGAGCGAATCGGCACCCAGGGAGGAAGCGATTTCGTCCACGGACAGGCCGTTAGCGATCAGCTCCGCACGGGAGGCGAAGTCAATACCGTAGAAGCAAGGCCACTTCACGGGCGGGGAGGAGATGCGCACGTGCACTTCCTTCGCGCCAGCTTCGCGGAGCATACGCACGAGGGCACGCTGAGTGTTACCGCGAACAATGGAATCGTCAATAACGACGAGGCGCTTACCGGCAACCACAGACTTGAGCGGGTTCAGCTTGAGTCGAATACCGAGCTGGCGGATAGTCTGCGAGGGCTGAATGAAGGTTCGGCCCACGTAGGCGTTCTTGACCAGGCCGTTACCGTAGGGAATGCCGGACTCTTCGGCGTAACCAATAGCAGCCGGAACACCGGATTCGGGAGTGGGCATGACCAGGTCAGCTTCAACAGCGTGTTCGCGGGCAAGCTGACGGCCCATTTCTACGCGGGATTCGTAGACGCTACGGCCGGAGATGGTGGTGTCCGGGCGAGCGAGGTAAACGTACTCGAAGACGCAACCGGCGGGCTTAGCTTTTGCGAAACGCTGGGAACGCAGACCGTTCTCATCAATGGTGATGAGCTCGCCGGGCTCCACTTCACGCACGAAGGACGCACCGACAATATCAAGTGCCGCGGTTTCGGATGCGACAACCCAGCCACGCTCCAGACGACCGAGCACGAGGGGGCGTACACCCTGCGGGTCGCGTGCAGCGTAGAGAGTGTGCTCATCCATGAAGGTGAGGCAGAAAGCACCGCGAAGGGTCGGCAATAGGTCGAGTGCTGCTTCTTCGAGGGAGTCGAAGTCGTGCTCCGCCAGCAGGGCGGTGACGAGTGCGGTGTCGGTGGTGTTGCCCTGGGCGAGTTCGCCGTGCTTGGGGGGCTTGCCGCCGTTCTTTTCAATCAGACGCTCGTAGAGGTCTGCCGAGTTGGTGAGGTTACCGTTGTGCGCCAGGCAGAGCGTGCCGTGCGGGGTGGTACCGAGAGTCGGCTGTGCGTTAGCCCAGTGGGATGCGCCGGTGGTGGAGTATCGGGCGTGGCCGATAGCGTGGTCGCCGGGCATGGAACTGAGGGTGGCTTCGTCAAAGACCTGGGAGACCAGTCCCATATCTTTGTACACGTGGATGCGTTTGCCGTTACTGGTTGCGATACCTGCTGATTCCTGGCCGCGGTGCTGGAGCGCGTACAGGCCGTAGTAGGTTAGCTTTGCCACGTCCTCGCCGGGAGCCCAGACACCGAAGACGCCGCAGGCGTCCTTGGGGCCGTGGTCAATTGGATCGAGGTCGTGAGTGAGTTTTCCGTCGGGGCGAATCAATTCACTTCTTTTCGACGATGGGACTGCGGATGCGTCTGCGCAGGCGCAAGACGGACGTGTGTTTCTGTACTCGCACCTGCCTGTGTGTGCGGTAGCATACACCAGACCTTTAAAAGTGTACCGGGTTTCGGGGCCGATGCGGTGAAAGATACGCTAAATACCTCAGGATGGACCACTAGAACAGGCACCAAACACGCCAAATCACGAAAACTGCGTGGACCTGTGAGCTCGTAGCGAATTCTAGAAGAGCGGCAACAAACCCGAAAGGTCACTACGCTCACCCGACGCATCCAGCGCACCGGCACTCACCGCCTGCGCCCACGAACAGGCACCCAGAACCAGCGCCGCCCACACGAGCGGGCGCGCCTCCACAACGGACGGGGGAGTGCCGCGCGTATGGCGAGGACCCGCCACGCACTGGGTCACGCCCAGCGGGGGTACACGCACCTCCACGCTATTGCCGGGGGCGAGGGTCGCAAGCTCCTCCAGGGTGAAGCGCACAAAGGTCGCACGCACCGAGCGGGGGAGCGCGGCAAACGCCTGCTCCACCTCGGCGCTGTTCAGCAGGTACTCGCCTCGGGCCTGCACATCTGCAGGCTCGCCGACTGCCGCCGGTTGCGCCTCAAAGAAGGCACGCACTTCGCGTACCGCCGCCATGCCGTCTGCTTCGGAGGTTTTACGTCGAATCGCCACGACTAGTCCTCTTCCGCGGCGCCGGGAGCCAAATCCTCGCGGGTGAAAAGCTCCTCATGCACGCGCAGCTCGCCCACCTCAACCGGCTTGCCGTCCACGTAGCCGCCGGTCACCGGGTGAACCACCAGCGCAAGTAGGCGCTCGCAATCCTCGGCGCTCAGGTAGCCGCCAGCGGCGAGAACGCGCAGAGCCACGGCGTACATGGCGCGGTGCGAACCGTCGCTCATCTTCACCACCACGGATGCGCCCGAACGCAGACCAATGCAGAGCACGCCCTCCGCGCCGCCCTTGACGATCGCGTCCAGTTCTTCGCTGAGCACGGTGTCGGGGGAGCCGGGCGCTTGAATCAGCTCGGGGTAGTCCACCATGGCGGTTGCGACCGTGGAGGCGCGCGCATCCGCACCGAGGTTGCGGATTGCCGCACCGAGGGTCGAGTATGCGCGTGCGGCACCGGCCAGGGAAACGGCGTGCACGGGCGCACCGCAGCCGTCAACGCCGATGGCGGCTACGGGCTCGCCGGTGAACGCCTCAATTTCTTCGGTGATGACCTGCTGCAGCGGGTGCGCGGGGTCGAGGTAGTTGTGCAGGGTCCAGTTCTGCGAGCCCTCTTCGAGGTCGCCGCGCTCGAGCTTGGCGGTGCACGCCCACAGGAATGCGGCGTGCTTGCCGGAGCAGGGGTGCGCCAGGGTAGTAGCGGCAAGGTTCGCCTGAACCATTGCCTGGCGTGCCTGCTTGTCGGAGGGGAGCGTGGGCTTGAGCGCCAGGTTTGCCGGGGTGAGCGGGTTGGTTTCGGTGCTGCCCTGGGTGAGTACGTCCTGCACGGCGCGCATCTGCTCGAAGGTGCCGCGGTGCGAGCCGCAGGCGATGGCGACCTGGGAGCCGCGCAGGGGCGCGCCCGCCTTCATGGATCCGATGGCCTGCAGCGGTTTGGCGGCGGAGCGCAGGTAGAAGGGCTCGTGAATATCACCGAGGGCAAGCTGTACATCGCCGTCGGGGCCCAGCAGGATGAGGCGGCCGCGGTGGCGTGCCTCAATGAAGTTGTTGCGGGTGAGCTGCGCGAGTTCTACGTCGAAGGCGCTGCTGTGGTCGGTGGTGTGAGTGGTTGCCTGTGGGGTGGTGCTGTTGGTCATTCTTCTAGTTTAAGGGGTGTATTGTTCTGCCTTATGTACGCGGTTTTACGCGTATAGGGCGGCTCAGAATGGTATCCCCGCAAATATTTCCGTGCAGAACGTTGCTTGTAAGGGTGGGGCGGATTCATCCTTATTTTTGGATGTTTATGTGATATTTTTTGACCGACAGTGAGCTGTATATGTGATACCTCTCATATTAATTGGCGGTAGGGGTTATATCTTTAGCATGGGGGAGAATAGAATATTCGTGGAGTATGCCCGTAGAGGTCTGCACATGCCTCATCAACATGGGAGCGGCCCCTTCCTAGCGCCATGTATCCTAGCGCCACCTATCCTGGAGCCACCTAGAACAGATCCTCCCATCATCTACGTCTCCACTGTTTGCGAGAACGACAGCACCAGATAATACGCACACTAGATCATCAGAAATAGGTAATTTTATGGCAGAGCAGAACAACTCTTCTTCCACCACCCCTAAGAACACCGCAGAAAAAAGCGGCATGAGCGCTGAATCTGAATTTCACGCCAAGTTTTTCCCCATTCTTGCGCGAGTCGCTTCGATTACTGCCGTGCTCATGTATGTCTTCTACTTCCCGCAGATTATCGGTAACCTGAACGGTCACAAGGGCGACTGGATTCAGCCCCTGGTAGCCGCTATAAACTGCACTCTATGGTTGCTGTACGGCCTGTGGCGCCCCAAGAAGGACATACCAATTGTCATCGCTAATGCCCCCGGCATTGTTTTTGGTGGTCTTGCGGCTGTGACAGCATTGGTTTAACCCGAATCAAAGCCACCTATGTTGTGGTGAATACTCACCCGATGCGGTTCTTCTCTGATAGGCATTCTTTTGAGCGTGCCGCTAGATGAGAAGAGCCGCATTTTTAGTGTTCCCAGCTCACATTTTTAGCGTGATAGCGGGTACCCTGAATAGCATGAAGGTTTTGGTACTGGGCCCCGGCGGCCGCGAACATGCAATTATCCGAGCGCTTCTGCGCGACCCTGAGGTAACTGAGGTGCACAGCGCCCCCGGCAACGCCGGCATTGCCCAGGATGTTCCCGTCCACGCAATTGACGCAAATGATCCCGCTCAGGCAACCGCCCTGGCACGCGAACTGAACGCCGACCTGGTCGTTATTGGCCCGGAGGCGCCCCTGGTCGCCGGTGTTTCTGACGCGCTGCGTGAGGCGGGTTTTGATGTTTTCGGCCCCTCCGCAGCTGCTGCACAGCTGGAGGGTTCTAAGGCTTTCGCTAAGCAGGTCATGGAAGAGGCTTCCGTGCCGACTGCCCGCGCTTACGTGGCAACGAACGCCGCTGAGGCGCAGGCGGCACTGGACGAGTTCGGTGCACCCTATGTGGTGAAGGACGACGGCCTGGCAGCAGGTAAGGGCGTTGTGGTGACCGAGGACCGCACCGCAGCACTGGAGCACGCTCAGGCTTGCTTCAACGCTGGCGGTACCGTGGTCATCGAAGAGTTCCTGGACGGCCCCGAGGTGTCCCTCTTCGTCATTTCTGACGGTAAGAACGTTCTGCCGCTGTCCCCGGCTCAGGACTTCAAGCGCATTTTTGACAACGATGAGGGCCCGAATACCGGCGGTATGGGCGCCTACACCCCGCTTCCCTGGCTGCCCGAGGGCTTCGTGCAGGAGGTCGTGGAGAAGGTTGCACGCCCGACCGTGGCTCGTATGGCTGAGCGCGGCACCCCGTTCGTGGGCGTGCTCTTCTGCGGCCTGGCTGTGACCAGCCGCGGCGTGCGCGTTATCGAGTTCAACGCCCGCTTTGGCGACCCCGAAACCCAGGCGGTTCTGGCGCGTCTGCGCACCCCGCTGGGTCAGCTGCTGCGTGCGGCTGCTCGCGGTGAAATTTCTGAGGGTACCGAGCTGGAGTGGGATCCCCGCACCGCGGTGGACGTGGTCATGGCTGCTGAGAACTACCCGGACACTCCCCGCAAGGGTGACGTCATCTCAGGTCTGGACGAGGCGAACGCTCTGGAGGGCGTGCACGTGATCCACGCGGGTACTGCCGCATCCGAGGAGGGTGTGCTGACTGCTGGCGGTCGTGTGCTGGCTGTTGTTGCTCTCGGCGATGACCTGGCTGCTGCCCGTAACGCCGCCTACGAGGGTGTTCGCGCTATCTCTTGGGCTGGCGCGCAGTACCGTACCGATATCGCGTTGAAGGCTGTGGAGAACCGCATCCACATTCCCGCTCCGCGCGGTTAAAACCTTAATATGACCGGCTTTCCCGCTTGAGGGTGGGGGAGCCGGTCGCTTCTTTGCCTCAAGATTGTGCCGTATTGATGCCTGATTGGCACTATCGGGAGCCGCGCCTGTCGCGGTATTGTAATTACACAGACTTTTTGCATCCACATCACACCACCTCATCAGGAGAAATTCTCATGACTTCTCGTTCTAACCCCGTGGAAATCCCGGGCTGGACTCACATTTATTCCGGCAAGGTCCGCGACCTGTATGTTCCGAATGAGGAACGTTTTGATGCTACCGGCTTGACCGTCAATGATGACGCTGAGCTGCGTGCCGGTTCGGTCATGGTTGTTGCTTCGGACCGTATTAGCGCTTTTGACCGTATTCTGCCCACCGAGATCCCGGATAAGGGCAAGATTCTGACTCAGATGTCCCTGTGGTGGTTTGAGCAGCTTAAGCAGGTTCCGAACCATGTGCTGTCCACTGATGTTCCGGATGTTGTGGCTGGTCGCGCGATGATTTGCCGTTCGCTGAACATGTTCCCGGTGGAGTGCATTGTGCGCGGTTACCTGACTGGTTCGGGCTTGGCGGCGTATAACGAGACCGGTGAGATTGCTGGTGTAAAGTTGCCTGCGGGCCTGGTGGATGGTTCCCGCCTGGACACCCCGATTTTCACTCCGACCGGTAAGGCTGAGGTGGGTGAGCATGATGAGCTGGTGACCCGTGAGGAGCTGTACGCTGAGGTTGGTCAGCCGGTGGGTGAGCGCCTGGAGGAGCTGAGCCTGAGCCTGTACACCACTGCGGAGAAGATTGCTCGTGAGCAGGGCATTATTCTGGCGGATACCAAGATGGAGTTCGGTACTGATTCGTACCGCGGCGAGATTACCCTGGGTGATGAGGTTCTGACCCCGGATTCTTCGCGTTTCTGGGACGCGCAGCAGTATGAGCCGGGTCGTGCGCAGCCGAGCTTTGATAAGCAGTATGTGCGTGACTGGCTGCGTTCCCCGGAAGCGGGTTGGGACGGTTCGGATAACGTGCCGCACCTGCCTGAGGAGGTTGTGGAGAAGACTCGTGCCCGTTACGTTGAGGCGTATGAGCGTCTGACCGGCACGAAGTTCTAAACTCAATATTTCGGACCGAATAAGTCTTTGAGATAGCTAAAGGGCGGTGCCCCGGAAGGTCATTCTTCCGGGGCACCGCCCTTTAGCTATGTGGGGTTATGAGGTTGAGTGGCACATCCTAGCCGGCGTGAATGTTCTCGTGGCACAAATCCTCGTGCAGAATATCCCGCGCCGGATGCTGCCGCGCCCGCTCTTCCGCAGCACGGTCAGACAGCGAATAAAACCACGTAATGTGCTCGCACACCCGCTCATAGGCCGCCTGCTCATCGTGAGAGGTAATCGCCTCAATAATGCCGTAATGCTGCTGCTGCAACGTGCGCTTGACCGCCTCCCAATCCTTCAAGAAAGGAACTGCCTCCTGCACATAGCTCATCGTCGCCATGTGCAGAGAGTCAATAACCGTATCAAGCACAATATTGCCGCCGAGCTTCGACAGCTCATAGTGAAAACGCGTATCGCAGAAGTGGAAGCGCTCATCGCTGATCTGCTCATCCATCTCTGCCAGATGCACGCGCGCCCGCTCCAGCGCCGCCGCACGCTCCGGAGTGTCCGGCGCGGCAGCTGCCGCACGCGCCGCAGGGCCCTCCAGCAGCAAGCGGGTTGAGACAACGTCCTTCACCGGCAGGCTACGGGTCGCAATGTGCATGCGCAGCGCCCAGCTGAGCGCATCCGACGGCTCAGAAATGATAATCGCGCCCGACTTCGGTCCCGAACCCGTGCTGGAACGAATCAGACCCAGCGCGTTCAGAACCCTCAAACCCTCACGGACCGAGGGGCGGGAGATACCGTGCCGTGCCGCCAGCTCACGCTCGGAGGGGAGCTTATCGCCCACACGCAACTCACCCAGGCGCAGGCGCCGCTCAAAGGTCTCCAGAATGATGCTGTAGCTGCGGTCCGCCAGAATCGGCTGGCGCTCAACCACAGGGGGCGCCTCTGCAGGCTGGGTGTCGTCAAAAGAACGAGGCATACTCTCTCCTGATAACGAGGCGGATAACGAAAAGAAGTCTCGACTCAGCATGTTCTCCCAAACTATTGGGGCAACCTATCGAGTCATAAGGGGCATAAAAAGCGGGGCGGCGATACCGGAAAGGTACGCCGCCCCGCTGTGGCCTCCGGTCAAACCGGGGCGAATGTCCTACTGTTCGTGAAGCGGATGCTTCAGGAACTCTCTAAAACCTGAGCTTCAGATTAGGGAATCATGAAGGACAGCACGTTGGTCTGCAGGAAGACCAGGATGCAGACGACCACGAGCATAGCGAAGGACCAGGGGAGGACAGCCTTGAGGATGTCGGATTCCTTGCCTTCCATGTCCACGGAGGTAGCAGCAATAGCCAGCGACTGCGGGGAGATCATCTTACCGACCACACCACCGGTGGTGTTAGCAGCCAGCATGAGCTCGGGGGTTGCGCCGTGGATACCTGCGTGCTGCAGGTTCTCAGCAGCAGACACCTGCAGCTTGGCGAACAGTGCGTTGGCGCTGGTGTCCGAACCGGTCACAGCGGTACCGATCCAGCCCAGAGCCGGTGCGAGGAACGCGTAGACGGTGCCCAGGCCTGCCAGGTAGGTACCCATAGCAATGGTCTGACCGGAGAAGTTCATGACGTATGCCAGTGCCAGAACCGAAGCAATGGTCAGGATGGACCAGCGCATGCGGTAGACAACGGAACCGAATTCGGTGAAGATTGCCGGGAACTTGAAGGCGTAGCGGCCCTTCTCGTTGAAGAAGAAGTAGATAACAGCAACAACCAGGCCGGAGATGATCAGCAGGGTGCCGGGGTTGGACATCCACGCGAAGTTGTAGACAGCGTCCTTGACGGGCTTGCCGTCAGCGGTGACGAGGCGGGAGCTCAGAGCCTGGATGTCAATCTTGATGACGAAGCTCTTCAGCCATGCCTTCAGGCCGGCGTGCAGGTTAGCAATACCGAAGATTGCGACAACGATGACGTAGGGCAGCAGTGCCATCCAGACGCGAACTGCGGGCAGAGCTTCCTTCTCTTCGGACTGTGCGGGCAGACCGTAGCGCTCACGAACGCCTGCGACGCCGCGGGGCTTCCAGAACCGCAGGAAGATCACAGCAACGCCCATGGAGACGATGCAAGCAACAACGTCGGTCAGGTTGTATGCGGGGGTAGCAGCGGTGACCCACTGTGCGATTGCGAAGGAAATGCCGATGACCAGTGCGGGCAGCCAAGCGTCCTTCAGGCCCTGCATGCCGTCGAGGATGACGAGCAGGATGAGGGGAACGAGCATTGCCAGGAACGGAGCCTGGTGACCAACGATGGTTGCGATAACGTGTGGGTCCTTGCCGCCGACGTCAGCTGCGGTGGTAATCGGGACAGCAACTGCGCCGAATGCCACGGGTGCGGTGTTAGCGATCAGAACGGTGACAGCAGCCTTAAGGGGCTTAACGCCCAGGGAGAGAATCATGGTTGCGGTAATTGCAACGGGAGCGCCGAAGCCAGCCAGTGCCTCGAGCAGACCGCCGAAGCAGAATGCGATGAGGATAGCCTGGATGCGCAGGTCGCCGCCGCCGAGGCGGTCGAAGACGCGGCGCAGATCTTCAAAGCGGCCGGAAAGGACGGTGATCTGGTAGAACCAGATGGCTCCCAGAATCACCCAGCAGATGACCAGGCCGTAGATGCCACCGCGGATGGCGCTCAGACCGGCGAGGTCAGCGGGCATGTGGAAGCCCAGGACTGCTACGAGGATAGATGCTGCCAGTGCCACGAGTGCGGACCAGTGAGCGCGTGCCTTGACGCCCAGTAGCATCACGAAGAAGGTGAGGAGGGGAATGGTTGCCACGAGTGCGCTGAGGCCGAGGCTACCTCCCACTGCATTGGTTACAGCGGTATAAGTTTCCACTGGAACTCCTTTGGTTCAGGGTGTGTCTTGTATGTGGTCAGACCATAGATAATTCTGTGGGGAACGAGTCATTGTTCCCTGCATGGGGATGTGGTCAGACCATTGATCGCATGTTTAGAAGAGTACCGGATAATGTGGTGTTTCACCAAAAGTGACCTGACTCATTTTTGTGGAAGGCGACCGGAACCTGGGCTCGCTTCCAGTGAAACTGCCGAAATATTGCGGTTCTGATAGTTAATTCCAGGTTCTGAAACTCGAATATTTTCAGATACATCACGAGTTGGGTGTATGGGTCATTGGTTTACCCAGGGGAGAGTCTTCATTTGGACGCATATACCCGAAAAGAATGTTGTTTTAAAAAGGAAAAGCCCCATAAAACAACCATAAAATCTTCAGAACGGCGGATTTCTAGGGGGTTTATGGTCCACTTCTGTGTGTTTGATAAATGTTCAATCTGCGAAAAGAATATAGGGGTCTTACGGGGGGTGCATGGGAGATGAGGTCACATGTACCGGAAGGTAGGGAAGTGTACCTTAAGGTCAGGGTGACCTAACCCGTTATTTAACAAGGAAAGTATGTGCTATTTCGACTAGAGAAAAGCCGCACAACGGTGTTAAATGGCAAGGAAGATAAAAGACATCACCACGGTTTCTGATCCCACCGCATCCCACCTCCACTTGGGGCGCGCACATCAGCCGGAACCTACCGGCCCAGCTTCCCCGACTCAATACATCTGAGTCGCCTCTTTGGAAGACCGAACTTATTCGGACTGTGCCCCGCCTGCCCCAGACGCAGGCGGTGAGACCGAGAAACTCTGAACACAGAGGAAAGGACGGACAAGTCATGCGCATTGCACTCTTCTCCACGTGCATCGTTGACGGCATGTACCCCCGCGTAGCACGCGCCACCGTCGAAATTCTTGAGCGCCTGGGCCACGAGGTTGTCTTCCCCCCGAACCAGACCTGCTGCTCCCAGATGCACGTCAACTCCGGCTACTTCGATGACGGCTACGAAGTCATCAAGAACCACGTCGAGGCATTCGACTCCTGGGACTGGGACGTTGCTGTTGCACCCTCGGGCTCCTGCGTTGCTTCCCTGCGTCACCAGCAGGCAATGGTCGCACGTAGCCGCGGCGACGAAGCGCTGGCTCTGAAGGCAGAGCAGATTGCTTCCCGCACCTTCGAGCTTTCCCAGCTGCTAATCGACATCCTGGGCATCACCAACGCTGCCGAGCAGCTCGGCTCCTACTTCCCCGAGCACGTCACCTACCACAGCTCCTGCCACGGTATGCGTATGCTCGGCCTGGGCACCCGCCAGCAGGACCTGGTCCGCACCGTCGAAGGCATCAAGTACACCCAGCTCGAGGGCATGGACCAGTGCTGCGGCTTCGGTGGTACCTTCTCCTTCAAGAACGCTGACGTCTCCGGCGCAATGGTCAACGACAAGGCAGACAACGTTGAAGCAACCGGTGCTTCCGTCTGCACCGGCGGCGACTGCTCCTGCCTGATGAACATCGGCGGTGCGCTGATGCGTCGCGGCTCGGACGTTCAGACCATCCACTTCGCTGAGATCCTCGCATCCACCAAGGAAAACCCGCTCAAGATTAACTCCGAGCGTGTTGAGCTCTCGATCGGCTAAGGAAAGATAAGACCTCATGACCGCTATTCAGCTTGGTATGCCCAAGGTCGTTCACTACGGCGAGGGCAACATTTTCGAAGAAACCCCCTTCCCCAAGTACGCGAAGGAAGAGCTCAAGAACGAGCAGCTACGCGCCAACCTGCGCTTCGTGACCCACGCGATCCGTAACAAGCGCGCACGCGTCACCGCAGAGGTGCCCGACTGGCAGGACCTGCGTAACACCGGTGAGTCCGTCAAGAACTACGTTCTGGCGAACCTGCCCGAGCTACTCGAACAGTTCGAGCGTAACTTCACCGCCGCAGGCGGCCACGTGCACTGGGCACGCAACGCCACCGAGGCAAACCAGATCGCTCTGGACCTGATCCGCGAGCAGGGCGTGGACGAAATCATCAAGATTAAGTCCATGGCAACCGCAGAGACCGGCCTGAACGAATTCCTCGAGGAAAACGGCATCAACGCTATTGAGACCGACCTCGCGGAAGAAATCGTCCAGCTCGGCCACGACCGCCCCTCCCACATTCTGGTGCCCGCAATTCACCGCAACCGCCGCGAAATCCGCGACATCTTCCTGCGCGAAATTGAGGGTATTAACCCGGACATCACCGATGAGCCGGCAGAACTGGCAGAGGCATCGCGTAACCGTCTGCGCAACAAGTTCCTGAACACCACCGTGGCAGTCTCCGGCACCAACTTCGGTATTGCTGAGACCGGTACCCTGACCATCGTGGAGTCCGAAGGTAACGGCCGTATGTGCCTGACCCTGCCCGACACCCTCATTACCTTCATGGGTATTGAGAAGATTCTGCCCACCTTCCAGGACTACGAGGCATTCCTGCAGCTGCTGCCCCGTTCCTCCACCGGTGAGCGCATGAACCCCTACACCTCCATGTGGACCGGTGTGACCCCCGGTGACGGCCCGCAGAACATGCACGTCATCCTCATCGACAACGGCCGTACCGCCGTTCTGTCCGACGAGCTGGGTCGCCAGGCACTGCGTTGCATCCGCTGCTCCGCTTGCATGAACGTGTGCCCCGTGTACGAGCGCGCAGGCGGTCACGCCTACGGCTCCACCTACCCGGGCCCCATCGGCGCGATTCTGTCCCCGCAGCTCTCCGGTATCGAGGCTGCAGAGAACAACTCCCTGCCGTACGCATCCTCTCTCTGTGGCGCTTGCTACGAAGTTTGCCCCGTGAAGATTAACTTCCCTGAGGTCCTCGTGCATCTGCGCGCTAAGGATGTTGAGTCCCAGCACGCTGTCCGCGAGTTCGAGGGCAACAAGAAGGCTCCCTTCTCGCAGATGGACGGCATGATGCTTGGTGCGAAGAAGCTCTTCACCTCCGGCAAGATGATGTCGATTGCAGAGCGTGGTCTGCCCATGTCCCGCCTTATCAGCGGCCGCAAGCACAAGATCACCGCTGTTCCCGGTATCGTCAGCGGCTGGACCGCTTACCGCGACATCCCCGAGCCCCCCAAGGAATCTTTCCGCAACTGGTGGAAGAAGGAGAAGGGTCAGGCTCCGGCACGCGATAACGCTGAGCGCGTTGACATTCAGGCCCTCATCGAGGCAAACAAGGGTAAGGTCGCTGAGGCGGCAGCAAACGCCAAGGCAGCTATGGACGCCCAGGCAGCCCGTGAAGCTAAGGAGAACAACTAATGTCCTCTGCTAAGGAAGATATCCTCGCACGTATCCGCTCGTCCCTGGCTGACGCACCCGTCGCCCCCGAGCCCGTACGTAACTACCGCCGCGTCAGCGAGCTGAACGAAGAGCAGACCATTGAGATGCTCGTCGACCGCCTCATTGACTACAAGGCAAACGTGTTCCACGCGAACAAGGGGAACATCTCCGAGGTCATCGCAGAGCGCCTGGGTGAAAAGTCCACCTACGTGGTTCCCGAGGGCCTGAACATGGAGTGGCTGCCGGCTGACACCGCTGACCGCAAGCGCGTCACCGACTCCGGTAGCACCCTCAAACCCGGCTGCCTGAGCCTGAAGGAACTGGACGCAGTTGACGCTGTGGTGACCGGTTCGACCGTCTCCTGCGCAGAGACCGGCACGATCTTCTTGAACACCAACCCCGATGAGGGTCGCCGCGCCATCACCCTGGTGCCCGACCACCACATCTGCGTGGTGCCCCGTTCCACCGTGGTGGAGCTGGTTCCCGAGTCGATCGAGCGTATCACCTACACCCGCCCCGTGACCATGATTTCCGGTCCGTCGGCAACCAGTGATATCGAGCTGATCCGCGTGGAGGGCGTGCACGGCCCCCGTACCCTGGACGTCATCATCTACGACGCTTAAGGTGCAGCGCCAGAAGGCAAACCTCTAAAGAAACCGCCCGAGAGCTAAGGCTCCCGGGCGGTTTCTTTATGCCCTCGAGGCTCCTAGTCTTCAGAAGCATATGCACCAGTCATGAGGATGCAAAAACGGTGGCGGGCCCATGTACCCGCCACCGTTCTGTGCTTTATAGGGTGGTGTATCGACGGTTAGCGTCGTAGCGCCCCGTGAGGGTGCTTAGGCGCGTGCGTCGAAGTGCTGCAGACCGGAGTCCTCGCGGCTACCGCCCTGGCCATCGCCAACATCGTGGTAGTCCTTGATCCACTCGATCTTCTGAACCCACTTGACCATCTTGTAGCCGTGCATGGAGTCCGCACGCAGACGGAGCGGGCCACCGTACACATCGGGCAGGGGCTTGTCGTTCATGCCCCACGCCAGGATGGTCTCATCTTCCATTGCCATGGAGATGTCCAGGCACTCGTAGTAGGGTTCGGTCGGGCGGCCGTCGTAGGTGTGGCCCACGTGGCCGAAGGAGGTCACCATAACGTAGCGTGCCTCGTCGGTCTTCTCGACCAGTGCGAGAACGTCGCGCAGGCGTACACCCTCCCACTTGGCAATGCCGGTCCAACCCTGCATGCAGGTGTGCATGGTGATGTTGACTTCCTTGCCCAGCTGCTTGAGCTCGTCAATGCTCAGGGACTTGGATTCCTTCACCAGGCCGCCCAGCTCGAGGCGGTAGTCAACGAACTCGTGCTCCTTCAGACGGTTCCACTCGGTGCTCTCACGCTCGGTCGGCGGGCGAGTGTTGACCCAGTGGAAGGGCGAAATATCGGCATCGGTGAAGGTCTTCTTCTGCACCTGACGGGAGGTGATACGGTCCAGCAGGACGTTACGAATCGGCTGGGTCAGACCCCAAATGAAGGTCTGGGTGAATCGCAGGTCGCGCAGGGACCAGTACGAAGCGAAGAGCCACAGCGCCACAGCGAAGACAATGCCGCCAATGAGCATGGTGACTGCCTGAGCGAACTGTGCTGCGTCGACCTCGTTGTAGGGCTTGTTCAGCATCATGTGGGCGATGTTGTACTGGGGGTGAACCACGAACACCAGCGCCACGTGAATGACGGTGAAGACGCAGTAGAACGCCATGCCCAGGAAGTGGATGGAACGTGCGGTCTGGCGGTTACGGAAGAGGCGCACGTAGCCGGGGAAGCGGCCGCAGAATGCCGGGCTCATAATCGGGCCGGTTGCAATCATCAGCGGTGCCACAATGAACACCACGGTGAAGTACATAATCTGCTGCAGAGCGTCGTACGGCTGGAAATGCTCAATGGAGGGAATCTGGAAGCCAGCGTAAATCTGGATGGATTCCCACGCCTGCGGGATGATGTCCCAGCTGGTCGGGACGATGCGGCGCCACTGGCCGGTCAGGAATAGCAAGGAGACGTAGACGAGACCGTTAGCAATCCAGATAAAAGTAACTAGAGCGTGCCATGCACGGCCGAGACCAATCTGGCCGTTACCGGGTAGGGAGATAAGCGGCGACAGTCGACGCTGGTCGTCGCGGGCAGTGAACTCACCGGGGACAGTCGAAACCTTGTCCTTGGTGAACTTGAGCCACTCGGAACCCGGGGTGCATTGGTTGTTCCAGTACAGACGGGGGTGAGAGGCGAGAACTTCCCAACCTGAACGAATCAGGAAGCCCATCATAATGAAGTTGATGAAGTGCGTAATTCGGAGCCATGACGGGAAGTCTAGCTCTACGCCACCAGTGCTCGCGGTGAGGAGTAGTTGGTGCATGATTTTTCCTTCGGAAATGACTGTGTGTGCAGACAATCGTTAGGATTCAGTGCGAGGCCTTGAGATGTGAGGTTAGAAATAATTACCTTTCTGACCCATATAATCCTCCTCCGTGGTTGGGAGCCGCCGGGGTATCGTCGCGGATACTCCCGAAAGGGGCGCCTCCCGTGTGTGAATGGGGAGGTACACCAGCTCCCGCTGGGGCGGAAGCGGCTCTGTGCATGTATGTTGGTTTATGTGTGTTTTAGGGAAATACCCTGTGTGCTTTCAATTTTATAGGACAAAGTGTCAGTCGCGAAAGCTAAGACACGTCATCTTCTGTAATATTTGCATAAAAAATCCGAATTTAAGGATTTTTTGCCTCTTCCCCCTGATTTATAAGGAGATTCAGATGCAAAAACTCGCCACACCCTACGATGAGGGCGTGGCGAGTTTTGAGCCTATATGTGGGATGCCTTGTGAAATTGAATAGCGTAGCTACCTGTTATTATGTGGTTTTTATTAAGGTAATCCCACATAAGGTTGCTGTGACTGTATGCGGGGTACCTGTCCAAACTAGTTCATTCCATGAAAGATCGAACCACCACATAGCCGCAGCTACTTCTGCGCAGCATCCGTATTCTCTACAGAGCCCCTGCGCTTCTTTGCCGCATCCCGAGACGCAGTACAGGAAGCAACCTCAACCTCGACAGAATCAGATTCAGCCTGAGACTTCAAACGAACCACCGGAATCATACCCGTAGTCAGCTTCGTCTGAGCATTACGCTGAGCCTTCAGAGCATTCATCTGTTCCTTACGGCTCGGCGCCTGCTGAGACGGTCCAGCAGAACCAAACGCCTGACGAATACCCAACGCCCACAGCGGGAACAGTAGAACCGTCAGCGCGCCACCGGCAACCAGCAGCGACGCCGTGGACTCCTCCAGAAGACCCGAACTGGTCGCAACCTCCGTCACCGCCACAATAATCGGCAGACCCGCAGCCGAATACAACGCCAACTGCGCCTTCTGCGCGCGAGTGGTCAACCCCGAACGGGTATCGAAGAAATGCTCCGCCAAAAGCACCGGAACACCACGGCACAGCAGAATACCCACCACCACGGCAAGCAGACCCAAAGGCTTAGCCACCACGGCAGACACATCAATACCCATACCGCTGACCACAAAGAACAGCGGAATCATGAACGTAAAACCAACCACCTCAAGGCGGCGAGTCATCATATGCAAAGCCGCCGGAGGGGTCAGAGTACGCAGAATCAGACCCGCCGCAAAAGCACCGAGCACCGCATCCAAATCAAAAAGGGCAGTGCACATAATCAAGGTCGCCAGCAGGAACATCGCAAGACGCAAAACCGTCTGACCGGTCGTATTCGCCTCCGCAGCCATAATCTGACGCAGACCCGGCACATGCGCAAACAGACGGTGAGGAATCAGCGCCACAATCACCGCAACCACCATAAACGCCAGCAGCACCACAAACGCCATACCCGGCGAACGCGAAGACAGCAGCAACGAAATAGCGAAAATCGGCAGAAGCTCACCCACAGCACCGTGCACCAGCACCGCATTACCCACCGGCGTGCCAGCGGCACCGTGAGACTTCAACATCGGCAGCAGCGTACCCAACGCCGTAGAACTCAGCGCCACACCCACCGCAACATACGTATTCAGCTCACGCGAGAACGACGTGATTACCGCCGCACCCGCCATACCCAAGGCAAAGCACACAACCCAGGTGGCAATAGCGCTATAGCCCTGACGGCTACGCAACGACGACACGTTAATCTCAAAGCCCGCAATCAAAAAGAGCATGCCCAAGCCCAGCTCCTTCAGCAGCGGGATGCCGCCCTCACTGCTGGCAAGATTGAACATATTCGGGCCAATGAGCAGACCAAAAATGAGCAGGAAGACCACATCCGGAATCTTCTTACCCGTCAGCCGCGAAAGAATCGGCGACAGCAACGCAACCAACGTAATCCAGAAAATGGACACAAACTGGCCGCTATCGTGGCTCGACCCATCCGACAGAGTCGTACCCGAAGCAAGAAGAGCACCAGAAGCCCCCAAATCCGTCAAGAAAAGCGGGGAAAAAGTCGAAAACATAAAACCTCAACGTGGTGTGTGCAGGTGGGGCGCGTTTGGGACAGTAAAAGGAGCGAAATCATGCTCCCGCGGGATTGCCCCACCTTTAAGAACGTACCAATGGTACACACCCAACCTCGTGCAACAACACTTGAACATCACCAACAGGGCAAGAAGCTCCAGCCAGCAGCCGACAGAGACACGGTATGAGAGCAAAACCTCCGCGCCACCACCCGAGCAGACACAGCTTCCACCGTTACACTTAACACCTATGCCAGCGCATCCGGCACACACCACCGGACGCGGCAGATACCCTGGCAGCGCACATCCCCTGTCAGGGAACACACCCCTGGCAGGGCGCACAGACTCTCAAACACGGCACTACAAGGAGCGAGGACATGGCAGTAGGGCGCACACAACCCATCCCCACCGTCAGCAGCGGGGTACGCGCCGCCTCCCTCGGAGGCACCCGACGCGACCTCGGGCTCGACCTCGCCCGCGCCTTCGCCGTGCTCAGCCTGCTCATCCCCTTCGGATACTGGCTGCAACTGATCCCAGTGTCCTGGAAGTTCTGGATCCCTCAGACCCTCGTACCTGCAGAACCGCTCTTCGCCGCAATCCTGGGTGCCGCCGCCTGGCGCTACGCCTGCACCGCAAACTTTCCGCAGTTCTTCGCCGGAACCATCGTGCGATTCCTCGCGCTACTTCTGCTGGGCGTGGCACTCATGCAGGGTGCCACCTACCTGCCGCAAGCCGGAGTGACCGTACCGGCGCAGGGCTTCGCATACTCTCTGCCCTTCGACATGCTCGTGCACCTGGCGCTACTGACCCTGCTCACCCTGCTCGTCGTGCACCTGCCCCTGTGGGCAATCGCAGTGCTAGCGGTGGTCACCAGCCCCTTCATCACCTGGACCTACACCCTCCTCATGGACGTAGCCGCTCGGGCCGACCAGTGGACCGCTACCCAGCTGCCGTTCCTCGCAAACCACGGCGTCAACCACGCGCAGAGCGCGCAGCTCATCTGGGTCATGTGCCTGGGTATCGTGCTCGTGCGCCTCTACGACAACCTGCAGGCAAAGCTCGCAATCCCCGTAGTGCTCGCCGTGCTGGCGCTCGCCGTCTACCGCACCTTCAACCCCTACACCGAGCTCGGCTTCCTCAACAGCCCGCAGGTGCTGCTAACCCTAAACCTCGCGGCAACCCTCTACTTCTGGGCAGAATGCGCGCGCCTGCTCTCCGCGCAGGCCGGAATGCTCACCCCCATCGCCCGCCTGGGCCAGATGTCGCTGAGCGCCTCCATTGTGCTGAGCGGAATCATTATTTACACAGGCCCCACCGTCAAGGCTTTCACTGCGGGCGAGCACTACGTCGCCACCGGAGGCTGGGGCACCGCCGTGTACTGGAGCGTCTTCCTGCTGCTCGGCGCCGCAATCGCCCTGGGCTTCTGCACCCTCTGGTCGCGCATGGCGCGCTCCATTGCCGGACGCGGCCCCCTGGAGGCGATTCTCGCCCTCATCTCCGGGCGCGGCTAACCCAATCTGAACTCAATACGAAAGCGACCCCCTTCCTGCGTTCCTGCGCGGGTAGGGGGTCGCCTCTATGTGCTCAACATCTGCAACAGAATCTGCGCCGGAGTCTGCAACAGAAATACTGCGGATACGACAAAGCCCCGGTCCAGTGGACCGGGGCTAGCTGTCGGGATGACAGGATTTGAACCTGCGACCTCGTCGTCCCGAACGACGCGCGCTACCAAGCTGCGCCACATCCCGATGTTGACCTATCAGCGAATACCGTAGGCAACTCACCTAGGATAACCCAAAAAAATTCAGAACGCAACACAGCGGCACGCCACCGGTCGGGGGGAGGGCACATAAAGGTTCTACGCTTCAGCCTCCTGAACCTGATTCAGCTCATCCCAGGAGGCGTACATCGCCGCAAAACGACCACCGGAGGCAATCAGCTGCTGCGGGGAGCCATCCTCCACCACGGAGCCCTCATGAATCACCAGCACGCGGTCAGCGCCCAGAACCGTCGAGAGGCGATGCGCAATCACCAGCGCCGTACGCCCCGCCAACACGGTCCGCAGCGCCGCCTGCACCGCGCGCTCACTCGGAATGTCCAGCGAAGCCGTCGCCTCATCCAGAATCAGCACCCGCGGATTCGCCAAGAACACGCGAGCAAAGGACACCAGCTGACGCTGACCCGCCGACAGGGTAATACCGCCGCGACCCAGCTGCGACTCGTAGCCCTCACGCAGACGCTCAATGAACGCGTCAGCACCCACCGCCTTCGCGGCAGCCTTCACCTGCTCATCGGATGCCTGCGGGTTACCCATGCGGATATTCTCCAGAATCGACGCGGAGAACAGGAACACCTCCTGGGTCAGCATGAGCACCTCACGGCGTAGCTGCACATCCGCCAGTTGGCGAACGTCCACGCCGTCAATACGCACCTGACCGGCTGAAACATCGTAGAAACGAGCTACCAGCTTAGCGATAGTCGACTTGCCAGCACCCGTAGCACCCACCAGCGCCACGGTCGTACCCGGCTCAATGCGCAGGCTCGTCTCCTTCAACGCGTGACGATCCGAAGTGTACCCAAAGACCGCCGAATCCAGCTCCACCAGAGCGCCCTGAACCGTGCCGGACGCGCCCTCAGTAACGCCAGTAGCAGATTCAGCTACAGACTCTACAGCCCGCTCATGCGGATGCTCCGGCTCAGCAACCTCCGGCTCAGCAACCTCCGGCTCCTCAGCCAAGAACGACGACAGCTTCTCCAGCGCTGACATCGCCGACTGGAACATGTTGTAGAACTCAGAGAGCTGCATGACCGGCTCAAACACACGGTTCGCGTAAATCACCAGCGCCAGCAGGGTACCGATCTGCATGGTGCCGCCCAGCACCGCATAACCACCCAGCACTAGCGCACCGGCAATAAACACATTGCCCAAAAGCATCAGCACGGGTGAGTAGACGCCGAAAATCTTAATGGAATCCATCACCGCAAGGCGGTAACGCTCCGACGCCTGAGCGTACTCATAACGCATCTGCGCCTCCGCACCAAACGCCTTCACCGCACGGATACCCGTAAAAGTCTCCACAAAACGGCTCGTCAAATGCGCAGACTCGGTACGCATCGTACGGAAAACCGGCACCGCGGTCTTCTGGAACCAGCGCGTCAAGAAGTAAATCGGTACGCCCATGACCAGCATGAACAGACCAATACGCCAATCCAGAAGGAAAATAGCGACCGCAGAAATCACCATGGACAGCAAGGTAATCGCCAACTGGCTGATGCCGCTGTCCAAGAAGCTGCGGACCGTATCAATATCGCTGGTCAAACGCGAAATGACCTTGCCCGAGGTGTACCGCTCATGGAACGACACGCTCAGCGACTGCGCGTGGCGGAACACCCGCTTACGCAGGTACACCACCACGCCCAGCGACACACGCACCGTGTACGCCACGTTGACCCACGAAAAAATCGCGGTCACCGCGGTAGCCGCCACAAAAAATACCAGCAGGGTCAGCAGGGGAGAAACGTCACCCTGCTTGAGCGGCTCAATGGAACTATCCAGGACGCGGGCAATCAGAATCGGCGCAATCGCCGAGGAACCCGAGACCAAAAGCACCGAAATAATCGACAGAGCCAACGCCCCACGGTGCGGGCGCAACATCTGGCGCAGTAGAGCCATCGAGCGTTCACGGGTCTCCGCGCGCTCCTGCGGGCTCATCTGCTCCCGCGGCTCCGCCGGACGATGATGGGCCATTAGCCCTCCTCCATCGTCATCAGCTGACGGTACTGCTCCGAAGAGTCCATCAGCTCAGCGTGAGTGCCTTCGGCGACCACGGCACCATCAACCATCAGTAGCACACGGTCCGCCAACGCCACGGTGGAGGGGCGGTGCGCCGTCAACAGGGTCGTAGCGCCGCCCAGGCCCTCCAGACCCTCACGCAGACCGGTAATAATACGCTCCTCTGTGTTCACGTCCAGCGCCGAGAACGGGTCATCCAGCAGCAGTATGGAGGGGCGCTTCGCCAAAGCGCGCGCCAACGACAGACGCTGACGCTGACCACCCGAAAGGCTCAGACCCTCCTCACCAATGACGGTATCCAGACCCTGCGGAAGCTCCGCCACGAAATCGCATGCAGCCAGCTGTAGCGCGGTCTGGAGGGTCGCCTCCAGCTCTTCTGCGGCGGGGTAGTCCTCATCCTCGGTGCCGTGCTCGTACTGCTCAGCAACGCCCATCAGTACGTTCTCGCGGACCGTGCCGGAGAAGAGCACCGCCTCCTCAAAGACGAACGCGGTCTGGGCGCGCACCTCCTCAATAGACATGTCAGCGGTGTCTCGGGTGCCAAAACGCAGGGAACCGGAGGTCGGCTCGTAGAAACGCGGAACCAGCGACAGTACGGTCGACTTGCCGCTACCGGTTGCACCCACCAGCGCCAGAATCTCACCCGGGAAGACCTTGAAGTTTACGTCCTTCAGCACGGAAACCTCGGGTGCCTTCGTCTCAGAAGCAACTTCAGAATTCGCCTCAGTGGTAGACTCAGCCGGCACCTTGGCAGCATCGTAGCTGAACTGAACGTGATCGAAAGTGACAGATACTGCGCCACCGCTGGGGTACTGCATAGTTTCCTTCCCGGAGCCGCCCTGAGCGGACACTCCAGCTACTGTTGACGAATCAGAAGCACCCTGCGGATGCTCGGGCCCAGACACAGCCGCGGAGCCACGAACCAGCGGCACGGCCTCAAAGCCGGGCTCGTCCATGACCTCGTTGTGGCGTTCGAGCGCCACCTTATAGCTCAAATAGGCAGACATCAGCGCGGTCGAGCGTGTCACGTGGCTGAGCACGGTCGTCTGCACCGCAAAGTAGGCGGTCATCGCGCCCAAGCTCAAGGTGCCCGCCGCAACCTGCGAAGCGCCCACAGCCAGCGCCACCGCCGTGGAGACACCCACAATCAGCCCCTGGTACAGGGCAACACGAGCCACAAGCATCGACCTGCCGTACTCGCGCACCTGCAGAGCATCCACCGACTCGGAGTATTCCTGAATCTGCTCGGGGGAGCGACCCAGCGCCTTAATCACGCGGATGCCGCGTACCGACTCCTCAATACGAGTGGAGAGATCGCCCGTCATCTGCTGAATCTCATGTGAAGCGCGGTAGTACTTGCGGGTGAAGTTCACCAGTGACAGCACCAGAATAGGCACGGTCACCACGAACACTAGCGCGAGCGACGGCGAAGAACGCAGCATGAAGAAGCCACCGACCAGGAACATCACCGCAACAGTCAGCATCTGAACAATACCGAAAGACAACCAACGGCGAATCGTCCCCAAATCGCTCATGGAGCGGGTCAGCAACTGACCGGAGGGCCAACGGTCCAACAGAGAAAGCGGGGCACTGAGCAGGCGGTCAAAGAAGTTCATGCGCATGGACAGCTCAATTGTGGAGGTCGGGTCCACAATCAGCCAGCGCCTCCAATACATGAAGGAGGCGTGCGCAATACCCAGCAGAAGCACCAGGCCGCCGGCAATCCAGATGGCGCTCTCGGTGGTGCTCTGCGAGAGATGATCCACAATAATCTGCAACATCTGCGGGATGGAAATCTCAAGGGCACCGGCACCGAACGCCACGAGCAGGCCCACGCCCCAGCGCACACGAATCGAACGCGCATACGCGGCGAGGGTGCGCGGGGCACGCTGACCGTGCGCGTAGTCGATCGGGTCGGGGGTCGGTTCGCTCGCCGTCTCCAGGAAAGGATTACGGCGGCGCTTAGTCGTGCGCGCTGTAGAAACCTCAGACATTAGAGACGACCACCCGCCGAGGTAGCGGAGGCGCCCTGCTCCTTATCACGAGCCGTGAGGGTCACCAGGATTGCCTCCGGTGGGCAGAACAGACGCACCGGCGCAAAACGAGAGGTACCCAAACCGGCAGAAACCTGAACCGGAATACCGGACTGCTCACTGACACCCTTCGCACGCGAAGGCGGCAAATCGCAATTGCTGACCAGGGCATGACCGCCGGGCAGACAGACCTGACCGCCGTGCGTATGACCGGCAAAAATAGCCTGCGCACCGTCCTGCACGAAGCGGTGCAGAGTACGCATATAGGGGGCGTGTGCCACGCCGATACGGACGCTCGGCTCGTTCCCCTCATCGAAGGCGCCGGGAGCGAATCCGGGGTGCTCATCGTAACGCAGGTGCGGGTCATCCACACCGGAGAATTCCAGGCGCAGACCCTTGAGGCTCAGCGTGTCATAGCGGTTGATCAGGCCCGTCCAGCCGCGCGACTCGAAGGCGTCGTGCATCCGCTCAATGGGCAGGGCCACGCGTGAGCCTTCCTCAATCATCTGCGGGGTGCGCGGCTGCCACAGGTAACGCGCCGGGTTCTTGAACACTGGCGCGAAATAGCAATTCGAGCCGGGCACAAACACGCCGGGGAAGTCCATGAGCGGGTCGAGCGCCTCCAGCAGCGGACCCATACCGTCCACGTGGGAGAGATTATCGCCCGTGTTCATCACCAAATCCGGCTCCAGGGCAGCCAGCGAGTGCATGAAATCAATCTTCTTCTGCTGGCCCGGGATCATGTGCATATCCGAAATATGCAGAATCCTGAAGTCAGGACTACCGGCGGGCAGTACTGGCAGGGACTCGGTGCGGAGCTGAAAATTGTTCAGCTCAATAAAGTGCCCATACGCCGCCGTGGCGGCCCCCAAAGCTGCAGTGGCGGCTACCGCCCCCGCTACCTTCTTCAGGAGCGGGGAGGAGCCGCGTGCGCCGGGGACCGCCACGGGGACGCGGGCGTTGACTGCGTTTTCACACATTATCAATCGCCTTTCAGGCTTCAGCTGATGAGCTGTGATTCTAGCTGTACGACAGAATCTTATCGCTGGGGGTGGTGAAGTCCTTCGTGTTGTACTTCGGTGCGATCGTCTTCATGAACGACTGCCACTGAGCACCGGCGTAGGTCGCACCATCCACATAGTTCAGAACACGACCGTTAATGCCCACACCGTTCAGGGAACGGAAGCCGAGGTTGTTAGAACCAACCCAAGACGCGGTGGACAGGCCACGAGTGTAGCCAACCTGCCAGGTCTGGGAGGAGTTATCGTTCGTACCGGTCTTCGCAGCCGAACCGTTCGGCAGACCAATACCGCGCTGAGAAGCGGAACCGCCAGGCTGGATAACACCCTTCAGAACCCAGCTGACACCGTTCGCGATGTCCGGATCCAGAACCTGCTCACACTGGTTCTGGTATTCCTTCATGGTTTCACCGTTGGTCTTGGTGATCTTCTCGATGGGGCGCGGGGTGCAGTACTTACCCTCAGAAGCGAAGATAGCGTACATGGATGCGCTGGTCAGCGGAGAGATACCGTACTTGGTACCACCAATGTTGGTACCCAGGTCGGGGATGCTGTGCAGCGGTTCGCCGGTACCATCCAGGGCGTGCATCTTGATGGACAGGTCGTGCACATCGCACAGGTCAAGCTGGGAGAGCATGCCGTACAGGTACGAGTTCAACGACTGGCGAATACCGTACGCCGCGGTGTTGTAGCCTAGGCCACCGTTGAACGCGTTCTTGTAGGACCAGCCGTTCGGCTGACCGGTGTAGTAGTACTTACCGCCCTCGTAGCACTTGGCGTTCCAACCGAAGCTGGTGGGCCAGAACAGCTGGGTACCGTTCACGGTAGCGTTAGCGCCGCGGCCGCTGATGAGCCACTGAGCCAGAATAATCGGTTTGAACGTCGAACCGGGCTGGAAGCCGCGGGTACCACCGTAGGCGCTATCAACGTTGTAGTTGTACTCGGTCTTGGAGTGGTCGTTTGCGTCAGCCGGGGTGCCGAGCTCAGTGTTCTGTGCCATCGCGATGACGCGACCGGTACCGGGCTCAACACTGGTCAGGGCGGAGTTCACGTCGTTCCAGTTGGTTGCTGCGGGCTGGGTGGAGTCCACTGCCTGCTTAGCCGCGGTCTGAGCCTCGGGGTTCAGGGTGGTGATCACCTTCAGGCCGCCACGCTTGATGGCGGTGTTACGCAGCTCAGCGGTTGCGCCGAGGGATTCATCCTGCAGCAGGTAGTTGACCACGTAGCGGCAGAAGAACGCCTTATCACCTGCCAGGGAGCAACCCTGGGACTTGGGGTGGACGTTGAGCTTAATGTCGCTGGCGATAGCGTCGCTGTATTCCTTATCGGTAATCTTGCCGTCGCGGAGCATAGTGCCCAGAACGATGTCGCGGCGTTCACGGGCGAGCTCGGGGTTCACGGTCGGATCGTACACGTTCGGTGCCTGCACCAGACCGGCAAGAAGCGCGGACTGAGCCACGTTCAGGTCCTTAGCGGAAATACCCCAGTAGTACTGTGCAGCAGCCTCAACACCGTAGTTCGAACCACCAAGGTTCACGATGTTCAGGTAGCCTTCAAGGATTTCGTCCTTGGACTTGTTCTGCTCCATAGAAATCGCAAGCTTCATCTCGCGAATCTTTGCGGCGTAGGTCTTGTTACCGTTCAGGGTCGCGGTAGCGTCCTCACCGCGAGCCACAGCGGAGTCAACAATGAGGTTGTTGACGTACTGCTGGGTCAGGGTGGAAGCACCCTGGCGGCGACCGCTGTTGGAGTTAATGATGTTGTTCAGGAACGCACGACCAATACCGATAGCGGAGACCGCACCGTGGTTGTAGAAGTCACGGTCCTCCACTGAGACGATAGCGTCCTTCATGTGCTGAGAAATCTGATCCAGCTTGACCGGTTCACGGTTCTCTTCAAAGAAGGTTGCGATTTCGGTCTTGCCGTCAGCAGCGTAAATAGTAGAAGGACGGGAGGAGATGCCATCGGCAATGTCGTCAGGAAGGTCCTGGAACCATGACATCGACGCGTTCGCGACCATACCGGCACTCACTGCCGGGGGTACGACAATAATTGCCGCGAGGAAACCGGCAATCACGCTGAACGCGAGGAACTGCAAAAAATCTCCCGGGCGGCGACGCGCACGGGTTTTCTTAGATGAAGCCATTCATTCAGTTTATCCCATGAAGCTGTGAGAGGAAGTCCGGTTCGGCACCCCACAGGGAGGTGGGCGCCTCAGCCCTGAGAATAAAGCCCCCAAAAGCGCCGGACATTGACCGAAACCATAGTAAATCCCTTTTACTTATTCGACCCTGAAAGCTAGTCTAGAGGGTATGAAGAAATGGGAATACGCAACTGTACCGCTGATGATCCACACGACCAAGGCAATCCTCGACAACTGGGGTGAAGACGGCTGGGAGCTCGTAACTGTTCTCCCCGGCGCATCCGCACCTGCTGGCGCAACCCCCGCGTCGAACATGGTCGCTCCGACTCAGGGCAACCCCATCGCCTACTTTAAGCGCGAGAAGGCTGACTAAGAGCAGCGTACCCGGCGGTCACCTCGCTATCCCGGCCCTCCTATAACTAGGGGAGCGCGGGAATAGATGAGGAAGACCGCCGGTTAGCCATTTAACAGCTGCCTGAATATCAGTAGCGTTTAGATTTACGGCATTTCCCCTATCACCGTTTGGGTGCCAGCACCCGCCATCCTTCTGGAGTAATCATGACTGAATCCCGTATTGAAGCACGTATCCGCGAACTCGGTTACGAACTGCCCGTAGCACCCGCCCCCGTTGCAGCCTACGTTCCGGCTGTTACGTCCGGCTCCTACGTGTACACCTCCGGTCAGCTGCCCTTCGTTGAGGGTGCTCTGCCCGAAACCGGTAAGGTTTCCGACTCCGGCGCTGAAGGCTTCGTGACCCCCGAGGATGCGAAGAAGTACGCGGGTATCAGCCTGCTCAACGCCCTGGCAGCGGTCAAGTCCGTCATTGGCGACCTGGACCGCGTGCAGCGCGTCGTGAAGGTTGTCGGCTTCGTGGCATCCGAGGTGAACTTCACCGCTCAGCCCGCCGTCATTAACGGCGCATCCGAACTGCTCGGCGAAATCTTCGGTGAGGCAGGCCAGCACGCCCGCTCCGCCGTCGGCGTTCCCGTTCTTCCCCTGGACTCGCCCGTAGAGGTCGAGATCATTGTTGAATATGTCTAATCTGTACACCGGCGCACTGCCGCTGTCTGCTATTCGTGCTGCCCAGGCTCAGCGGGCAGCACAAAGTGGCGCCCAAAAGACGGTGAACGGTATAGACGGTCACGGATCCGGCGAATCACAGGATATCAAGACTCTGCCCCTGCCGGTGCAGGAACGCCGCTTCGGCACCCCCACCCCGGCTGAAGGCGTGGAACGCCCCCGCATGTTTACCGGCCGCCAGTCAGGTCCGCGCACCGCAGCCATTCAGCGTCTCTACACGATTCCCGAGTTCATGCGCACCGCCGCCGAAAGCTGGTGTGAAGGCGGTAACGAAGGTGCGACCGGCTGCACGATGCGCCAGGCGGCATCCGTCATTTTTGTGCGCGACGGCGAGAACGGTCTCGAAACGATTCTGACCTACCGTCCCGGCACCTCTCCGCTGGGCGTGGTGGCTTTCCCCGGCGGTACGGCTCTTCCCGGTGATGATGAGTCCGCCTCCTGGGTGGGTCCCGGCGCCGACTACTGGCAGGACCAATTCCACTTCTCCGATATTGCGCAGGCACGCCGTAGCGTCATGGCTGCCGTGCGTGAATGCTTTGAAGAGACCGGCATTCTGCTTGCCGGCGAGGACGAACAGGACGTCGTGGAGCGCTCCAGCACCCCTGAGTTCATGGCGTGGCGTGAAGCAGTTGCCGAGCAGGACAAGAGCTTCTCTGACTTCTTGACCTCCAGCGGTTTGAGCGTGCGCGCTGACCTGCTACGCCCGGTCGCGCGTTGGCAGTCCCCGGACTTCTTCCTCAAGCGCTACGATATCGCCTACTTCACCGCGGCGTTGCCCGTGGGCCAGGACCCGAAGCTACTGCTCGGCAAGGGTGTGTGGGGTGACTGGCTGAACGTGCGTGAACTGCTCGAAGCCAAGGACACCAGCGAACTGGGTGACCGCATCGGCCAGCCTAACACGGTGGGCCGTACCCTCGACCAGCTCATCACCCCCGGCGTGATGAGCTTGCTCGAATCTTTGGCGAAGGCACAGACTTCCGTGGCATGGCTGTCCAAACGCCGCAATATTGAGGTGAAGAAGCCCGTGCTCGTGACCCACAATGGCGCGTGCATGCTCTCCTTCACCGAGGTGGTTCCGGCAACCACCGGTAGCGTGTACACCGGCGCAGCGGGTGTGCACTAACAGGCGTGCTCTAACGAGCTGCAGCAATGCTCGCCCGTACGATGAAGCGTTAAAGAAATCAGGAGCCGTTTCCCCATGCAGAGGGAAACGGCTCCTGATTTCTTTAAGTCGCGTGTCTTTCAGCGAGGGCGACCTAGAATACCCTAACTCAAAGAGGCTTTAGCGGGAACGCTGGCGCAGGCGGGGCAGGTCCAGAATGACAACTGCGCGTGCCTCCAGGCGGATCCAGCCGCGGGAAACGAACTCGGCAAGAGCCTTGTTCACGGTCTCGCGGGATGCACCAACCAGCTGTGCCAGCTCTTCCTGAGTCAGTTCGTGAGCAACGAGCACACCGTCGGTCGCGGGGCGGCCGAAGCGGTCAGCCAGGTCCAGCAGTGCCTTAGCGAGGCGGCCGGGAACGTCGGAGAAGACCAGGTCAGCCAGTGCCTCGTTAGCGTGGCGCAGGCGGCGAGCCAGAGTCTTAATGACCTGATCGGAGATAGTGGGATCGAGCTGCTGTGCACGCTTGAAGGACTCGTGCTTGATGGCAGCCAGGCGAGTCTCAGAGACAGCCACAGCGTTGGTCGAACGGGGCGAAGGATCGAAGAGAGCCATCTCGCCGAAGACGTCACCGGGACCCATGATTGCGACCATGTTCTCGCGGCCGTCAGCGGCGGTGCGACCCAGCTTGACCTTACCGGAGAGCACCGCGAAGAGCTGGTCGTCCTGGTCGCCCTCGTAGAAGAGGACAGCGTTGCGGGAGAGGTCAATCTCCTGAATGTCATCGGTCAGCAGAGCGAATGCTGCGTCGTCGAGGTTAGCAAAGAGAGGGGTACGACGGAGGATCTCGAGATCCATAAAGTTCTCCTAGATATGAGGTGATGAGCCGAAACTCGTAAATGTTCAGTGAGTGAGCCCGAACCGGTGTCATGCGTCTCAACATCTGAAATGTGAGAAGGCTCAAGCTAGTGTGACATATTCAACTGATATGAGCGTACCCTAAAAAAGCGCTTTATGCATTCCGATACAGCGAGCTTTACAACAAAAGTTATTTCTTTCGAGTAAATTCAAAGCTTCCCCACAGGTTCACCACCTAATATCAGGCATTCAGGTGTGTACTTTTATCGGTACCAAGCACGCTGACGCCCTCATGACAAGGAGGCTCCCGCCTCCACACGCGGTACGATGCGACGAGGCAGAAACCCGGCCCCGAAACCTTCGGGTACACAAGCCCGCCGCACCCACCACCGGGTGTCAACGCGCCACCACACTCACCGGGCACAGCCCGCACCAACCACAATGGGCACACCGTGACCACTTCTACCCACCAAGGAGGCAATTAGTCATGACGACTGGCATCAACCTGCTTGATATTGCTATCCCCATCATCCTGCTGCTCTACTTCCTCGCCGGAGTCCGCAGCGGATTCTTCACCACCCTCGGAACCTTCCTCGGCCTGGGCCTGGGCGTCTGCGCCGCAGCCTGGCTCGTACCCCTCGCCGTGGCATCCGTGGGATCACAGTGGAGCCTCATTACCGCCGTCGGCGTGCTCATCATCTGCCTGACCATCGGACAGTGGCTCGGCCTCCTTGCCGGACGCACCATCCGCCGCGTCACCGATATCACCCCGCTCAAGGGCATTGAACGCTTCTTCGGCGGCGTGCTGAACCTCGCCGCCTGCGCCCTGGTCATGGTCGTACTGACCATCTCCATGCGCACCGTACCCATCCCGCAGCTCAACACTGCGCTCAGCGACTCCAAGACCCTCTCCTGGATGGTCGCCTCCACCCCCGAGGTCGTCAAGGACCGCATCAACACGGTACGCAATGACGTGCTCGCCTTCGGAACCATTCCGGAAGTCAGCCAACTCATCGCCCCCGAAACCAGCGCCCCCACCCAGACCGTAGAATCCGCGGCACTGGACCGGGCGGCTGCCTCCGTGGTTGAGATTCTGGGCGCTGCCGAGCAGTGCGGCTACACCTCCACCGGTTCCGGCTTCGTGGCGGATAACGGCCTGGTCGTCACCAACGCCCACGTGGTCGCCGGCGTTACCTCCCCGGTCGTACAGGACTCCCGCGGCCGCACCTGGCCCGGCACCGTCGTCTACATGGACACCGAACAGGACCTCGCCTTCATTAGCGTTCCCAAGCTGCCGCTCGCACCGCTGAACATCGGCACCAACGCCACCGCAGGTAGCCTCGTGACCTTCATGGGCTACCCCAAGGGCGGCCCGTTCAAGGCACTACCCGCCACCGTGCAGGGCATCGGCAACACCCAGACCATCGACGCCGACACCGGCCGCGCCAACGCTATGCGCCAGGTCTACCAGCTGGCAGCCGACGTGCAGCACGGCAACTCCGGTGGCCCCGTCCTCGACGAAAACGGCAACGTGGTCGGCGTGATCTTCGGTAAGGCAACCACCGGCCAGGCCGGATACGCCATCACCGCAAGCACCCTCAAGCATGCACTGGCAGAAGGCGGCGACAACACCGCCGCAGTCTCCACCGGCACCTGCCGCAAGTAACGAGTAAAAACATTCAGGCTCCCGAACCTCTAGCGAGGAACGGGAGCCTGAACTATTTAACGCTGAATTGTTGAGCGAGGGGGATAGGCGGGGCTATTCTGCCAAATGCTGCGCTGCTATTCCGCAAGGTGCTGCGCTAGGAAATCAACCGCCATGACGTAGCCGTACGCACCCGCACCGGCAATCACCGCGGTAGCCTGCGGCGACACAAACGAATGATGACGGAACTCCTCGCGGCGATGCACATTCGACAGGTGCACCTCAACCACCGGAAGCTCAGCCGCCTCCAACGCATCGTGCAGCGCCACCGAGGTGTGCGTGTACGCCGCCGGGTTGATAATAATCGCCGCGCCACGAGTGCGAGCACGCTGAATCTCATCCACCAGCGCCCCCTCATGATTCGACTGCATAAACTCAACATCAAAACCATGATCCGCCGCGCGTTCACGCACCATACGCTCAATATCGTGCAGAGTGGTGTAGCCGTACACCTCGGGGCGGCGCTGCCCAAGCAGGTTCAAATTCGGTCCATTAAGCACAAAAATCGTATCTGACATAAAACCAGTGTGGCACAGTAGGCGCCCGCCAAGCGCTAGTCGGCGCGAACTGCCCAAAAAAAGATGAGACACAGAAAATGATGGGCGAGCGAGCCAAGTACGGTGAACCTCGCTACCGCCCACATACCCAAGCCCGGTACCCTCGCGCTATGACCGAGAACGCCACCCAGCCCGCAGCGGGCGCACAGAACACTGCAGCACGCAACGCTGCGGCACAGAACACCGAATCGCTCCTGCAGATCCGATTCGTTCCCGAATTCAAAGCCGCAGCCGCCGCCCGCCGCCTCAACGCACGCGCACCCGAAAGCCACCTCGCCACCGTGCGCCGCGCCCGCAAAATCAACCGCATCCTCGGCGAAACCTACCCCTACGCCGTCGCAGAACTCGACTTCGACAACCCCTTCGAGCTGCTCATCGCCACCGTGCTCTCGGCACAAACCACCGACGTGCGCGTCAACTCCGTCACCGGTGCTCTCTTCGCACGCTACCCGGACGCTGCCGCGCTCGCCTCCGCACGCACCGAAGAGGTCGAACCCTATATTCAGTCCCTCGGCTTCTACCGCGCCAAGGCACGCTCCATCATCACCCTCTCCCAGCAGCTTGTAGAACGCCACAACGGGCAGGTTCCCTCAACCCTCGAA
The DNA here is from genome assembly GCF_001810135.1 of Rothia sp. HMSC069D01. Classification (NCBI taxonomy): domain Bacteria; kingdom Bacillati; phylum Actinomycetota; class Actinomycetes; order Micrococcales; family Micrococcaceae; genus Rothia; species Rothia sp. HMSC069D01. The sequence goes on from NZ_KV800076.1 coordinate 36,282, forward strand.
GAGCTCGTAGAACTCGCTGGAGTCGGCCGCAAAACCGCGAACGTCGTCCTCGGAAACGCCTTCGACGTGCCCGGACTGACCGTAGACACCCACTTCGGCCGCCTCGCCCGCCGCATGGGGTTCACCACCGCAGACGCCCCCGAAAGGGTCGAAAAAGACGTCGCCGAACTCATCGATCGCAAAGACTGGACGCTCTTCTCACACCGCATGGTCTACCACGGCCGCCGCATCTGCCACGCCAAAAAGCCCGCCTGCGGTGTATGCCCCGTTGCCGACCTCTGCCCGTCCTATGGAGCCGGGGAGACGAACGAACAAACAGCACGTAAACTCATGAAATACGAAATGGCACCCGGTCGAGAAGACCTGCACCTGCGATTCCTGCAGGGCGCAACCCGCCGCGAACTCATGGCAGAAGGCTACCCGCTCAGCGCCTAACGGCGACTGAACCAAACCGGAATGCAGCCGCACAGAAGAGAGGTACACAGATGAGCGCACCCGAGGTACAACCCGAACAGGCGGGGCAGGAGGCACAGCACCCCGCCCAGCAGGCACTGGCGGCTCTCGCAGAGGGCGGCGTGGAATTCGACGTCCAAGCCCTGCTAAGCAGCGCACCCGCCAGCCCGTTGAACAAAGAAGCCGCCGTGCTGATTCTCTTCGGCGTGCTCGACAACTCGCCCTCCACCGGCGAATTTGAAGGCTGCCCCGAGAACGTCAGCGCCGACCTGGATGTACTGCTCCTCGTGCGTGCCGCAACCCTGCGCTCACACGCCGGTCAGCCCGCCTTCCCCGGCGGCAAAATCGACCCTGAAGACTACGCGCACGCCGAAACCACCGGCGAACCCGTCGCCCACATCGCCGCCCTGCGCGAGGCGGTCGAAGAAACTGGGCTAGACCCCGCCGGCGTGCAGATCCTCGGCCAGCTGCACACCCTGCCGCTACCCATCAGCAACTTCATGGTCACCCCCGTGCTTGCCTGGTGGAACAGCCCCGTGCCCGTCGAAGTCGTCGACCACAACGAGTCCGCGCTCATCGCCCGCGTGCCCGTGCGTGACCTGCTCAACCCCGCCAACCGGCACACCGCCTACGTCAAACACGGCCGCACTTCACACCGCACCCCCGCCTTCGAGGTGCGCATGCCCGGCGGCGAAGAATTCACCGTGTGGGGATTCACCGCGATTCTACTGGACCGGATCTTCGACTCGCTCGGCTGGACCGTGCCCTGGGATACAAAAAAGATGCGCCCGGCACCCGGCTACGAGGAGTAACTACGAGGAGTAAAACCGGCTGGAATAAATACCTGACCAGCGGATACAGGGTGCAGAATAGTGCGCAAATAGGGGCGGCAGATAGCTTGAATGAAGCTACCTGCCGCCCCTATTTTCGCTGTTGCACGGTGCCGCATATATGCCGCTGATTATTTACCGCAGATTATTTACCGCTGATTATTTATTTACCCTCGGCGTAGTTGCGCACCCGCGCCACCGACACCGGAAAATCAACCGGCACCCGACCGAAGAGCAGACGTGCCGCCTCCGCAGCGCCCTCACGCACAATACGCTCCACGCGATCCGCCTCCAGCTCGGGACCGCACAGCAGAAGCTCATCGTGCAAAAAATACACAATGCGGGTGCGCATCGGCATACCAAAAATTCGCTCCGACAACAGGCGAGAACGCACCGCGCCCATCCAGCACAGAGCCCACTCAGCCGCCGTACCCTGCACAATAAAATTGCGGGTCATACGCCCGTGCGCACGTGCAGTCGACACCGCACGCGACTCAGCCGCCGGCGAAGACCGATCAGCCACAATCTCACGGAAACGCTCATCCACCGGCGGGGAGGTACGACCCAAAAAAGTCGTCACCTGACCGCCCGCCTCACCAATGCGCGCGGCACGCTCCGTAAAGTCCATCGCCTGCGGAAAAAGCGCCGCCACATGCGGCAACAGGGCACCAATCTCACCGCTACGGCCGCCATACATAATCGCCAGCATGCCCACCTTCGCGTGGGAACGCTCCGTCAAACCCACACCCTTCATGCGCGCCAACTCGGCAATACCCGCATACAGGTCAGCGCCACGACCCGCCGAGGCGAGCGCCTCATCACGGCTCAACGCCGCCAGAATACGTGGCTCAATCTGCGATCCATCCGTCACCGTCAGCACCTGACCCTCCGGCGCCTGCACCGCCTGACGAATCTCCGCAGGCAGCTGCAACGCACCACCGCCAGAAGCGCCCCAGCGCCCGGTCGCGGCGCCACCCACCTCAAGATGCGGGCGGAACGCACCCTCAGAAACCCAGGTATCAGCCCACGTCCAGCCGTTAGCAGTCCAAATACGGTACAGCTTCTTATAGCGCAGAATCGGGTCAATCAGCGCCCAACGCTTTTCCCGCTGAGCCGGAATCGCATCCGCCCAACTCTTCAACTCCCACGAACGCGTAGATTTCACCGAAACCCCCGCAGACTGCAGAGCACGCAAAAGATCCTGCGGCGAATCCGGATTCAACGACGGCATAAACAGCATGCGCTGAATCTGCTCCGCCAACTCCTGCATCTTCTGCGGACGCTCCCCAGGCACCGGGCGCGGACCCAACAACTCGCACAGATGCTCATGATGCGCCTGCACATTAAACGGGATGCCGTAATAACCAATCTCAGCCGCCACCAGCGCACCGGCAGACTCCGCCGCCGCCAAAAGACGCAACCGCTCCGGGTGCCTCGACTCGCTAATAGCGCGCGCCTGCGCCAGCCACTCACGCATCAGCACACGCACCACCGGATGCTCCGGCAGCAGAGTCACCGGGCCCGCCGCCAACTGCGGGGCAAAAGGCTCATGGGGCGCCGCCTCCAGGAAATTCGGGGAGGAATCGGTGGGGGAGGAATCGGCGGGTGCGGCGGAAGAGGTAGCGGGAGCACTCAAAAAATCAGTGCCGAACAGCTCCTCCTGGCCCTGAATCTGCCGCGCCACCGGCAGATACCCCTGAGGCTCCACCGCCTCACGCACATCAGAAAGATCTAGCACCGAGCTGTACTCCACAAAACCGCTCGGATGCGTAGCGGCAGTCGCCAAAATTCGCTGCACCAGACGCAAATCATGGCACAGATGCACCCGCACCCCGCGGCGCAGAAGCAGTGGGTCAACGTGGCGGGTATCAGCCCAAATCCAGCGGGGAAAACGCGCCTGCGCCGAATCTGCCGCTTGCCGCTCTACCTCTCGCACATACGCCGGAAGATTTGCCGCACTCACCCGATCCGCCCGCGTAATCCGCGGAATAAAGGTCGGGTCCTGCAACTGCTCAGCGGTCGGCGCCGAAAAATGAAAAGCACCCCACGAGGTCACCGGCTGAGCACCGCGCGGGGACGCACCCGCGGCAATAGCCGACGTGACCGGGTGCGCGGGGGTGCCGGTCTGGGCGGTAATACCCGCGCCGGTGGCAGGACTGAGCAGAACGTACATTCTTCCATTATCGAGGATGTGTCGGTAGAACGGGTGGTGCGTGGTTATCACCAGAATGTACGAGTGGTTTGTCATAAAAGCGCCGGATGCGTGCGTTTTGTTCGTTTGAGGTGCGTGCATCGTGGATATTTCGGGGTGCGCGAGGAGTTATCCACAGAACGCTCATTCTCATAAAAATTCGGGGCGGGCGCAATGCTCTCCTAGAGCCATGAACCCCGTCATGAATCCCTCCAGCAATCCCGCCGGGCACCCTGCCAACAATCCCGGCAACCCCAACGGTTGCTCGCCGCGTGCCGCACAGGGCGCGAATCAGCCGGGCGCACAGAATATGGGTGTCCAGAACACCCGCGCGCACTCGCTACCCGCCCTGCTCATTCCCGAAGACTATCGCGCCCGCGCCGTCGCCCTGCACGCCCGCGAGCTGATTCTGCGCTCGCCGCAGATGAGCGCTATCGCCCTGGGTGGTTTTAGTGGCGGGTTCAGTGCCGGGTTCTGTGGCGGACCCAGTAACGGATTCAGCGCCGGGGCCGAGCGGGCAGGGGAGCGGCCGCCCGCAGAGGGCGTGGTTGCCGCGGGCAGTGCAAACGCTGCGAGTGCCGCGGGCGGTGGGCTACTCCAAGAATCCCAGCCCCTCCGCGAGATTCTCGAAAACGCCGTGGACGAGGCAATCTGCGCCATCGACGGCGGATGCCAGGGGAATGCTCGGGGGAACGCCTGGGGGAACACGAGTGCAGAAGTAACGGGCGCAGACGGAACTAATGTGACGAAGCCCCGAAAATTCCGTGTCAAAACTGCACCGCCCACCTCCTGGAGCTACCCCAGCGTGGAATACGTGCCCGTCAACCGGCAGACCGCGCTGCGCTACCTCGCCGCGGAACTCTACGGCCTCGGTGCCCTCGACCTGCTCCTCGACGAGGGGCAACGCGCCGGAACCATCACCGATATCTACGTGAACTCGCCCTGCGATATCTGGGTGGGCATCAACGGAACCACCCGCCCCGTGGCGCTAAGCCTCGGCAATGAGCGGCGCGTGCGTGACCTCGCCGAGCGGCTCATCCGCAGGCACGGCGGACAGCTGGATGCCGCGCATCCGGCAGCTGACATTAGCGACGCGCAGGGTCGGCGTATCCACGCGATTATCCCTCCGCTGAGCAAACGCACCCGGCTCTCCGTGCGCCTACCCGCCCGCGAGCGCCCCACCCTGGCGCAGTTACAGGGCGCCGGGCTGTGCGATGAGGCGACTGCCGCCTACCTGCGCCGCATGATTGCCGAGCGCCGCGGGTTCCTGATTAGCGGGGGCACCGGCACCGGCAAAACCACCCTGCTCAACGCACTGCTGGGGCTGTGTACGCCGCAGGAGCGCCTCATTCTGCTCGAAGACACCCCGGAACTTGCGCCGCAGCATGAACAGGTTATTGCCCTCAAAACCCGCGCCGCCAACTCCGAAGGCGCCGGCGAAATCGGGTTGGGTGAGCTGATTGTGCAGGCGCTGCGTATGGGCCCGGATCGGCTCGTGGTCGGCGAGTGCCGCGGTGCGGAGGTGGTGCACCTGCTGACCGCCATGAATACCGGTCACCGCGGCGCCGGAACGACCCTGCACGCCAATAGTGCGCAGGCGGTGCCCCTGCGTTTGTGCGCCCTGGGTGCGCTCGCCGGACTGGATAGTAGAACGGTCGCTCTACATACGGCGACGGCTTTTGAACGCATCATCCACCTGGAACACCGGGACGGACGCCGCCGCATCGAGGGCGTCTACAGCCTGCACCCCGCAGTTGAGGGGAGCGAAGAGTATCTGCAGGTCAGGCGTATTTCTGTGGGCTCCGAAGTTGGGTACTAGCCCCCGTAAAGGGGAAACGGAAAACGTGAAAGGAGGAACCATGAAAAGGGAAGAAACGAGTCGAGGAAGCCTTCGCGAACGCTGGGCTGAGCACCTCGCCGGAGCAGCCAGCGCCGAGGAAATGCGCATGTGGCCGCTCATGCTACGCACCCTCGCCCTGAACCTGCGCGCCGGCATTCCCCTGCAGGAGGCGGTGCACGCCGACCCTGGCACCGGGCAGTTTGCACAGTTCGGGCAAAACGAACCGGTGCCGGATGCGGGGAAAATGCACGCGAAGAAAATAACAGCCCGGAAAAGCGCTGGGAAAAGCGCCCAAGCTCGACGGGCACGAGGCTTCTCGCCCCTCTCCGAAGACTACGGGCACAAGCGGTGCGCCGAAGATATCCGTCGTTTCACGCAGGCGCTTGCCGCACTTGCCTCCTGGGGCGCACCCGCACACCTCGCCTGCGCCCAGCTACTCGAAAACAGCAGCCGGATGCGCCCGCACAGCCGCGCCCGCCTGTACGACCTGCAGCTGAGCCTGCGTATGAGCGAGAGCGCCGGTGCGCCGCTCGCCACGAGCCTGGAACGCGCCGCAGAACACGCCGAAGAACGCATCGACGCGCTCCTGGGGCGGCAGAGCGCCCTTGCCGCGCCGCGTGCCACTGGCAGGATTCTCTCCTGGCTGCCGCTACTCGGCCTGGGGTTGGGTGTGCTCATGGGAAGTGACCCCGTGGGCGTGCTGACCGGCTCCATCCTCGGGGCGCTTACCGGTTTGTTCGGGCTGGGGCTCGCCTTCGCCGGGCGCCGCTGGACCGCCGCGCTCGTGCATCGGGCGGAGGTGGAGAGCACACGAGCTGGGCATACAGGAGGCGAGCAGGCCTTGAATGCACCGACTGTTGATACCGCCCTCGTACTGGAACTACTCGCCGCGCAGTTGAGAGCCGGGCTTGCACCGCTCGCCGCACTGGGCACCCTCGCCGAGGCGCTTAACAGCCGACCGTTGCACACGGTCTGCCAGCGCCTACAGATGGGCAGCGGCTGGGGGAGTGCCTGGTCGGGGTCCGCGGCGGGAACCTTCGGTGAGCTGCGGGATGCACTCGCCCCCGCCTACACGGGCGGCGCACCCAGCACGGCGCTACTGCTCTCCCTAGCCGATGCGCACCGCCTCAACGAACGCCGCGCGGCAGAACGCGCCGCCGGAAAGCTCTCTGTAGCGCTCGTAGTACCCCTCGGGTTGTGCTCGCTACCTGCCTTTATCTGCCTGGGCATTATGCCCATCCTCATCTCGCTACTACCCACGCTGACCGGCTAAAGAACCAAGCCCATAAGCACTGTCGACTAGCCGAAATGCTGAAAAGTTTAGACCTTCGCTTTAGACCTTCGTCCATCTGCAGCGAACGCGGATGGGCACCCACCCCGCCCCGCATGTTTAGGGCACAACGAAAGGAAAACCAATGACGAACACCCTCTGCGAAGCAATCCGCCACGACCTGCACCCGGTCGGCGCTCCGGTAAACGCCCCGGCCGGTGCTCCGAGCGAAATTCAGCCCGCCGCACCCGGCGCAGAAGCGCAGACCATTCTGGGCCCCGTGCCGCTGTCCGTTGCTATTGCAACCACCATGAAGCAGCTGCGTGAAGAATGCCCCGAGCTCTTCAACGATGCCGAGCTTTTGAGTGATGCTGAGCTGAACCACACCGGCCCCAGGATTGACCCTAACGAAATGGAGATTGATATGAACACGAACAGCCTGAGCCCCGAGCAGGCGCTGACCATTGCCCGTGCGCTCGCCGAGGGCTGCACCCTGGACGAATGCGGCGCCACCTGCCGCAGCCTGGGTGAGCACGCGCCCGGCTGCACCGAATATGTACCAGCTGAGAGCGACGATAAGGTACTCGAAGAGTACGCCCCGGCGGGGGACCCGGAGGAAGGCGCCTCCACCGCGGAGTACGGCATCGTGATGCTCGCGGCGGTCGGTTTCGCGGGCCTGCTGGTGCTGATTCTCAAGTCAGATGAGGTGCGTTCCATGCTCCTGGATATTGTGCGTAACGCCCTGTCCATTGCGGGCAATACGGGACTGCTCTAGAGGCCTTAGTCTAGAGGTATTGGAAAACCCGCCGTAGGGTTTTGTCCCTAGATGCTAGGTTCTTTGGAAAATCAAGCCAGAAGGGAGGAATAAAGAATGAACGCTCATGTGAATTTGGGTGCTTTGCGGCGCACTTGCTCCGCAGGGAAAACCAGTGTGGACCCGACACTCTCGACCCCGCACAAGAGCCCGGCAGAAGAGGGTGTGATCACCGCCGAATTTGCGGTCGCCCTACCCGCCGTGACGGTGGTGCTCGCCCTCTGCCTGGGTGCCGCCTCCACGGGGGTTGCGCAGCTGAAGGTGGAGGAGTCCGCGCGAACGGCTGCACGAGCCGCCGCCCGCGGAGACTCCGAGGCGCAGATTCGCTCCGCCGTCAGCCGCATCGACCCTGCGCAGAGCGTGCAGATTTCTGTTTCTCCTGATGATGTAGCCGCGACGGAGGCGGGGCGCACCCGGCAGGTGCACGTGCGGGTGAGCCGCCCCGCCCCCGGTGTGATTGGTTCGGCAACCGGCTGGGTGCTGCGGGCGGACGCCCACGCCCGCGTTGAAGCCGGCGCTGAAAACGATGCTGAAAACGGTGCGGGTCATGAAGGTGAGTAGAGCCGCTATGGGTCCCACCCCGAAAACAGCCTCCGAGAATCAATACCCCGAAGCGGGTAGCGGCACCGTCCTTGCCCTCACCATTATTGCCGCGCTACTGGTGGTGACCGTGGTGATTGCCGGGCTCATTGGGGTGGTGTCCGCAAACCGCAGGGCTTCCGCGGCCGCCGATTTGAGTGCGCTCGCGGCGGCAGACGCCTACCGCGGGCTCACCGAGGGGGACCCGTGCGCGGTCGCGGCGGATCTTGCCGAACGCCACGGCGCGCACCTGGAATCCTGCACTTTTCCGGATCGCCCCGAAACGGTGGAGGTGACGGTCGCCGTCCCGGTCGCGGGGCCCATGGGTGCGCTGGGCCCGGCGAGGGTGCGTGCCCGCGCAGGGGCTGAGCATCTCGAAGAAGGGCGCCCCGAAGAAGAGCACGCGGCGGGCAACGTGGAGGAGCTGAGCCCCGATGAGGTAGCCGAGCTGGAGGAAGAGCTGGAAGCTGCGCAGGACTCAGCGCCCGAGCCTCCCGCACCAGAAAGCTCCGCAGAATCAGAGAATCCAGTTGAGCCAGAAAACCCGCCTGAGCCAGAAAACCTAACCGACTAGGCTATTTACGTTCATCGGGAGTTGTCATTCCGGTATGCTCTACCCCCCCAGCACGCCCCGCGCCTCCTGTACGCCCCGTGCCTCCTGCAGTAATCTACGCCCCTGTAATAACCTACGCCTCCGCCATACTCTGCAGCATCGCCTGCAGTAGCGCCCGCGCGCCGTGCTTGCTGAGCGGCTCGTTGCGGTTGCCGCACTTGGGTGAGTGCACGCAGGAGGGGCAGCCGTTGTCGCATCCGCAGCTTTCGATCGCTTCGAGGGTGGCGCTCAGCCACTGCGCAACCGCGTTGAAGCCGCGCTCGCTAATGCCCGCACCGCCGGGGGCTGCGTCGTAGACGAAAATGGTGGGCCTGCCGGTGTCCACGTGAAGCAGCGTGGAGAGCCCGCCCAAGTCCCAGCGGTCGCTGGTGGCGATGAGCGGCAGCAGTCCGATGGCGGCGTGCTCGGCGGCGTGCAGGGTGCCGGGGCTGTCCTCTTCGGTCACGCCCGCGCCGAACAGGTAGCTGGGTTCGAAAGTGAACCAGACCGCCTCGGTCATGAGCACTTCCGGCGGCATGGGTTGCTCTTCTTCGCCCAGGTATTCGCCGCCGTAGACGGAGAAGCGCCGATAGCCGGTGACCTGGTCGGTGACCTGAACCTGTCCGCGGTGCATGGTGAGCGGGGCGAGCTGCGGTTCGCCGGGAACAGGCTCGCCAGGAGCAGACTCGGCGGGAGCAGTTACACCGGGAGTAGTCTCGCCGGGAATCGCTTCCCCAACAGCGTTTTGCGCACCGTAACTAACCCGCGCACGCTCCGCCAGAATACGCACCTCGGTGCTCTCAACGGCGCGCGTGTAGTAGTCCGGGTAGACGCGGCTGAGCAGGATCACGCGCTCGCCCTCGCTGAGGGACTCGACCACGTACTGCGCGCTCTGGTGAATATAAATCGCGCCCGGGTGCCCCTGGCTCATGGCGTGCGCGGCGTCCATGGTGCCAACCAGGGTGCCGTCTTCGGCGTCGATGAGCTGGTAGGGTCCGCCGCCGGTGCCGCGGATATCGACCAGGTCGGCGGCTGATTCGGCGTGCGTCCAGTACCAGCCGTCCGGGCGGCGACGCAGGTACCCCTGCTGCACCAGCCGATTCAGCAGGGCTGCGGTATGCGGCCCGAAGAGGCTCAGCTCTTCGGCGCGGATGGGTGCCTCCTGCGCGGCGGCGCACAGCTGCGGTGAGAGCACGTACGGGTTTGTCGGGTCGAAAACGGTCGCCTCAACCTCCTGCCCGAAAATCGCCTCCGGGTGGTGCACCAGGTAGGTATCGAGCGGGTTGTCGTCGGCAATGAGTACTGCGAGCGCGTCCTGACCGCTTCGACCCGCGCGGCCCACGCGCTGCATGAAGGAAGCACGGGTGCCCGGCCAGCCCGCCACGAGTACGGCGTCCAGTCCGGAGATATCGATGCCCAACTCCAGTGCGGAGGTGCTCGCCAGACCGAGCAGTTCGCCGTTGCGGAGTTTGCGTTCGAGTTCGCGGCGCTCTTCGGGGGTGTACCCGGCGCGGTATGCGGCGACGCGGTGGGCGAGGCCCGCCTCCACCTCGTCGAGGTAGCGTTGGGTCTTCTGCGAGAGGATTTCTACGCTGCGGCGTGAACCGGCGAAAACCAGGGAACGGGTGCGGGAAAGCGCCAGGTCGGTGAGCATTTGCGCGCCCTGCTCCACGGGGGAGACGCGGCGCGGCGCCTCCTGCTCAGCCTTCGACTGGACTGCCTGCTGCTGGGTGCTGCGGGCGCCCTTGGCTAGCTGATCGTGCGCCTTGGGTGGCATGAATTCAGGCTCCCAGAGCGCGACGGTGGTTTCACCGCGTGCGGAGGTGGACTCGGTAATGGCGGTGACCGCCTGCTGCGGCACGCCGATGAGCTTGGAGAAAGACTCGACCGGGTTGGAACTGGTTGCGGAGGCGCCGTAGAACACGGGCACGGTGCGGTAGAGTGCGCAGACGCGGCGCAGGCGGCGCAGCAGGTTGGCGATATGCGCGCCGAAAACGCCGCGGTAGCTGTGCGCCTCGTCGAGCACCACGTAGCGCAGCCCGCGCAGGAAGGATGCCCACTGCCGGTGGTTGCTCAGGATTGAGTAGTTGAGCATGTCCGGGGTGGTGAGGATGAAGTTGGTGTGTTCGCGGATCCAGCGGCGTTCGCCGGTGGGGGTATCGCCGTCGTAGCTTGCCGCGTGGAGCCCCGGCAGGTTGTAGGAGGTGAGGGCGGTGAGCTGGTCGGCGGAGAGTGCCTTCGCCGGCGAAATATAGAGAACGTTCGCTCTATTATTGAGGTTTTCTGCCCCCGAATACGCGGAAGTTGAACTCACCGGATCGCCACAGGATACGCGATAAATAGCGTCCAGGGTGGGCATCAGGTAGCTCAGGGTCTTGCCCGAGGCGGTGCCAGTCGCCACAATCACGTGCCCGCCGCTGCCGGCACTCTTCGCGTCTTCGGCGTGCGCGGGAGTCGGTGCTTCAACGCGTTCAGCTTCAATGCGCCCCGTCTGCCAGCCGTAGCGCGCCGCACTTGCCGCCAGCGCCGCATCAAGACCCGCGTGGGCGGCGTCTGCCGCCTGCACCTGGTGGGCGTAGGGCTCGGCAATGCCGAGCGATTCAAAGGCCTCCACCACGCGCGGATGCAACCACTGCGGCCACGGCGCGTAGCTCGCATCCCTGGCGGGAACGGTGTGGATATGGGTTACCTGCTCGGGCAGGGTTCCGGTGCGTTCCGCCTCCGGCAACAGGGATGCCAGCACCTGCTGTGCGCTCGCGGGCAGCTCGCGGTAGCGTAGTGTTTTTGGGCGCGCCGCAGACTGCCCCTGCGGCTGTTCGGGCTGGTGTACAGGCTGGTGCGTGGGTTGCTGTTCGGGGTGTTGGTTGGCGTTCTGCGAGGAGGTGCTGTGCGGCATGGGTTCCATTGTAGAGCGGCGGGCTACACCCCGACTTGCCGCCGGTCACGCGCTACCCTGAACGCCGGTTCCGAACCCGCTCGGATCCTCCCTCGACCCAGAGCCTGACCCCGAGCCTAGCCCCTAACCTAATCCCGCCCCGGCACCGCCTCTGTGCCGCCGACCCCGTAGTCAGCGCGCACATATCAAAAAATCTGCATGCTTTAGGCGTATATGACGATAAAATAGTTTCGTGGCTCAAAATAAGATTATTCTGTATTACCAGTTCGCCCCCATCGCCGACCCGCAGGCGGTCATGCTCTGGCAGCGTGCCCTCTGTGAGAAGCTCGGCCTGCGCGGGCGCATCCTCATTTCCAAGCACGGCATTAACGGCACCCTCGGCGGCGAGATTAACGCGGTCAAGGCGTACACCAAGGAAACCCGCAAGTACCCCGGCTTCAAGAACATGGAGTTCAAGTGGTCCGAGGGTGGCGCGGAGGACTTCCCCCGCCTGTCCGTGAAGGCTCGCGACGAGATTGTGGCTTTCGGTGCTCCCGACGAGCTACAGGTGGACGAGAACGGCGTCGTTGGCGGCGGTGTGCATCTGAAGCCTGAAGAGGTTAACAAGCTTGTTGAAGAGCGCGGCGACGAAGTGGTCTTCTTCGACGGCCGTAACGCGTTCGAGGCGAAGATTGGCAAGTTCAAGAACGCTATCGTTCCTGACGTGCGCACCACCCACGACTTCATTCGCGAGATTGAGTCCGGCAAGTACGATCACCTTAAGGACAAGCCGGTCGTCACCTACTGCACCGGTGGTATTCGCTGCGAGATTCTCTCCGCGCTCATGAAGAACCGCGGCTTCAAGGAGATTTACCAGATTGACGGCGGCATCGTCCGTTACGGTGAGAAGTACGGCGATAAGGAACTCTGGGAAGGCTCGCTCTACGTCTTCGACAAGCGCATGCACATGGAGTTCACCCCGGACACCGTCACCATCGGCAAGTGCGAACAGTGCGGTGCCCCCTCGAACAAGTTCGAGAACTGCTCCAACGATTCTTGCCGCGAGCTGGTTCTGCTCTGCCCCGAGTGCGCAGCTGATGACGCAAAGCGCCGCTGTGTGCCCGAGTGCTCGGTGGACCGCGAAGCAGCTGAGGTGAACGCCTAATGGCAGCCGCTAAGGGCGGCGCGGTTCAGATTTCTAAACCTCGCATTGAGGAGCACCCGGCGCTGGTTGTTGCTGGCGTCTCGCAGGTGTTCCCCCTGGATGGCGACTTCTCCTCGCTGTGGGATGAGCTGAATCAGAAGGCGTCCCCGGCGATGCTGGATGTTCTGAACGTGACCCAGTATCTGGGTGTGTGCACTCAGCCGAACCCGAAGGGCCAGGTCCGCTACACGGCGGGCTTCTTGGTGTCGGAGCCGGCGAGCGCGGCGAAGCTTGGTCTGGGCGTGCTGGAGTTGCCAGCGAGCACCTACGCGGTGGTTGAGGTGACCGGCCCGATTTCGGAGTCCATTCCGGCTGGCTTTGCGAGCTTTGAGGAGGCGTTCTTCGCGAAGAATCCGCAGTACCGCCCGGTGGGTGGCCTTGAGGTGTACGGTCGCGGCGATATGCAGGCGGCTGATTACCGTATGGAGCTGTGGGTTCCGCTGGCGAAGCGTTCCTAATGTAGGTTGTCTCGGTAACTTTGGTTGCTGAGTGGAGAGCCCGGTGGTGCGATGTGTTCGTTCCGCCGGGCTTTTTTGTGCCCTTTTCGGCTGTATTTTGCGCCAGCATTTTGTGGCGGTATGTGTGCCTCGTGCGGGTGAGGCGTGCGGGCGGGTGAGGCGTGCAGGTGGTGTGTGCAGCGAAAGTTGGGGAGGGATGCTCTGTGCGTAATACCCTGAAACAAAATACTTGACATGTAAAGTAATTGGGTTTAGATTTAAAACACTAGCCCGGCACTACAAGAGCCCGAGCGCAACCCGCAAAGGAAAAACCATGAGCACCAACCTGAACAGCACCCCGCAGCTTGACGAGTCTATCCGCATCAGCCACCTCGAGCCCATGCGCGGCGACGAGAAGAAGCTCGGCTTCCTCTCCTTCGGCCACTGGGCTGAGGTCCCCGGCTCCCGCGTACCCTCCGCCGCAGAATCTCTGCACCAGGCAATCGACCTTGCCGTAGGTGCCGAAGACATCGGGCTGGACGGCGCGTTCTTCCGCGTGCACCACTTCGACCAGCAGCAGGCAACCCCCTACCCGCTGCTCTCCGCAATCGCCGCCAAGACCGAACGCATCGAGCTGGGTACCGGCGTGATTGACATGCGCTACGAAAACCCGCTCTACATGGCTGAACTTGCCGCCATGGCAGACCTCATTGCGGCGGGCCGACTGCAGCTCGGTGTCTCCCGCGGCTCGCCCGAATCCGTTATCCGCGGCTTTGAGAGCTTCGGCTACTACCCGGCAGAAGGCGAAAACGAGAGCGATATGGCGCGCCGCCACCTCGACATTTTCCTCAAGGCAATCGAGGGTGAGGGCATGGCGCCCAGTGCTCGCGTGGCGGGCAAGTACGCCCCCGTACAGCCGCAGTCGCCGGGTCTGCGTGAGCGCATCTGGTGGGGTGCAGGCACCGATAGCACCGCCGTGTGGACCGCGCAGAAGGGGCTGAACCTCATGTCTTCAACCCTGATGCTGGAAGATAAGGGTATTCCCTTCGATCAGCAGCAGGCGCAGCAGATTCGCCTCTTCCGCTCCGAGTGGGTGAAGGCGGGCAATTCGGGTGTTCCGCGTGTTTCGGTGTCCCGCTCGGTGCTGCCCATTATTGATGAAACCTCGGCGCGCTACTTCGGGCGCCGCGCCGCGGAGGACTCGCAGGATTACACCGGCATTATCGACAACAGCTTCTCCCGCTTTGGTCGCAGCTACATTGGTGATCCTGCGGATATTGCCGAAGAGCTCGCTCGTGATGAGGCGGTTCAGGCGGCGGACACCGTGCTGCTGACCATCCCGAACCAGCTGGGTGTGGACTTCAATCTGAAGATGCTTGAGGCAATCGTGAAGGAGGTCAAGCCCGCGCTGACCACTAAGTAAAGCCCCTGAGGTGAAGACTCCGCAGAACCTTCTGCGCTAGCAGGGTTTCGCGCCAGCGTGCCGCCGTCGCTTCCGTGATGGGCGGTGGTCGCTGATGAGCGCGAACTCTGCCGCCTCCCGAGGGCAAGGGCGCGGAGCACGTGCGGCAGCCCGCACAAGTGGACAATTGGTCAGTTATCACTGTATAGTCATCGTATGCTGACTATTGCTTCACACCTCGACGTCATGAACCGGCTCGGCCGCGCCATGGCCGACCCGACACGTTCCCGGATTCTGATGACCCTCCTCAGCGGCCCGAGCTATCCAGCCGTGCTCTCGCGCGAGCTGGAGCTGACCCGCTCGAACGTGTCCAACCACCTGACCTGCCTGCGCGATTGCGGAATCGTCGTCGCCGAGCCCGAGGGCCGCCAGACGCGCTACGAGATTGCCGACCCGCACCTCGCCGCGGCACTGACGTCCCTAATCGACGTCACGCTCGCGGTGGACGAGGCCGCGCCGTGCATCGACCCGGCATGCTCGGTGTCGGGCTGCTGTGGAACGGCGGCGGGAGCATGAGCGAGACCCTGACCACCGCACGCCGCGCGATGCTGCACCGGCGCGTCCGCTTCATCGTCGGCTTCACGATCACGTACAACGTAATCGAGGCAATCGTCGCAGTCTGGGCAGGCGTCCTCGCCTCGTCCGCGGCTCTCATTGGCTTCGGGCTCGACTCGGTTGTTGAGGTACTCTCGGCCGCGGCCGTCACCTGGCAGTTCACCCGCAAGGACCCTGAGCGGTGGGAAACGGTCACCGTCAAGGCCATCGGCATCGCGTTCTTCGCGCTGGCGGCCTACGTCTCAATCGACGCGGTGCTGGCCCTGGTCGGCCAGGAGGGCCCCGACCGCAGCCCGCTGGGTCTCGGTATCACCGCGCTGAGCCTGGTCGTCATGCCTCTGCTGGCGTGGATTGAGGTCCGCACCGGGCGGGAGCTGGGCTCCAAGAGCGTGATGGCCGACGCCAAGCAGCTCATCCTGTGTATCTACCTCTCCGGTGCAGTGTTCATCGGCCTCGTCCTCGACAGCCTGTTCGGCTGGTGGTGGGCTGACTCGGTCGCGGCGCTGGTCGTGGCGGTGCTCGCGGTGCGCGAAGGCCTGGAGGCCTGGCGCGGCGACGTCGAGTCGCCGTTCGAAGTGCTAGAGGACCTTGAAGACGACTGACCCGTCACCCGACGATGAAGAGCCAGTGCTGCAACCCAGACATGCGCTACGAAAACCCGCTCTACATGGCTGAACTTGCCGTCATGGCCGATCTCATTGCGGCGGATCGACTGCAGCTGGGCGTGGACTTCAACCTGAAGATGCTGGAGGCAATCGTGAAGGAAATTAAGCCCGCGCTGGCCACCAGGTAAAGGTCCTGAGGTGAAGGTCCTGGGGTAATGACCCCGTGCCAAGCTGTTTCCAGCGCTCTGTAATGCGCTGAGATGCTTGTTTCCATACAGCTTGAGCCACACATACAGCGATGCCCCGGCAGGCACCCGCAAAGGTTCCGCCGGGGCATTACTATGCTCACGTTCTTAGAAATCCTTCTGTCTAAAAGTCTTTCGTCTTTTCCCAAGGCTCAATAGCGCCCGGAACCACCTCAAAGAGCGGATGCGCACACGCCGCCAGCTCGCCGCGCGCCGCCAGCTCGCCGCGCGCCGCCAGGCGCTCGCTCAACCGGTGCTCCCACTCGGGGTCACGCCCAGCCACCTTGTGCCGCAGAAAGGCGAGCTCGTACTCCAACTGACCCAAAGGAACAGGAATACGCGCGACCGAAGCATAAGGGTTTTCTGCCTTGTCAGCGCAGTTTTTATCGGTGTCGTTTTTGCCTGCGCTATTTTCGTTTGTACTATCTTTGCCTGCATCATGTTCGCCCGCGCCAATCAGTGCACGGTTGAACGAGTAGCCGCGGGCATCCGCCTCATCCACCAGCCCGGACAGGTAGGCGGCAACCGCCTCCAGCGGCTGCGGATGCGCGCGAAAACGAATCAGCTGCGGGTGGTTCGTGTACCCGCGAGTCAGACCCCGCAGCACCTTCTGCGCCAGCAGGGTTTCACGCCAGCAGGCGACCAGGGCGCGCCGATCGAGAAGGCAGGGGTGAAGGGACCAAATGCGCACGCCTAGCCCTGCGCTTCTGCCGCATATACCTCAGCGGCATTTTCACCAGCCGACGCTGCGCCCGCGTGCTCGTCGCTAAAGTGCAGGAAGCTCTTGAGCACCAGCTCACGCACCGCATGCAACAGGGTATCGCGCGGATGCTGCTCCTGCGTACCGCGTGCCGCGGCGGCAGCCTCATCGTATTCGGGCCAGGACAGCAGCATGGCAAGAGCCGCCACAATCTGACCCACGGCAAGCTCACCATCGCTTGCCGACGCAAAACCAGCGGTCTCGGTGGAGAGCAGCTGGGTGCGGCACAGACCCGAACCGGCACGCAGCAAAATGACGCTGGGATGCTCGGCGCCGGGGCGGCCGTGGCGTTCCTCGGTGACGTCCTCGGCAACCTCCAGATGCGCGGCAAGCAACGCCTCATCGTCCATGGCGGCGAGGCGGTCGTAGCGGCGCACGGACTCGGTGAGGGCGCGGGCGATGGGCTGCTGAATCGGGTAGGTGATTTCCTCGAAACGCTGCAGGGGCTCGGTCACGCCTGCCGCGGTCGCCTCGGTCGGGCGGCGCAGCCAAATCATGCCGAAACCAATAGAATGAACGTTCCGGGAAGCGAAGTCGTTCAGGTACGCCACGTAGGTCTGCTCGTAGTGGCTACGGTCGCGGTTCTCGCTCGCGTCCTTCAACCAGGTCTCCGCGTAGGAGGCGGGGGTCAGCGCCTCACGCTGAATAAACCACGCCTCCGCGCCGCCGTCGGCAACCCAGGCACGCGGACGCTCATCCCACGGACGCGGTGCTTCCAGGTCCTCAGAATCGCGAATAATTTCCCAGTTGCCCAGCATCTGCGCGCGGCCACCGGGCACCAGCACCGACGGCAGCTGACGCACCATCGTGCTCACAATTTCGTCACCGGGCAGGCCGCCGTCACGGTAGGTGAACTGCTCTTCGGCGCTCTCACCGGCAACGCGCGGGGTAATCACGAACGGCGGGTTTGACACCACCAGGTCGAAAAGCTCACCGGCGACCGGCTCCAGCAGGGAACCCTCACGCAGGCTTACTCGCGCCTGCGGGTTCTGCGGATCAATATTGAGTGCCTGCGCGTTCAGCAGTAGGTTAAAATGGGTGAACGCCAGGGCGCGCTCCGAAATATCGGTGGCGGTCACGTGCTCGGCGTGGGCAAGCAGGTGGAAGGTCTGAATACCGCAGCCGGTGCCCACATCCAGGGCACGCTTGACGGGGGTGCGCTCGGTAATCTGCGCCAAAGTCAGGGAGGCGTGACCAATGCCGAGCACGTGATCCTTACGGAGCACGCCGGGGCGCTGATGCGCACCCAGGTCGGCGGCAACAAAGATTTCGGTGCCGTCATCGGCGGCGTGCGGGCGCAAATCAACGCTGGCGGTCCAGCGGGTAGAATCCGCAGCGTCGCGCTCAATCAGCGCGGCATTCTCGAAGTCAACCAGGGCATCGCCGAAAACCTCGGTTGCCTCCGCTTCGGTGAGCGGGCGAGCCAGCAGGAAAAACGCCAGCAGACGCGCCAGGTTCTTCTCACCCGCACTGTAACCGCCGCGCAGAATATGCTCCACACGCCACAGACCCGGAACCACCTGGTCGCGAGCCATCGCCTCAGCCGCCTCAACACCGAGCAGCTCCTGCACAGCGTCATAGCTGTAGTTCAACGCCAGCAGGCGTTCACGGATGCGGGTCAGGCGGGCGTAATCATCGCTGCGGGGAGCATCCGCAACGGCAGCGTACTCGGGAGCGAAAGAGGCGGCAGAAATAGTCATGCACACCATTCTACGCACCCGCCGCATCTGCCCGGGCGCGCCCACCGCGTATAGGCGGCAGCGCAATGACACAGCCCCGACCCACCCACTGACCAAAACCGTCATCTGCGCAAGAGCGCCCACCCCATCGCATACACTGAAACCATGAGTAACCTGTACCCCGATGAAAGTATCAGCGTCGACAAGTGCTGGGAGCGTCTGCACGCAAACACTCTCGGCCGCCTCATCCTCACTGACGGACAGCACGTCGATGTGCTGCCCGTGCTCTACGCCGTCGCCAGCCAAGACGACAAGCAGGAAATCTACATCCGCACCACCCGCGGCAACAAGTTCTCCTCCGTGGTGGTCAGCCGCCGCGTCGCCTTCGAAATCGACGAAACCCTCGAGGACGGCATCCGCTCGGTCATCGTGGTCGGCGTCGCCCACTGGCTCCCGCCCGAGATGACCCCGCAGATCGTGCGCACCTTCGACCTGCCGGACTCCGACACGCACGAAATGCAGTGGGTGCGCATCGCGCCGCAGACCGTGTACGGCCGCGAATACCCGCTACTGCCCGCATACCTGGACGGCACCCACCCCGACTCTGATACCCTCACCAGCTAGCGGTTAGCGTCCACACCCCGGAAAACGCGGCCCCGCAGGATCCCCGGTGAGCACGTCAACGGGTGCCCCGTGCACCAATCAGTCCACCGGTACCGTATGATGGAGCGAGTACCCTGCGACCACCGCGTCTCAGCGCACACACGGTGCGGGGCGCAACCTCGACCCCCGCTCCGGGAGTCCAACACACTAATCGCTCAACGAAACACCTCACCCATCGTATTGAACCGCCCCGACCGCCCGGACCGGACGTTCGTGTGGGTTATGGTTGAATACGTAGCGACAACACATAGATAGAGGAGTGCCGTGCCCGCTCAGGCCAAGAATGGAAAAGCCCTGCTAATCGTGGAGTCCCCCTCCAAGGTCAAGACCATTAGCGGCTACCTCGGCGAGGACTACCTGGTCGACTCGTCCATGGGTCATATCCGTGACCTTCCGCAGCCCTCCGAGCTGCCCGAAAACCTCAAGAAGGGCCCCTACGGCAAGTTCGCGGTCGACGTTGAAGACGGCTTCGAACCCTACTATGTGGTCAACCCCGACAAGAAGAAGAAAGTTACCGAGCTCAAGCGCAAGCTCAAAGAGGTCGACGCGCTCTACCTGGCAACCGATGGTGACCGCGAGGGTGAGGCCATCGCGTGGCACCTGAAGGAAGTCCTCAAGCCCAAGGTGCCCGTCTACCGCATGACCTTCCCCGAAATCACCCGGGAAGCCATCCAGCGTGCCTTCGGCGAACTGCGCGACATCGACCTGCACCTGGTCGATGCGCAGGAGACCCGCCGCATCCTCGACCGTATCTACGGTTACGAAATTTCCCCCGTGCTCTGGCGCAAGGTCGGTCGCGGCCTCTCTGCAGGCCGCGTGCAGTCCGTCGCGACCCGCCTCGTGGTCGAGCGCGAACGCGAACGCATGGCCTTCGTCGCCGCCAACTACTGGGACCTGTCCGGCCGCTTCCTGAACGCGGCCTCCGAGGGCTTCGACGCCAAGCTCGTCGCCGTGGACGGCAACCGTATCGCCACCGGCAAGGACTTCGCTGACGACGGCACCCTCAGCTCCTCCAAGGTCACCCACCTGAACGAGGAGGCGGCCCGCGCGCTCGCCGCCGCCCTACAGTCAGCGGCGTTCTCGGTGCGTTCGGTCGAGACCAAGCCGTACAAGCGCCGCCCGGCAGCGCCGTTCACCACCTCCACCCTGCAGCAGGAAGCCGCGCGTAAGCTGCGCTTCTCCTCTCGCGTGACCATGCAGGTTGCGCAGCGCCTGTACGAGAACGGTTACATCACCTACATGCGTACCGACTCAGTTGCGCTGAGCGATCAGGCCGTCAAGGCCGCTCGCCGCCAGGCCTCCGAGTTGTACGGCGCCGAGTTCGTGCCCTCCGCACCGCGCGTGTACACCTCCAAGAGCAAGAACGCGCAGGAAGCCCACGAGGCAATCCGTCCCGCGGGTGACACCTTCCGCACCCCGGACGCCGTGCGCGGCTCTCTGTCCAACGACGAGTTCCGCCTCTACGAGCTGATCTGGAAGCGTACCGTCGCCTCCCAGATGGCCGACGCGACCGGTTCCACCGCCTCCGTGCGCCTGGGCGCCGTGGCCTCCAACGGTCAGGACGCCGAGTTCGCAGCATCCGGTACCGTCATCACCTTCCGCGGCTTCCTCGCCGCCTACGAGGAGGGCGTTGACGCATCCCGCGTGGCTGAGCGTGAGGCGAAGGACGCTGAGAAGCGCCTGCCGAACCTGACCACCGGCGAGGCACTGACCGCCGAGGTGATTGAACCCGCCGGCCACGAGACCCTGCCGCCTCCGCGCTACACCGAGGCGTCCCTCGTGAAGACCCTGGACGAGCTGGGCATTGGCCGTCCGTCCACCTACGCGGCGGTTATTTCGACCATCATGGACCGCGGATACGTGAACGTTCGTTCTGGTTCGCTGATTCCCTCCTGGACCGCGTTCTCCGTGGTGCGTCTGCTCGAATCCAGCTTCGGCCCCTACGTGAACTACGAGTTCACCGCGCAGATGGAAGAAGACCTCGACCGCATCGCACGCGGCGAAGAATCCCGCGTCGAATGGCTGGGCGAGTTCTACTTCGGCGGCGGCTCCAAGCGCGGCCTGAAGCCCATCGTCGACAACCTCGGCGAGATTGACGCCCGTAGCATCAACTCCATCCCGATCGCGGACGGCATTGTGCTGCGCGTGGGCAAGTTCGGCCCCTACCTGGAGGCCGAGGGCACCCTCGACACCGAGACCGGTGAGCTGACCGAGCCTGTCCGCGCGAACGTGCCGGCCGACCTGGCACCGGACGAACTGACCGAAGCGAAGGCACGCGAACTGCTCGAGCAGGGCAAGTCCGACGGCCGCGTGCTCGGCGTTGACCCGGTCTCCGGCAACCAGATTGTGGCTCGCGACGGTCGCTACGGCCCCTACGTTACCGAGGTGATCGAGGAGATGACCGAGGAGCAGATCCAGGCATACCTGGACGCGCAGCCGACCGAATACTACAAGAACGGTAAGCCCAAGCCGAAGAAGAAGCCGAAGCCCGCCAAGCCTCGTACCGCGTCCCTGTTCAAGTCCATGGACCTGGCGACCGTGACCCTGGAGCAGGCACTGCAGCTGATGAGTCTGCCGCGCGTGCTCGGTACCGACGCTGAGGGCGTGGAGATTACCGTGCAGAACGGCCGCTTTGGCCCGTACCTGAAGAAGGGCACGGACTCCCGCTCGATTGGCAGCGAGGACGAGATCTTCACGATTACGCTGGAGCAGGCCCTGGAGATTTACTCCCAGCCGAAGCAGCGCGGTCGTGCGGCGGCTAAGCCTCCGCTGGCTGAGCTGGGCGTGGACCCGGTCAGCGAGAAGAAGATCGTGGTGAAGGACGGCCGCTTTGGCCCGTACATCACCGACGGTATTACGAACATTACGGTTCCGCGTGCGGAGTCGGTCGAGTCGCTGACCCACGAGCGTGCGGTGCAGCTGCTTGCTGACAAGCGCGCGAAGGGCCCGGTCAAGCGTAAGACCGCCGCGAAGAAGACCACCACGGCTAAGAAGACTACTGCTAAGAAGACGACCGCAAAGTCTACTACCGCGAAGAAGACGACCACTCGTAAGACCGCGGCGAAGAAGACCGCCGAGTAGCCTGACGCGTTGTCAGCAGCCAAGTAGCGTTTCTACTTGAAGGCGCAGGATGTGCCCCCTGAACCCCATAGCGGGGTGGGGCGCCTCCTGCGCCTTTTGCGTGCCCGGGGAACGTTTGTGCTCGGTGTGTTCGGCGCGTTTTTTGTGTCCGCGCTGTGTTTTTTAGGCTTGCGCTGTGCTGATGCTGGGCATCCGCCCGGATTGTTTGCGGAGTGAGCCGCGCCTCTGACAGACTGGAAGAGGCGCCGCACCTGCGGTACCGCACACAGACGATATCCCGCCGCGGGGCGGGGGAGGGGAGCGCACCATGCGCCTGGGAGTTCTGGATGTCGGGTCGAATACGGTCCACCTGCTGCTGATTGACGGCAGCCCTGGAGCGCGCCCCGAACCGTACGCGTCGCACAAGATTCCGCTGCAGCTCGTGCAGTACCTCGATGCTGAGGGCAACATCTCGCAGGAGGGTGCGGACGCGCTGACCCGCTTCGTGACTAGCGCCCGCGACTTCGCTATCGAGAATGAGGCGGAGGACCTGCTGGCGTTCTCCACGAGCGCTATCCGCGAGGCGGGTAACGGCTCGGCGGTGCTGCAGCAGGTGCGTGAGCAGACCGGCGTGAGCCTGAACGGTATTTCGGGCGATCAGGAGGCGGCGATTACGTACTTTGCGGTGCGCCGCTGGCAGGGCTGGGGTGCGGGCCGCGTCCTTGATTTTGATATTGGTGGCGGCTCGTTTGAGTTTTCGACGGGTACGAATGCGTTGCCGGATGCGGCGATGAGCGTGCCGTTGGGTGCGGGCCGTCTGACGCGTGAGTTTTTTGATGAGCAGCCGCCGAGCCCGAAGCAGGTGAAGCGTCTGCGTAAGTATGTGCGTGAGCAGATTGCCCCGGTGGCGGAGAATCTGCTGCGTTATGGTGCGCCGGATATGACGGTGGGTACGTCGAAGACGTTCCGTTCGTTGGCGCGTATTTGTGGTGCGGCGCCGTATTCGGCGGGTCCGCATGTGAAGCGTGAGATGCATCTGCAGGATTTGCGCCTGTGGACTCGTCGTATGGAGGCGATGACGGTGTCTGAGCGTAGCGATTTGCCGGGTGTTTCGAAGGCGCGCGCGGAGCAGATGCTGGCGGGCGCTATCGCTGCGGAGGCGGCGATGGAGGCGTTTGGGGTTGAGACGATGCGCGTGTGCCCGTGGGCGCTGCGTGAGGGCCTGATTCTGAAGCGTATTGAACACCTGGCGGAGGGTACGGGTACTCCGGTCAACCCGAAGACCCTCCTGGGTGAGTAACCGGTGCGCGATGTGCGCGAATAGCCGCAGCTGAACCCCGCAGGCTGGCGTGTAATGGGCACCGGCCTGCGGGGTCACCGCATATAACGCATATATCCCGCCGACAAAGATGTAGGAAAGGAACAATCACCGATGAAAATCCAAAAAGTTATTGACGAGGTCAACAACACCTGGGGTGAAGAACACGAAGAAAAGAAGAAACAAATACATTGGGAAAATATTGTAGTAAAACCTCTGAAGATATTTTTGGGAATTTCAATATTCTATCTATATGGAATAATTTGTTATTCGATTTTAGATGCGATACCGGATGTCACTCCAACAGAAGGAGCAATTCAAGGGTGGGGATATATTTTCAACATCCCATACTTTGTTTTTGATATTCGCGCAAGTATGATTATTTCATTGGCGAGCATTCTTCTGAGTTTATATGTTAGTGTCGGTAAATTTGCTGATGGTGATGATAGTATCTCTGGAGACGCGAAGCGCGCAGTATATAGGAGGTTTGCTAAAAGTGTCAGCGGGATTATTTTTGCTGTATTTATTCTTAATTTTTGGCATGGCTTATTCGCTGGGTATTTTCAGGGAACTTCGTATGCGCCTGAAATTTTCGAATCTTGGAAATATGGTCCTGGGTGGGGTAAATTAATTATACCTTCGGATATGGATTTATCTAGATATGGAGATGTTCCACTGTGGTCACTGCTTTTTCTGGGTTGGTTTACCTTATCTTCGGCACTATTATTGACGCAAAATGAAAAAGATATTCTCGTCCGGAATGCTTCTTTCTTGCGGAAGATTAATCGTATTCGTGAAGATGATGCTAGGTCCCTGGAGGTTGAATATAAACTGGCACAGGAACTATGGGAAAAGGATCAGGAGTCTAACTCTAGGCCGTTTAAGCTTGGGTATAAATACGGCACAGCGGTGGGGTATGTTAGCAGATTTGCTTTGGACTCTAACTATTCAGGGTTTAAATTTAGGACAAACCTAATTAGTTATAGGAAATTTAGCGAAGTGCGCTGGATTTTAATTCTTTGGATTTCTTCTATCGTTGCATTCTCTGTTATTTCGCTGTTTTTTCTGGGATTCCCTCGAGGGATATGGATTGGATTGGCTACGGTTGTTCTACCCTCAGTAATTGAGATACTTATAAGCTGGGTTTACACTGGTTACTTGCATAAGGATATACAACTTATCGATGTGAGGCAGCTGGATGGGAAAGAAAAAAATCTGTGGCATTTGCGGTTCTTTTTTAAGAATACCCTCGGTAAACTAATTATTCGGTTATTCTATGGTGCATCCTCGATTATTGGATTTTCTATATTCCTTGGGCGTGCTTTCCAAGATGGAATTTTGGTAGATGAGGTTTCTAAGCTGTATTTATTGTATGCAATGTTTATCTTTGTTTTCAGTGTTGCGGTCTATTTGTTGTCATTTTTCTTAAGAGTTGCGGTAAAATCTATCTATATAGAAGAGATTAAGGATTATTCGATCAAATTTGTTCCCGCTGATTTTTCTAATCAACACGATATCCAAAATATTAAATATTTATTTGTTGCATATATCTATTGTTTGATGCTGAAAATCGATGAATATTATTCAGATTATAAATCTGAAATTCATGTTATCGAATCTAAAGCTGCGGATGAGGAACTGTCGGGAGATGAATCTGACATAAAGAAAAACCGGAGTGTAAATCATGATGGAATCGTCTACGAATGAAAGGCTATATGTAGCGCCCCTCCGCAAGGTTACACATTGAGAAGCCACATGTGTTTCGAACAGTCACCATTATCGTAGCTTCTGGAAACACATGTGGCTTCTCGCTATGGGGCAGCTGTAACCCTCGCAGAATTTGTGTCATGGTTTAGTGTCTTCTGCCATGGTTTTTAACTACGACCAAAGACGCTAACCTGCGGCACAACTTCCGCCCCCTTCACTTCCAAGGGATTTTATCGCCATCTTGATACAATTTCAGAAGGGTAACTAGCAGACAGAAAGGTTGGAGCATATTAATGCATGGCAGAATTTTTCACAATAAAACGTAGCGGCGGCGACAAGAGAAATAATTTTACGAGGGACTATTGGAGGTATCGATGACTTTTCTAAACTATAACAAAGATGAAAAGCTAGAATTTAACTATAAGAGGGCATGCGGTCTGTGGTTAATTGTGGTGGCGGCGGTTATAGCAATAGCCACCATGGCCGGAGGAAAGCAAATAATAAATATGCAAGTATTCAGCATTGGCTATGTTATTAGCTTTTTCTCGATCAACATGAACAAAAAGGTGTTGAATAAACTATCCGATGGTCCTTCAAGTGAATTTCAAAAGAAAGTATCTTCACGTGCCGTTATTCTATTATTTGTCTTGATGATTTTGCTGGGCGGCCCATTCTTTGCGACTGAAAATTGGAGATTGATTTGGCTGGGGGCACTGATGGCAACCGCACTGCATTTCTTCCCTTATTATTTTGTGCATGGAAAGTCAATGATCTATCTGGGTCTAGCCTGTGCCATTAACGTGTTTGCAGGATATATTTTTACCAGCATCCCGTTAGAGGTAATTGCATATATCGATGCGGCGATTAAGCTCCTCTTCGGAATCTATCTGCTATTCCTTTCAAAGCCGTCAAAACAAAAGTAAGGCAAATCTTCGGCACAGCAAAACAGGGCGGCCCCGGACGCACACGCATCCGGGGCCGCCCCCTTACTTCTGAAAGCTACTTCTTAGAGTCGAACACTCGCGTCCACGCCCAGCGGGTCAGCACCGCCGTACCCACCGCAACCGCCATCGGCAGCCACGCACTCGTACCCTGACCCGTCAAACCAATCAACAGAGTCAGCGCAGACAGCGGCGCATTCATCGAAATACCCAAAAACGCCGCCGTACCCGTCAACGCCGCCGCATACAACACCATCGACGCACCACCCGGCACCCCACCCAAACCCGGGAACGCCCACAGCACCAGCGCCGCAACGCTAAACGCGGCCGCCGCACCCAACGCCAAACCCGGTGTCAACGTACCGCCATAAGAACCGAAACGCAGACTCACCACCACCACCGCAGCCTTCGCCACACACAACGCCAACACATACGCCGCCGCCGCCGCGGTCAGGCCGCCCGCCGCCGCATCCAACGACACATTAAACGTGTGCTGAGTCAGCAGACGACCATTACCCAGAATCTCCGGAAGCCACAGCGAAACCACCGCGACCAGTGCAAACGCTACAGGAATACGCCACAGAAGAGAACGATCCTTCGCCTTCAACTTCTCCGCACGCTGCGACAACGCCCTAAAACCCAACGCCAACGGAGTCAACACCACACCCGTTAGCGCCGCCACTGTCAGCGTCGTCGCATCCAACGGAAGCTGCGGCACCGGGTACGTCGGCTCATTGACAATCACCAGATTTGCCGTGACCGTCGCCGTCCACACCGTCACCGCACCCACATACAGCGACCGCAGGCTCAAACCAACAGCCATCGCCTCCACAAGGTACACCACGCCACCAATCGGCACCTGATACACCGCCGCCAAACCAGACGCCGCACCCGCCGCCACCAGCAGACTACGCTCACGAACACCCAACAGCGGGGCACCATCAGCGCCCACAAAACCAAGACGCTCCAACAGGTTCGCGGTACGGCCAGCCGCCAAAGCACCCAGCTCACGAGGCGCGACCTCCTTACCCACAGGAGAGCCCGCACCCACAGCAACAATCTGAATCACCGAATGCGAAATCTGCCGCCACAGCGACGGGGTACGGTTCTCCTCGGTAGCACCGGCAATCTGCGACTTCACGCCGACCACACGCCGCCCACCGGACTGCAGGTAGTACCACACCAGCGCCACGAACGGACCCAGCGCCGCCAAAACCAGGGCACGACGCGCCGGATCGGCACCGTCAGTCACCATCGGGTGATGCCCCTCAGCCTGACCGAAAGTTAGCTCCTGCATAAAGTCCAGAACATAATGCAGAGCAATCGCGCCCAAGCCGCTGAACACGCCCGTGACGAGCGCGGCAAGGGTCAGCCCCAGCAGGAGGCGAAACGAAAAAGAACGGAAACCCGCAGGATTCTGCGGGCTATTCGAGGAAGATTTCGAGGAAGAACCAGTATGAGAAGACATAGAAAAAGGGGTTTGTGTGTTGCGTGCTGTGTGGTTTGAAGGCTTCATGCCCGGCGCAAACTGCCGCGGGTGAAGCTGTTTTCATTCTACGCCCGCAGAATTACGCCCTCCCCGGCATGCCAGAACGTGAGAAGCGGAGCCCCGCGCATTGGGTCGCGGAGCATGAGGTGAAGCCGCTGCCCAGAAAACGCGGAAGAAACACGAGCCAGGTCATATGCCCGTAGCCGCACCCGCTATGCTGGAAGGGTACGCCTCCACGCGCCCGCCGAACAGTAGCCCCCGGAACACACCGGCGGCACGCCTGCCGGCACCCGGCGCAGGCACCCCATTAGGAAGGATCAACGATGACCGCAACTATCGCTTTTCTCGGCACCGGCTCCATGAACGGCTCTATCGCCGCAGGTTTGCTCGCTGCAGGCCACGACCCCGCCCACATCCGCGCCACCGTGCGTAGCGAAGAATCTCGCGCCGCCCTCGCCCAGCGCCTCGGCGACAAGGTCGAAATCATCACCACCGGCGGCGAAGCCGACGGCAACCACAAAGCAACCGCCCACGCAGACGTCGTGCTACTCGGCGTGAAGCCCTACGGCATCGTTGAGCTTGCCCGCGACATTGCACCCGCCCTCGCCCCGAATGCTGTTGTGGTGTCCGTTGCTGCTGGCGTGACCCTCGAAACCCTCGCCGAGTGCCTTCCCGCAGGTCAGCCCATTGTTCGCTGCATGCCGAACACCCCCTCCTCCGTGGGCAAGGGCGTGCTCGCCATCTCCACCACCGACACCGTGAAGGACGAGCAGAAGAAGCTCGTCGAAGAGGTCCTGGGCACCGTCGGCACGGTCGTTGAGGTTCGCGAAGACCAGATGGATGCGGTCACCGCCGTCTCCGGTTCCGGCCCGGCATACGCGTTCCTGCTCGCGGAGGCGATGGCAGCCGCCGGTGAGAAGCTCGGCCTGGACGCAGACACCGCCCTCAAGCTTGCCAGCGCAACCGTTGCCGGTGCGGGCTTCCTGCTCGACACCAACCCGGATGCGCCCGCCCTGCGCCGCGCCGTGACCAGCCCGAACGGCACCACCGAGCGTGCACTGAACACCTTCGTGGACGGTGGCCTCTTCCAGCTGACCGAGGACGCGATGCGCGCCTGTGCGGCACGTTCGGCGGAAATGAGCCAGCTGTACACCGCTGACGAGGACTAATCAGCGGGGACTAACCAGCGGAGACTAATACCGTCTGGTAGCATCCCTCTGACTAGGTGAAACTACAGAAAAACAGCCTCCTCCCGACAGAACGGGAAGAGGCTGTTTTTCTATGTCTATTTGCGGGTTCCTCAATCGCGGGCTGTTCAAAAGCAACAGGCGAGGAAAAGCTCTCTTAGGGTCGCGCCGCAAAACGCTCGATCAGATCCACCTGACCGGACACGATCAGAATGTCACGCGAGTGAATGCGGGTGGTCGCATCCGCGTAGGTGAAATCCTCACCGGGGGACTTAATACCGACCACGGACACACCGTACTTGGATCGGATATCCGACTCCGCCAGAGTGAAACCGTGGGTTTCCTTCGGCGGGCGCATCTTCGCAATCGCGAAGTCGTCATCAAACTCAATGTAATCCAGCAGTCGACCCGAGACCAGGTGTGCGGCGCGGCGGCCGGCGTCCGCCTCCGGGTAGACCACGTGGTGCGCGCCAATACGCTCCAGAATCTTGCCGTGCGCCGGGGTGATAGCCTTCGCCCAAATACGCTCCACACCAATGTCCACGAGGTTCGCGGTAATCAGCACGGACGCCTCAACGGAGGTGCCCACACCCACCACAGCGGACCCGAAATCGTCCGCACCCAACTGGTGCAGGGTGTCGATATCGGTCGCATCCGCAGAGACCACGTGGGTCAGCACGCCGGACCACTTCTGCACCAGCTCGGGGTCCTTCTCAATAGCAAGGACCTCCTTGTTCTGCAGGCGCAGCTGGGCCGCCACCGCGGAGCCGAAGCGTCCCAGACCAATCACGAGGACGGGGGCGTTATGTGCACTAGCCAATGGTGGGCCTTTCTTCGGGGAACTTGTAGAGGCGGCGGCGTGAACGCAGCGCCAGGCCGGTCGCGGCGGTTGTGGTGCCCACACGGCCAATGAGCATCAGGCCGCTGAGCACGTATACGCCTGCCGGAGGTAGGCTGGCGGAGAGGCCGTTCGAGAGGCCGCAGGTCGCGAAGGCGGAGATGACCTCGAAGATGACTTCTTTGAGATCTGCGCCGCTGATGATAAGAATCGATGCGGCGCCAACAGCTACCACGGTAGCACCCATAACAATCACAGAGATGGCAATGCGCAGGGAGGATTCGGGGATGGTGCGATTGAACGCTACGACCTTCTGATCACCTCGCGCCTCGGCAAGAATCGACAGGGCAATGACCGCGATGGTGGTGACCTTCACGCCGCCTGCGGTCGAGCCGGAGCCGCCACCAATGAACATGAGCGTGTCCGTCAGCAAGGTGGAGACGGGCGTAATGCTACTCATATCGACCAGGTTGAACCCGCCTGAACGCATCATCACGGAGGCGAAGATGGCGTTGAGGATTTTATCGCCGGGAGAGTAGGAACCGATGGTTGCGGGGTTATTCCATTCGAAAAGACCCCAGAAGAAGGCACCAAAACCGAAGAAGAAGAGGGTGGTGACCATGGTCAGTTTTGCGGTGAGCTGCCAGTGTGAGGGGCGGAAGGGGTTGCGCTGAATCGCAATGAACACGGGGAAGCCGAGCGAGCCGAGGAACACCGCGATGCAGATGGGCACGAGCAGGAAGAGATCGTGGCCGTAGGGCACGATACCGTCTGAGTGCGGGGTGAATCCGGCGTTGTTGAAGGCAGAGACGGCGTAGAAAATGCCGTGCCACAGGGCCTCGTGTGGTGCTTCACCGAGCGCGAGGAATCGTGGGGTGAGGAGCATTGCAATGAACGCTTCGATGGAGAAAGACGCGTACGCCACCGCTTTGACGATGCCGCCGACCTCGCCGAGTCGGCTAATATTCAGGTCTTCCTGGGCGATGAGTTTGGTGCGCAGACCCATTTTGCGGCCGATAGCCAGCGCCAGCAGGGAGGTGATGGTCAGCGTGCCCAGGCCACCCACCTGGCAGGCGAGAAGAATCATTGCCTGACCGAAGGTTGACCACTGATCTGCTGTGGAGACGGTGGTCAGACCGGTCACGGTGACCGCGCTGGTTGAGGTGAAGACCGCGTGGTGTAGCGCGACGCGCTGCCCGTCTGCCGAAGAAATCGGCAGGGACAGCATGATGGTGAAGAAGATGATGACTAGAAAGAAGGCACCGATTGCGGTGCGTGAGGGAGACGCCAGAACTGAGGAATCAATGAAGTCGCGGAAGCGTTCGAGAGTCTTCTGGTTGAACTCTAGTGGGGTTCGTTTGCGCTGAGTCTTGGGGTCTTCGTGGTCACGTAGGGTAGGCAGACGGTCAAGATCGATGCCGGGCACGCTGGTGAGGATGCTGAGCTTTTCAGCTTCGAGGCGGTCGCGGCGGCTTCGGCGAACCTGCTGCTTTTGCGGTTCGGAGGTGGCACCGCTGAGGGTGTCCCAGCGGCGGTTGAGCTGGCCCTGGGGGTGGTGGTGTCGGCGCCGGGTGCGGCGGAGTATGCGTCCCATGCGCCTCCTTCAGTGGGTGTCTGGGTGTTGGTGTGTTGATGTGTTGGGCGGCGGTTTGAGCCTGTGTTTAACGCCTTCTAGTGTATCGCGCCGGGTGCCCGCTGAGGGGGTTGAGGCTCTGGTGGTTCGGGGGTAAATATGTGAGCTTGGAGAAGACGTGTGGCTGGTTTTGTGGGGTGGAGCCACGAAAACTATATATTCTGTATTGGTTATATAAGTATTGAGGGGTTTGCTGGGTCGCATATGCCTAGGATGAGATACAGGAAACCACCATGAGATGTGATAGGCACTTCATGCTTTTCTCCCCTTCAGTGCTCCATATTGAGCTAGCACTCAGTAGTCTTTCAGAATTTTTGAAGGTAATTTCTGTATCACCCTCATTCTAAGCTTGAGGCGCCACTTTATATGTCATAATCGCTATATGCATTCTGATGTTTTTTCTGTCATCGCGGATCCGACTCGCCGCCGAATTGTGCGTATTCTCGCTGAGCAAACCCACACGGTGGGCGCAGTGGTTGAAAAGCTGGGCATGAGCCAGCCGACCATTTCGAAGCACCTGAAAGTCCTTCGCGATGCAGATGTGGTCTCCGTGACCGTGGAGGGGCAGCGCCGCCTCTACTCCCTGAACCCGGATGTATTCGCCACCGTGACCGAGTGGATTAACGAGACCGTTCAGATTGCACGCCAGTCCAATGAGGCGCACGCACCCGTGGCACTGCCCGGTGGCGTGACTGTATCTGCCTCCGATAAGGCGACGGCTGAGAAGCCGGTCGAGAAGACCTTCGAAAAGAGCGCTCCGAAGCCCGCAGTCGAAGAACCCGCTCAGAAGCTTGCACCCGCCGCAACTGCACCGGCTGCATCCGAGAAGAGCGCAACCGCGGAGAAGCCCGAGGCGACCGACTCTGAAACTCTCACCGTTGAGGCACCCACCCCCGAGGAAATCGAGCAGGCACGCATTCAGCGCGCCCGCGCCCAGTACCTGACCCCGAGCGCACGTATTTACTCGCGCCCGGCGGAGCAGGCTGCTGAAAGTGCCGCCTCCGAATCGACTGTTGAGAAGACCGCTGCTGAGCCCACCTCGCAGGAAGAGGCAGTGGATAGCACCCCGATGCGCCCCTTCACTCCCGCATCCTACGGTTACGATGCTGGGGTGACCCCCGCGGCGTCGGCAACCCCCGCTCAGCCCACTACCCCTGCGGCACCTGCTGAGGCTAAGCCTGTTGTAGCGCAGAAGCCGGTGGTATTCCCTCAGCCTGCGGCTGTGGTGCCTTATGGCATCGACCCCGCTGCGGTTGTGGGTGGCTCGATTCAGCCTATCGCTGTGATCCCCGAGGCTGTTGTGCTTGAAAAGATCGCCGAGGAAAAGGCTACCGACGAAAAGGGCGCAGCTGAGAAGCCTGTTGCACCCGCTGAGTCCGTCAAGGAAGAAGCAACCCGCAAGGAATTTGCAGCTGAGGATTCTGCAGCTGAAAAGTCTGTGATTGAGAAGAACGTAGTGGATGAAGCCGCGGCAGAAGAGCCCGTGAAGGCTGAATCTGCTGAGGAAGTAGCTTCGCCTGCAGAAGCTACTGAGAAGGCTGAACTCGGTAAGGTCGAGCCTGCCAATGATGAGCTCACCAATGATGAGCTCACCAATGATGAGCCCACCAATGATGAGCCTGTCGAGGGTGAGCCTGCTAAGGCTGAAACCTCCGCTGAGGAGCCCGAGTATCAGACCATGCCCGCTTACGATTCGGTGTACCGCCCCAGCACTGAGACGACCAGTACCGAGGTGAAGGACGCCCACCGCGGTGGCCTCTTCGGCTTCCTGCGTGGCCGCCGCCGCTAAGACGGGCGGCTAGGGTCTGCCCTGCCGATCACTTCCGGCATTAACTCTCTGTAAAACACACACTCACTCACTTTTAACCGAAAGACGCATTCACGTGGCTATTCATCGTAAAATTCTGCGCTGGCTCGAGAACGAACTGTTCGAGGGCAATATTCAGCTGGGTCAGGACCTGCCCAGCGATAGCGAGATTGCACGCGCTATTGGTGTGGGTCGTTCCCGCACTCGCGAGGCTCTGCGCACCCTGGAAGATATGGATCTGGTGCAGCTGTACAACGGTCGCGGCAAGGAAATGCTGGTACACCTGAGTGATGAGCCTGCCGCTGCCGCGAGTGCCGCTCTGCGCCTGCACATGTCCAGCTCGCGTTATCCGACTCGTGACCTGGTGCAGACTCGTATTCTGCTGGAAAGCTGGGCGATTGCGCGTATTGACCCGAAGACCGCCTCCTTCGCGGAGATGGACGAGGTCCTGGAGCAGATGGAAGATTTCGATCTGTCGATTTGTGACTTCCTGGAGCTTCTGTTGACGTTCCACCACCAGGTGATGCGTTGCGGTGGTAACGAGCTGCTGGTGGGTCTGCTCGCGTCGGTGCGTCAGCCTAGCTTTGAGTCGATGCTGTCGCTGGTGGGCCGTATGCCGCTGTGGAGTAGCGCTGTGGAGCGTTTGCGTGCTGAGAGTCGCGCTATTGCGGAGGCTCTGAAGGCTGGCGACGCTGCGACTGCGCGTGCCATGGTGATTGGTCAGCTGCGCGGCATGTATTCCGATGCCGGTATTGACCTGGAGCAGGAGGCGACCTCGGCGAATGGCCTGCCGGGCGAGCCGATTGCGTCTGAGTTCGCGCCGGTTGATGTGGATGAGTTCGCCGCTGATGACTTTGATGATTTGATGCAGGATGACCCGTCCTTCGCTGATGTGGGGGCACTTTCTGCCGCGGATGCTCCTGTTGCGGCGCCGGTTAAGCCGGCTCAGGTTCCTGCTCCGGTTTCTGTCGCGGTGTCTGCGCAGTCTGCTGACGTGGAGTATGAGCAGTCTGAATCCGAGGCTGCCCACGTTGAGGTTGCCTACGTTGAGGAGGCGGCATCTGAGATTCCCTCCGAGCCGACTGATACCTCTGCCGAGACTGCAACTGGTGCGAATATTTCTGCTTCTGACAAGGTGGAACGTTCCATTCCCGTTGCGTCTCAGCCCGCACCTGCCGCGGCCCCCGCGCAGCCTACCGCTCATACGGTGAGCGCGGATGTGCCGCTGAGCTTCGGTACCCCGCGCCGCAGCACCCCGGTAGCGCAGGTAACCCCCGCTGCTTCTGCGGCTCCGGTATCTGGTGTCCAGGCGCCGGCCTCCCAGACTCTCACTTCCCAGCCCCTCAGCTCCCAGACCCCCAGCGGTCAGCTGCCGAGCGTCCCTGCCGCGTACGCGCAGGAAGAGGCTGAGGGTCCCGCGAAGGTTCTGCGCGCCTCCACGGCGGCTCCGCGTCGTCGTAGCGGTCAGATTATTTCTCCGGTGCGTGCGACCATCATTAAGCCGGTGGATCGTAGCAAGGTGCTGACTGCGCCTGCCCGTACCGCCCGTCCTGCGGCTGTTGTGACTGCTGCGGCTCCTGCGGAGACTGAGTCGGCTGAGAATGTTCTGCGTGCCCCTGCACGCCAGGAGGCGCCCGCCGTTCAGCCTGCTGAGCCTACCCGTCTTGAGGCGGCTGCGACCATTCACGACACCTACGAGAAGCTTCCGCATGATGAGCCGGTGCAGGAGCGCGGCGGCATCTTCTCGAAGATGAAGCGTTTCTTTGGCGTGGATGTGTACGAGCCTGATGAAGCGCAGGAGAGCCCTGAGAAGGAACAGGCTGTGAAGGAGCAGGCTCTGAAGGCTGAAACGAGGCCCGAGTCCCAGCCTGAGCCCCAGCCCGTCATTGATGAGGAGGCGCTGGCTCGTGCCGAGGCTGAGCGTGCTGAGCGTTTGAAGGCGTTGCATGCGGCGGCTGAGGAAGAGGCCGCTGAAGAGGTATCCGTAGATGAGCCGGTTGAAGAACCCGCTGAGGCTTCTGAACCCGCGCAGGAATCGGTTGCGGAATCGGTGGAGGCCGCCTCCTCTGCTGAGGAGAGCACTCATGAGGGTGCTGTAGCTTCTTCCGGTTCGGTGCTGTCTCATGGCCGTGCTAAGGGCTCGAAGAAGTCGAAGAAGAAGCGCCGTTAGGGTTACCGAATCCCCATTTTGGGCCCGATATACCCCGGATATACCCGCGGGAAAAGCGGAAATTCAGGGAAAAACTCCTGAAAAGCCGCTCTCGAATGGTGAAAATGGGGGTAAACCTAGTACTCTAGGTAGGTAGCGCTCTAAAACGCAAGGGTATTTCTGTGCCTAAAATGCGTTTTGGATCGGTTATACCGGTATAAATATCCCCGGGTAGCTACCGAGTCGAATGGCTCGGCCGGGTACGAGTAAAGTGAGGAAATCCTATGGGTTCCGTTATCAAGAAGCGCCGCAAGCGTATGTCCAAGAAGAAGCACCGCAAGCTGCTTCGTAAGACCCGCCACCAGCGCCGCAACAAGAAGTAAATAGACTTCTTTCGCCCCGCCCTCCGTATGGAGAGGCGGGGTTTTCGCGTTCCTGCAGTTTTGGCGGGCCGGGTTTTGTACGCCAGGTTTTGTATTTGTAGAGGGTATGTGCGGGTCACTTGTTTGGGGTGCGGCGCGCTATCTGAGAGACTGGGATTATGACTGAAACTTCCACCATTAAAGTTCACCTCATGCGTCACGGCGAGGTGCACAACCCCGAGCGTATCGTGTACGGCCGTCTGCCCGGCTACCGTCTGTCCGATAAGGGCCAGCAGATGGTGCGTCTGAGCGCTGAGGAGTTCGCGGCTCGTGCTGAGCGAGGCGCCCGTTTCGTGCATCTGGTCTGCTCGCCGTTGCAGCGTACCCGTGAGTCTGCCGCCCCGGTTGAGGAGCTGCTGGGTCTGACCGCGCAGCCGGATGAGCGCGTCATTGAGGCGGATAACTACTTTGAGGGTCTGCACGTGAACGCGCAGGAGCTGCTGAGGAACCCGCGTCACTGGACGAAGCTGTACAACCCGGCGCGCCCCTCCTGGGGTGAGTCGTACCTGGATCAGATTCGCCGTATGGCTGCAGCTGTTCAGGATGCGGCGCGTACCGCCTACGAGCGCGGCGGCGAGGGTGCGGAGGCGATTATTGTGTCGCACCAGCTGCCGATTTGGATTACTCGCCTGGGCGTTGAGGGCCGTATGCTGCAGCATGACCCGCGTGCCCGTGAGTGCAACCTGGCGTCGATTACGACTCTGGCGTTTAGCACCACTGATTTTGAGCATGAGATGCCGCATTTTGTGGGGTATTCGGAGCCTGCGGCGCCGCTGTACGGTGGCGTGATTCAGCTGCCCGGTAGCTAACAAACCCGGTAGCTAAAACATCCGGTAGCTAGTTCCTGAAGCTGTTTTTGAGCATAGTAAGAGGCTGTGAGCCCGTCCGTTACGGATGCGCTCACAGCCTCTTGCTGTAAACCTTGAGGGGCGCAGGAGCTGCAAACCTAGCTGTCCTGACTAGTTCTGCCCGCTGCTTTGACCAGGAGTGTTGTCCTCGGGGTCCTGCTTGGTCTGGGATTCTGCCTCGCGGCTGCGGCGTTCGCGTTCTGCCTTTGCTTTGAGCCAGCGCAGGTACTCTTCATCATCGTCGGGGGAAGATACCGAGGGCGCCGGGGTGCTGCGTCGCTGACCGAAGCCGGGTCGAGGAGCACCTGCTGCGGGCTGTGCCTTGGGGCGGCCCAGGATAAGCCACATGAGCGGGCCCACCACGGGGAAGAGCAGGGTGACGAGAACCCACAGCCACTTGGGCAGGGTTCGCGCCTCGTGTGCGGGGGTGCGGACGGCGTCCAAGAGGGTGTAGAGGGTCAGCCCCACGATGAGGGCGGCACCGCCAATAATCAGCATGGCTCGAATCATAAGCACTACTATGACATACCGCCGCGTTATTGCGGAACTATGAACCGGGTGCCCGCTAGCGGCGTAATGGCGCGGCAATCCGGCGCAGAATCGTACGTCGGCTTAGTAGCCGGTGAACACCTGAACCTCGTGGCTAATAATGTCCAACGAACCCAGCCACACGGCGAGGGCAAGAATCACGGAGTACACGAGCGCCACAATACCCGCCTGCTTGAGCACGGGAATCAGGTCGCGGCCGCCGCGCGTCCACACGGTCACGCAGGAGTGGATGGTCGGGCCGACCAGCAGGAAGATCAGCAGGAACCAGGGGTTCTCGTCGAGCAGGAGCACGCCCAGGCCCAGTGCCAGCGCCATCTCCACGATGTAGGTGATGCGCGACCAGCGTTCGCCCAGGCGGACCGCCATGGTCAGCTTGCCCGCCTCAATGTCGGTGGGAATGTCACGCACGTTATTCGCCATGAGCAGCGCACAGGAAATCAGACCAATGCCGATAGCACCAACCCAGCCGAGCAGGGTCAGGGTGTGTGCCTGCGTGTAGAGGGTGCCCAGGGTCGCAACCAGACCAAAGTAGACGAAGACGAACACGTCGCCCAGGCCCATGTAGCCGTAGGGGTGCTTGCCGCCGGTGTAGCCCCACGCCGCGAAGACGCTGGAGGCGCCAATCGCCAGGAACCACCACTGGTTCGCCAGAGCCACCAGGGCAAGACCGGCAAGCATCGCTAGGCCGAAGCAGGCGAAGGCGGCGTACTTGACGGAGCGGGGGCTTGCCACGCCGGAACCAACGAGGCGTAGCGGACCCACGCGGTCTTCGTCGGTGCCTTTGATGCCGTCGGAGTAGTCGTTGGCGTAGTTCACGCCGACCTGCAGGAAGAACGCGACGAGGAACGC
Source organism: Rothia sp. HMSC069D01 (assembly GCF_001810135.1). Lineage (NCBI taxonomy): Bacteria > Bacillati > Actinomycetota > Actinomycetes > Micrococcales > Micrococcaceae > Rothia > Rothia sp. HMSC069D01. The sequence continues at coordinate 74,133 of NZ_KV800076.1, forward strand.
CAAGAACGCGTAGAGCGGCTTGAATTCGTTGATCTCGTAGGCGGCAGCTGAGCCGGCAATAATGGGGGCGACGGCGAGCGGCAGGGTGCGCAGGCGAGCGCCTTCAATCCATTGGGCGGCAGTTGCCACGGGGGTTCCTTCCGGGTCTATGTGCGTATGATGCGTGGGTTTTGTGATGAGACGGGTTGTGACGGTGACGGTCAGGGCATGCGGGCGGGTGCGTGTGCGGGGTGAAAACCCGCGGATGAGCTTGCTTTAGCCCTGACGGTAGTCTCTGTCCAGGATACTGTATATTTCTGCGCGGTCCGGCTTGCCGGTGCTGGTGAGCGGGAAATCCGGCAGGATGCTCAGCTGCTTGGGTGCGGCGGGGGCACCGAGCTTTTCGGCGCAGTGGGCACGCAGTAGGGCGCAGAGTTCTTCGTTCAGGGCGGGGCGATTCTCGGTAGATGTAGCCGCGGCACCGGCAGAAGGTACGAGCGTGACCGCGGCGGCGATGGCTGTGCCCCAGCGGGCATCGGATAGGCCGACTACGCAGGCTTCGCGTACGGAGGGGTGCTCTTCGAGGACGGTCGCTACGGCGCGGGCGGAGATTTTTACGCCTCCGCTAATGAGGACGTCGTCGCTACGTCCGAGCGCTTGCAGGCGTTGCTCGCTACAACTCTTGTTGCTGTTGGGAGCTGCTGCAGAGCTCAGCAGCCCGTAGTCGTCGGTGCGGTACCAGCGGGTGCCGTCGGCGGCGGTGAAGAAGTGCTCGGCGGTGCGGGCGGCGTCGCCAATGTAGCCGCTGGCGAGGTGCGCGCCGCTGATCCAAATACGGCCCACCTGCACAGACTCTTCAATCGCCGACTTCCCCTCAATATCCGGCACGGCGGGCATACCTTCTTCGGGGACGAGTTTAACCTGCACGCCGGGCAGTACGGAGCCGGAGTAGACGCATCCGCCAGCGGTTTCGGCGCTACCGTAGGTGGTCACCGTGTTCAGCCCCAGGGCGGTGGCGGCGGCGAGCAGGTCGGCGCTGGCGGGGGCGCCTCCGAGCAGGATTCCGGTGAAGGAGCTGAGCGCCTCGTGAATATCAGCGCCCAGGTGCGAATCGGCGTCCGCGCTTTCAAGGAGCTTATGTAGCTGGGTCGGTACCAGGGAAATAAACCTGCGTGCCGAGCTCATTCGCTCAACCGCCTGCAGAAAAACCTCGGGGCTAAAGTGCACGGGCTCAATGACGGAGCGGGCGATGACCGGGGCGGTCCCGGCGAGTACGGAGCGGGCGAGCACCTGCGCGCCGGCAATATAGTGCGCCGGAAGAGCCAGGAGCCACTGCGATGCTGCATCGGAGTTTGAGCCGAAGAACTGCTCGGTGGCTGCCGCACTGGCGGCAAGAGCTCGCGCGGTCAGTGCGGTGCGTTTGGGGGTTCCGGTGGATCCGGAGGTGCCCACCACCAGCGCGATAGGCTCCGCAGCCGCACCCGCATCCGCCGCGTACCCGCCCAGTAGTTGCTCAAAGGCGCCCAGCATGGCGTGAGGGTCGGCGGGCTGATCGGCACGCACCTGTACCGCCTGCGGATGCAGGGCAACCTCCTGCGGGGCGGGGGAGGGCATGAGCCCGGGTACGGGGGTGTTCATCATGGCTAAATCCTTAGCGGCTGTTTGTAGCGGCTGCGTGCTGTCATGCGCCGGTGTCATATGCCGGTGCGGCATCAAATGCGCCGGAGCCGGATTCTTAGCTGAGGTTCTCAGGGTTGAATCCGGCTCCGAGCCTATGCATCTGAAACTACTTCTGTAGAAGGGGCTGTCTCTTAGAAGTAGTAGGGGTAGTTGGACCAGTCCGGGTCACGCTTCTGCAAGAACGCGTCGCGGCCCTCCACAGCCTCGTCGGTCATGTATGCCATGCGGGTTGCCTCACCAGCGAAGACCTGCTGGCCGAGCATGCCGTCGTCGGGCAGGTTGAAGGCGTACTTGAGCATGCGGATTGCCTGCGGGGACTGGCGAGCAATGTGCGCCGCGTATTCCAGGCCCTTGTTCTCGAGCTCTGCGTGGGGAACGACGTCGTTGACTGCGCCCATTTCGTACATGCGCTGTGCGTCGTATTCCTTGGCGAGGAAGAAGATTTCGCGGGCGAACTTCTGACCCACCTGGCGTGCGAGCAGCGCCGAACCGTAACCCGCATCGAAGGAGCCGACGGTTGCGTCGGTCTGCTTGAACTTGCCGTACTCTTCGGAGGCGATGGTCAGGTCAGCAACTACGTGCAGGGAGTGGCCGCCGCCTGCAGCCCAGCCGGAGACGAGGGCGATAACGACCTTGGGCATGGTGCGGATGAGGCGCTGCACTTCCAGGATGTGCAGTCGGCCTGCGCGTGCCGGGTCGATGCTTTCTGCGGTGTCGCCGCTGGCGTAGTGGTAGCCGTCGCGACCGCGGATGCGCTGGTCGCCGCCGGAGCAGAATGCCCAGCCACCGTCCTTGGGGGAGGGGCCGTTGCCGGTGAGCAGTACGGTGCCCACGTTAGAGGTCATGCGGGCGTGGTCGAGGGCGCGGTAGAGCTCGTCCACGGTGTGCGGGCGGAATGCGTTGCGCACCTCGGGGCGGTCGAAGGCGATGCGCACGGTGGGCAGATCGCGCAGAATCTCACCGTTTTCGTCGCGCTCAACCTGGCGGTGGTAGGTGATGTCGGTGAAGTCCTCGAAGCCCTCAACGACGCGCCAGTCGGCGGGGTTGAAGATGTCCGAGACCTTTTCGGGAAGTTGTGCAGTCATAGACCCTATTTTACGGTGCCCGCGGTGCGGCTCGTCGAGGCCGGGGAACGAAGCACGCTCGGCATAATATTCCAATAGCAGAATATGATGCGTGGGGAAGGGTCTCTGTCCTTGCGCTCATACCTGTATCTTGGCAGGTTAAGACCCTATAAACAGACCAAGGCCCGGACCGCGTGTGTGCGGCCCGAGCCTTGGGGAAGAGACTCTTTACTTGACCTTGGCGAGTTCAACCGCGCGGTCGAACTCTTCGTCAATGGCGTCGTTCTTCTTGTAGGTCATGAGCGAAACCACGATGGCGACAAGCAGCGCCGAAGCGAAGCCGGGAACCATTTCGTAGAGCACAGACTTCATGGGGCTCTGGCCCCATGCGAATGCCACAACGGCGCCGGTAATCATGGAGGCCAGTGCACCCTGGGTGGTCAGCTTACGCCAGTAGAGGGAGAGCAGAACGGTCGGGCCGAATGCCGAACCGAAGCCAGCCCAAGCGAATGCGACCAGCTGCAGAATGGAGCTGTTGGGGTTCCATGCCAGGGCACCGGCGACCAGCGCCACGATTGCCACGCCTGCACGGCCGAGCCACAGGGACTTGCCGGCGCTGAGCTTCTTCGAGGAGAAGATGCCGTAGAGGTCCTCCACCAGAGCGGAGGAGCACACAATCAGCTGCGAGGAGAGGGTGGACATAATTGCCGCCAGAACCGCAGCCAGAATTAGGCCCGCAATGAGGGGGTGGAACAGAATCTGGGCGAGGTCCAGGAAGACCGACTCAGCGGTTTCCGGGTTGGTGAGGGACGCCTCGGGGTGGCGTGCAAAGTATGCGATACCCATGAACGCGCCGCTCAGTGCGCCGAACACGGTCAGAACCATCCAGCTGATGCCGATGCGGCGGCCAGACTTAGCGTCCGCGGGGGTGCGCATTGCCATGAATCGCACAATAATGTGCGGCTGACCGAAGTAGCCCAGACCCCATGCGAGGGATGAAACAATACCGGCGAAGGTGGTACCCGCGAAGATGCTCAGTGCGTCGGGGCGTACCTGGCTGATGGACTCAACCACGGGGCCCACGCCGCCGAGGTCAATGATGGTGACGACCGGAACGGCAATCAGTGCTGCGAGCATGAGCAGACCCTGAACCATGTCGGTGTAGGACGCGCCCATGAAGCCGCCGAAGAAGGTGTAGAACACGGTAATGCCTGCCAACAGGAGCATACCGGTGTGGTATTCCTGACCGAAGGAGGACTTGAAGAACAGACCGCCGGACACCATACCGGAGGAGACGTAGAAGGTGAAGAATACCAGAATCACGACACCGGAGACGATGCGCAGCACGCGCTTGGTGTCATGGAGGCGGTTGCTCAGGAAGACTGGGACGGTCACTGCGTCGCCTGCTACTTCGGTGTAGCTACGCAGTCGCGGTGCCACGAACGTCCAGTTGCACCATGCGCCGATGGTCAGGCCGACGGCGAGCCATGCCTGGGAGAGGCCGCTGAGGTAGACGGCGCCGGGCAGACCCATGAGGAGCCAACCGGACATGTCGGAGGCGCCCGCTGAGAGTGCGGCGACGGTGGGGGAGAGCTGACGCCCGCCCAGCACATAGTCGTCGAGGCTGTTGTTCTTGCTATTTGCCCATAGGCCGATTGCGATCATGGCAACAAAATAAATCGCCAGCGCGATGACCTGGTATGTACTCGCGGCCATAATGTTCCTTCTCTCCTGGTGGTAGTGTGCGCCTGTGTGTATTTATGCGCTACCCCATAACTTTATGAGTGGCATAGGATACAGTCTAGGCTTTGAAGGACTGAAAATAAAGTCTATTTGACGCTTAGGGGTGAGGATCTATGGAATAAATATGTATTTTCTGTGTAAAATCCATGGTCGTACACGTGGGTCATTGTGGGAGCGTGTGCGAAAAAGTGCCCGAAAAATCCTTGAATTTCAGGGTTTCGGGCACTTGAGTGAAAGATATGTAGTTGAAAAGCAACGCAAACGCTCAATGGCATATGCATCTAAAACGAATTAAACGAAAAATTTAAAAGCCGTTCGGAGTGTTGAACTGTTACACGACAATGTCACAGAGGCTTAGAGATCCCTCACAACCCATGGTTCAGTAGCCATACGAGCCGGATCAAAACGCTCCAAAATCGCTGCCGCATTGGGCACCGGAACATCCGCCGAATGGGTGGAGCCATCGGCGTTATACACCGGAATAGATGCGGCAATCCACCCCAAAATCGTAGGGATTTCAACGCCCGCCTCACGCAACTGCGGCAGAGTCACCGCACCGTCACGCTTCGCCAGGCGCTTGCCCTCCTCGTTCAGCGCCAGCGGCACATGCGCGTAACGCGGCTGCGTCAAACCCAAAAGCTGCGCCAAATACGACTGGCGGGGCGCAGAAGGCAACAGATCATCGCCGCGCACAATCTGCTCAACGCCCACAAAGGCATCATCCACCACGGAGGTCAGGTTGTAGGCGTAGGTTCCGTCATTGCGCACCAGCACAAAATCATCCACCAGGCCGGTGTAGGTGCCGTAAAAATCATCCTGTACCGTGTAGTTCGTGCACTCGGCACGCAGACGCAGAGCCGGCGGACGCTGGGTGCGGCGCTCCTCCCGCTGGTCCTCGCTTAGGTCGCGGCAAGTACCCGGGTAGGCGCCCGGTGCACCGTGCGGGGCGCTCGACGCCTCCTGAATTTCGCGGCGGGTGCAGTAACACTCGTACACGAGGCCCGCCTCTCGTAGGTGCTGAACCGCCTGCTCATAGGCGGCAAGGCGCGTGCTCTGATACAGCACCCCTGCCTCCTTGCCCTCGGTGCTTTCGCTACCCTCAATACGCTCCGTCGAGGTGCCGGGGCTCGCATCCCAATCCAGGCCCAGAGTCGCCAAGTCAGCAATCTGGCGTTCCGCCGCGCCCGGGCGCACGCGATCCAAATCCTCCACGCGCAGGTAGAAGGGCTTGCCGCCGCGGCGCGCCATAGCCCATGCCAAAATGGCGGTACGCAAATTACCCAGGTGCAAATCACCCGAGGGGGAGGGGGCGTAGCGTCCGGTGCCGCTGGGGAACGGCTGAGTTACAGGCTGAGCAGAGGAAGGGCTAGAGGAAGAAGTCATACTCCTATCCTATAGGGCGCGAATTTCTGGTTCCTGCTCAGAGTCTCAGCGGCTCCTCAATGAATCCTAACCGGCGCTGGACTAGCTGGGGGAACGCGCCACCCGGCTAATCAATCTGTGGAGGTTGTCAAGCATCACGTATTAGCTGTCCGTAGAGGCTGAATTATGCAGAATGATGCACTTTCATCCCCTTAGAAGCGTGCAATAGTGCAAAAATATGTTCTCCAGAAGCCCGAATAGCCCCTCAGTCGCCAAAAATTACAGTAGGGTTGTATCTATGGCTCGTACTATTGAACTCGCAGACGGCGTGTACCGTATTGCGACCGACAACTACCGACTGAACACCGGACTGGTCCTCGGACTGGAACGGGCACTTGTCGTGGATACCGGCGCAGGTCCCCGTCAGGCAACCGAAATCTATGATGAGGTTCGCCGTCTCACGCGCCTTCCTATCACCGTCGTAAACACTCACGGTCACTATGAGCGTTTCTTCGGTAACGATGTTTTCGCGGCAATGGGTGCCGAAGAATTCTGGGCGCATCCTCGCGCCGCGCGCGCAATTCGTAAATACGGTGAGGCGCAGCGTCCCTACGTCGAGACGCTCGAACCGGAAATGGCGCACCATCAGGGTGCAGCCACCAATATTATTGTCCCCAACCGCCTGGTCGCCAATAGCGGTGACGGCATTACCTTCACCCCCATTGATCTGGGTGAGCGTAGCGCAACCCTCATGTACATGGGTCCCGGCCACACCGATGGTGACATTCTGGTCGGTATTGAAGATGTGCTCTTCATGGGTGGTCTGATTGAAGAGGGTACCGACCCCTACTTCGAGGATTCCTTCCCCGACCGTTGGATTGACACTCTTGGTGCCGTGCTCGAATTTGATCGTTACCGCGTGTTTGTGCCCGGTAACGGTGAGCCGGTAGACCGCACCTTCGTGGAGCGTGAACGTAACACCATGGTGACCGCTATTGAGTCGATTCGCTCCTCCACTTTGGATCGTGATGATGAGGCGACGACCGCGGCAATGTATAAGCTGCCGTATGCGCCGGGTGCTACTCGCTTCCTGCTGGATCGTTTGGCTCAGCTTGAAGGTGCACCGGTAGCGGCATATCTCGAAGCGGATTACCCGGACACCAGTGGTTTCACGGGTCCAATTACTCTGGGTCAGGCTTCGTACTAAAACCCCGTATGCAATATGCCTCATGGGGCATAAATGCAGGTGAGGGCTGGTTTCTATGATAGAAACCAGCCCTCACCTTTTATATACCCATAACCTTAGGGCACGTATTTAGCGCTGAACGTACTGGGCGCGCATTGCCTCGCAATCAGCCGCCAAAGAAGCCGGGACTTCACCCATTGCCTCGCAAAGCTGCACGAAACGGTGACGCCAATCCAGGTGCTGCAGAGCCTGACGAATCTGCTGCTCACCCTGCGCGGGGGTCCAGCGGGAGACCGCATCGGCAACCTGCGCGAGGCCCGCGCGTGCATCCGCGTGATCAATGTCGATGGTCGCGCCATCCCAAAGGATTTCACGTACGGTGGTGGTGTTCGGAACCTTGCCGACCACGGTCACGCCCGAAGCCAGGGCGTCGGTCCAACGACCGGTGATGTACTCCTTGGTCGGGTGAGTGTACGGCGCCGGGCTGACCGAAGTGGAGAACGCCAGCAGGAACTTCGCGCGGTTCAGAGAATTCTGCAGGTGCTGAGCCGACTCGCGGTCATTTGCACCGAAGGGCGGGCGGCCCTCAAAGCTCAGACCCAGCTCCGCGGCGAGGGCGGCAGTCGCCTCGTCATCTTCGTAGGCGGCGGGCTGACGGCTCACGCGCAGCAGGTCGGTGCTCTTCGACTCCAGCGCCGCCAGACGGTCGCTGAACTTGCTCCAAACATCCGCACCCCAGGGCAGAACGCCGGGGGCCTTCACGCCCGCAGCGGTCCAGGGCTGAACGTCGTCAACGTCCGCAACGAAAATACGGTCGTAGGTGGAGGACTTAGCCACCGCGGGAATACGGTCATCCCAGAAGCTATCAATCACCCAGCCATAAATCGCGCCGTAGCGACGGAAGGCGAAGGAACGTTGCGAAATGGCGTACAGCTGACCGGGATCAGAAGCAATCACCAGGCAACGATTGGAACCGCCCTTGAGGCGGGGCAGACGCGCCAGAAGCTTCGTTTCCTTGCTGAGGGATGCGCCCACATCCACGGTGTGTACGGTACCGCCGGTGTAACGGGCGAGAAGCTCCGCCATGGCGTGTACGGGAACCCAACCGGCTCCGGAGGGGACAGCAACAATAATATCGAGTGAGCTCATGAGAATCCTTGGGAGCGACGTCCGCCGCATGCACCGGGCTCACCGGGGTAAAACCTCGGGTCGCGGGCGGTGTGCATCAGCGGCAAGAGCGTGAATGTCAATAAATGATAGATAGGGTGCCTTACGTCAGCAGGCGCGCAAAAAACGCGAATGCAGCGGCGAGTGAAACCGCTACGACCGGCTAGCGTTCAGCCACGGAAGGCTATGGCACAGGTAGTTTTCAGTATATCGGTCAACCCTGCGCACGGGGCTTAGCCTGCAGCCTTTAGAAACAGCTTTAGGGTGTGTGAATGCGCACCTCAACGCCCGATTCGGTGCCAAACCCGGCAGCCATGCGCGCCAAATCAGTATTCGGGGCGGCAGCCACCGTGAAGAAACGATCCACAGCCGCAGTGAACTGCTCCTGACGAGCCATATCACCGTGTTCAAGGGTCGTGAAAATACCGCCGCCGGCATCGTCAAAGACCTCAACGCGCAGTTCGGGCAGAAGCTCAGTATTCGGCAGGTTCAGCGAGGACACATCGTGCTGGAAGGTCAGGTCACCGCACAGCAGGGTCACCGGCAGGGCGGCACCACCAATGACCGGGCGGGAGTTCTCATCCACACCGGCAGGATAGTAGCCAGACAGAGACACACCAATAGCGGTCGCAATCGTCCCGTCAATACCGGCAAGACCGCGATTAGCAAACACGCGCGCGGGGGCGGGCTCGCCCAGGGCGGGGGCTGCCGCATCCAAATCACGCACCAGGTTTGAAGAACCCAGCACCATGAGGCGGCGCTGAGCCACCGCATCCTGCCAGACGCGGCGGGCGTAGGAGCGGCCAGCGGTGCGGTTGCGGTAATCGGTGTAGTCAACCGTGCTCTCAGCACCGGGATGTTCGTAGGCGGCGATGGCGCGCAGGCACTCATCCTGCAGCTCGCGGGCGGGCTCAACCCACTGCTCTAGCCAGCTCAGCTCGTCCACCAGCTCATCAGCGGCAGCAGAGGATGCGCACGCAAACTCGGTGAGCTCGTGCGGGGTCGACAGCTCCACGAAGGAGCGAGCGCCCGGCTCGTACCAGCTGGCGCGGCGCGGGGCGTAGAACGCGCACTGAATATCTTCGCGTTCCAGCAGCGCCGTAATCGGGCGCGAAAGCGTCGGGTGGCCGAAGAGCACCACACGCTCAATCTGCGCGGCGGGCTTGAAGGACGCATCGCCGAGCAGCTGCGGGTAGTGAGGAATGGAGGTTACGCCGTGGCGCGCCTCGGAGGAAGGCTCCGCAAACAGCGGCAGGTTCAGCACGCGCGCGAACTCCGCCGCAAACTCGCCGGCACCGTCAGCGGCAACCACCACGGTGCGGTGCGCCGGGGTGAACTCCGCCAGGTCCGCCTGCGCCTCCAGGGAATCCAGAAGCCAACGCTGCTCAGCACTGGAGAGCCCGGAACCTTCAGCGCGGGCGGCGCGGGCACGGCCCTCAGCCTGCGGGTCGTAATCCTCCAGCAGGCTCTGCGCCCACTGCGGCAGCATCTGCGCAAAACGGCCAGAGGGAGTCAGCGGCGTATCGAAACAAATGTTCAGGTGCACCGGGCCAATCGGCTCCGCCGACTGCTTGCGCCAGTGTTCGGCGCTACGACCGGTCAGCGCATTCAGGCATGCGGCAAAGGCCTGAGTCTGCTCGCCCTCCACCTGCTCGGGGTAGGAGGTCAGATCAGCTTCAGCACGCACAAAAGGATAGAAGAAACTCGCCTGGCGGGTCGTCTGATTCACGCCGCTACCGCGCAGACGCTCCGGGCGGTCAGCGCTCAGCACCGCCAGGGGCACACCGGCGTGGTACGCCTCCATGACGGCGGGCATGTACTCGCCCAGCGCCGTACCGGAGGTGCACACCAGACCCACGGGCTGACCGGATGCCTTGGCAATACCCAGGGCGGTAAAGGCTGCACTTCGCTCGTCCACGCGCACGTGCGCAATGAGGGCGCCGGCTTCAGCGGCGGCGGCAATAGCGTACGCAAGAGGTGCGCTGCGGGAACCCGGAGACACGACAACATGCCGCATGCCGGCACGAATCAGCGAATCGAGCACGGATACTGCGGTGAGCATGGCGGGGGTTGAGCGGTTTTCAGTCACCGTACCATTCTAATGCCGTAAGGTTTTTCATTCAGTTATGGTTACCCTTCACGGGCGCGACCTTGATAACTGCAGTCTTCACAGTCCGCAGGCGCGTTCCAGTACCCGGTAGCAGGCGGTGACGCGCTCCACCCACCACTGGCGGGTCTGCTCATCGGTGGCAAGACGCTCCAGGCGCTGCGGGCTGGGGGTGATGGCGCGCAGGTCCATGAACCCGTCGCGGGCGATGAGCGGCTCATCGGTGACGTCCTCAGCCATGAGGGAGACCGTGCCCAGACCGCACCCGTACCTCAAAGTCGGTAGAGAGGCCGCCAGAGAGGCACCGGTGGCAATGCCCACCGAAGACTCCAGCGCAGAAGAAACTACCGCCGGAAGCTGCGCCTGCTCCACCAGCGCGAGCGCACGGCGTACACCGCCCAGCGGCGCCGCCTTAATAACCATCAGGTCCGCGGCGTTCGCGCGAGCCACCTTCAGCGGGTCTTCCGCCTTGCGAATCGATTCGTCGGCGGCAATGCGGGCGGGCAGCCCCTCCTTAGCAATGGCAAAGCGGAGCGCAGCCATATCCTCAATGGATGCCACGGGCTGCTCTGCGTAGATAATGCCGTACTCGCAGAGCTTGCGCAGCGCATCAAGGGCACCGGCGAGGGTGTAGCCCATGTTCGCGTCCACCTTCAGACGCGCATTCGGGAGCGCCTCGCGAGCGGCTGCTACCCGCGCAATATCGTCGGCGAGGCTTTGACCCTTCTCCGCCACCTTGATTTTCAGTTCCTGAATCTCACCCTCGTACTTGGCGAGCACCTCCGGCACACGCTCGGCGGGCACCGCGGGCAGGGTCGCGTTCAGCGGGATGCGCGTACGCACCGGCTCTGGGGCAGGCAACCATGCCGCCTCTAGCGCGCAGGCAAGCCACGCCGCAGACTCCTGCGGACCGTACTCGAGGAAGGGCGCGAACTCGCCCCAGCCGTACGGGCCGCAAATCAGCGCGCTCTGGCGGCTATTGACCCCACGGAAGGTGACCGTCATCGGAATTTCGACCGTGAACAGGTTCTCCAGAACCTCCTGTAGCGGCGGCAGGGGAGTGTTCGTGAGGTGAAAACCGTAGCCGAGAGGCGGCACGCTCATACTGGTGTTCAAGGTATCTGCCCTTCTGTGATGCGCTATGAGCTCACCATAACATTCCGGGGGCGGGTGGGTGCGCTCGCACCCTGTCACGCATTCTCTGGAAACTCTCAGGTTGTGGTCGAAAAAACTTTAGTTTTTCATAGCTTAACCTGGGATAGTAGGTAGTTATTCGCCCGAGAACTCGGACGGTGCTTCGCATAAAACGGCAGCTTGGGGGCTACTGTTTTGAGGGGCTGGCATCGGCGGGCTCGGGTATGGCTAACAGACATGAGGGCGAGAAGGTACGAAGGGTTATGAAGAAGACACCGCAAGCGAATACATCAGGTTCGGGAAACTCCGGTTGGGAGAGCTCCGAAAACCTCGACGCTACCAGTGTGCTTCACCCCGATGACGTGCGTGCAGCCGCTGCCGATAACGCGCCCACTACGGTGTTTTCCTCTGATGAGACTGCGGTTCTCTCCGATTATCAGGACCCGACTGCGGTGCTTTCTGATTATCAGGACGCTACCCAGGTGCTCGCCTCCCACGAAACGGCTACCCATGCCGCTGCGCACAGTGATGACCGTACGAAAGTTTTGACGGATTACGGTTCGTCGCCGGCTCACGAAGCTGCGCCTGTAGGTTCTGCAAACGTGGGTTCCGTAAACGCGGGTTTCGTGAACGCTGAATCGGCGAATACCGAAGTTATTTCTTCGCACCCCGACACCTCAGAGGTTATTGGTGCGACCCGTCCTTTGCCGCGCGTTTACCGTGCCCCCATTAAGATTCCTGAGACGATTCCCTCGCCGCAGGAACGCGCCTCTCAGGGGAACTACAGCGCGGATGAGCTGATGCAGGCTACGCGCCGCCTCGATCCGCCGAAGCCTCCGGTGAGCGGTTTCCCGCTGAACAATCAGATGGGTGCCTCCCCAATGGGTGCGCCTCAGATGGGCGCGCAGCAGCCTCTTCCCACGCGTGCGATGCCTCCGCAGGCACCTCCGCAGCCGGTGGCTTATCCTCCCGAGGCGTATCCTGCCGCCGCCTACCCGAACGGTGCGTATGTGCAGACCGGTCAGGTTCCCGTGGATGCTTCGGGCCGCCCTGTGAATCGTCCCGGCGAAGAGCAGGGGCACCATCTTCCGAGTACCGGTATTTTGATGCGTCACGTGATGGCGTTGCTGTTCTTGGGTCTGTCTCTGTACGGCGCGTTCGTGTTCTTCATTTACACGGCGACCGGCCAGCAGGTTGATGAGCAGGCGTACACCGAGTACGCGAACCAGTTCAAGAGTTACCGCGGTCCGACCCTGACGGCGCTGGATTCTTTGCCCACGATTGTTGGTGTGATTGCGGTGCTGGGTCTGATTGCGGTGCTGATTTGGAAGCACCGGTTCCTGCCCTCGCTGATTGGCGTGCTAGTTGGGGCTGCGGCGGTGACGAGCACGTACCTGCTCAAGCACTACCTGATCGTGAAGCCCGACCTGGGTGTTCAGGAGGCGCTGAGCAACTCGGCGCCCAGTGGCCACACGACCTTCGCGGCGGCGGCTGGCGCGGCGCTCTTCCTGGCGGCGCCTCGTTTCTTGCGGCCCACGGTGGCTCTCTGCGCGGCATTGGCTACCTGCCTGACGGGTGCCTCCACGATTATTAACGGTTGGCATCGCCCGGCGGATGTGGTGACCGCTATTCTGGTCACCGCCATCTGGACGGTCGTGGGTATGGGCGTGTTGCGTTATGTGCGTCCGGCAGATTTTGCGGTGCCGGCGCGCGGTGGTTTGGTGCTGGTGCCGTTGATGACGATTGCGACGCTGTTCCTGTCGTTCTGCGCGGTCATCCTGTATCTGATTGCGATTTTTGCGCCGATTCCCGGTGGTGCGTTTACCGCGGCGACCTGCATGATTATTGCGGTGAGCTTTGGTACGACGGCGTTGATGGTGAACCTGTTGCGTCCGCGTAATAGTAATCGCTCCGCCTATTCGAAGGTGTGGAGTTATCAGTAAATGTTGTTCCCCTCCTTGCGCGGGATGTTTCAGCTTGATGTGAGCTGAGATATTGTCCGGGTGCGGGGAGGGGAATACAATATAAGAAATTTAGTATTTTTAATACCAATATTAGAGAGGGGGTGTGTGCCCCCTTTCACTCACCCCTGAAGAGAAAGGTGCGTACCATGGCAGGTACCCATGAAGGCCGCGTCCTCGTATTCCCCCAGCTCACCGAAGCGCTGACCCCCTTTGAAGATAAGCCCCAGGCCCGCAAGATCGTTGATGCCGACGGCGGCAACCTGACCCTCATGGAACTGGCTGCAGGCCAGTCCTGGCACGAGCACCACAGCGTCCACCCCGTCTTCGTGCAGGTGCTCAAGGGTGAAGTTATCTTCCACGTGAAGGACCGCGATATTACCCTGGTGCCCGGCAAGCCGATTCACGTGACCGCCAAGCTGCTGCACTCCCTGCGCGCTGTGAAAGACTCCACCCTGCTGGTGACCATGCTGACCGGTGAATCGCACCCCGAACCCAAGGTCAATATTGACGTCGAAGAGGTCTAATCCCCGACCCCAAAACCCCTGACCCCAAAACCCCCGACCTCAAAACATTAGCTCGCCGCCGCATCTGCATAGGATGCCGCGGCGAGCTTTTTCTCTGTCTTCCTGCCCTCACATATGCCGGTGAGAATACCCTCACGCTACGCCCTGAGCTTTCTGCACGCCGGTTCACCCCGCGCGGGCGTACCCTGAAAGTACCCGCCCGCTAATATGCCCGCTACCACTGCAGGGAACAACCCGAAAGGGGAGCAACCCGAAAGGATACGCAATGCCCAAGTCACTGCAACGCCCCGTCGTTCTTCTCACCGGCGCCAGCTCCGGTATCGGCTACGACGTGGCGCCTCTACTGGTGCGCTGTGGCTACACCGTCTACGGTGCCGCCCGCCGCGTTGAGAAGATTGAAGAGCTCGCCTCCGAGGGCGTGAAAGCGCTCAGCCTGGACGTTACCGATGAGGCATCCATGGAAGCCGCCGTACAGCAGGTCATTGACGCAGAAGGCCGCATTGACGTGCTCATCAACAACGCGGGCTACGGATTCTACGGCGCTATTGAAGATGTCCCCATCGACGAGGCGCGCCGCCAGTTCGAGGTGAACCTTTTCGGCCTGGCACGCCTCACCCAGCTGGTGCTGCCGCATATGCGCGCACAGGGCAGCGGGCGCATCCTGAACATCTCCTCGATGGCGGGGCGTATTACCTCGCCCCTGGGTGCCTGGTACCACGCCACCAAGTACGCCCTTGAGGCGTTCAGTGATGCACTGCGCATGGAGGTTGAAGAGTTCGGTATTGACGTGGTCATTATCGAGCCCGGCGGCATCAAAACCCCCTGGGGACTCATCGCGGCAGACCACCTCGAGGAATCCTCCCGAAACGGTGTCTACGCGGTTCAGGCGCAGCGGGTTGCGGCAAATATGCGTAGGCTCTACTCGCCATCCTCCAACCTCTCAGAGCCCAAAGTAATCTCTAGGACCATTCTGCGAGCCCTGGAGGCGCGCCGCCCCAAGACCCGCTACCTGGTGGGTTTTGGCGCTAAGCCCTCCGTGTTCTTGCATGCCGTGCTGCCGGACCGTCCCTTTGACAAGGTGGCGCGCCGTATCTTCTAGAACCGAAATAGCCGTGAACTAGAGCATTAAAAAGCGGGCGGTGCTGCGCGAAACAGAATGTTTCGTACAGCACCGCCCGCTACGTTTTTCAAGAGCTAGTACTAGTCTACTACGGCGTGGGTCGGATCGAGCACGCGCGCCAAGAAAGCCTGAGTACGTTCGTGCTGGGGGTTGCCAATCACCTGATCGGCGGGACCTTCCTCCACGACCACGCCATCGGCCATGAAGACGACCTTATCGGCGACCTCGCGGGCGAACGCCATCTCGTGGGTCACCACGATCATGGTCATGCCCTCGTCAGCAAGGTTGCGCATAATGCTCAGAACCTCGCCGACCATCTCCGGGTCGAGTGCACTGGTCGGCTCATCGAAGAGCATCAGATCCGGGTGCATGGAGAGCGCACGCGCAATAGCCACACGCTGCTGCTGACCACCGGACAGCTGAGCCGGGAAGCGGTCTTCCTTGCCCTCCAGACCAACCTTGGCGAGCTGCTCGCGGGCAACCGCCTCCGCCTCAGCCTTGGAACGGCCCAGAACCTTAATCTGAGCGATTGTGCAATTATCCAGAATGTTCAGGTGACCGAACAGGTTGAACTGCTGGAACACCATACCCATGTGGGTACGCACGCGGTTAATGTCTACGTCCGGGTCGGTGACCTCGGTATCGCCCACCATGATGGTGCCGTCGTTCGGCTCCTCCAGCAGGTTCACGCAACGTAGCAGGGTGGACTTACCGGAACCCGAAGGGCCGATAAGGCACACGACCTCGCCCGGCTCGACCTGCATGTCAATGCCCTTGAGAACCTGAACCTTGCCGTAGGACTTGTGCAGGTTAGAAATGCGCACCGAGGAGGCGGCCATGGATGAAGTTGAAACAGTCATAGTATCTTCCGTAATCCGTATCTGTCGTTGCGCTTACTTGCGGCCCGCAAGCTGGGTGCGGCGCTCAAAGTATGCGGAGAGCTGGCCCAGCGGAACAGTGATAATCAGGTAGCACAGACCCGCAACCACCAGGGGAGTCAGGCCCGCGTTAGCGGCGGTCAGGCCCTCACGACCGAACTTCGCCAGCTCGTACTGAGACACCGTCACGCCCAGCAGGTACACGAGGGAGGAATCCTTGGTCAGCAGGATAACCTCGTTGGTCAGCGGGGGCAGAACCACTCGGAACGCCTGAGGAATAATGATCGAAATCATTGCACGAGTGTGGGACATGCCCAGGGAGCGTGCCGCCTCCATCTGGCCCTTCGGGATCGTCTGCAGGCCCGCACGCAGAACCTCACTAATGTAAGCAGCCGAAACCATACCCAGGGACAGGGTCACCGGAATCAGGTTATCCACGAAGCGGATCTTGAACGCCAGGGGAATACCGTAACCGAAGGCGAAGAAGACCAGCAGTGCCGGGATGCCGCGGAAAAGCTCCACGTACAGGGTCGCAATCCAACGGTAGGGGGCGATAGAGGAAATACGCATGAGCGCCAGCAGTAGACCGCCGGAGAGGCCCACGATGAAGCCCAAGGTGGTGTACAGCAGGGTGTTCTTCAACGCCACGGTGATGACGTCGGGGAACTGGGCAGCCGCAACGTCCAGGTTGAATACCTGCTGGCTGAGGGTCTTCCAGTCAGCCAGAAGAATGGCTGCCAGGGCGATAACTGCCAGAAGGGCGTACTGTGCGTAGCGGAAGAGCTTCTGCTTCTGACGGGGTGAGAGTTTAGAGGACATGCGCTTTCTTATCCGTGTGCTGTTTATCCGTGTGCTGTTCGGTTAGGAGCGTTCTACACGCTCACAAGGGTGAAGGCCGGAGAAGCCCCCAACCCAAAAGTAATAAGAGTACTCCTGAATTTTTTTTTGGGGGGGGGGGAGAGAGGCTAACCGGCTAGATGCTTAGGAAGCGGAGGAAGAGGCGCTCGTGGAGGTGGAGGAAGTGGCACCAACCCACTTGGCCTTCATCTTGTCGAGCTCGCCGTTTTCCTTGAGCTTGGCGATGGTGGCGTTTGCCTTGGTCAGCAGTGCCTTGTTGTTGGAGGAAACTGCTGCGGCAATCTGCTCGGTGTTCTCGGAATCCTGGTAGGCAATCTTGAAGGAGTCCGGGTCATTGGTCAGCGCCTCGGACACCACGGAGAGGTTCGCTGCGACTGCCTTGACTTGACCGGTCTTCAGGGCGGAGAACATGAGGGAGGTGTCTTCGTACTGGATGACCTCTGCGCCGTTTTCCTTGGCGTAGGTTTCACCGCTGGTTGCCTGCTGTGCACCAACGCTGACACCCTTCAGGTCTGCGGCGGAGGTGATGGAGGAGCCCTTGGGAACCAGGATTGCCAGGTTGTCGTCGAAGTAGACGGTGGTGAATTCCATCTTGCTCTTACGTTCGTCGGTCACGCCGATACCCGCCAGGGCGATATCGCACTGACCGGTGGCCAGGCCGGTACCGGAGTCCAGGCCCTCAAAGCTGATGGAGGTCAGCTGAGCCTTCACGCCCAGGTCGGAGGCGATAGCGTTGGCGATGTCTGCATCCAGGCCGACAATGGTGCCGTTTTCTTCGTATTCGAAGGGCTTGTAGGGGGTGTTGGTGCAGACGCTGAGGGTGCCGGACTTGACGAGGCTGACCTCGCCGTTAGGGTCGGTGTTCTCGTTGGCGGTGGAGACGCAGCCGGTCAGTGCCAGGGGCAGCACCGCCAGCAGTGCGAGGGGCTTGAGGGATGCCTTCTTGAGGATTGCGGTGTTCATTGGGATGCTCCTGTGTGGGGTGTGCGTTCACTCGTGGAGTGGCGCGTTCTATGAAATCTATGGTCTATTGTGCGCCCCAATGTTAAAAAATGCAAGCATATACATAAATATTCATAAATTTTTGCTGAATATACATAAATCCCACCGGGAAAACTGAATAAAACCCCGAATTAGAGACTCAAAAACAACTCCAGAACGCACCTTAACGTACCGTGCGACACTACTACGGTTTACCCAACTATCTAATCTCCTAACCTCCATGCCACAATTGAGAGCGTGAACGCAGAGAAGAACACCCGCGCAACCCGCGCAACCCTAGACAAGAAAACCGGCGATATTGCCGCCATGTTTGATACCGTCGCTGAACGCTACGACCTCATGAACGGCATCCTCTCCCTCGGGCAGCACATCTACTGGCGTAAGCAGGCAGTCGCCGCCGTAGACGCGCACCCCGGCCAGAAAGTACTGGACGTAGCCGCAGGTACCGGCGTCTCCTCCGAACCCTTCGCCGACGCCGGCGTAGACGTTATCGCTGCAGACCTCTCCGAAGGTATGCTCGACGTGGGCCGCCGCCGCCGCCCCGACATGACCTTCGTGCAGGCAGACGTCACCGCCCTACCCTTTGACGACGAAACCTTCGACGCAGTGACCATGTCCTACGGTCTGCGCAACGTCGCCAACTACCCCAAGGCACTGAGTGAAATCTACCGCGTGCTCAAGCCCGGCGGACGCATCGTCGTCCTGGAGTTCTCCACCCCGACCTTCGCCCCCTTCGGCGCGGTCTACAAGAACTACATCATGAAGGCGATCCCGCCGATTGCCCGCGCGATTTCCTCCAACCCCGAATCCTACGAATACCTCGCCGAGTCCATCATCACCTGGCCTAACCAGCAGGAACTGGCGCAGAAGTTCAAGGAGGCGGGCTTCACCTCCGTGCAGTACCGCAACCTCACCGGCGGCATCGTCGCCATTCACCGCGGTTTCAAGCCTGAAGCACATAACGCATAGACACCGCGTTCACACACCACCGAAGACACTAACACCGCTGAAGACACCAACACCAAGAAGATAGAAGACACCGTGAGCAACGCAGAGCAGCCCATTGCCGCAACCGACCTGCTGGGAGACCTCGACCTGAAACTGCCCGCAGGCTTTGAACTCATCGCCGCTGACCCCAAGCTGGGTCCGCAGATTCTCTCCTCTCTCGCACGTATTGAGGAGCGCCTGGCAGAAGCCATCGCACAGACTGACCACCTGGCGGACGTCGCATCCCGTCACCTGCTCTCCGCGGGCGGCAAGCGTGTGCGCCCCCTGCTGGCGCTGCTCTGCGCAGCCGTAGACGGCGAAATCAACGATGACATCATTGAAGCTGCCGTGGTCGTTGAACTGACCCACCTGGCAACCCTCTACCACGACGACGTGATGGATGATGCTCCCAAGCGCCGCGGCGTGGACAGCGCCCAGATGATTTGGGGCAATTCCGTCGCGATTCTGACTGGCGACCTGATCTTCTCCCGAGCATCCCTGTTGGTGTCCGAGCTGGGTACCCGCCCCATGAAGATTCAGTCCCAGACCTTCGAGCGTCTGGTGCTCGGCCAGCTCTTCGAAACCACCGGCCCCCGCGAGGGTCAGGACCTGCTCGACCACTACATTGCCGTCATTGAGGGCAAGACCGGCTCCCTGATTGCAGCTGCTGGCGAGTACGGCTCCCTGCTTTCGGGCGCTTCCGAAGAGATCATCTCCATGGTCAAGGCGTATGGCGAGCTGGTCGGCGTGGCATTCCAGCTGGCTGACGACGTGATCGACATCGTTAGCGACGGCAAGACCAGCGGTAAGACCCGCGGCACCGACCTGCGCGAGGGCGTGCCCACCCTGCCGACCATCCTGCTGGACCGCGCGGTAGCCGCCGGCGACGAATCTGCTATCAAGGTTCGTGCACTGCTGGATGCCGACCTCAGCTCCGACGAGGCACTGGATGCAGCCGTGGAGGCGCTCGCCGCCCACCCGGTCACCCAGGAAGCATGGCAGATCGCCTACGATTGGGCGGACCGCGCAATCGCCGCGATTGCTCCGCTGCCCGAGTCCACCGCGAAGGCTGCGCTGGAGTCCTTCGCTCACGCTGTGGTTCACCGCGAGGGCTAAACTCGCCGTGTAGCGTGTACCCGAGTCTAATGACTCCAGGTGTCTCATACTTCAAAACCCCCGCTGAATCTGCCCGGATTCGGCGGGGTTTTTCTGTGTTACGGCTAGTCAGCGCCGGTTTTTGGGAGAGCTGGGCGCAGCCCCTGCCTCCCGAAAAGTTCCGTATGCTGGGGTCTCCTTGACCGGCCCCTACCTTTAAGGTAAACCTTATAGGCATGTCCGAGGTGCACATCCACCCCTCCGGCGCTTGACGGCTCCCACACCCAACCCGTGTTGGAGAGCCATTTACTATTTCTGGACGCGAGCAGAGCCCAACCACTCCGACGGGTTATTCTCGCACCAACCATCCGCGTCCCCACACATTCGAGGTTTACAACTATGGGAGCATCTACCCCTAAGGCGCCCACGAAGCGCGAAGGCTTCTCCAGCCGTCGCGTCTTCATCTTTGCCGCCATCGGTTCTGCTGTTGGCCTGGGCAATATTTGGCGTTTCCCCTACATCGCATTTGATAACGGCGGCGGCGCCTTCATGATTCCCTACATTGTCGCCCTGCTGACCGCTGGTCTGACCTTCCTTTTCTTTGACTACGCTATCGGTCACCGTGCGCGTGCGTCTTCCCCGCTAGCTTTCCGCCGTCTGAACCGTAAGACCGAGTTCATCGGCTGGTGGCACATGGGTATTAACTTCGTCATCGCTATCTACTATGCCGCTATTGTGGCGTGGTCGCTGCGTTACATGGTTTTCTCCTTCACCAATGAGTGGGGCGATAACCCGAAGGCGTTCTTCAATGGCGAGTTCCTGAAGGTCGCAGAAACCCCCGGTGTCTCCCTGGACTTCAACATGAACGTCCTGATCCCCATGGTTCTCGTGTGGGGCGTCCTGCTTGCTGTGATGGCTCTGGGCGTTCAGAAGGGTGTGGGTGCAGCCAATATCATCTTTATCCCGCTGTTGCTGGTCATGTTTGTTGGTCTGGTGATTTACTCGCTGACCCTGCCCGGTGCAGCCGATGGTCTGAATGCTCTGTTCACCCCTAGCTGGGACTCCCTGGCTAACCCGGATGTGTGGGTTGCTGCCTACGGTCAGATTTTCTACTCCCTGTCCATTGGCTTCGGCATTATGGTCACCTATTCTTCCTATCTGAAGCCTAAGACTGACCTGACCGGTTCCGGTGCTGTGGTTGGTTTCGCGAACTCCGGTTTTGAGCTTCTGGCGGGTATCGGTGTGTTCGCTGCTCTGGGCTTCATGGCTCAGGCTGCTGGCACCCAGGTGAGCGAGGTTGCGACCAGCGGTATTGGCCTGGCGTTCATTGCGTTCCCGACCATTATTTCTCAGGCTCCCGGCGGCGTGCTGATCGGTATCCTCTTCTTTGGCTCCCTGCTCTTTGCTGGTTTCACCTCCCTCATTTCGATTCTTGAGGTGATTATCGCTGGTATTCAGGATAAGTTCGCGACGTCCCGTCTGGCATCTACCATTCTGGTGATTGTTCCGATGGCTCTGATTTCGCTGTTGCTGATGCCGACTACCACCGGTCTGTACGTGCTGGATATTCTCGATAACTTCGTGAACCTCTTCGGTATTCTGGCTGCTGGCCTGTGCGCCATTATCGTGGTTGCATACGTGGTGCGTGCACTGCCGGCTCTGGCTGAGCACCTGAACCGCTACTCCTCCATCAAGGCTGGCAAGATCTGGATGATTCTGCTGGCTGTCGTGACCCCGCTGGTTCTGGGCTACTCCCTGATTCAGAGCGTTATTAAGCTTGTGGTAACCCCCTATGAGGGTTACCCGGCAGATATGCTGGCTATTTTCGGTTGGGGTATGAGCGCACTCCTGCTGGTTGGCGCAATTGTTGTTTCTCTCTTGCCCTGGTCGAAGAAGTCTCGTGCGGCTGAAGAGCCTCCGGCGCCTCCGGTGATTGCCGGTCAGGTGGAGCACGGCCACGTTGATTCGACCATTACCCGTTAGGAGCCCTCATGTCTTTCTCCGCAATTGTGATGCTCATTGTGGCAATCCTGATCATTTGGGGTGGCCTGGGTTTGGCTCTGCTGAACCTGCACCGTCATCCGGATTTGGATGCTCTCGATGCTGCTGAAGCTCAGGATTCTGAGCTTTAGAGTGTGAACGCGATATAAAGTGATGCCCCGCAGGCGTTAGCCTGCGGGGCATCACTGTGTTTTATGCGGGACTGTGTTTTGTTCGGGTTGGGGAGATCTACTTGCTCTGTACGTCTTCAGCCTGCACGAGCGGGATCATGCCGGTTTCCGGGTCGGACAGCGCGGAGGCGCGGTAGGCGCGGGAGGCACGCAACGCATCCACGGTGAAGATGATGAGAGCGACCCAGATGAGGCTCAGACCCAGCACCTTATCGGCGCTCATCTGCTCGTGCAGAACGGTCAGCGCCAGAATAAACTGGATGGTCGGGCCCAGGTACTGCACCATGCCGATGACCGACAGCGGAAGAGCCTTGGTCGCCGCGGCAAAGAGCATGAGCGGCACAACGGTGACCACGCCGGTGGAGGCGAGAAGCCAGAAGTGTCCGGGACCCTCACTGAAGAGAGTCATCTGTCCCTGCGCGTTCAGCATCAAGAGGGCGGCAACGCCGAAGGGCGCCAGGATGAAAGTCTCTAGAGACAGTGAAATAATGGGGCTGACATCGTGGGCGATGCGCGCCTTCAGCAGACCGTAGATGCCGAAGGAGAACGCCACGCCCAGACCCGTCCACGGCACCTGGCCGTAGATGAGGCTCATCATCAGCATCGCAATACAGGAAATCGCCACGGATACCCACTGCGCCGGGCGTAGACGCTCATGCAGGAAGATGACACCCAACACCACGGAGACCAGCGGGTTAATGAAATAGCCCAGGGATACGTCAATGGTGTGGCCGCTGGTCGTCGCCATCACGTAGATGAGCCAGTTTGCGCAGATGAGGAATGATGCTGCCGTCAGCACCAGCATGATGCGGCGGTCCCGCAGCGCGCGGCGGAAGTCTGCAGTTACCCTTAAAATCGGCAGCAGCAGGGCGCAGAAGATGAGGGAGAAGACCACGCGCGCCACGACAATCTCAATAGGGCCTGCAGGTGCCATCAATACAAAATACAGGGGGAGCAGACCCCAAATAATGTAGGTGCCGATGATGGCGATGAACCCGTTGCGGGTGGTGTGCTTCTGAGTTTCTGACATGGTCTCTTCTTCTGAGTTAAGTTCTTCGGTTAAGTTCTTCTAATGCTAGTCGTCCGGATGCGCCAGCGGGGGCATTGATGCGCACCGAGGCTACTCTACCCGCCGGGTACGCCACAGGCGCGGTACCACGAGGATACCGCGCCTGAGAAATGCTGCGTATTCGGTTTAGAGGCCGAAGAAGCGGGAGAAGAAGCCCTTCTTCTTGGGCTGCTCTGCCTCGCGGCGTGCAGTTTCTTCCTGCTCGCGGCGGGCTGCCTCTTCGTGCTCTGCCTGCAGGTCGGGAGCTGCGCCAGCGTTGCGGATGGGCTCCACGTGCTGCTCTTCGTATTCTGCTGCATCCTGCTCAGCCTCTGCGGACTGCTCAGCTGCAGTCTCAACGGCGACCGGCTCCTCAGCGTACTCTGCGGAAGCCTCAACGGTCTCGTACTCGGGCTGCTCGGCGCCGATGGACTCGTCGGTGTAGACGCGAGCCTGCTCGGTCTCCTCTGCCTCGTACTCGCCGGGCAGGGTCTCTACGGTGACCAGGCCGGGCTCTGCGTGCTCTGCCGGCTCCTGATCGAAGGGAGCTTCGTCGGTGGGGTAGAGGTTCTCGGTGCTCTCAACGCCGGCAATCTCGGTCTCTGCGACCGGTGCGTGCTCGGCAATTTCTGCGGCGCGCTCAGCCTCAGCCTCGGCACGTGCGGCGGCGCGTTCTGCCGCCTCCTGCTCGCGCTGTGCGTTCTGAGCGGCTGCTTCAGCGGCTGCCACGCGCTCAATCTCGGCGCGCAGTGCCGCGAGGGATTCGCGACGCTGTGCGGCAGCGGCTGCGCACTGCTCCAGTACCTCGGGGCCAACCTGAGGTTCAGCCTGCTCGATGCCGCTGATACGGCCCTCGTCGAACCACAGGCGCAGGGCACCGTCGGTTGCGGTCAGAACGGCGGTTGCCTCGGTGTCCCAAGCAATGTGGAAGCCACGCTGCTGAGCGTAGGAGTCCACCGCCAGAACCTGGTTGTGTACCTCTTCGCTCTGCAGGGTCTTAGCAATGACGCGGCCAATACCCTTGTAGGTCGGTGCCTCGAGGGTCAGCTCAGCACCCTCCAGCAGGGTCCATGCGCGCACGCCAGCGCCCGCGGGTAGCGGGTAGTGTGCGTACAGGCCACTGATGGTTTTGGTCGCCAGGGTCAGGCGGCGTGCCAGAGACTCGGAGAGGGGCAGCTCGTCGGTGGTCAGCTCAACCAGACCGTCACGCTCACCGGTTTCACGCGCCTGAATAGCGGCAGAAACAACGGAGTCGGGGAAGTAGCCCAGCTGCTGCCAAGACCAAATCCAAGTACCGCGGTTCTCGGATTCAGTGCCCAGCAGATGCGGCTTGAGCGAGAGCGGGGGAGTGGTCTCAAAGTCCAGAGACTGGGAGGTGAAATCCACGTTCCACTCGGAGGTACCCACGAGCTCGGCGAGTCGAGCCTGGTACTCGGTGGAGATAAAGATCGATGCGTCGATAAGGTCCTGCAGAGAATTCGTCATGCTTCAAGATTATCAACCTTTTAGCGTTCACTATGCCGTGTATCCCCGGTTTTAGTGTGTGCTTTAGGCGTATTGGGCTCTAAGGCGCCTGTTTGAGCCGTATCCAAGAGCTCTGAGGGAGAGGTAGAGCATATATCTTTCGGCGTAAACTATCTGCGTTGAGTGCCTGTGTTCGTTAGAATCGAAGGGACGGCTTCTTCCGGCACCCTGTAAGCCGACACTACGACCGAACACGGATGCCTCCAGCCGCGCCGTATTCACACTCAAGGATGTATGAACTATGACTGAACCCCGCCTTGCCGAGACGAGTAGCCGTGCCGCGCGCATCCAGGATGCGCTGAATAACATTGGAAGCTGGCTGCTGGATGTCGTTAGTGTTGACCCCGGCTGGAGCGAAATGGTGCTGGACGTCAAGCCTCTGGCAGGTCAGATTTTCGTGCGTGTGCGTGAATTCCGCGACGGCGAAGAGTTCATTGGCACCATCGGCCCGCTCAAGGACGGCTCGCCCATTATTGCTGAGGTCCGTAAGCTACAGCGCGCCGCCTACGACGGTAACCGCGGCACCTGGTTTACCGCCTCCATCGTGGTTGCGGCTACCGGCTGGCCCAACCCGCAGTTCAGCGTGGGTGCCTCCTACAACCGTGACGACGAGCCCGCTAGCTGGAAGAATGAGGGCACCCTGACCGCAACCGACGTGCGTGAGCACCTGGCTGAGTTCCCTCGCGATGCGTCGCGTATCCCGCAGTGGGCTCGTGAGCGTATGGAGGGTCGTGCCCGCCACTCCGCCGCCGCGGCACTGTCTTCGAGCGAGCATGAGATTCCGAACCCCTACTTGGTTGCTGCTCTGGAGACCTTCCGCAACGACGTGCAGGAGCGAACCCTCATTAACGTGGTTCGTACGATGCTTGGTGGCGACGTTCTACTTGATGCGACCGGCTCCCTGCTGATTCCCTCCGAGACTGACCCGATGGGCCCCGAGTCGGTACTGGCCCACCAGGTCATTCGCATGCCCGAGACCGGCATGCAGGCGCTGTGCGTGTTCTCCTCCTCCGAGCACATTGGCAAGAGCTACGTGCGCCAGGAATCCGAGGGAGATGAGCTGATTCTGCGCGAACCGGCGATGAAGGTCTTCATTGACTTCCTCAGCAATGAGGCGCTGGACTTGATCGTGGTTGACCCCGGCACTGACCACGAGTGCTACATTGAGCGCGCTCAGGTGCACTGGATTGTCACTTCTCCTCGCAATGACGGCGCGAAAATGGCGCTTGTGCAGGACAATATGCAGATGCTGCTCGGCTCCCTGGTGTCCCCGGCATCCGTGCTGCTGGTGGGTGTTGACCCGGCTGACCCGTCCGGTACCTCTTTCGTCTTTGACCCGGATGAGAACGGCAACCCGCAGAGTCTGCTGGTGTTCACTTCGCCCATTGAGATTGCGGCACTGGATCCGCATATTGAGGTGCGTTCGGCGAACGCCCTGGATATTCTGCGTTACGCCCTGGAGATTGGTGCTCCGAGCGTGAAGGTGAACGCGATTAACCCCTCCACGGTGTTGACCGCGGCGCAGATTCGCGAGCTCCTCGATATTGTGGGTGAATAGGAAGCGGTCTTCGGCGCTTCTCCCGCTGGTGCTAGTGCATCCGCATAGTTCGTAAAACCCGTCACGTAAAATCGCCCGGAAGAGACACCCACACGGTGTTGTCTCTTTCGGGCGATTTTTGTGTTTGGAGAGGGTTGTAATCCTGCAAACGGGTTTAAAATATGGGGCCGGTGACTCCACCTTACTGAAAGTCACCGACCCCATAGTAGTAGCCAGCTGTGCGTCATGTTCTCGAATCTACAGGAGAACAGACGCTGCCGTATCTTATGAACCAGATGCGGCGGCTGCCACGGCCTCGCGAACGCGAGAACCGAGCTCAGGGTGAACGCTATCCCAGTATTGGAACGCGCGTTCACGAATCTCGTCGGAACGAACAGCGCCTACGTGACCGGAGATGTTGCTGATCAGGCGCTCGCGTTCTTCGTCGTTCATGGTTACCTCGTAGAGGGTGCGAGCCTGCGAGAAATCATCATCATCCGGGCGCAGGGTGTAGGCGGTGCGTACCAGCTCGCCATCAGACTCCCAGCTACCTTCGCCAGCGCGTTCCGCATCCGCATGCGGTCCACCCAGACTATTCGGCGCGTAGGTCGGAACGGAGGGGTCGTTGAAGTTATAACGCATCGAACCGTCATGCGAATAGTTGTTCACCGGCGCTGCGTGTGGTGCGTTCACGGGCAGCTGTGCGAAGTTGGTGCCGATGCGGTAGCGATGCGCATCCGGGTAGGAGAAGATACGACCGAGCAGCATCTTATCGGGCGAAGCCGCGATACCGGGCACAAAATTCGAGGGGGAGAAGGCTGCCTGCTCGATTTCGGCGAAGAAATTCTGCGGGTTGCGATCCAGCACCATGCGGCCCACCTTGATCAGCGGGTAATCCGAGTGCGGCCACACCTTCGTCAGATCGAAGGGGTTAATACGGTAGGTCTTCGCGTCCTCATAGGGCATGATCTGCACATAGAGCGTCCAGGCGGGGTAGTCGCCACGCTCGATAGCCTCGCGCAGGTCGCGGCGGTGGAAGTCAGCATCCTTACCCGCCATTTCATCGGCCTGAGCCTGGGTGAAGAACTCGTTGCCCTGCTCGGTCTTGAAGTGGTACTTAACCCAGAAGCGCTCGCCCGCGGCGTTAATCCACTGGTAGGTGTGAGAGCCGAAGCCGTCCATGTGGCGCAGGGTGCGGGGCAGGCCGCGGTCGCCCATCAGCCAGGTTACCTGGTGCGCCGATGCCGGATTGAGGGTCCAGAAATCCCACTGCATATCGTGATCGCGCAGACCCGAACCGGGCATACGCTTCTGCGAGTGGATGAAGTCGGGGAACTTAATGGCATCGCGAATGAAGAAGATAGGAGTGTTGTTGCCTACCAGGTCGTAGTTGCCTTCGGTGGTGTAGAATTTCACCGCGAAACCGCGTGGGTCACGCCAGGTATCGGGGGAACCGGATTCGCCCGCCACGGTTGAGAAACGAATCAGCAGCTCGGTTTTAACGCCGGGCTGAAAGAGCGCCGCACGGGTGTACTGCGAAACGTCTTCGGTGGTTTCAAAGTAGCCGTATGCGCCGGTTCCCTTCGCGTGCACCACACGCTCGGGCACACGCTCACGGTTGAACTGAGCGAGCTTTTCAACAGTGTAAGCATCGTGCAGAACGATGGGACCATCGGCGCCCACGGTGAGCGAATGATCATCTGAAGCCACCGGCGTGCCAGTGCTCGTGGTGGTGTAAGAACCGGGCTGAATGGGGTTCTGCGGGGTCTGATACATATTTGCTTCTCCTTGTGTTTTTGGTGATGCTATGTGGTTTTCGACGAGCATTCTTCCTGTTTTAGGGTGCAGCTAACGAACACTGAGGCGCTGTTTCACGCCCGGAGTAAGGTGTGGGAATGTGGTTCGTTAGTGCTGAACGCTCGCTGCGGCTTGCACCTGGCTCTTCGCCAGTTCTGCTTCTGCCTCAGTTTGACAGTCTACGCACACGCCCTGATAGAGCACGTCTGCGCTGAAGAGTGCCATGCCGTGAAAATCGCTGGGGGTCAGGCAGGGTGCGGAGCCGACCGCGCAGTCCACGTCTTCGACCTTGCCGCAACGTACGCAGAAGGCGTGGTGGTGGTTGTCGCCCGTGCGGGTTTCGTAGAGGGCGGGGGTTCCCGGCGGCTCAAACTTACGCAGCAGGTCGATGTCGGTCAGGTCGGCAAGAATCACGTAGACCGACTGAACCGTAATGGCGGGGATACGCTCGCGGACTGCCTGCACGATGGTGTCGGCGGTGGAGTGCGGGTGTTCCTGCACTGCGTGGAGTACGGCGAGGCGCTGCTTGGTGACGCGGCGGCCCCTGGCGCGCAGTCCGGTGGTCCATGCTTCTTCGAGCTGTTCGGGGCTCATTGCGGAGAGCAGGGGTAGGCCGGTGGTGTGGGCGCAACCGGTGTTGTGATGGTCTGGGCTTTGAGCCTTCTTCGTGTCGGAGGTTGTCTTTGCGTCGGTCATAGGTTTAAGTCTACACGTTATTATGAGAAATTCATCATTATTTTATGAAAAGCTCATAATAAGCCGGCAAGGCGTCCCTTTCATCCACTCTGTGGCGCCCCTCCTCGCCCCGGCCTCGGGTGTGAAGAGATGCCGTACAATCAAAGAACCTAGAGTAACCCGTACCGGCGATCACCATCAAGGAGGATAGGGTCATGGTGTACGACTTCACAAACCCCATCTACATTCTGCTGATGATTCTGCTCTTCGGTGTGCCCATCGTGACCCCGGTGATTTACGGCCAGTACCGCAGTACTACCACTGGTTTTGATCTGGAGGGTCAGCTGATGCTCGGTCTGCTCTTCATCCTTTTTCTGGGCGCGTACGGCACGATTCTGCTGCTGGGTATTTTCCCCACTGCTACGGCGCAGGTGCTGGAGCAGGTGCCCCTGGTGAATATTCCGGGCGCTATTCCCTAATCCCTTTTGAGCTTTCGGCGCATGGGTGACGCTCTGGGTGAATCCGCGTGCCATAAGGTGCGCCCGCGGGTGCTTGCACGTATTCTATAGAGTCAAGTACACGCTGTACGCACTGACCTAATTGTTCAGGAGGATACCCATGCACAGCCATAACAACGGACTGAAAACTGCCCTGTTGATGGGCTCCATGGTGGGCATGATGTTGCTCATCGGTGGCCTGCTTTCGGCGACTTTCCGCACCTCCATTTTCATCTGGGTTATGGGCCTGTTTAGCTTGGGTTCGGTCGCGTACACCTACTGGAACTCCGATAAGCTTGCTCTGAGTTCCATGAATGCTTACCCGGTCAGCCGCGAAGAGGTTCCGGTGCTTTACGACATTGTGGAGGAGCTGTCCTCCCGCGCGGGTCAGCCCATGCCCGCCCTTTACGTGGCACCGACCATGACCCCGAATGCGTTTGCAACCGGTCGTAACCCGCAGAATGCAGCTGTGTGCTGTACCGAGGGTATTTTGCAGTTGCTGGATGAGCGCGAGATGCGCGGCGTGCTCGGCCACGAACTGATGCACGTGTACAACCGCGATATCCTCACCTCTTCGGTGGCAGCGGGTATCGCCTCCATTATCGGTACGATTGCGCAGATTCTTTCGTTTGGCGCGATGTTCGGCGGATCCAGCCGCGATGGTGAACGCTCCAACCCCCTCGCCATGTTCGTGATTGCGTTGCTGGCTCCCATTGCTACGCAGGTCATTCAGATGGCTATTAGCCGCACCCGCGAATTTGATGCCGACGAAGACGGTGCACGTCTGACCGGCGACCCGCTGGCTCTGGCTTCGGCGCTGAACAAGCTGGAGAGTGGCGTGTCCATGTATCCGATGGACCCGAACAACCGCAACACGGAGGCGGCGAGCGCCATGATGATTGCGAACCCCTTCGGCTCCCTGAAGAACATGCTCTCTACTCACCCGCCGATGGACCAGCGTATTGCGCGTCTGCAGCAGCAGGCTCGTGAGATGGGTCAGTACTAAGTCTTTTCTTCGCTGAATCATCCGGGCGCAAATGTGGCGCTGTATGAATATGACCCGGCGTGACGATTGTGACCCGCGATGACGGGTCGGCAGGCAAAAAATCCTCGGGGTGGCTACTGTGGAAGTAGCCACCCCGAGGATTTTGCATTTCGGCTTCTATTCGCTTCCCTCACCCATCACTGGGGGGTGCATGAGCTTAGCGGTAGTTGACGAACTGCAGGTCAACCTCAAGGTCAGCGGACTTGAGCATTGCAATAACTTCCTGCAGGTCATCGCGGGACTTGGAGGAGACGCGCAGCTCATCACCCTGGATGTTTGCCTTCACGCCCTTGGGGCCCTCTTCGCGGATCATCTTGGAGATCTTCTTCGCCTGATCCTGCGCGATGCCTTCCTTGATGGAGCACTCGATGCGGGTTTCCTTGCCGGATGCGTAGGGCTTGCCGGAGTCTAGGGACTTCAGGGAGATGCCGCGCTTGACCAGCTTGGACTGGAAAACGTCGAGCACTGCCAGGGCGCGCTCTTCGGCGTTTGCCTTAATGAGGATCTTGTCGCCGGAGTAGTCGATTTCTGCACCTACGCCGCGGAAGTCGTAACGCTGGGAGATTTCCTTCTGCGCCTGGTGCAGTGCGTTGGAAACTTCCTGCTTGTCCACCTTGGACACAATGTCGAATGACGATTCGCTAGCCATGGGCTTTCCTTTCGTGAATGAGGTGCTACTGGCACCGGTTAGTACTAGCCTACCGGGTTGGGGCTCTTGTTCACAGCTAACTATCAGAATAACGAGCCTGTTTTACAGGCGTTACTAACCTTAAAAGAGGACAATAGAAATATGACCACTCCTAACCTGTCCACGACGGACCTGCGCACGAGCGAGGAAGCTCGCGACCTACAAACCCTCCTTTTCATCGACCTGCATACCTCTCTGGGTGCTGAGCCCGAGGGTATTCCTGAGGCGGAGCGTCTCAACGAATCTGACCACCACGAGATTCATCTTGATTTGCACGAGGAAGATGCCGAGCCCTCTCCCTTTGACGGTATCGGTATCACTCTGACGGAACCTTCGCTGGTGGCACGTTTCCGTGGCGTTCGCCGTGACCTGGAGCGTGAGATTGCTGGCGACATGTGCACTGTGGAGCAGGCGCGCCGCTATCTGGAGCACCTGGAGATCGTGCTTCTGCTTGAGCAGGATGGCGATACTCCGTCCCGCTCCTTCTAAAGTTGCTGTAGGCGGTAGCTTTATTTACGGCTTTATTCATGAGGGCTTTATTCATGAGGTGAGGGCGCGGGCGTTGCAATAGATATGCGCGATAGATATGGATGCGCGGTGAGCGTGCACCGACGCTCTGATGTGACGAAAAGACGATAAATATAACCAGATATATAACCTTCGTCACAAAACCCTATGTGAAGTGTACAAGTCCCTAAAACTGCTGTAGAGTAGTCTCTGTTCGCTTGAGCGAGCAACTAGCACCTAGCTAGGCGGCAGGTTACCCGAGCGGCCAAAGGGGGCTGACTGTAAATCAGCTGGCACTGCCTACGGGGGTTCGAATCCCTCACCTGCCACAAATAGCCCGGTTACGAAAGTAACCGGGCTTTTGTGTATCTAAAACCAGTTTTATAGCGGATTCCGCAGCCGCTTTCCAACCCAGCGGCTTTCCACCGCGGTAATCTTCCACCGCGGTGATCTTCCACAGCAACGGTCTTTCATGGTTGCGCCCGTATTTTCTTGGTGCCCGCATTGGGGGCTTTCCTCAGGATGCTGTAGGGGACGACCACGGGGCTTCGCCCGCCGGGTCGGGCGCCTCCATCATTCGGCTACAGGGGCATTCGCCAGAGTATTCGCGACACGCCCGTGAACCGGCTGAAACAGCCGCAAAAAGTATTTACTATGACCGCAATTTGTCATATCTTTCACATGTTTGAATCCCAGAGCGAACAATTAGCGATTGGGGTCTTGAGGGTGTAGCTTTATCTCATGGCTACTAATGAAATTACTCAGCAGAACCTGACTGCTACCGTCGAGAGCAACGATATTGTCTTCCTGGACTTCTGGGCAGATTGGTGCGGTCCCTGCAAGCAGTTCTCCCCCGTCTACGAGGCGGCTTCGGAGAAGCACAGCGACATTGTTTTCGGCAAGGTCGACACCGAGGACCAGGGCCAGCTCGCTCAGGCAGCAGGCATCACCTCCATCCCCACCATCATGGGCTTCCGTGACGGTATCCTGGTATACCAGCAGGCTGGCGCACTGCGCGAAGACCAGCTGGAGACCGTAATCGGTTCGATCCGCGAGCTCGACATGGACAAGGTCCGTGCAGAGATCGCAGCAGCAGAGGGCTCTGCAGAGAAGAAGTAAGCTCACCACCACAAAAGAGCTTGAACGGGGCGCACCCGCCGGCACAACCGGCAGGGGCGCCCCGCCCCCTTTTAACCTCGTGAGGGTGCAGGAGCGTTAGCGGTCGCGGTGATCCTCAATGGTCATGCGCGCCCCGTAGCGCTGCTTCGAAAAGCCCGAAGCATGCATGAGCCGCACCAGACGCTGCCGATGCGGGCTAAAGGGCGCCAGCAGGGAGAGCATTCCCGCATCATCGGTGCGCTGACCTATGAACAGCTCACCGACCGCGTGCGCCAGATGGTAGTCGCCCACGCTGATGGCATCCGGGTGCCCGCACACACGCTGCAGGGCCTCGGAAATACTCCACGGGCCCACGCCGCGCACAGCGTGCAGGCTCCGCGCCAGAAGTGCGACGTCGCCTTCTGCCGCAATGTTTTTTAGAGACTCTGCGGAACGAGCGTAAGCGTACACGGCATCGTAGCGGCTTTTATCAACGCCAGCCCGATGCCAATCCCAGGTAGGAATCGTCGCCAGGGTCCGGGCGCTTGGATAGACGCGCATCCCCTCCGGCTGATTCCCCAACCCGGTCGAAGGGGCGGGGGAGCCGTACTTTCGCAGAACCCAGCCTAAGGTCCTGAACGCTTCGGTCTGGGTGATGCGCTGCTCCACAATGGCGTTGAGCATCTGCCGGTCCAGCTGCCCCGAAGCGCTGAGGCGGAGCCCCGGATTCTGCCGCCACGCCTGCTGAACACGCGGCGGAAGAGACTCAAAAGAAGACAGAGCACCGAACTGTTCGGCGGGGTCGTGCAACCCCAGCCAGTACGTCATTTCCTGCGCTAGCGCCTGAAGGTCGGCTCGCGCCTGCATCTGCTGATCAGCGGCACTATAAGAAACCCAGATACGAATACGCACCGGGCGCATCAGCAGGCGATGCAGGGAGGGGAGAGTCTCGGGAAGCGTGGCTGTCTCCGCAACTCGTTCAACGTACAGCACCGCTGGGAACTCGTGAAACGGCGTGCGAGCCGTCAACCAGATTCTCTCAGCACCATCCGCGCGGCTCAGCGCACGATACGAAAAATCCTGAGCGCCGCGACGTAGCGACCCCAACGTCTGCGCCAACTGCACCGGAACATGCGGCTCAATCACAACCTCGCACACCTCAGGAGCCAGGACACTCGGAAGGGGCGAAGCGGCGGAGGAGAGAGTACGAACCTGAACGCGCGGCTGGTGAAGAACGGTAGGCTCCTGAAGAACATCCGCAAGCGCTGGCGCATAGGGCACACCAGCTGCCGCCAAAGGATGCCGGATGCGCCGAGCACCCGCTACCGGGTGGCTGTCAAGGGCCGCACAGTTAGGGGTGACACCGCCGGGGGTTGAGGAAGGAAACGTACTCACCACACCAGTCTATGCGCCCAAACCGGGCCCTAGCATCCGGGGCAGATATTTGAGGGACAAGATACAAAAAGCGCAGGAAGGGCAGGCACAGCGCTAATGCGATACCCTAAAGGGTAGAGTGAGAACGAACGCAAACTCCGCCACCGGCAACGACAAAGGCGACGCGTTCCACCCGTTCTGTGGGCGCCTGTAGCCCGGACACACACCCCGAGAGAAGGACGCCTATGGCAGCGGAAGCACACGAAGCATCCTCGAATACTGACGCACCTGAACAGAAGAACAGCACCGCCACCAGCGCGGACCGTACTCAGCGCGCCAAAAAACAGCCGCGTCAGTCCCTCACCGAGCGCGTCAAAAGCATCCGCCCCCTCGAACTACTACCCGGCCTGCTGCTTGCCGCCGCCGTCATGGCGTTGTACACCTACTACTCGCTGCAACAGATGAAGCACTGGATTACCCCCTCCTGGGACCTGGCGATTTTCACCCAGATGGCGCAGGCGTACTCGCACTTCTCCGTGCCCATCGTGCCCATTAAGGGGCCCGACTTTAACCTCTGGGGTGACCACTTCCACCCGATTCTGGTGCTCCTGGGACCCGTCTACGCGCTGTTCCCCTCGCCGACCACGCTACTGGTCGTGCAGAACGCCCTGGTCGCCTTCGCAAGCTTTGCCATTGTGCGCTTCACTCAGCGTGCCTTCGCGCTCGCCCAGAAGACTGAGGACGCACAGAAAACTGAGGACGCGCAGAAGAACGAACCTGCGCAGACTGCTCAGTCCGCAAAACTTCAGAGTGTCATCCCGACCATCACCGGTCTGCTGCTCGGCGCCGGATTCGCCCTCAGCTTCGGAGTTCAGCAGGCTATCGCCGCCCAATTCCACGAAGTAGCCTTCGCCGTGCCGCTGCTTGCCATGAGCCTCGGTTACCTGGTGCTCGCCTCGCGAGTGAGTGGCACCGAACGTGCCCGCTACCTCGCCTACGCTTGCTGGTGGTCCCTGCCCATTGCCTTCGTCAAAGAAGATATGGGTATCACCGTCGCAGCCATCGGCCTCATTATCTTTATTCGCACCGGCTGGCTGAGCACCGCCGTAGACATTCTGATGCCGCGCCTCTCCGCGGGCACCCCCGCCCCCATGCGAATCCGCGTGCATCAGCTCTACTCCTCCTGGGCGCGCACCCCCGCCGTCGCCGAATCCACCATGGTCATGATTTGGGGCGTATTCTGGTCCGCCGTCGCCATCTACGTGATTCTGCCCTACTTCAATAGCGGCGGAAACTTCGACTATGCCGACAAGGTGAACTTATCTGCGGCTCTGGGCGACCCCTTCGGCTCGGCACTGCAGATGCTCAGCAACAACACCAAGCTGGCAACCCTCGGCCTGCTGCTCATTACCGGAGCAGTCCTCTGGGTGATTTCTCCGCTCGCGGCAATTGCCCTGCCGACCCTTGCCTGGCGTCTACTCTCCACCATGGAATCCTACTGGGCAAGCACCTGGCACTACTCGCTCGTGCTCATGCCCGTCGTCTTCTTCGCCCTGCTCGACGCTGTCATGCGGATACGCTACGGAGTGGTTCCCGCTGCGATTCCGGCGCGTTTGGGCGCGCGCGCAGCCGATAGCGCCTCCGCGCAGGAACCTCAGACCAATACCGAGCCCGGCCGCCTGACCGCCACGGCGCGCCGCATGCCCGTGTGGGTTCTGCCTGCCGTGGCGCTCTTCCTAGCCGCGTCCCCGATTTTCGTGCCCGGATCCCAGCAGCCCCTCGCGTCCCTGGGTAATGCGCAGTTCACCGCCTCCGCGCTGACTACGACTGACCAGATGAAGCGGGACGCCGTCCAGAAGGTACCTGAAGGGGTATCGGTCGCATCTGACCTGTCGATTCTGACCCAGCTGATTCCCGGTCGTACCGTCTACTGGATTGGACACACCGGTAAGCCAGCGCCCGACTACGTGGTCATCGACCGCATGAGCAACTCCTGGGGCGGCAACCCGCCGACCAACGCCGCACAGTATGCGGCTGACCGCTACGGCAGCTCCTACGCTAAGTATGCGACTGTCGGCACGATTGATATTGTGCGTCGCGTGGATTAATCCCAGGACTGCATAGGCATGATGCGTGCCTGAAAAGCGCCCGCCCTCCGGCTGTGAGGGTGGGCGCTCGCCGTTAAGAGATGAGGTTTTAAGCACCTTTTGGGGTTAAATGGACGCCGCTAAGGTAGACTAGGTAGAATACGGGAACCCCCGATGAAGGTCTTGTGCGCACCCGGCACCCAAGGTGGTGCTGGAATTGTAGGTGCGCCGTACTCACCATCACCGATTGATACGCCCCATAAATTTGCGGTTTACACCGTACACGAGGGCTTCTCTTAACGATCTCTGGTCCAGCGTCTTTGCTGCGTCTGCTGTAACAGACACACCACCGCCGTGTAAGCGGGAAGGCGAACCACCAGGAATACGTGACATTGCATGTGAGCATTACCCACCCTGTACACCCTGATTCACAGGAACTACTGTGCGTTGAGCGTAGAGTACGAACAAGCGTGCGGATAATGTGCCGAGAAATTCAAGACCACCCCCAGCAAAGAGCCGCTACCCATAGCATCCGCAGAACACCTCTGCAGAATGTGCCGGTAACGGAGGACCCCTGGACTCTACTCCCCAGGGGATGATGTGTGGCTGGGCCGTGAAGGGGACACCCGGTAAGCGCCGAAAAGCGTGCGCTATCCACCCCTACCGTATAGAGGAAAAATTGACTGAGAATACTGCTACCCCGGCCGAACTGAACGCCGAGGCAGAGACCGCTGTGACCACTGAGAACATCACCGAGAACACCGTTGAGAGCCCTGCTGTAGAAGCAGAAGAAACCATCGCAGAAGCTACTGCAGAAGCACCCGCCGAAGAAACCGCCGACAAGGCTGAAGAAGAAGGCGTACGCTTCACCGACCTGGGCCTGGACGCACGCGTCCTGGCAGCCCTGGAAGAGGTAGGCTACGAGAAGCCGTCCCCCATTCAGGAACAGACCATCCCCCTGTTGCTTGAGGGCCACGACGTGGTTGGTCTGGCACAGACCGGTACCGGTAAGACCGCAGCATTCGCGCTGCCGGCACTGTCCCGCATGGCTGAACTCGCCGACATCAACGGCGTCTCCCGCGACACCCAGGTTCTGGTCCTGGCACCCACCCGCGAGCTGGCTCTGCAGGTTGCAGAAGCCTTCTCCTCCTACGCAACCCACATGGAGGACTTCACCGTCCTGCCCATCTACGGTGGCTCCCCCTACGGCCCGCAGCTGGCTGGTCTGCGCCGCGGTGCGCAGGTCGTCGTCGGTACCCCCGGCCGCGTGATTGACCACCTGGAAAAGGGGTCCCTGGACCTGTCCAACCTGCAGTACCTGGTACTCGATGAAGCAGACGAAATGCTGCGCATGGGCTTCGCCGAAGACGTGGAAAAGATCCTCGAAGGCACCCCCGACAGCAAGCAGGTTGCCCTCTTCTCCGCAACCATGCCCAACTCGATCCGCAAGATTGCTCAGCAGTACCTGAACGACCCCCGCGAGGTTCGCGTCAAGGCTAAGACCACCACCAGCTCAAACATCTCCCAGCGCTACATGCAGGTCATGCACTCCCACAAGCTGGACGCAATGACCCGCGTGCTCGAGGTTGAAAACTACGACGGCATCATTGTCTTCGTGCGCACCAAGAAGGAAACCGAGGAAGTTGCCGACAAGTTGAAGGCACGCGGTTTCGCGGCGGCAGCGATTAACGGTGACATCCCCCAGCAGCTGCGTGAGCGCACCGTTGACGCCCTGCGTGACGGCCGCATCGACATCCTCGTGGCAACCGACGTGGCGGCACGCGGCCTGGACGTTGAGCGCATCTCCTTGGTCGTCAACTACGACATCCCCCACGACACCGAGTCCTACGTGCACCGCATCGGTCGTACCGGTCGTGCAGGTCGCGAAGGTGCCGCAATCCTCTTCGTCACCCCGCGTGAGAAGTACATGCTGCGTCAGATCGAGAAGGCAACCCGCCAGAAGGTCGAGCCGATGCACATGCCCACCGCAGAGGCAGTGAACGAGACCCGTAAGCAGCGCTTCGCACAGCAGATTACCGAGACCATCGAGTCTGAGGACCTGAGCTTCTTCCGCCAGATTATCGAGGACTACGAGAACGAGCACGACACCACCGCTGAGGACATTGCGGCCGCACTGGCTGTTATCGCCCAGCAGGGTCGCCCCTTCTTCCTCGATGAGAGCGAAGATATCGCCCACAAGTCCCGCCCCTTCTCTGACGAAGATTCGGATCGCGGCGGCCGCAAGGCAAAGCGCGCGCACAACGATGAGGGTATGGTCAACTACAAGCTGAACGTTGGCCGTTCCTCCCGCGTGACCGCAGGCGCTATTGTGGGTGCATTGGCTAACGAGGGTGGTATTAAGGGCTCCCAGATTGGCTCCATCGACATTCGCCAGCACTTCACCATTGTTGGCCTGCCCGAGGACCTGCCCCGCGACTTCTTCGACCGTCTGCGTGACACCAAGATTGCTGGCGAGTTCATCAACATCCGCAAGGACAACGGTCCCAAGGGTGGCGGCGGTGGCCGCGGCTTCGGTGGCGGCCGTCGTGAGGGCGGCTACCGTGGCAACCGTGAGGGTGGCCGCGATTTTGGCGGTCGCGATAACCGTCGCGAGGGCGGCTACCGCGGTAACCGTGACGGTGGCCGCGACTTCGGTGGCGACCGCGACTTCAAGCGTCGTGACTTCGGTGGCAAGCGCAATGACCGCGACTTCGGTGGTCGCGACTTCGGCGGCCGTGATAACCGCCGCGATGGTGGCTACCGTGGCAACCGTGATGGCGGCCGCGACTTCGGCGGCCGCGACTTCGGCGGCCGTGATAACCGTCGCGATGGAGGCTACCGCGGTAACCGTGAGGGCGGCCGTGACTTTGGCGGCCGCGGCAAGCGCTACTAAAATTTCGGCTAAGCCTGGATTTGCGGTACGAGGGGCTTGCTGAGGCTATCGGCTAGCAGCCTTGTCATCCGCATATGATTCAAAGACCGGCAGGGGAGTGATGAGCTCTCCTGCCGGTCTTTATGTATTTGTGTGTTGATGTGTTTGCATCAGCTGTTGTGGTGATACCTGGTCAATGCTGGGCTCTCATGCGGCAGTGTGGAGAGCGGATAAGCATAAATGTGGCGTATGCCATAGCTTCTCCGCTTGCGAGCATTCGTGAAGACCTGTATAGTTTTACCTGTTGCCCCGATAGCTCAGTGGTAGAGCGCCATCTTGGTAAGATGGAGGTCCCGGGATCGATTCCCGGTCGGGGCTCTCTCATTAATTCATGCGAGAGCACGTATTAATGATGTGGCGGTGTAGCTCAGCTGGTTAGAGCGCACGACTCATAATCGTGAGGTCGACGGATCGAGCCCGTCCACCGCTACGCCCCGATAGCTCAGTGGTAGAGCGCCATCTT
>NZ_KV800076.1:113525-251371 GCF_001810135.1 Rothia sp. HMSC069D01
GAGGTCCCGGGATCGATTCCCGGTCGGGGCTCAGATAAGCCTGTCTCTTCGGAGGCAGGCTTTTTTGTTTTACCTATTTTGTTTGCCTAAAGCCCGGTCTGCAGGCGCTTAGTGCACGGGCTCTATACCGGATATAGCAAAGCCCCCGAGAAAAACTCGGGGGCTTCGTCTTTATGCTCTGATCTAAGCGTTAGGAGGCGCGGCGCACCACCGGCAGCTGGGACAGCAGCTCGTAGGAGCGCAGGCGGTCCTCGTGCTCCCACGCCTCGGTCATGACGATAAGCTCGTCAGCGCCCGTGCGCGCCACCAGGTCCTCAATACGAGCCTGCGCGGTGGCGGGAGAGCCTACGATTGCCTCAGCGGTCATGCGTTCAACGTGCATCTTCTCTGCGTCGGTCCAGACGGCGTCCATATCTTCCACGGGAGGTGCGAAAGACAAATTGCCGCGCACCACACCCAGGAAATGCTGCTGCTGCGTCGTGTACAGGTAGCGTGCTCGCTCGTCGGTATCGGCGAGCATCGCGGTTGCACCCACCATGACGTAGGGCTGTTCCAGATGCTCCGAGGGCTTGAAGTTCGCGCGGTAGGTGTCCACTGCCTCCTGCAGCATTGCGGGCGCAAAATGCGAAGCGAATGCGTAGGGCAGACCCAGCTGTGCGGCAAGCTGCGCACCGAACAGGGAAGAACCCAGAATGTACAGGGGCACCTTCGAGCCCTGACCGGGAATGGCGTGCACGCGGTGCATGGGGGAGGGCTCGCCCAGGAAACGCTGCAGCTGCTGCACCTCGGCGGGGAAGCTCATGGCGGCAGAATCGTCGCGGCGTAGAGCGGCGGCGGTCATCGGGTCAGTGCCGGGCGCACGGCCCACACCCAGGTCAATACGACCGGGATGGAACGCGTTGAGGGTACCGAACTGCTCCGCTACCACGTAAGGTGCGTGGTTGGGGAGCATAATGCCTCCCGAACCCACGCGAATACGCTCGGTTGCGGCGGCAATCTCCGCCATGACCACGACGGTCGCCGAGGACAGCAGGGAACCGGCATTGTGGTGCTCAGCGACCCAGAAACGCTCGTAGCCGTAGGACTCAGCCGCGCGGGCGGCATCGATGGTGTTGAGCATGGTCTGGTGCTGACGCTGATCGGGGCGGTGCGGCATCAGGTCAAGCACCGAAATTTTTACGTTGGAAGACACAACTTTTCCTTCTTGATTGATTGCGGGTACCCATTCAGTCTACGCCTGCTCAGGCTGTAGGGGTAGGGGCGCGCCGGGCGCCTTCGCTAGAAGGTAAACAATGCTAAGAAATACTGCGTGCATCCATGCTGGCTGTTTGCTGATGCGTCCACTCTGCGCGTTCGAGCTGAACACTGTGCACAAGAACGGTAGACTGAAACCATGAGCATTAACCCTGAGATTGTGGGCAGGGTCTACCCGTCCGAGAACACCTACGTTGTCGGCCGTGAAAAGATCCGCGAATTTGCCCGAGCAGTTCACGCAGAAAACCCCCTCCACCACGACGTTGAGGCAGCCCGCGCGGCAGGGTACGCAGATGTGATTGCCCCGCCGACCTTCGCCATTATCCTGGCGCAGGCAGCTGACGCGGCACTCATCAACGACGATTCCGCCGGTATTGATTTCTCCCGCGTGGTGCACGCCGACCAGCGCTTCACCCACCACCGCCCCATCGTTGCCGGTGATGAGCTGCGCACCGAAGTTCACGTGGACTCCGTACGCGTCATGGGTGCCGGCGCAATGCTGACCACCCGCGAAGAAATCGTTGACGCGCAGGGCGAGCCGGTCACCACCTGCATCTCTTCCCTGCTGGTTCGTGCTGAGGAGGAAAACTAATGGTGCGTTTTGAAGATCTTGAAAAGGGCCAGGACATCGGTTCGCGTACCGTGGAGCTCTCCCGCGCTTCGCTGGTGCGTTACGCTGGCGCATCCGGTGACTTCAACCCGATTCACTGGAACGAGCGCTTCGCTCAGTCGGTGGGCCTGTCCGGCGTAATCGCTCACGGCATGCTGACCATGGGTACCGCAGTGCAGCTTGTGAGCGACTGGGTAGGCGACCCCGGTGCGATTGTGGACTACCAGACTCGATTCACCAAGCCCGTTCCCGTGGCGGATGCACCCGGCGGCGAAAACCCCGACACCCCCACGAACGCCCTGACCATCAGCGGTAAGGTGGGCGCCCTGAATGAGGAAGAGCGCACCGCCCGCATTGACCTGACCGTCACCGCTCGTGATGAGGAAGGCAAGGAACAGAAGGTTCTGATGAAGAGCCAGGCTGTGGTTCGTCTCTCGGCATAGATTTTTCTGTGCGGGTAGATAACCGCGTGAAAGTAGCTATGTGAAAGCCCTGGTGCTACCGCGATGCGGTGGTGCCGGGGCTTTTGCATGCTCGGCTGTGTGTTCGGCTGCGCGCTCGCCGGCGGGTGGTGGCGCTTCTTTTGTGTGGGAGGCGCGCCGGAAAATGAAGGCAAAATCACCATAAGGTTTTTGTGACTTTAACGCGTGGCGGGTGTTGACCCCGCACAACGACCGGTATTCTTAACCTATGACTGAAAAGCTGTTGAGCGAACTGACCACCGCCCAGGTAGGCGGCCCCGCTAAGACCTACGTCCGCGCCACCTCCGAAGCAGAAATTATCGAAGCAGTCTCCGCTGCAGACGCCGCAGGCGAACCCGTCCTCATCGTGGGCGGCGGCTCCAACCTGCTGGTTTCCGACGAAGGCTTCAACGGAACCGTCGTGCACATCGCCTCCGAAGGCGTAGAGGTCCTGCCCATCCCCGCATGCGGCGGCGCGAACGTGCGCGTGCAGGCGGGCACCATCTGGGACGACTTCGTGAAGCTCAGCATCGAGAACGAATGGGTTGGCCCCGCGGCTCTCTCCGGCATCCCCGGCACCGTGGGTGCAACCCCCGTGCAGAACGTCGGCGCATACGGCGTTGAGGTGGGTGAGTTCATCGCCTCCGTACGCACCTGGGATCGTGAAAAGAACACTCGGAAGACCTTCGCGAGCGCAGACCTGCGCTTCGGCTACCGCGACTCGGTGCTCAAGCGCGCAACCGTCAACGGCTCGCCCCGCTACGTGGTGCTGACCGTTGATTTCCAGTTCACCCTCGGTAGCCTGTCCTCCCCGATTCGTTACGCCGAGCTGGCGAAGAGTCTGGGTGTTGAGCCCGGTCAGCGCGCCGAATCCGCCCTGGTACGCGAAAAGGTGCTTCAGTTGCGCGGCTCCAAGGGTATGGTGCTCAACCCCGAGGATCGTGACACCTTCTCCACCGGTTCTTTCTTTACCAACCCGATCGTTCCGCGTTCTACTCTGGAGTCCCTGCCGGAGGGCGCCCCGAACTTCCCGGTGGTCGTGAAGACTTCCCCGTTTACCGCGGGTGTCGAGGACCCCGATCGCGTGAAGCTCTCGGCTGCTTGGCTGATTCAGCACGCCGGTTTCGAGAAGGGCTTCGGCCTGGAGGGTGAGTCTCGCGAGATCGCTCAGGGTCGTGCAAGCCTGTCGACCAAGCACACCCTGGCGATTACGAACCGCGGCGGCGCATCCGCTGAGGATATTTTCGCTATTGCCCGCGCTGTGCGCGATGGTGTGCGTGAACGTTTTGGTGTGACCCTGGTTCCTGAGCCTGTCGTGGTCAACGGCGAAATCTAAACGCTTAACTTCTCGCCTCTCGTAGCGCGAGGACGTATAGAATAAACGCTTCGGGCGGTCTCTGATAAAGAGGCCGCCCGAAGCGTTGTATTGACCCGCTGAGCTAGTGGCGAGGGGAGGAGATACGTGCCTGCCCCGGCAGGTAGGGCCTGCGCTTGGGCGCTGTGCGCGTTGCAGCCAGCGGAGCGGCAGGCAGGTGCTCCATCAGCACCTGAATCGCCAGGGGAAGCTTCTGAGGCGGGCAGGGGGCGTGGAAAATCGGCTTGTGGCGCGTGGGACGGTACGGGTAGTATTCCGCGT
The DNA here is from genome assembly GCF_001810135.1 of Rothia sp. HMSC069D01. Classification (NCBI taxonomy): domain Bacteria; kingdom Bacillati; phylum Actinomycetota; class Actinomycetes; order Micrococcales; family Micrococcaceae; genus Rothia; species Rothia sp. HMSC069D01. The sequence continues at coordinate 117,487 of NZ_KV800076.1, forward strand.
CCTCGCTGTGGGACCAGACGAGATTTCCAAACTCGCCGGGAACGGGGGAGAGCACGTTGGCGTAGTAGGCGCGCGTCTGCAGGTCGGCACGCTCGGAGGTGCCGGTAGATACGCCGCTGGGTACGCGGTCTTGCTCGATGATGAGGGCGCGGACCATGCCGCCTACGGTGCTGACCGCGTTCACGTGCAGGGCGAGTAGGTCCCCGTCCTTGTGGTCGATCTGTACCTGCCCGTCCGCGAGGATTCGGGTGCCCATCGTGATGCTGCTGGCGACTCCTTCGCAGAGGGCGCGGATGAGCGCCATGCGTGCCGGGTAGGGGTCTGCGATATCCCAGCCGATGAGGGTGGGCGCGGCGGAAATGCCGGCGTATTCCTCGCAGGATTCGTAGGAGGCGACGTCCACGTAGCCGCGGGCGATGGGCTCACGGTCGTAGGGGCGGCCGTCGCGCTGCTCCCAGAAGCTGAGGGCGGTTGCGGTGAAGACAGCTTGGCCGTCGCGTACGGCGACGGTGAACATAAAGTCCTGCGGGTAGCCGTTCTTAGTGCGCGGGCGCAGGGTGATTGCGCGGGTATATTCGTTGAATTCCTCGGGCCAGTCCAAGTAGTAGCTCATTTTTGCCCCGTCGCCACGGTGCACGGTGAGTTCGCCCGGTAGCAGCATGGCTTCGGGCACGCCGCCGGCGCGTTCTGTGGCGTAGTGTTCGCTCACGGGCCAGGGGCTGAACTCTGTGCGGTAGGGGTTGGAGAGGAAGGAATCGAGCATAGAACGTATCCTCTCATAGTTTGAGGTTGTGGCGCACGGTTAGAGGGCTTAAATGACAAATGGGCTGTCCCTTCTGATTGCTCGGAAAGAGCGTTCAGGAGGGACAGCTCATATTGTATGGCGTGCCGCTCGTTTAGAGGGATTCGCCGCGGCGTTCAGGGAGGAAGAACACGGTGGTTGCCGCTACCAGGAACGCGGTGGAGAAGAGCGCAAAGAGTAGCGGGGTTCCACCGAATGCGACCAGCGGCGGCACAATGAGCGGTGCCGCGATGGAGGCGATACGACCGATACCGGCGGCGGCACCGGTGCCGGTTCCGCGCAGGTGGGTCGGGAAGATTTCCGGGCTCAGGGCGTAGAGGGCACCCCACGCACCCAGGTTGAAGAAGGAGAGCATGCATCCGGCGAGGATGATGAATACCTCGGCGTGCGCCATGCCGTAGCCAGCCGCCGCCAGCGCGGAGCCAAGCAGGAAGGTCGCCAGGGTTGTGCGTCGGCCCCACTTTTCGATGAGGTAGGCGGCGACCGCGTAGCCGGGCAGCTGGGCAAGGGTCATGATGAGCGTGAACGCGAAGGACTTCACGAGGCTGAATCCCTGGGCGTTCAATAGTGCCGGAATCCAGATGAACGCGCCGTAGTAGGAGAGGTTGATGCAGAACCAGATGACGCACAGGGCGATGGTCTTGCGGCGCTGACCGGCAGCCCAGATGGAGTGGATTTTCGCGGATTCTGCGTTGTCAGCACTTTCTGCGGCACCGTGTGCGGAAGCGTCTTCGGTCTGCTTCTTACCGGCTCGGGAGAAGAGCGCGGGAGAGGCCTCGAAACGTTCGACCACCTGGCGTGCCTGATCGTGCTTGCCGACCGACTCCAGGAAGCGCACCGACTCGGGGGTTCCCATACGGATTACGAGCGAGTAGATGGCGGGAATCAGACCAATGGCAAGCGCCCAACGCCAGCCGTTCGCCTGCGGAACGACGAAGGTGCCGATGAGAGCGGCGAGGATCCAGCCCAGAGCCCAGAAAGCCTCCAGCGCGACCACGACGCGGCCGCGGATAGCGCGAGGTGAGAACTCAGAAATCAGAGTGGATGCCACGGGAAGTTCCGCGCCCAGACCCAGACCGACCAGGAAACGGAAGACGAGCAACACACCCAGGGAGGTCGCCAGGGCGGAGGCGCCGGTCGCCAGACCGTATACCAGCAGGGTGAGGGCGAAGATGTAGCGGCGGCCGAGCTTATCGGCGAGTAGGCCGCCGAAGGTTGCGCCGAGCGCCATGCCGGCGAATCCGATGGATCCGAGCCAGGAGGCTTCGGTGGGGCTGAGCTGCCATTCCTTGATGAGTGCCGCCATGACGAAGGAGATGAGGCCAACGTCCATGGCGTCCAGTGCCCAGCCGAGACCCGAGATACCCAGGAGCTTGCCGTGGGCGCGGGTGAAGGGCAGGTTTTCGAGGCGTTCGTTGAGAGTCGGGGCGGCGTTGCGTTCAGTAGCGGGTGCAGAGGTACCAGCGGGTGCAGCAGCGTTGGTGCGGGGTGAGTCCGTTGATACGGGACGAGGGGAGGACACGGTAGTGGGTCGCTTCCTTAGTGTTTAGGCGTAGTGCCGGGCGAATTGTTCCCTTACAGTGTATAAAGGTACTTTCGACTTGAACACTATTGAAACGAAAAAATTGTGAAGATGACGGAAAAATCTCAACATGAAGAAATCTTTCACAGCCGCCGCCCAGCGGTAGGTGCTATTCTCTAACCACCGCCGCCCGGTGAAACTCACCTACGGCACGTTTGGAAGGACCACCCCTGAAAACCATTGAAGATGAAGTCAAGGAAAGCGAGACCAGCCGCTTTCACCGCTGGCTCGAAGCCCGCAAGGAGCGCATGCACGCGCATCCGGTCATGCGTCATCTCTACAAGCCCCTCGTCATCGGCGTGGGCGCCTTCTGCTTTATCGCCGGACTGATTATGCTCGTCACCCCCGGCCCCGGCTGGCTGTTCATCTTCATAGGCCTGGGCATTTGGGGTACCGAATTCACCTGGGCACGCCGCGCCAATATTTTCATGAAGCACGTGGTGCTCACCGCCTGGTACCGCTACCGCGCCTGGAGACAGCAGCGTAAGGAACGCAAAGCCGCCGCAAACCAGCGCTAAACTAGCTCACGCTAACCCGGCCAGCGCTAACCCCACACGCGCTATACGCAGGCACAAAAAGCCCTCGCTCCCATCCGAAAAGAATGGTAGCGAGGGCTTTTATATAGCTTGTCAGTGAGCTTTAGAGCTTGCCAACAGCAATCTGCAGCATACGGCGAATCGGCTCAGCAGCACCCCACAGCAGCTGGTCACCCACGGTGAACGCGCTAATGTACTCGGGGCCCATCGCGAGCTTACGCACGCGACCAACCGGAATTTCCAGAGAGCCGGAAGCAGCCACGGGGGTCAGCTGCTCCATAGACGCCTCACGCTCGTTCGGCACGAAGCGAACCCAGGGGTTGTCCTCAGCGATGATGCGCTCGATCTCCTCGATCGGCAGGTCCTTCTTAAGCTTGATGGTCAGCGCCTGAGAGTGCGAGCGCATCGCAGCGATGCGGACACACAGACCGTCCATGGTGATCTTATCGTCTTCGGAGCGGCCCAGGATCTTGTTGGTCTCGACCTCAGCCTTCCACTCTTCGCGGGACTGACCGTTGCCCAGGTCAGAGTCGATCCAGGGAATTAGGGAGCCGGCGAGCGGCACACCGAACTGGGAAGAATCCAGCTCACCGGAGCGCTGCTTAGCAAGGATCTTGCGGTCGATGTCCAGAATTGCGGATGCGGGGTCGTTCAGCTCCTCGGAGACCTCGTTGCCCAGGTCGCGGAACTGTGCGAGCACCTCGCGCATGTGGCGGGCACCGCCGCCGGACGCTGCCTGGTAGGTCATGGAGGTAGCCCACTCGACCAGGTCGTTCTTGAAGAGGCCGCCCAGGCCCATCAGCAGGCAGGAGACGGTGCAGTTACCGCCGACAAAGTCCTTCACGCCGGATGCCAGGCCGCGGTCGATGACGTCGCGGTTGATGGGGTCCAGCACGATGATGGAGTCATCGTTCATGCGCAGGGTGGAAGCGGCGTCAATCCACAGGCCGTCCCAGCCGGCTGCACGCAGCTTCGGGTGCACAGCCTCGGTGTAGCTACCGCCCTGAGCGGTCACAATAATCGAGTGCTTACGCAGCTCATCAATGTCGTATGCGTCCTTCAGCTCGGACGGCTCAATTACGCCGTCGAAGGTGGGCGCAGCGCCACCAACATTAGAGGTAGTGAAGAAGATGGGGGTAATGCCCTCGAAGTCGCCTTCCTCAACCATGCGCTTCATGAGGACGGAGCCCACCATGCCGCGCCAGCCAACAAAACCTACAGAGTCACCGGGATTAAAGTTCATGGTTCCCAGTGTACTCTCAGGCTGGCGGGTGCGGACTAACACCGTACAAAAAATTTGATATTCGGAACGGAATACCGTGTGAAGAGGCGGGGCTTATTACCGGGGCACCGGGAGGCGCATTAAACACTCAAGCCCGCGGCGCTCCGGGTGGAGCAGCCGCAGGCCTGAAATGCATGTCTATATCAGCGAGTGAACGAGGGAAGCTTGAACTAGATACGTTCGAGCCGCTGGAACGAGAAGTACATGGGGTTCTTCGTGCCCGACTCATCGAGCAGGTAGCCCTTCTCACTATTCTCCCAGGCACTCTCGGAGGTGACCCGCCAGCACCCGTTTGGTGAGCTGCCCTCGCAACTGCCCGCAGAATTTGCAAGCTGCAGCTCGGGCGCTCGCGTATCGCCGGTAATCTCGTTGCCCTCCTGGCAGTAGAAGAGGGTCCGTTCCACCGTCTTCACCCGACCGAAAGCGGGCAGGTTGGTGCGGGAGAGCGCCTCCGCGTACACGGAGCCGCCGCCAAGAATCCAGGCGTCGACTGCGGGGGTATCCGCGGTAACGGTATCCGCGGGGGTATCCTCAACCGGCGCGCCCACGGCGTCACGAGCCGCGTACAGCGCCGCATCCAGCGAAGGAACCCACAGGGCGCCATCACGCTCTTGCGCCTCGGCCACAGAACGGCTAATCACAATATTCGTACGGCCCGGCAGAGGGCGAAAACGCGGCGGGAAGGACTCCCACGTGCGGCGACCCATAATCACCGGAGCACCCAGCGTCACCTTCTTGAAATGCACCAAATCCTCCGGGGCGCGCCAGGGCATATCCCCGTCACGACCAATGATGCCGGCATCGGTTTGAGCCCAAATAGCACCCAGACGATACATCATGCCTCCTAGAACTACCTACAGTTAGACCGCAATCGGTGCGGCAATACCGGGATGGTGCTTATAATCCACCAGCTCAAAGTCTTCATACTCGTAATCGAAGATAGAAGGCTTCTTGGTCTTAATAACCAGCTTCGGGTACGGGTAGGGTTCGCGCGGCGGGTAGGGGTTACCCTCCGGGTCGGTGCCGTAGCCCAGCTGCTTCTTCACCTGCTCCAGGTGGTTCGAGTAGATGTGGCAGTCGCCGCCGGTCCAGATGAACTCGCCCGGCACCATGCCGACCTCTTCAGCAATCAGGTAGGTCAGCAATGCATACGAGGCGATGTTGAAGGGCACGCCCAGGAACATGTCGGCACTACGCTGGTACAGCTGGCAGGACAGCTCCTTCACACCGTCCGGACGCTCGTACACGTAGAACTGGAACAGCGCGTGGCAGGGCGGAAGCGCCATGCTATCCACCTCGGCGGGGTTCCACGCCGAAACAATATGACGGCGAGAGCTCGGGTTGTTCTTCAGAGACTCAATAACCTTCGCAATCTGGTCAATCGTGCCGCCATCGGGGGTCGGCCACGAACGCCACTGCACGCCGTACACCGGGCCCAAATCGCCGTTCTCATCAGCCCACTCATCCCAAATGGTCACGCCGCGCTCCTGCAACCAGCGCACATTCGACGAACCGCGCAAGAACCACAGCAGCTCAATAGCAACCGACTTGAAGTGCACACGCTTGGTGGTAATCAGCGGGAACGACTCACGCAGATCAAAACGCATCTGACGGCCGAAAACACCGAAGGTGCCGGTGCCGGTACGGTCGGAACGCTGCGCATCCGCCGTAATGGCGTCCTTGTTCTCCTCGAGGATTTCGCGCAGAAGATCTTCGTAAGGGGTGGGGATTGCGTGAGTCATAAGAAAAACCTTGAATCCTGTTAGTAGACGTGAGAGACGGCCACAAATCAACCGCCCCTCTATTGTAAAACCCTCGAACGGGCGCAGGTAGAGCAAACGCGCTGAGCATAAAGCCCAGCGCGCTCACCGTTAGAAGATCAAAGTATATGGATGTTAGTCCAGAGCCGCGCGTACTCGCTCCACCGAGACAATACGCGGGTTATCGCCCTCGGTCACCTGCAGAACCAGGGCATCGCCAGGCTCCAGGTACGGGTCCTCAGCCGGAAGAACCTCCGCGGAGCCCTCCAACAGGTACTCGCGCAGAACATCCATCACCTGGGGCAGCACCGGGCGGTGAGTGCACAGCAGGGACGAAGAATCCTTATCGAACAGTGACGCCACGGTGCGGGCAGTACGTGCCGGGTGACGCTGAGCGCCCGCCTCCGATAGGGACTTCTTCTCCTTCACCGACACACCATAATCCACCGAGTACGGGGTCACGGTCTGAACGCAACGCAGCCACGGGGAAGAAATAATACGGCTCGGAGCCCACGCCGCAAAGAGACGGCTAGAGGCCAACGCCTGACGCTTGCCGGTCGCCGCGAGCGGACGGTCATCCTCAGCAGCAGCCCAGTTCGAACGAGGCTTAGCCTTCGCATGGCGGGCAATGAGAATCGGGCGGGTGCGCAGCGCATCCGCCTCAGCCAGAGCCTCCAGGGATTCCAGGGGTGCCAGGTCATCCTGGTTAGTCAGCAGCGCGCGAGCCACATCGGTGGTCACCCAGCGCAGCTCATCCACTTCACCCTCATCCGCCAGGGCGCGGGCACCGTCGGGCAGTTCAGCAGCCCAGTAGAAAACATCCTTCGGACGGCCACCCACCGGGTAGGAAGTCACCGCCAGGGGCACACCCAGAACAACCTGCAGACCGACCTCTTCGCGAATCTCACGAATAGCGGTCTCAGCAAGGGACTCGCCCGGATCCTGCTTGCCCTTAGGCCAGGACCAGTCGTCATAACGAGGGCGGTGAATGATCAGGACCTCAAGCGCACCATCGCGCATACGCCAAATCAGTGCGCCAGAAGCAACAATATCCGCAGTGTTCGCGGGGGAACGGTCAATGCTGTTGACCGCGTCAAAACGTCGTGCCGAGTAGTAGATGGAGGGGGAATCCAGCGGTGCCATATCTCTCTCTGAACCTCTTCGCTAGGCTTGTGCACAATGCCAGAGGGCACCATGCTCCGCGTCTAATTGTAGGGGAGAGAAGCGTCAAGTTGTAATCTCAACGTAACCTGTTGTTCACTTTTGCGCTAAGTGCACTAGTCCACCCCAAGATTTTGCACGACACGCGGCAAACCCCGCCTGTCCTACGCCATAAAGCGCGAGAACAGACGGGGTTCACAACCAGAAATCACCGGTAGGTCAGCGGCAAATCCTTAGACCTTATCCACCACGTTCTTACGGGAACGCGAGCTCAGGTAGTACGACTGCACATCCTGCAGCGGGTTGCCCTGGTCATCGGTATCGTGGCGGGTCCAGTTACCCTCAGAATCCAGGTGCCAGGTACGCGAAGAATCACTCATGTAGAGGGTGAACATATCACGCAGGTACTTCACGTGGCGCGGATCCTTCACAGGCACGAGCGCCTCAATGCGGCGGTCCAGGTTGCGGTGCATCATATCGGCAGAACCAATGTAGACAATCGGATCGCCACCATTCTCAAACGCAAACACACGCGAATGCTCCAAGAAACGGCCCAGCACGGAACGGACACGGATATTCTCGCTCAGCCCCTTAACGCCCGGGCGCAGCGCGCAGATACCGCGAACCACCACATCCACCGGCACACCAGCCTGCGATGCGCGGTACAGCGAATCGATGATGGCCTCATCCACCATGGAGTTGCACTTGAACTGAATCTTCGCCGGACGGCCCGCCTTATGGTTCTCAATCTCCTGATCGATGCACTCAATCAGGCCGCTACGCAGAGTACGCGGCGCCACCAGTAGCGACTGGTAGTTAGTCTTCGGTGCGTAACCAGACAGCTGGTTGAACAGGCGGGAGACATCCTCACAAATCTGCTCATCGCAGGTGATGATGCCCAAATCCTCGTAGAAACGAGCCGTCGACGGGTGGTAGTTACCGGTACCAATATGAGCGTAACGACGCAGGTGGTTACCCTCGCGGCGTACCACCAGAGACAGCTTGCAGTGAGTCTTCAGACCCACGATGCCGTACACCACATGCACGCCAGCGCGCTCCAGCTTACGAGCCCACGAGATGTTGGCTTCCTCATCAAAGCGAGCCTTAATCTCCACCAGCGCCACAACCTGCTTGCCAGCCTCAGCTGCCTCAATCAGCGCATCCACAATAGGGGAATCGCCACTGGTGCGGTACAGAGTCTGCTTAATCGCCTGAACACGCGGGTCAGCGGCAGCCTGCGCCAGGAACGCCTGCACACTGGTCGCAAACGAATCGTACGGGTGGTGCAGCAACACGTCGTGGTCGCGGGCGGCAGCGAAAACGTCTGCAGCCTTCGCAGTCTCGGTAGCATTGAGCCAGCGGGAAGTGTGCGCAATGTGCTTGGGGTAGTGCAGAGCCGGGCGGTTCGCGCGAACAATCGCACTCATGCCGCGCAGATCAAGCGGAGCCGGCAGGCGGTACACCTCGGACTCGTCGATGTTCAGCTCAGAAATCAGCAGATCCAGGATGGTCGGGTTGATGGTGTCCTCAACCTCCAGTCGGACCGGCGGACCGAAACGACGGCGCAGAAGCTCCTTCTCCAGAGCCTTCAGCAGGTTCTCTGCATCGTCCTCTTCCACCTCAAGATCCTCGTTACGGGTCACGCGGAAGACGTGGTGCTCCACAACCTCCATGCCCGGGAAGAGGGTATCCAGGTGCTCAGCAATGATGTCTTCCAGAGCAATGTAGCGGCTCTCGCGGCCCGCAGTGTTGGCGGCGCGCGAACCATCCACAGAGACCATACGGTCCAGCTGATCGGGCACCTTCACGCGCGCGAACAGCTCCTTGCCGGTCTGCGGGTTACGCACCAGCACCGCAAGGTTCAGCGACAGACCCGAAATGTAGGGGAAGGGATGCGCCGGGTCAACCGCCAGCGGAGTCAGAATCGGGAAAATGTCGCGCATGAAATCCTGACGCAGACGCTGCTTAGCATCCGCATCCAGGTCGTTCCAACCCACAATGCGGATGTTCTGCTCCTCCAGAGCCGGCAGCACCTGGTTGTGGAACACATCAGCGTGACGAGCCTGCAGCTGGTGAGCGCGTTCAGCAATCTCTTCCATCTGCTCCTCGGGGCTCAGACCGGCAGCCGAAGGAACCGCCAGACCGGTCGCAATGCGACGCTTCAGACCCGCCACACGCACCATGAAGAACTCGTCCAGGTTAGAGGCCACAATCGACAGGAAGTTCAGACGCTCCAGCAGGAACAGGTTCGGGTCCTCCGCCAGCTCCAGCACGCGGGTGTTGAAGTCCAGCCAGCTGCTCTCACGGTCGAAGAAACGCTCCGGGCCGAACTCCTCTTCCAGACTGAAGTAGGAGCGCTTCTCGCCCTTCTCAATGCGGTCACCGCGGGACTCGGCACGCTCAATCTTCGAAATATCGTGGCCAATGTGAATGACACCGGTCATGGGCGCAGGCTCAGACGGCTTAGGCTTAGGCGCCTTATTCAGGCCATTGGGGGCGGGTACCATACTGTACTTGCCTTTCTGATCGGGGATAAGTCGTGAAGAGGCACGCCAACTGTGGCGCACCAAAAACTAGGCGGCAGGCTCAGCCTGCTGGGCGGGGGCGTACATGCGGTCAACCGTCGCCACACCGAAACCCAACGACGTGTAGAGGGAGTATGCGGCGGTGTTGTCAGCATCCACGTACAGGTCGATGGCGCGCAGCGGCTCGCCGTTCTCGTCCTCAGCGCACGCCAGGTACGCCAGCGCGCGCAGGGTGAGGGTTCGGCCCAGGCCGCCTCCCTGAGCCTGCGGGTTCACACCCACCACGTAAATCTCGCCGGAGGGGGACAGCTCGCCCTGCTCCTGACCGGTCGGGATCTTCGTCCAGGTGAACGCCGCAATAGCGGAATCATCATCCACCTCGGAGGCGATGAAGAAACCCTCGGGGCGGAACCAGGGGGAGCCGGTGCGCTCGCGCAAATCAGCAAGGGTGAGTTTGCCCTGCTCCGGGTGGTGCGCAAAAGCGGCGGCGTTCACGCGCAGCCAGGGGAACTCGTCCGCGCCGGTGAAGGTGCGCATGCGCAGGTTCTCCGGCAGAGTGCGCGCATCGGAGCGTTCCACAAGCTCTTCGCGGGTCTGCGCGTCCAGGGGCAGAACCATCTTGTACAGCACACGCACCGGCTCGAAACCGTGCAGGGTTGCAAACGCGTGGGCGGGGCTTTCAATACCGGTGTCGGTGGCGCTACCGTGAACCCAGAGGCGGTAGCGGGTCGCGTCATCGCCCAGCTGGCGGACGGCGTGGTCGAAGAATGCGCTACCTACGCCTTGTCCGCGGTATTCGGGGGCGACGGCTGCCTCAATCACGCCGGTGTCTTCGTCGTTGGCGGGGGTGAGCGCCACAAAGACGGCAGCGAGGGTGCCGTTATCCTCGGCGACAAAGAAACGCGGAGGGGTCAGGGTGCTTTCGCGGAGTGCCTTACTCAGCTCAATGCGGGTCTGCTCAGAGAACGCCGAGACGCCGTCATGGCGGGCAACCTTCTGCGCGAAGGAATCGAAGCGTTCCAGCAGCTCTTCGGTGAGCTGCGGTTCTGCGTAGACCGGGGTGCTTGCAGTGGACAGGGTGGAGGAATCGGGTGTCTGGTTGTGTACCATCATCGCCTTCTTTCGTAGCCTTCTGATTCAACTCTACCGGGGATAGTTGCTCTTTGGAGAGTTTGTTCTCCGTCCTGGGCGAATATGACAAGAACCGGAACATTTACGCATTCTGGTACTCGGCGCAGCACCGGGGCAACTCGCAGAGCGGATACACCAAATGAGGGGTTGGCGCCGCGAAATTTAGCGGGTGCTATTGAAGGAATACCCCACATTACGCACGGTCGAAATCATCTGCTCGTACTCGGTGCCGAGCTTGGAACGCAGACGACGCACGTGCACATCCACGGTGCGGGTACCGCCGTAGTAGGAGTCGTAACCCCACACTTCGGAGAGCAGTTGGGCGCGGGAGAAGACCCGTCCGGGGTGTAGCGCCATGAATTTGAGCAGTTCAAACTCTTTGAAGGTCAGGTTCAGTGCGGTACCGGAAAGATGCGCGGAGTACGCCTGGGTGTCAATCACGAGGTTGCCTGCGCGTACCACTCGTTCCTGCTGGTTTTCTTCTTCAGCGGTTGCTTCCCTTTTGATGGCAAGACGCAGACGCGCATCCATTTCGGAAGGGGAGGCCTGGTCAGAGACAATATCGTCCACCTGCCAGGAGGCGGCAACAGCCGCCATGCCACCTTCGTTCAGGAGTGCGATGAGCGGCAGTTGCACACCTGCGGCGCGCAGTAGCTGGGCGCAGTGGCGTGCTTTGACGAGGGCGGTGCGGGCATCGACCATGAGCAGGTCGAATGTCTCGGTTTCAAGGGTGGTATGGGCGGTGTCGAGGGGGAAAACGTGTACCTTGTGGCTGAGTAGACTCAGCGAGGGGATCATATCCTGCGCGGCGGTATCGCTCAGAAGCGCAATACGGTACACACCCTCTCCTTTCCCGGTAAAATATTAGGCTCTTTCTAGTGTACTCGCCAGGCTGTGACGCGGCTGTGGGCGCCGGTGTAGACCGGGCCGAATATCGTATTCCGGACTGTTCGTACAGGCTTCTCAGCTGGCTATGATGGGGCACCTACCCGGATTCTGCGGGGCTAATATTTTGCTGGCGCCGGGTGGGGCGTATGCCTGTTGAGAATCGTGCTGTTCACTATGTTTCAGCCGTTGATTCTGCGCCCTTTCGGGGTGGGTCTGTGGTAGGTTTAAGGCATGGAAAACAATCTTATGGCTCTTGAAGCTCTCTTCATGTCGCTGATGGCTATTATCTCCGTGTGCATCGGTATCGGTGCATTCGCAGTGTTGCGTGGCCTCTTCAGCGGACAGAAGTAGTCTTCCCGCACAGAGCAGAAGCATCGCCCACACAGGGCTTTAGGCGGTCGTACGGTTCGTACCGCCTCGCCAATGGCGGCGTGAACCCCCACCCGGTCCCCTCCGGTTGGGGGTTTTCTTTATGTTGCCCGCCGTACCGTTTACTCTGCAGACGGCGGTGCTACCCCGTGCCGTGAGCGAACGAACAGGCTACTGTTGTACGCAGGATACTAAAATGGAAGGTATGGCTATTGAAATCCCTACCAACCTAACCCCTGAACTTGTTCCCTTCGCATGGTTGCTCGGCACCTGGGAAGGCACCGGAACCATGTGGTACGAAGGCCAGGAAAACACCCCCTTCGGCCAGATTATTACTTTTGAGCAGGATGGTCTGCCCTTCATTGAATACCGCGCTGAGTCTTTCCTGCTCGATGACGAGGGTCAGAAGCTGCGCCCCATCACCGTTGAAACCGGTTTCTGGCAGATTGACCGCCCCCTCACCGACGCTGACGGCGGCTTCGGTATCGTCCCCAAGGACGTTGTTCCCGCCTTCGCTGACGCGGCAAGCGTAGAGACTCTCCGCAACGCCGACGACGGCTTCTCCCTGCTGGCAACCATTGCGCACCCCGGCGGTATTAGCGAAAACTACGTGGGCATGGTTAAGGGTCCGGTCATCCGCATGCAGACCGGCAACCTACTGCGCGACGACATTTCCCACGAATACGCAGGCTCCGTGCGACTGTGGGGCCTGGTCAACGGCAACCTCATGTGGGACTGGGAGGTCGCAGACGCCGAGGGCAAGCTGCACAAGCACGCTTCCGCTGAGCTGCGTAAGACCTCTTCGATGACCGGCGACTCCCTGGGCACTTCGATGTTCGGTTCCCTGGACGGCGAAGAGCCCACCGGCGAGCCCGGCTCTGAGCCCACCGCCTAATAACTAACTTGTGTCTGCCCCGCTGGTCGGCGGGGCAGACTCTTTGCGTGAAAGGTGCACCTTCCGTGACTGAATCTTCGATTGAAGCGCCTCAGGCTGAGGCACCCCAGCCCGATGCCTCCCGCCCGGTGAGCCCCCTGCTGAGCCTGCACGGCGCTTTTGCCGCCTCCGGGCTGGATGCCGGCGTCGCCGCACACTACGGCAACCCCATGCTGGAGCAGCGCGCCCTCAGCTTCGACCGCTCCGCCGGTGCGGATGAGCCGCTAGTGTTAGTGGACCGCTCCTCCCTGGGCGTAGTGCGTGTTGCGGGTCCGGACCGCCAGACTTGGCTGACTTCCATCGCTTCTCAGATTCTGACCGGCATGACCGCCGGGGAGAGCCGCGAGTTCCTGCTGCTTTCGCCTCAGGGCCGCGTGGAGTATGCCCCGGCTGCTATCGAAGATGGCGAGGCGCTCTGGCTCATCGTGGAGGGCGACCAGGCTCAGCCGCTGACCGATTACCTGAACCGCATGAAGTTCATGATGCGTGTTGAGGTACAGAACCTCAGCGACGAGTACGCCGTGCTGGAGAGCGCCCGCAACCCGATTCTGCAGGACGGTTCGGTGCATCCGGCGCTCGCCGAGACTAAGCCGCTGGTGTGGGAGGACTCTTGGCACACTCCGGCACCTGGCAGCTACCGTTACGATGAGGCGGGTGACGCTCACCCTGGCGCGGACTACGTGCGTTTCTTGAGCATCGTGCCGCGCTCTGTTCTGCCCGCCCTGGCTGAATCTTCGGACGCGCGTTTTGCGGGTCTGTGGGCTGCGGAGGCTCTGCGTATTGAGGCGTGGCGCCCCCGCTATGGCACCGAGGCTGACGATAAGACCATCCCGCAGGAGCTGGATTACACCCGTACGGCGGTGCATTTTGATAAGGGCTGCTACAAGGGGCAGGAGACGGTGGCTCGTGTGCATAACCTGGGCCGCCCGCCGCGCCGCCTGGTGTTCTTGGATATTGACGGTTCGGAGCACACCCTGCCGGCGGCAGGTAGTGAGCTGTTCGTGGAGGGCAAGTCCCGCCCGGTCGGTCGTATTACCTCAGTGGCGTTGCATCACGAGGCGGGCCCGATTGCTCTGGCTGTGATTAAACGCGGCGTTGACCCGCAGGCGCCTTTGCGTGCGGTTGATGGCGGCGATTTCCTGCCCGATGGTTCGCCGGCGCCGGCGACCGAGTACGCGGTGGCTCAGACGACGGTGGTTTCGCCGGAGTCCGGTGAGGTGGCGCGTCGTTCTTTGGCGGGTCAGGACTTCCTGAAGCGCTAGGCGCTCCCCGACCCAAAACCGCCTGAACTAGAACCCATCCCAACTAGAACCGCGGAGGCGGACACTCGTTGCGAGTGCCCGCCTCCGCGGTTTTAGTATGAGTGCTCAGCGAGCTTGCTGAGCTTGCTGAGCTTGCGGGGTTTAGCGGCCGAAGAGGACGGCTGCTTCTTCCCAACGTTCCTGAGGTACGGACTTCAGACCGTCCAGTGCCTCTTCAAGGGGTACGTACTTGATCTCGGTGCCCTGAACGGAGACCATCTTGCCCCACTGCTTCTGAGCGACCATGTCGACTGCGCCCATGCCCAGGCGGGTTGCGAGCACGCGGTCGTAGCCGGTGGGTGCGCCACCGCGCTGGATGTGGCCCAGGATGGTGTTACGGGTTTCGACGCCGGTCATCTTCTCGATTTCGTGGGTGATGTACTCACCGATACCACCGAGGCGGGGACGACCGTCCTTCTCGGTACCCTTGTTTGCCATGACGTCGTCGAAGCCTTCGGGGATGAAGCCCTCAGCAACAACAACCAGGGGAGAGCGGCCGCGGTCGTGTACTTCCTTGACCCATTCAGCAACCTGCTCCATGGAGACCTTGACCTCGGGGATCAGGATTGCGTGTGCGCCTGCAGCCATACCGGAGTGCAGTGCGATCCAGCCGACGTGGCGGCCCATGACCTCTGCAACCATGCAGCGGTGGTGCGATTCACCGGTGGTGCGGATGCGGTCCATAGCCTCGGTTGCGATGGACACTGCGGTGTCGAAGCCGAAGGTGTAGTCGGTTGCGCGCAGGTCGTTGTCAATGGTCTTGGGGACACCGATGACGGGCAGGCCTGCGTCTGCCAGACGCTTTGCGCCTGCGAGGGTGCCTTCACCGCCGATAGCGACGATTGCGTCGATGCCGTGGCGTTCCATCATGATTTCGATGTTCTCGGGGCCACCGTTGGGGCCGTCGAAGGGGTTGGTGCGGGAGGTACCGATGATGGTGCCGCCCTGGGCTGCCAGGCCGCGGACCTTCTGGCGGGGCAGGTCCATGTAGTCGCCTTCAACGACGCCGCGCCAGCCATCGCGGAAGCCGACGAATTCGTAGCCGTACTTCTTGACACCGTTGAGCACGGCGCCGCGGATGACAGCGTTCAGGCCGGGGCAGTCGCCGCCGGAAGTAAGCAGACCGATCTTCATGGTTGGCTCCTAATGTCTGCGCGTTTTAGGTGTTGTGCGCGCGTATATAACTATGACCTCCGCGATTTTGGCACGGGAATGTGTGCCGGTCGGGAGGTCGTTCTCTTGGTCTCTATTTTAGCGGTGTTTGGGTTGTGTTGGTAGTGGTGGAAAGGCGTGGGAATGCCCAAATCGCGGCATAAAAGTTCAGGTTTTTGAAACCTGTATGTTTGGGTTTGAAACACAAATAGCCGCCGCTTCCCACCTATGGCACCGAAGAGGCAAACGAGGCCTCCGCGCATCCGAAAAGATGCGGGAGGCCTCGAACGTTTTAAAAATATTTTTAAATCTTTGTGGGATTCCCGGTTTTTAGGACATAAAACGGTCAATAGCCCTGTGTTTGATTGTTTTGTGCCGGTTCACCCAACACCTAAACCGCACCTCCCGCCGGGGCAAGAGACGCGGTCCGGAGAGCTGCGAACTAGTCGCGTGCCTGACCGAGGAACTTCTGCAGGCGTGCCAGGCCCTCCGCCAGGTCCTCGTCGCTCAGGGCGTAGGAGAGGCGCAGGTAGCCGCTGGGACCGAATGCCTCGCCGGGAACTACGGCGACCTCAGCCTTTTCGAGGATGAGCTCAGCCAGCTCTGCGGTGGTCTGCGGGCGTACGCCTTCAATTTCCTTGCCGAGCAGTTCGCGTACGTCCGGGTAGGCGTAGAACGCGCCGGTGGGTACGGGGCAGTGCACGCCTTCAATAGCGTTCAGGCCATCTACGATGGTGCGGCGGCGGCGGTCGAAGGCGGCGTGCATGATTTCTACGTCGTCCTGCGGGCCGGTCAGTGCGGCAAGGGCTGCGCGCTGGGCGATGTTGTTGACGTTGGAGGTCATGTGGGACTGCAGGTTGGAGGCTGCGGCGATGACGTCGCGCGGGCCAATCATCCAGCCCACACGCCAACCGGTCATGGCGTAGGTCTTTGCCACACCGTTGAGGATGACGCACAGGTCAGCGAGCTCGGGCACCGCCTTCAGGATGGAGACTGCCTGAACACCGTCATAGGTGAGGTGCTCGTAAATCTCGTCGGTCAGCACGAAAATACCCTTAGACAAAGCCCATTCGCCGATGGCGCGGGTTTCCTCTTCGGTGTAGACGGCACCGGTCGGGTTGGAAGGGGAGACGAAGATGAGCGCCTTGGTGGCGGGGGTGTAGGCTGCTTCGAGCTGCTCGACGGTGACCTTGTAGTGCTGGTCGCTACCGGCGAATACCTCGATGGGGTTGCCGCCGGCCAGGCGGATGCACTCGGGGTAGGTGGTCCAGTAGGGTGCGGGCAACAGGACGTCGTCGCCTTCGTCGATGACGGTTGCGAATGCCTGGTAGACCGCCTGCTTGCCGCCGTTGGTGATGACAACCTGGGAGGGGTCAATCTCTACGCCGGAGTCGCGCAGGGTCTTTTCCGCGATTGCCTTCTTCAGTTCGGGAAGACCGGAGGCGGGGGAGTATCGGAAGTTCTTGGGGTCGTTGAGCGCTTCGCGTGCGGCGTCCACAATGTGCGCGGGGGTGGGGAAGTCCGGTTCGCCTGCGCCGAAACCGATGACGGGGCGTCCCTGAGCCTTGAGTGCTTTTGCCTTTGCGTCGACGGCAAGGGTTGCGGAGGGTGCGATGGCACCGATGCGGCTTGAAATACGCGCCATGGGGCTCTCTTCTCTTTCTTCTTGTGCGCTGCCGGCGTGAAGTCGACAAGGAAATAGGTGATGGGAATGCACGTGTGGGACCAATCTGCGCCTGATGGGCGCGGGTGTGTGCGGCATTCCTCTTATTAGGATACGGTCCACTAGTAGTGATGCGGAACCCTTCGTCAAGGTATCTCAAGAGGTTTTTCGAAAAATATTACATTCTGAAGTTGCATCGGCCCCGAAAGATGGTTTACAGTTAGTTCTGCACCCGCAAGGGTGTAATTGTTTGCCCCTCTAAAGCCCACGGCTTAGGAGGCAATGGAGGAGTAGACAAGTGAGAAGCAACTCTCACACCTGAAGTTAACGCTTCAAAGGGTGGTGGCTCAATTGGTAGAGCAGCGGTCTCCAAAACCGCAGGTTGCAGGTTCGAGTCCTGTCCGCCCTGCTTTTATTGCCTCAATAACATCTTCGTACGCCCGTTCCCCGGGCGTACTTTTTTAGACTCAGAAAGGGGCAGAAGAAATGGCATCGTCTGCTACCGCCGAGAAGGTTGTTAAGCCCGGCGCATCGTCGAAGAGCGATAAGAAGCTCGGTTTCTTCGGCCGTATTTTTGCATTCCTCCGTGAAGTTATTGCGGAGTTGAAGAAGGTTACTACTCCCACCGGACGTGAACTGGTTGGTTACTTCTTCGGAGTTCTGTTCTTCGTCGTGGTGATGCTCCTTCTTATTTCTGGTCTGGATTATCTTTTCGGCCAGGGAGCATTCTGGATTTTCGGTAACGGAACCATTCAGCGTAACTAGTACTGGCTGCATCCTTATTCTGGGTGCCCCATCAGTGATTTCCCTCAGCGCATTGGTGAGTGGAAGTCCCCTCTAGATGATTAACGATAGAAAGTAGGAGCGACGTGTCCGAGCAGGAACTGGTATCCGAGATTGAAGAGGTCGAGGTAGCCGCTGCTGAGGCTACTGAGGAGTCTGCGGCTATTGAGCAGCAGGCTGAGGAAGCTACCGAGGCTGTCGAGGTGGCTGAAGCAGCTGCTGAGGCTGCTGAGGAAGTCGACGCTCTGGAAGAATTCAAGTCCAAGCTGCGCCGTCAGATGGGCGACTGGTACGTGGTGCACACCTACTCCGGTTACGAGAACAAGGTGAAGACCGGTATCGAGACCCGTATCCAGAACCTGGAAGCTGAAGATGAGATCTTCGAGGTTCAGGTTCCCATGGAGACCGTGGTTGAGTTCAAGAACACCGTGAAGAAGACCATCCGCCGCGTGCGTGTTCCCGGTTACGTTCTGGTTCGTATGGAACTGACCGACCACTCGTGGGGCGTTGTCCGCCACACCCCCGGTGTGACTGGCTTCGTGGGTCAGGATGCGTACAACCCGGTCCCGCTGCGCATGGACGAGGTCTTCGACATGCTCCTGCCGGTCTTCGAAGAGCAGCAGCAGAGCCAGGGCCTGCCCGTTTCCAAGCCCGTTATCGAGTCCGACTACACTGTGGGCGAGAACGTCCGCGTGAAGTCCGGTGCTTTCGAGGGCATGGATGCTACCGTTTCGGAGATCAAGGGCGAGTCCCAGCAGATTGTCGTGATGATTTCCGTCTTCGGTCGCGACACCCCGGTGACCTTGAGCTTCACCGAGATCGAAAAGATTTAACGCTTCTAGCGTGTGAATATGAGCCTCGCACTGTTGGTGCGGGGCTCATATTTTGTGTCGGCTTTGTAAGCGGCATTAGTTGTGCAGACGAGGTTTAATCTTTCTGTTAGCTGGGGCTGGATTAAGTCGCTGATTAACGCTAGAATGTTGGTTTGTGTATGCGCATGTCACGCTTTCATGTGGATGCACGGGTGACCGCGCCACGGTCACCGTCTTGCCGGCGTACGCTCCTGTGCGTCGGTTCCCAGCTAAGAAAAGGACCCTACATTGGCTCCCAAGAAGAAGGTCACTGGCCTCATCAAGCTGCAGATCCAGGCAGGCGCCGCTAACCCGGCTCCCCCCGTCGGCCCCGCACTGGGCTCGCACGGTGTGAACATCATGGAGTTCTGCAAGGCATACAACGCTGCAACTGAGTCGCAGCGCGGTAACATCATCCCCGTTGAGATTACCGTCTACGAGGATCGCTCCTTCACCTTCATCACCAAGACTCCTCCGGCTTCCCAGCTGATCAAGAAGGCTGCTGGCGTTGCTAAGGGCTCCGCTGTTCCTCACACCACCAAGGTTGGTTCGCTGACCGAGGCTCAGGTGCGCGAGATCGCTGAGACCAAGATGCCCGACCTGAACGCAAACGACCTGGATGCTGCATCCAAGATCATCGCAGGTACCGCTCGTTCCATGGGTATCACCGTCGAGTAATTTCGGTTCGCCGAATAGCCGAGTAATCGGCACCGTAGATTTTTCTACACAGAACTTGTAAATGCCCGTCGTATAGACGGGATGTGGCAGAGCCGAGCGCGGCTCACGAGACCACAACTGCATAAGGAGAAAAGCAGATGGCAAAGCGCAGCAAGGCGTACAAGGCAGCTGTAGCCAAGATTGAAGAGGGTAAGCTCTACACCCCCGCTGAGGCAGTTGCCCTGGCGAAGGAAACCTCTTCCACCAAGACCGACGCAACCGTTGAGGTTGCAATGCGTCTGTCCGTTGACCCCCGTAAGGCAGACCAGATGGTTCGCGGTACCGTGAACCTGCCCCACGGCACCGGTAAGACCGCTCGCGTGGTCGTTATCGCAGCAGGCCCCAAGGCTGCTGAGGCTGAGGCAGCTGGCGCTGACTACGTTGGTTCCGACGAGCTGATCGCAAAGATCGCTGGCGGCTGGACCGACTTCGACGCAGCGGTTGCAACCCCCGACATGATGGGCAAGGTCGGCCGCCTGGGTAAGATCCTGGGTCCCCGTAACCTGATGCCGAACCCCAAGACCGGTACCGTGACCATGGATGTCGCAAAGGCTGTTGCAGACATCAAGGGCGGTAAGATCGACTTCCGCGTTGACCGTAACTCCAACCTGCACTTCATCATCGGTAAGGCTTCCTTCACCGCTGAGCAGCTGGAGGAGAACTTCCAGGCAGCTCTGGAAGAGGTTAACCGCCTGAAGCCCTCTTCGGCTAAGGGCCGTTACATCTCCAAGGCAACCGTTGCTACCACCTTCGGCCCCGGCATCCCCGTTGATCCCGCTGCCGTTGCTGCCTAAGGTATGCACCTGTAGCTTCTAGCATTTAGCTAGTAGTCGCCCCCGACGTTTAGGCGTCGGGGGCGATTTTTATGCCTGCTCTCCTGCCGCTCTACCTGTATGTTCTGGAATATATCTGCGGCGAGCTCGTTAGAATAAACAGCACACACTTCGTTCTTATCATCCTAGTTCCGCCTGCCTGATGTGCGGGCTCAAGCAGACCTTAAGGATCTATTCATGACTCAGCCTTTACCGGCTTCTTCTACTCCCTCAGCGCAGGCTGCCACTCGTCCCTTCCCGATTCCCGTCAGCTACTTTGCGATGGCACTGGGTACCGGTGCCCTGGGCGCGGCATGGCGTGCCGCCGCCTCCGCGGGTATGGTTCCCGCTTGGCTGGGTGAGGCGATTCTTGCTTTCGCCGCTGTGGTGTGGCTGATTCTGATTGCCGCCATGGTTGTTGCGGTGTTGAATTTCCGCCCGTGGCTGCGGGAGCAGTGGGCGCATCCGGTGCGGTGCTGCTTCTTTTCGCTAATCCCGGCGACGACCGCGCAGATGGGTGCGACGGTTTTCCCGTACCTGTCCTACCTGGGTTACGCTTTGGCGATTCTTGGCGGTCTGGGGCAGCTGTACTTTGCCTCCCACCGCATTGCGGGTATGTGGCGCGGTACCCACGTGGCGGAGGCGACCACCCCGGTACTATACCTGCCGACGGTTGCGACGAACTTTGCGACGGCAACCGCGATGGGCATGATGGGATGGAAGGACGCGGCGATGCTTTTCTTCGGCGCGGGCCTGATTTCGTGGTTCAGCATGGAGTCTGCGATCTTGAACCGTCTGCGTAACCTGGCTCCGATGAACATTGGTGAGCGCGGTCTGATGGGTGTGCAGTTGGCTCCGCCGTTTGTGGGAGGCAACGCGTACCTGGCAGCTAATGGCGGCACGGTGGACTGGTTCTTCCTCATCATGACCGGTTACGGTATTTTGCAGCTGCTCTTTTTGATGCGTCTGCTGCCCTGGATTATGGAGGGCGGCTTCTCCATGAGCCTGTGGGGTTTCTCCTTCGGTATGGGTGCAATGGTTTCTAGCGGCGTGCATTTGAGCGCCGCGGGCGTGCTGAACCCGCTGGGTATTGTGCTGATGGCGATTGGTACTGGTTTCTTGGTCTTCCTGTGGGGCGGTGTGGCGTATGTGGCGTCGCAGGGTCGTTTGTTGGTGGGGCGGCGCTAGAGGCCTTTCGCTGCTTTAGGCATATGGTGTGAGCCCCGGATGTGATCCGGGGCTTTGCCGTGCCTAGACTTTCTTGTGTGGGCTTTTTTGTTTGGTTTTTCTTCAGGCAGCCGGCGTGGAGGCTGAGGCGGTTGTTTATGACGGCGCTTATCTTCTGTGCCCGTGCCGGGAGCGAGTTTCGGCGATAATGGGGGAATGACTTCTGCATCCTATTCTTCTGCTGCGGCGGAGCCTTTTGAAGGCCTACGTATTCGAGGTGTCGCTAAGACCTTTGGCACCGATACGACGGTTCTGAACGAGATTGACCTGGATGTGCACCCCGGCGAGCTGATTTCTCTGGTTGGTTCTTCGGGTACAGGTAAGTCCACTCTGCTGCGCATTATTGCCGGTTTGGAGGAGCCGAGCGCGGGTCGGGTGACCTATGCCGGTCAGCCTCTGGAACGCGGCTCGGTGGGTGTGGTTTTTCAGCGCCCTATTCTGTACCCGCACCTGAGCGTGAAGGACAATATTATGTTTCCGACCCGGCTGGGTGCGTTCGCCGGCCGGGTTGATATGGACTACTACCGTGAGCTGCTGGAGGCTTTGAAGCTTGAGGGGCTGGAGTCCCGTAAGCCTTCGCAACTGTCGGGTGGTCAGGCTCAGCGTGTGGGTATTGCGCGTGCTTTGATTCGTCGTGCCCCGGTGGTTCTTTTTGATGAGCCGCTGGCGAGTGTGGATGAGCAGATGAGCGCGAGTATCCGCGCCGATATTGTGCGCCTGCATGAGCGTTACGGTTTTACGGGCCTGTACGTGACCCATGATCAGAATGAGGCGCTCATGCTGGGGCAGCGTGTGGCGGTGATGGATGCTGGCTACCTGGTGCAGGTGGACACTCCGGAGCGGTTGCTGGCGCATCCGCATACTCTGCAGGTGGCGAAGCTTTTGGCGGCGCCCGCACTGAACCTTTTGAATCTTGAGGATTCGGAGTCGCTTCCTGCCGGGTGCGAGTTGGCGATTCGTGCGACCGCTTTGTGCCCCGTGGCGGCAGACGCTGCTCATGCTCTGCCGGTGCAGGTGCTCGGGTGCCGTCACCTAGTCGGTGGCATGCTGTACCGCGGGCGTCTGCTGGAGGCGGTTTCCTTACCTTTGAAATCCCCGCGGGCTCAGACGGAAACTGAGCTGAGCGCCCAAATGTATGCCCGTGTGCGTGCGGGTCAGGAACTTGAGTTCTTTATTCCCGATGCGCAGGGTGCTACCTTGAGCGGAACCTCCCCGAACAGTACTTTCCTGAGTGTGGGAGAGCGGGTGCACCTGGGTGTGGCAGCGGAGCGTTGCTTCTTGTTCTCAGGTGGAAAGCGCTTTTACCTCTAGAACACGGTTTCTGGGCCTTTCAATCGGGCCTTTTAGGCGGGAGAAAGAGCGGTTATTTGGCTTAAAAGGGGTCTTTAAGTGATTAATCCCACTTAATCACGTTTTTAACTTGCGACTCGGGCTTTAACCTGAGATGATGAATGAACCAAAGACCGCCGGTCTAGAACTATGTCCTTTATCGCCACCTCGGTGGAGACGAAGAACAGAGTTCTGATAAGAGCAGATTTCACTAGAAATCGCCGCCCGCGTAGGTAACTCGAAGTGAATAGTCGTTGCCCTGATTTAGGTGCCGCCTATCGTGCCTCGTACGCCTACGCGTCGGGGCATTTTTTATTGCTTGCAATAAATGCTTCGAGGCTCTACCGGCGACCTTACAAGAATCGGAAGAAGGAACTACCATGGCGACTCAGGAAAAGATCGCTGCAGTATCCGAGCTGAAGGAACTCTTCGAAGCTTCGAACGCAGTCATCCTGACCGAATACCGCGGTCTCACTGTTGCACAGCTCAAGGAGCTGCGCCGCGCACTCGGTGCAGAGACCGAATACGCCGTGGTGAAGAACACGCTGGCTGCTATCGCAGCTAAGGAAGCTGGCATCGACGCATTCGAAGGCCACCTCCAGGGTCCCTCCGCACTGGCATTCATCAAGGGCGACCTGATCGATGCTGCTAAGGGCCTGCGTGACTTTGCCAAGGCTAACCCCCAGCTGATTGTGAAGAACGGTTACTACGAAGGTGCCGCTCTTTCCGAGGACGACGTCAAGCGCTACGCTGACCTGGAATCCCGCGAGGTTCTGCTGTCCAAGGTTGCAGGTGGTGCAAAGGCTACCATCGCACGCATCGCACAGGTTGTGGACGCACTGCGCGTCAAGCTGGAGGAGCAGGAAGGCGCAGCTCCCGCTGCAGCCGAGGAGGCTTCGGAAGAGGCATAAGCCCCTTTCGTGCTACTGCACCAGCGCTGAGATACTCAGCAGCGTGAACGCAAACAGCGTATAACGCACCCTAAATTTGACCGACCCTTTCGGGTAGGTACTGAAGATTTACACCGCGGGCGTCAGCCCGCACCAGATAGTGAAGGAGCCAAACAATGGCTAAGCTGTCCATCGAAGAACTCATTGCAGCATTCAAGGAACTGTCCCTGGTTGAGGTTTCCGAGTTCGTTAAGGCATTCGAGGAAGAGTTCGACGTCACCGCAGCAGCTCCCGTTGCTGTTGTAGCAGGCGGCGCAGCAGGCGAGGCTGCTGAAGAGAAGTCCGAGTTCGACGTTATCCTGGAGTCCGCTGGCGACAAGAAGATCGCAGTGATCAAGGAAGTTCGTGCCCTGACCTCCCTCGGCCTGAAGGAAGCAAAGGACCTGGTTGACAGCGCTCCCAAGGCTCTGCTCGAGGGCGTTTCCAAGGAAGACGCTGAGAAGGCTAAGGAGCAGCTCGAGGCTGCTGGCGCAACCATCACCCTCAAGTAATCGACTTCTTCTCGATTCTTACGCGGGCGGTGCATCCATCGGATGTGCCGCCTCGCGGCATTTAACGGCCCCGAACCCGCCCGGTATGAAGACTGGGGAGGTTCGGGGCTTTGCCGCATCCGCTCTTTTCTCCTGTAGCAAACGGTGGTGCTGTCCTATCTGACCGCGCTCACCCGCAGAAGTCGCTGTGACCGCACTGTGCCCCGGATGAGAGAGGCTGAGAGCACTGTGGTGCCTCTCTCCTAGAGCCCGGCAACGGGGCAGAGGTGCCGTATGATGGGATGAGACAACCCAGACATTCCTTTGCACGAAAGCGGATAGACATGAGCGAGCAGAAGAAAAAGAAGAAGAGCGCAACCGAGCGACCCGCCCGCGACTTGGCGGCTGAAGCACAGCAGGTCCTGGACGCTTTCGGTGCCGGTGTTCGTGAAGACCGCGACTACCCTGCTCTGCACCTGGCGCCTCCCGTGGGCCGCCTGAATGACCCGAACGGCCTGGTCTTCGATGGTAAGCGTTATCACGCCTTCTACCAGTACTCGCCCCTGCACCCGGAGCGTATGGTCTACTGGCGTCATGCGGTCAGTGAGGACCTGACCCACTGGACCGATGAGGGTACCGCCCTGGTGCCCGATAGCCGCTACGACTCGCACGGCTGCTACTCCGGCTCCGGTATTAAGGTTCCCGGCGGTTTTGAGTTCTTCTACACCGGTAACGTGAAGGACGAGAAGGGCAACCGTGAAACCTACCAGATTCTCGCAACTGCGGGTGAGGACGCGAAGCCGACCCGTCAGCTGCCCCCGCTGATTTCCGGCCCTGAGAAGGGCTACACCGCGCACTACCGCGACCCGCACGTCTTTGAGCGTAACGGCGAGTGGTGGATGGTTATTGGTGCTCAGCGTGAAGACAAGACCGGCGCCGTGGTCGTGTACACCTCCGCTGACCGCCGCGAGTGGGCCTTCCGCGGCGAGCTGGACATCAAGGATAAGAGCCTCAAGGGCACCTACATGTATGAGTGCCCCTCCCTGCTGAGCATGCGTGATGAGCTGACCGGCGAGATTCGTGACGTGCTGATTTTCAGCCCGCAGGGCATGCATCCCCTCGGCGAGAAGTACAACAACATTTTCCAGAGCGGCTACATTGTTGGTTCGCTGGATAACAAGACCCTCAAGTTCACCGTGGAGACCCCCTTCACCGAGCTGGATGCAGGTTTCGAGTTCTACGCACCGCAGACCATCTCCGGTACCGGCCTGACCGCCGATCCGGAGGCACCGCACACCGTGAGCGGTGACGCCCCGGTAATGATTGCTTGGCTGGGCAATGCAGACCAGGACGACCTGCCCTCGTGGAGCCACCGCTGGGTGCACATGTTCACCTACCCGCGCGAACTGCACCTGCGCAACGGCAAGCTGTTCCAGCGCCCGGTTCCTCAGCTGAACGACGCGATGGAGATGACCCCGCTGTACCGCGAGGAGGAGAAGGGTAAGCTCGTCGAGCTGAAGAATGCCCTGACCTTCCGTCTGCGCGGCCGCGTGAACGTCTCTGACGAGTGCGTGAAGCTGAAGATCAAGGACACTCACGGCGTGGCACTGAGCATCGTTCTGGATAAGGACTTTGTGCAGATGGACCGTGGCGGTACCCGCTACACCGAGGGTGGCAGCCTGCGCCGTCGAACCCTGAAGCGTTCGAAGATTCGCGAGTTTGACCTGCTTGTGGACGGTTCGGCTACCGAACTGTACGTGGGTGGCAAGCTGGTTGCCTCCATGGGCGCTGAGGTTATGACCGCTCGCACCTTCTTCAAGGGCGATAAGCGCCGCGTCCGCCTGACCGGTGGCGAGGTGCTGTCCCTGGAGTATGGCCGCCTCTAAGCCATTTTCTAGGCGTTGGGAGCCGCCTATGCGGGTAGTTTCCGGTAATTTCTGAATATGTTTGAGAGCTCACTCTCCGTGTGGAGAGTGGGCCCTCGCTTTTAAGAACTTTCCCGTGATACCATGTTTTACATCTGATATGTCAAACGTATGACATATACATGACATGCACACACAGACATGTCACCCCACCCCATTTACAAAGCATCATACGGTGGTGCTCCAAACAAAGGAGAGCGAGCGTGGACCACAAGTCAGTGGCACAGCGCGTGCTGAAGGACGTCGGTGGCGCCGGCAACATCGTTGCAGCCGCACACTGCGCAACCCGCCTTCGCCTCGTCCTGAAGAACCAGGACAAGGTCGACCAGGCAGCAATCGACAACGACGAGGATCTTAAGGGCAGCTTCCTCAATGCTGGCCAGTTCCAGATTATCGTCGGCCCCGGCGACGTTAACGAGGTACACAAGCACCTTATCGCCGCTGGCGCACCCGAAGCATCTAAGGATGATCTCAAGGAAATCGCCTCCAAGCAGGGCAACATCGTTTCCCGCTTCATTAAGACCATTGCTGATATCTTCGTCCCGCTGATTCCGGTTCTGGTCGGTGGCGGTATGCTGATGGCAATCAACAGCGTGCTGACCTCCAAGGGTATCTTTGGTCCCGAGAGCTTCATCGCAATGCACCCCGAGTGGGCTGACTTTGCAGACATCATCAACCTGCTCTCCGCAGCTCCCTTCGCCTTCCTGCCCGTGCTGGTCGGCTTCTCCGCTACTAAGGTCTTCGGTGGTAACCCCTACCTCGGTCTGACCATGGGTGCCGCGATGGTTTCCCCGGCCCTAATGAACGGCTACAGTGTCGCAGCATCCCTGGCGGGTGCTGAAGGCACCGACCCGATGAAGTACTGGAACCTCTTCGGTCTGCAGGTCCAGCAAGCGGGTTACCAGGGTACCGTGCTGCCCATTATGCTGGTCGCCTTCATCCTGGCGAATATCGAGAAGTTCTTCCACAAGGTCCTCAAGGGCACCATCGACTTCATCTTCACCCCCACTCTGACCATCCTCATCACCGGCTTCCTGACCTTTATTCTGGTCGGTCCCCCGATGTTCCAGCTGGGTACCTGGTTGGGCGAGGGCGTGAACTGGCTCTACACCGTTGCCGGCCCGCTCGGCGGTCTGGTCTTCGGTACCTTCTACGCATTCATCGTGATGACCGGTATGCACCAGGCATTCCCGCCCATCGAGATGAGCCTGTGGGCTACCGGTGGTTCCTTCATCTTTGTTGTCGCGTCGATGTCTAACGTGGCGCAGGGTGCTGCTGCAGCCGGTGTTGCGCTGACCACCAAGAACAAGAAGATTAAGGGTATTGCTTCGGCATCTGCACCCTCGGCATTCCTCGGCATTACCGAGCCCGCAATGTTCGGTGTGAACCTGGCTCTGCGCTGGCCCTTCTACATTGCTATTGTTTCCGCAGGTATCGGTGCAATGGTCGCTTCCATCCTGAATGTGAAGGCAATTGCTCTGGGCGCCGCTGGTTACATCGGCTTCCCCTCCATTAGCCCCACTACCGGCGCGGGCTGGGCTGGCTTCTTCGGCTGCCTCATCCTGACCACCGTTATCGCTTTCGTTGCCTCCTTTATCTGGGGTAAGAAGGTTGAGGCTGGCAACACTGAGGCACCCGCTGCACCCGCTGCTGCCGCTCCCGTTGCCACCGTAGCTGCTGCCGCAGCTCCCGCCGCCGCTGTAGCATCTGAGGCTGGCGAGAGCGTCGAAATCGGTTCCCACATGGTCGGTTCCGTGGTTCTGCTGGCTGACGTCAAGGATCCCACCTTCTCCTCCGGCGCACTGGGTGCAGGCACCGCAGTGGAGCCCACCGAAGGTAAGCTCTACGCACCGGCTGACGGCAAGATCACCGTTGCATTCCCCACCGGCCACGCATACGGTCTGCGCACCGAGGACGGCCTGGATCTGCTGATGCACATCGGCATGGACACCGTTGAGCTCGACGGCAAGCACTTCGAGCCCAAGGTTGCTAAGGGTGACACCGTCAAGCGCGGCGACGTCATCGCTGAGTTCGATATCCCCGCCATCAAGGCTGCTGGCTACCCGCTGGCAACCCCCATGGTGATTACCAACGCCAAGAAGGCGGCTGCTTCGGTTGAAGATGTTCAGGCTTCGGGCGCATCGGTGACCAGCGCAGATTCGCTGCTGAAGGTTGCACTGAAGGCAAAGGCTAACGCATAGTCTGCACTCTTAATGAGTAGATAACCTCAACGTGATGTACACCCCGTACCCCTCTTCCTAGAGTTGGTGCGGGGTGTACATTTTTTCCTGCAAAGTAATGCAAAAATAACATGAATAAATATTCGTAAAATTTATGCATATTGGTGCAATATAAGCTGGCACACATTCGATGCATGGCTATGAAAAATGTCTTGATAAGGCAGAATTTATTAGCCAGGAGTGAATAATCCAGCTAATATTTATGTATACTTTCAAGCTTTTGTAAAGGGTGAATATGACCTTAGCTTCCTATACTGTCCGCACCGCCGAGCCTCATGAATATGCCGAAGCGCTCGAAGTCCTGATTGCCGCGTTTGACGGTGACCCTGCCATGATGGCAGTCATTGCAGGCGGTAGCCGCCGACAGGAACTCGCCAGGCTCCGCGCCATTATGACCCTTCAGGTCTACGGCAACTTCCAGGGTCGCGGCCGTATCGACATTGCTATTGACGACTCTACCGGCAAGATTGTGGGTGTTTGTCTCTGGAACACCCCTGAATCCCATGAGGGTTCCTTCGCTAACGAGCTCAAGCAGATTGGCGCCTACTACAAGGCACTCGGTTGCAAGACCCTGCTGAGGGCAGTCCTGATGGAGCTACACCTGCTCAAGTACCGCCCCGCGTACAAGCACTGGTACCTCTTCAACATTGGTGTCCTCGAAGAGTACCGAGGCCGCGGCATCGGCTCGCAGCTACTCGATTACGGTACCGAACGCATCGGCGACTACCCCGCCTACCTCGAAGCATCGACCTACGATAGTGCCCGTCTCTATGAGCGCCGCGGATTCTTCTCCCTCGGCCCGCTCCACGGAATCTTCTCCAAGGCACACGCCGTTGGTATGGTCTACCCCGGCACCGGTCCCACCGAGATTGTGCAGCGCACCTCCTAAACTTCCGGACGCGCACAAAACCGATAAATGTATATGCAAAATCCGCCCCACCGTGAGCACTCGCACGGTGGGGCGGATTTTTATCGTCAGAAGAGGAGCTTCTTATTGGAGCTCGTCTATTGGAGCTCGTCCGGGGCGGAGGTGTCAGGCTGAATCTGATCCAGATTCGGGATAGAACGCACCGTAGCCCCCAGATGGAGCTCAACCGGGAGTACATCCTCGGGCTGGGTAATTGGGGGAGTGGTCTTCTCTGAGGAATCCTCCTGCTGTAGCTCAATGAGCTCCAGCAGACGCTGCGCGGTACGCTCTGCCATGCCCTCAATCGGCTGAACCACGGTCGCCAACTCCGGCATGAGCAGCTGAACGCTCTGCGTGCCATCGTAACCAATCACCTGGAAATCCTCCGGAACACGAATAGCGCGTGCGCGCGCCCAGCCCAGCGCCAACGCGGCGTAATTATCGTTGGAGGCGAAGACCGCATCCACCGGCTCCGGGCTATCGGCGCGTTCGTCGAGGTGGCGGTAGAGCACCTCACGCTTAATGCCCAGGGAGGGGTGGAAGCCCAGCTCCAGGAACTCCGGCATGAGTCCGGCTTCGAGCATTGCCTCACGGTATCCGCGCTGACGCTCATTGTGCTTACCCAGGGTCGACGTCACGTGCACAATATTCTGCGCACCCGTGGCAATCAGATGCTCCGTGGCGGCGCGGGCGCCTCCGTAATTATCGGAGCGGACATTCGGGTAAAAGCCGCTTTCGAGGCGGTCCACGGTCACCAGGGGAGCCTGGGCGTGCGGAATATTGACCAGCGCGTCAGAGTGGGCGCCGCTGATGATGCCGTCCACCTGATTGGAGAAAAGCATCTCCAGGTAGCGCTTCTCTTGTTCGGGGTGGTCATCGCTATTGCAGAGAATGACCCGGTAGCCTGCTTCGGCAAGGTAACTTTCGAGGCGGTACACCATCTCCCCGTAGAAGGGGTTTGCGACCGTGGGGAAGATGAGGCCCACCATCTGCGAGCGCTGGCCCTGCAGGCTGCGGGCGATGGCGTTGGGGCGGTAGCCGAGTTCCCGCATTGCCTCGTGGACCTTGGTGCGGGTGCTTTCGCTCAGGTAGCCGCGGTTGTTGAGCACGCGGGAGACCGTGGTGGGGGAGACTCCCGCCAGGGCTGCAACGTCGCTGAGTTTGGGCTTAGCCACGGGGGCTCCCTTCGGTATGCTAAACGATTGACATATCTCTCTACTATACCCCGACCGCATACCGCATAAACATTTCAACGCCGGAAAATAGCGCCTTACTACAGCACCGGAATAATCGGAACCCGAGCTCCCACCTCATGGGCAGAACCCCGAACCGAAGAATCATCCAACACCGCACAATGAGTAGCCGCTGCCAACGACGACAACATATGCGACGCCGACTTCGGTAGAGGATACGCTACACCATCACGCACCGACACCGGCAACAGACGAACCCCCGCCGGCTTACGCAAAGTATCAACCGGCTCACCCAAAACAGCCGAATCCAGCTCCGGTAGGGGCATATCCCTCATACCAGCCAAAAGCGGCGGCAAATACGAATACAAAGCCGTGTACGCTGCCAAAGGATTACCCGGCAGACCCAACACAAAACGCTCACGACCAGAATTCGGGCCCGTCTCCGGAACCGGCAAACGCGCAGCCAATGCCGGATGCCCCGGACGCACATCCACCGACTCAAACAAATAGGTTGCGCCCATGTCGTTGAGCACCTTACGCACCAAATCAACACCCGAGGTGCTCGACCCGCCCGTAAACACCAGCACACGAGCCGTCGACGTGGACAAGAACGTGCGGAACTCAGACTCAACATCCGCCAAACGAATCGAAGGGCGCGCCTCGCAGCCAGCAGAAATAATCGCATGCTCCATAAAGCCGCCAAACGCATCACGCACCTGACCAGGCGCAGGCACACCAAAGGTAATGACCTCATTACCCGTAAACGCGCAACGTACCGGAATCGGGGCGTACACCGGCAACTCATCAAAACCATTCGTGCCCAAGAACGCCGCCATACGCGCAGAGATACGGTCGCCGTGGCGTGCCAACAGCTCGCCACGCTCTAGCTCAACACCAGCATGGCGAATATCAGCACCCGGCGCCGGAGGCTCAAAACCCTCCGCCATATCCAGGTAATGAATACTGGACTGAGTCTCCAAATGAGCAGCTACACCAGGGCGAGACGAAGCCTCCGCACCCTCATACAGGCGCGAATGCTCCTCGCGCACAATCGCTTCAGCGCCCTCAGGGAGCAAACCACCCGTCAAAATCGGGGTCGCCTCACCCGGAGCAATCGGCACCGTCAGACGGTGAATATTAGCGCGAGAATCCTCCGGATACGCCGGAGTCACCAGACGCCACGGAGGCACACCCGCCACAGCGTAACCGTCCATCGCGGAAGAGCTGTAGTGGGGCACCGGCATCACCGAATAAACATCATCCGCCAAATAGTGGTCAATTGTCGCCAGCAGCGGCAAAGACTCCGTCTTCACATGGTGTGCAATCTCCAGGCCCTGCTCATGCAAAATCTGGCGGGCCTGCTGCCACGAAACAGAAGGAATATGGTGAGACATCGTACCTCGTAAAAGTGTGTGCGGGACGCGCAACAGCGCGCGAGCTCAAAAACGCTACATGTACACGGCATCTAAAGCCAAGACTTATCACCTAGGGTACTCGTAGTCAGGCCCTAATATCACACTGCGGTAGCTCAGCTACTAATAGCTTGACCAAAGCGAAGTCGTATAACCCAGCGCCTGCGCCTGCTCCCACGTATCAACATCGGCGGTATCAGCGGCAGACATCTGAACCGCCACCGGGTTCAAACGGCGCAAAAAAGAACGAACAGAAGCGTTGGTGGTGCCGGCCGAAAAGACCGAACGAATTGCCTCAAAACGGTAAATACCCACCAGCGGCTGATAGATACCCTCAGAAACACCCCAGAAACCTGCAGATGATTCAGCACCCTCAAATGATTCCGAATCAGTAGGGGAGAAGCCCGCCGTGCGCTCAGCACTTTGCGCCGCAGTAATCAGCTGTTGAACCGCCGGGGCAATACGCGGAGTATCCACACCCAAAATCAGGCACCAGTCGGGCACAGGAATCTGCGAGCGCTCGCAATCGGCCGCAATGCACTCCAAACCGGCATGAATCGCCGCGGCAGGACCCGAAAACGGCGGATCCTCACGAGTACGCAACACCCCCGACGGCAAGGGTAGGCTCTCAGGACCCACCACCACGCGCGGGGATGCGGCGGCCACCGCCTCCAGAGCACAATCCAGCAGAGTATTCGTACCATCAGACAGGGACGCCTTCGGCACGTGGTTCAGGCGGCGAGAAGCACCTCCGGCAACAACGACCGCGGCGCACGAAAAATCGCCCCCAGCGGGAAGTACAGAACCGGGCATTTTATCCGCCCGCATTATCCACCCGCAAAGGGAGGCAGAACGTCCACACGGTCGGCATCCTGCAGAGGTGCCTGCGCATCCGAGCGGGCGCCGTTGACCAGGAACGAGCACTGCTCCATCACCTGCGCAAGAGTCAGACCCGACGGGGTCGTACCCTCCAAGCTCTGACCCAGATGCTCAACGAGCGCGCCAAGAGTTGCCGACGGTAACTCAGCCAAAGGTACCGACAGCTGCGTGGTACCCGCCGCAGAACGTGCGGCAGCGAAAAAATGAACCTGCATAATGCTCCTCAATCCTAAGTCAGGGGACAGCCGAAAATCACGGGCGCAAGATGCCAATAAAAAGCCTTATCCGCGCACCTTCGGCTGATGAATCAGCGGCTTTCCTAGCCACCAATAGCGCTCATCGAGCGGCTCGCCTTAGCGAACTCCTCAATATCGAAGTCAGCGTCTTCCTTACCGTGGGCGCGCGGCTTAAACCACATGCCCTCACGCCAGCGCAGAGCCAGCTGCTTATCGTCAGCACCGGAACGCAGAAGCTGCATCAAATCAGTCTCGGTGTCGGAGAACAAGCAGGAACGAATCTTACCGTCCGCCGTCAGGCGGGTGCGGGTGCATGCATTGCAGAACGACTCCGTGACCGAGG
This sequence comes from Rothia sp. HMSC069D01, assembly GCF_001810135.1. NCBI lineage: Bacteria > Bacillati > Actinomycetota > Actinomycetes > Micrococcales > Micrococcaceae > Rothia > Rothia sp. HMSC069D01. The sequence continues at coordinate 150,847 of NZ_KV800076.1, forward strand.
CGATAATACCCACACGGCCCAGCGACTCGGTACCGTCAGCAGGGAAGCCCGCCTCATCCAGGGCAGTACCGAGCGGGTACACCTCCCACAGCTGAGCGGGGGAGTCGCCGCGCGCCTCCGCCACCGAACCCAGAACATACTCAGCCGACAGTTTCTCGCGAATCTCAGCGGCGGTAATCGTGCCCTCACGGGTCCAACGGTTATCAGCATCCAGCGGCATCTGCTCAATGAAACGCAGCTGATAGCCGCCCGCCAACGCCCAACGCAGAAGCTCCGGAGCCTGATCATCATTCAGACCCGGCATCAGCACAGCATTAATCTTGATCGGCCACAGGCCAGCCTCCGCTGCACCATCGATGCCCTTGAGCACGGCGTCGAGCTTATCGCGGCGGGTCAGCTCGGCAAAGGTCTCACGGCAAATCGTATCCAGAGAAACATTGATGCGGGTCAGACCAGCCTCCGCCAGCGCGGCGGCACGCTTCTCCAAACCAATACCGTTCGTCGTAATAGCAAGCGGAACATCCGGATGCGCCTGGTGGATGCGGGAAATAATATCCACCAAATCGGCGCGCACCAGCGGCTCGCCACCGGTAAAGCGGATCTCCTCAACGCCCAGCTCAGTAATCGCAATATCGGCAAGGCGCGCAATCTCCTCGGCGGAGAGCAGATTCTCCTTCGGGAGCCACTGTAAACCATCCGCCGGCATGCAATAAATGCAACGAAGATTACATTTATCGGTCAGCGAGATACGAAGATCAGTCGCCACACGACCCCAACGGTCCAAGAGCGGACCGCTATTCGTAATATTCGGGAGCTTACGCTGTACATTTACGCCATTCTCAGATTTTTGGGGTGTCACAAAAGCAGCCCCGTTACCCTCCGCAGAAGATAAGGTGCTTAACGTTGGGCCCGCAATGAGCTCAGAAGAGGTCGAATTTGCCGTGTACGCCATGTAAAACCTATGTGGAAAATTTGCATATTTCAGGTGACAATATGATTATTCCATGTTCCGGCGCCCCTTACATAGTGTGTGAAGGGTAAGTTACAACTGCGCCACCGCAGACCACCACGAGGAAAACAACGTGTACAAGCTAGGGAAGTACACAAAACGTCATACAGAGCCCACACATGGACGCACCTCACCACCGCAAGAGTACGAAACCATCAAGGAAACAAATTTCATGAAGACCCCCCTCGCAGCCCTCAGCGCGCTCGCCGCCGCAACCCTCGCTCTCACCGGATGCGGCGCCCCCCAGAGCTCCTCCTCATCTTCCTCCTCGTCTGCGGCAAGCAGTCAGGCTGCCTCCGGCAAGGTCGAAGTCTTCGCCGCAGCCTCCCTGAACAACGCCGGCGCAGACCTCGAAAAGGCATACGAAGCCGCCAACCCCGGCGTGGACGTCACCTTCGTCTACGAAGGCTCCGCAAAGCTCGTCAACCAGATTGAGCAGGGCGCAACCCCCGACCTGCTCATCACCGCAGACACCAAGAACATGGACAAGGCAAAGAAACTCGACCAGTTCTCCGGCTCCGAAACCAACGTTCTGGTCACCAATAAGCTCGTGCTCGTCACCGCTGAAGGCAACCCCGGCAAGATCAACAGCCTCGACGACCTCAAGACCACCGACGGCGTCGTCGCAGTCTGCAAAGAAGACGTCCCCTGCGGCACCATCGCCCACCAGGAACTGAAGAAGCACGACATCACCCTCAAGAACGCAACCACCGAAAGCAAGGTCACCGACGTAGCAACCAAGGTCACCACCGGTAACGCCGATGCAGGCTTCATCTACACCACCGACCTCGCCGCAGCCAAGAAGAAGGGCGTCAACCTCGGCTCCGTCGAACTGACCGACGTGGAACGCAACGAATACCCCGCAGCGCTGAGCAAGACCGGCTCCTCCTCCGAAACCGCGAAGAAGTTCAACGAATGGTTGAAGAACTCCGACGAGGCGAAGAAGATCCTCACCGAGTACGGCTTCAACACCGCACAGTAATTCAACACAGTAGGGAACAACCCACGTCTCACCACCCATGACAGACACTACCGCTACCCGCCGCAACGCCGGAACCTCAAGCACACCCGGAAGCAGACTCTTCGCCTCCGTGCCCGTGCTCTTCCTGGTTCCGGCGTCGCTGGGTATTTTCCTCATTGCCGGACCGCTCCTCGGGCTCTTCCTCAACATCCCCTGGAGCCAGCTCGGCAGTATCTTCACCCCGCAGGTGCTCGGGGCGGCGAACCTCTCCCTCAGCACCGCCGCCGCATCCACCCTCATCTGCGGGCTTCTCGGCGCGCCCCTGGCGCTTGTGCTCTCCAAAGTGCTCAATCGCTCGCGGCTACACCGGTTTGGGTCGGTCCTCTACGCCATCATCTACACCCCGGTGATTCTCTCTCCGGTTGTCTCCGGCCTCGGGCTACTCTTCTTCTGGGGACGCAAAGGCATGATTGGCACCTACCTCTACCAGTCGGGAATCTCTATTCCATTCACCCCCAACGCGGTGATTATCGCCCAGGTATTCGTCGCCCTACCCTTCTTCGTTGCCACTGCGGTCACCACCCTGCAGGCTATTCCCCGCGAATACGAAGAAATTGCCCTCGTCGAAGGCGCTAAACCCGCAGAAATTACTTTCAAAGTGCTGCTACCCCTCGCTGCGCCCGGCCTTGCCACCGCTTTCCTGCTCTCCTTCGCCCGTGCCCTCGGCGAATACGGCGCAACCGTCACCTTCGCCGGCAACGTGCAAGGCAAAACCCAAACCATACCCCTCGCCATCGACCTGGCCATCAACAGCAGCGACATCCCCAGCGCCCTCGGAAGCGCCCTGATTCTCATCAGCCTCTACCTAGGAATCTTCGGGGTCCTCGGCCTGATCCGCGCTCTGAAAAAACTACGCGAAAGCACCCGATAAACCACCCCGTCGCTTGCCCCGCACACCACCGGGAGCATACCGGTCCTTAGGCGAAACTGCATTTACCAGCCCACAAAAACACACCTACACTAGTCATAACCGCCGCCGCACGATTGGAACCGCCATGATTGCCCCCGAATTCAACGGAACCCCCAGCACCGAGGAATACCGCGCCTACCTGGCGCTACTGCTGCGCGAAGTCTTCATCGGCACCGCAGAAACGGTTCCCCTCTACCACGCGGCAGGACGCATCCTCGCCCAAGACGTCACCGCACGCATGGACGTACCCAGCTTCGACAACTCCCAAATGGACGGCTACGCCCTCACCGCCGAAGCCGCAGAACGCGAAGACCGCATCTTCACCGTCGGACGCGAAATCCCCGCTGGCCGCCCCCTCCAACGTTCCCGCTCCTCTGACGACCTGACCTACCCCATCATGACCGGCGCGCCCATGCCTAAGGGCTACGACGCCGTCATCCCCGTCGAACAGTCTGAACGCATCGAATATCCCGACCTACCCGAGTCCTTCGGCCGCCCCAGCGAAAAGGTCAAACTCGCCCCCGGCAAGCCCGGACAATTCGTGCGCCGCCGCGGCGAAGACGTCGTCACCGGCCAGGTCCTCGCACGCGCCGGTGAACGCATCACCCCCGCCATGCTTGGTGCGCTCGCATCCCAGGGCTACGCACGCCTGACCGTTGCGGCTGGTCCTCGCGTGCTCGTGTGCACCGGCGGCGACGAGATCCTCTCCGGCGTTGAAGAAGATGGAAGCGCCACCACTCAGGAACTTGGCCAGGGCCAGATTTTTGACGCCAACGGACCCATGCTCACCGCCATGCTCCGCGAAGACGGAGCGGAGGTGCGCCGCATCGCTATCGGTGACGACCCGGTAGAGCTGGTGCACCGCCTCGTAGCAGAGTACGAGAGCTTCAAACCGGACATCATCATCACCTCGGGTGGTATTAGCCACGGCAAATACGAGGTGGTCCGTAACGCCATCGCCAAGGCACACGAAGCCGATATTCTGGTGCCCGTCTCCTGGTTTGGCCACGTCAGCCAGCAGCCCGGCGGCCCCCAGGGCGTGAACCTGCTCGACTTCAAGGGCCACCGCGTGCCCATGATCTCCTTCCCCGGAAACCCAGTGAGCACGCTCATCTCGTACGCGCTGATTCTGCGCCCCTACCTGCGTGCTGGCGGTCCCTACGGTGTGCCCTACGCGGTCGCCTCCGAACAAGCGACCTTGAATAACGCACCGCGAGGCGTGCTCGTCACCGAAACCCCGCTCACCGCACCGGCGGCCAAACGCCAGTTCCTGCGCGGCACCCTCGCCATGGTCGAGGTGGAACCCGGAACCTACCGGGTGGAGCTCTACCCGGACGTCCTCTCAGGCTCGCACCTGCTGCACCGCGCCGCCCAGGCGGATGTGCTCATCGAGCTGGCGCCCGGAACCACCTACACCGGGGGAGAAGCGGTACCCTACCACCGCATTCGCCTCACCGATAACTAAGCGAAACACACCCGCGTTGTTCCTTGCGTGAACGACAAGGAATAATTGAGACTCATACTAAGTAACGATTCGCGGCAGAAGAATACCGCGCTGAAGCCAGGAGAAACGATGACCTCTACCTCGCAGCCCAACCAGGAACTGACCCACGTGCGCGCCGACGGCTCAGCACACATGGTGGACGTTACGGAGAAGTCGGTCACCACCCGCACCGCCCTGGCGGAGGCAACCGTGCGCACCCGCGAAGACGTCATCGCCATGATTTTTGATGCAGACCTGCCCAAGGGCGACGCGCTTCCGGTTGCACGTGTTGCCGGCATTATGGGTGCTAAGCGCACCCCGGAAATCATTCCTCTCTGCCACCCGCTGCCCCTGGGCAAGATCACGGTGGACTTTGAGCGCGGTACCGACTTCGTGCGTATTGAGGCGTCCGTGAAGACCCGCGGCGTCACCGGCGTAGAGATGGAGGCGCTCACCGCCGTCTCCTCGGCGGCACTGACCGTTTTCGACATGATCAAGGCAGTCGATAAGTACGCCGTCATTACCGATATCCGTGTTCTGGAGAAGAGTGGTGGCAAGTCCGGCGACTGGTCCGTCCGCGAGGACTCCTAAGCTACGGCGGCACACCCCGTCACCTGATAGATACAGAAAAGGAAAGCCAATGAGTAGCGAAGACTACACCATGCCCGAGAACCTCACCGGCCTGGTTATTGTCGCCTCCACCCGCGCAGCCCGCGGCGTGTACGAGGATAAGTCCGGCCCCATCGCCGTGGAGTGGTTGCGCTCGCGCGGCTTTGACACCCCGGATGCCGTGGTCATTGAAGACCGTGAGATTGTCGAGTACTTCAACACCTTGGTGGCCGAGGGCAAGAAGAACGGTAACCTGCCGACGTTCATCCTGACCAGCGGCGGTACCGGCCTGAACTCTGACGACCAGACCGTGGAGGCGGTTCGCCCCCACCTGGATAAGGAAGTTCCCGGCGTTATGCATGCCTTCTGGATGAACGGTCTGAAGAACGTTCCCGCGGCTGTGCTTTCACGCGGCGTGGCGGGCGTGATTGACCGTACCTTCGTGATGACCCTGCCCGGTTCGCGCGGTGGCGTGAAGGACGGCGTGGCGACCCTAGACCCGCTTGTTGAGCACATTTGCCGTCAGATGGAGGACTACCATGACCACTAAGCCGCAGAAGGAAGAATCCCTGGACCACTCGGGTGCCCACGGTGCTGAGCCGAGCGGCTCGACCGTGGTGTTCACCGATATTACGGAGGCGCCCCTGGAACCGCTGTACGCGGCGGCTAAGGCTGAGGTCATGACTGACGCCATGGGTGCCCTGGTAATTTTTGACGGCATTGTGCGCAACCATGATCACGGTAGCGCGGTGCGCGGGCTGTCTTATAGCGCGCATCCGCAGGCTCGAGAGTATATTGCGGAGGTTGCTGCTGAGGTTGCCGCCGAGCTGGATGGCGTGCGTCTGTGGGCCGTGCACCGTGTGGGTCCGATTGCTATTGGCGAGTCGGCTCTGACCGTGATGGCTGCGGCTGCTCACCGTGGCCGTGCGTTTGATGCTTGCGAGCTGGTGGCTGACCGGGTGAAGGCTCGCGTGCCGATTTGGAAGGAACAGGAACTGCTCGATGGAAGCATCGAGTGGGTTGGCGTGGATACTTCGTCCGTCTAGCCTTCTGAATATTCTGAATATAAGCCTGTCAGGGGGATTTCTCTCGGGCAGGCTTATTCTCCTTGAAGCTTGGACCCCTAAAATTCAAACCATCTCTACTATTTGATGCGAGGAACCCCTATGTCTTCTCACACCTCTCGTAGCGCGAGCGAGCTCTCTGCCGCTGAGCGTGCGTTCTACTCTCGTCAGCTGATTCTGCCCGAAATGGGGTACGAAGCTCAGCTGGCACTCAAGCGTGCGCGAGTGGTGGTGCTTGGCGCTGGCGGTTTGGGTGCTCCCGCGCTGCTGTACCTGGCGGGTGCCGGGGTCGGTCAGATTGTGGTGGTTGATGATGACGTCGTGGATGCTTCGAATCTGCACCGCCAGGTGATTCATACGCACGCCAGGGTGGGTAATTCTAAGGCTGACTCTGCCGCTGAGTCTTTGCGCTCGCTGAATCCTTTTATTGAGGTTGTGCCGGTGCGTGAGCGTTTAACGGAGGCGAATGTTGATGATTTGCTGTCTGGCGCTGATTTGGTGCTGGATGGTAGCGATAATTTTGAGTCGCGTTATATGGTGTCGGCGGCGGCGGCGCGTGCTGGGATTGCGCATGTGTGGGCTGCGATTCTTGGCTTTGATGCGCAGTTGAGTGTGTTTTGGGCGGGACACGGTCCGGTGTATGAGGATTTGTACCCTCATGCTCCTGCTGCCGGTAGTGTGCCTTCGTGTAGTACTGCTGGCGTGGTGGGCGCTATGGCTGGTGTGGTGGGTGCTGCTATGGCTATGGAGGCCGTGAAGCTGTTGACCGGGGTGGGGGAGCCACTCATGGGTGAGGTTGGCCTATATTCGGCGTTAAGCGGGAGGTGGGAATATATACCTCTCGTAGCTAGCGTGCAAGCTGTACCTAAGAAAAGTGTCGTTTTGCCTCAAGAAACGAGTTATAAGCCCAAAAATTATGTAACAATTCGTAATATTTCTCAGGATTTTACTAGCTCTTCTACTGATTCGACGCCTCGTCCCATAAGTGCCCAGGACCTTAAAAAGCTGTCATCGGATGAAAATATTGCCCTTTTGGACGTCCGTGAGCAGGTGGAATTCGAAGCTTTTGCTATTGATGGGGCTATTAATCTTCCTCTGACTGAGTTGCTGGAGGCCGGTCGGAATAGTGTTTTAAAGGCCTTGATTGAGCGTAAAATCCCCGCAAATGCCCAGAAAATCGTTATTTACTGCACTGGATACGCTAGAACGGTTGAGGCGGCTCGCGAAATTGCCCCTTTGGTAGGGCGTTCTGTGTATATGTTGGAGGGCGGAATTTCTGCCTGGCTTACGGTCTAAAACACCCTTATTTCGCATGAATTAGGCAAGGTTTTTATCTCGTATTTTCCATGCCAAATTTCAGATATATTGGGCAGTATGGAACAAGCATCACAGATTAAGGGCCCGGATGGCCCCCTTACCGATCAGCTGATTAAGTTCGGTAAGTTCTTCTCCCGCTGGGATGAGACTGAAGACGGCCGCGCCGTCTTCCGTGAAGGCGGCCGTGAAGGTGACGCCTTCTACCGCGACCGTTGGAGCCACGATAAGGAAGTTCGCTCTACCCACGGCGTGAACTGCACCGGCTCCTGCTCCTGGAAGGTGTATGTCAAGGATGGCATTATCACCTGGGAAGCACAGGAAACCGACTACCCCACGGTTGGTCCCGACCGCCCCGAGTACGAGCCCCGCGGCTGCCCCCGCGGTGCAGCGTTCTCGTGGTACACCTACTCTCCCACTCGCGTTAAGTACCCCTACGTTCGCGGTCTCCTGCTGGAGATGTACCGCGAAGCGAAGGCAATCCACAACGATCCCGTGGACGCCTTCCACTCCATCGTGTCCGACCCCGCCAAGCGTGCACGCTACGTTAACGCACGTGGTAAGGGTGGTCTGGTGCGCTCGACCTGGGCTGAGGCTCTTGAGCTGATGGCTGCTGCTCACGTGCACACCATCAAGTACTACGGTCCCGACCGTAACACCGGCTTCACCCCGATTCCGGCAATGTCCATGACCTCCTTCAGCGCGGGTGTTCGCTACATCCAGCTGACCGGTGGTGTCATGACCAGCTTCTACGACTGGTATGCCGACCTTCCCGTGGCTTCCCCGCAGGTCTTCGGCGACCAGACCGACGTTCCCGAGTCCGGCGACTGGTGGGACGCTGCATACCTCATCATGTGGGGCGCAAACGTTCCGCTGACCCGTACCCCGGATGCTCACTGGGTCTCCGAGGTCCGCTACCGCGGTACCAAGGTTGTCACCGTGAGCCCCGACTACGCCGACAACACCAAGTTTGCTGACGAGTGGCTGCCCGCACAGGCAGGTACCGACGCGGCACTGGCTATGGCAATGGGTCACGTCATCCTCAAGGAGAACTATGTCGACCAGCGTGTCGAGTTCTTCGAGGACTTCTCCCTGACCTACACCGACCTTCCCTTCCTGGTCACCCTGGAAACCCGCGAAGACGGCGTGAAGGTCCCCTCCAAGTTCCTGACCGCTGCAAAGCTTGCTGGTGAGGCTGAGCAGCAGAACGCTGACTTCAAGCCTGTCCTGATGGACCGCGAGACCGGTGAGGTCTTCGTGCCCAACGGCACCATGGGTCACCGTTACGCTCAGGAAGACCAGGGCAAGTGGAACCTGGACCTGCAGGGTCGTAAGCCGATTCTGTCGATTCGCGACCTGCCCCAGGGCCAGACCGCAGCCGTGGAAATCAAGATGCCGACCTTCGATAACCCGAAGGGTCACGGCGACGTCATTACCCGCGGTGTGCCCGTAGCCTACGTTGAAGGCCACGAAGTCACCACTGTCTTCGACATCATGCTGGCACACTACGGTGTGGGCCGCGAGGGCCTGCCCGGTACCTGGGCTAAGGACTACGAGGACTGGAACGTCCAGAACACCCCGGCATGGCAGGAACAGATTACTTCTGTCCCCGCCGAGGCTGTTATCCGCGTTGCCCGCGAGTTCGCTAAGAGCGCCCTGGATTCCGGCGGCCGCTCCATGATCATCTTCGGTGCAGGTATCTGCCAGTGGTACCACGCTGACACCACCTACCGCGCTATCCTCGCCCTGCTGAACCTGACCGGTTCCCAGGGCCGTAACGGTGGCGGTTGGGCTCACTACGTGGGCCAGGAGAAGGCACGTCCGCTGACCGGTCTGACCAACATTGCTAACGCTCTGGACTGGAGCCGCCCGCCGCGTCACATGATTGGTACCGGCTTCTGGTACATGCACACTGACCAGTTCCGTCAGGATGCATACTCCACCGATTACCTGCAGTCCCCGCTGGCTAAGGGTGAGTTGCGCGATGTGCACACTGCTGACGTTGTGGCACGCTCCGTGCGCATGGGCTGGATGCCGTTCTTCCCGCAGTTCCCCGAGAACCCGATGGAACTGGCTGATAAGGCAGAGCAGGCAGTGGCACGCGGCGAGGCTTCCTCGAACGCGGACTACATTGCACAGCGCCTGAACTCCGGTGACCTGGAGTTCTCCGTTGAGGACGTCGACAACCCCGTCAACTGGCCTCGTACCCTGACCCTGTGGCGTTCGAACCTGTTCGGTTCCTCCGCTAAGGGTGAGAGTTACTTCCTGAAGCACCTGGTCGGTAGTATGGACAACGTCCAGGGTTCCGACGCGGAGAAGCACCCGAACGAAGTGAAGTGGGTCGACGACGCACCTCAGGGCAAGCTGGATCTGCTGGTCACCTCGGACTTCCGTATGACTACCACGACCCTGCTGTCTGACATCGTTCTGCCGACTGCTACCTGGTACGAGAAGCACGATATCTCCTCGACCGATATGCACCCGTTCCTGCACGCGTTCTCCCCGGCGATTGACCCGCCGTGGGAGGCAAAGACCGACCACGAGACCTTCAAGGCTCTGGCATACGAGTTCTCTCGCCTGGCTAAGAAGCACCTCGGCGTCCGCAAGGACATCGTTTCGGTCCCGCTGCTGCACGACACCCCCGGCCAGATTGCTCAGCCCGGCGGTCACGCACCCGACTGGAAGAACACCCCCGGTATGGTGGGCGTGCCCGGCAAGAACATGCCGAACTTCGTCACTGTCGAGCGTGACTACGGCGCAGTGTACGACATGTACACCACCGTTGGCCCGCTGTTCGATAAGCTCGGCGCCACCACTAAGTTCATCACTTACGATCTGAAGGACGAAGTCGCGAAGATGGCTAAGGAATTCGGTGTGATGGACTCCGGTAAGGGCGCAGGCCGTCCGGCACTGGATACCGACGTGAAGATTTCTGAAGCAATCCTCATGATTTCCGGTACCGCTAACGGCGCGGTCGCTGTCAAGGGCTTCAAGGAGCTCGAGAAGCAGACCGGTCTGCACCTGATGGACCTGGCAGAAGGTAACGAGGAACGTCGTATCACCTTCCCCATGACCCAGGCCGCACCGCAGCCCGTGATGACTTCCCCCGAGTGGTCCGGTTCGGAAACCGGCGGTCGCCGCTACGCTCCGTTCACCGTCAACATCGAGAAGAAGAAGCCGTTCCACACTCTGACCGGCCGTATGCACTTCTTCCTCGACCACGACTGGATGCACGAAATGGGCGAGGCTCTGCCGATTTACCGTCCGCCGCTGGACATGACCGGCCTGTACAACGAGCCCGAGCTCGGTACTACCGATGGTGTTTCGGTTGCTGTTCGCTACCTGACCCCGCACAACAAGTGGGCAATCCACTCGCAGTACTTCGACAACCACTACATGCTCAGCATGTTCCGTGGCGGTCCGGTTGCGTGGATGAGCCCGCAGGACGCTGAGAAGATTGGCGTCAAGGACGGCGAGTGGATTGAGTGTGTGAACACCAACGGTGTCTTCGTCGGCCGCGCGGTCGTTTCGCACCGTATGCCCGAGGGTGTCTGCTACGTTTACCACGCTCAGGAGCGTATGGTTAGCCCGAAGTCTGAAGTCACCGGTAAGCGCGGTGGTATTCACAACTCGGTGACCCGTATTCTTCTGAAGCCTACCCACATGATTGGTGGCTACGCTCACCAGGCGTTCGCCTTCAACTATCTTGGACCGACCGGTAACCAGCGAGATATCGTCTCGTACATCCGTCGCCGTAAGTCCCAGGAGGTAACTTTCTAATGCGCGTTATGGCACAAGTTGCTATGGTGATGGCGCTCGATAAGTGCATCGGCTGCCACACCTGCTCCGTGACCTGTAAGCAGGCATGGACGAACCGAGCCGGTACCGAGTACGTCTGGTTCAACAACGTTGAGACTCGTCCCGGTCAGGGTTACCCCCGCCGTTACGAGGATCAGGAGAAGTGGAAGGGCGGCTGGGTGCTGAACAAGCGCGGTCGTCTGGAGCTCAAGAGCGGTAACCGCTTCCAGAAGCTCTTCACGATTTTCGCTTCCCCGATTCAGCCCGAGCTGAACGACTACTACGAGCCCTGGACCTACGATTACCAGAACCTGACCAGTGCTCCTCTGGGTGATGACTTCCCGGCTGCTAAGCCGGTCTCCCTCATCACCGGTGAGGACACCAAGGTCGAGTGGGGTATGAACTGGGACGACAACCTGGCTGGTGCGACCGAGTACGGTCACCTGGACCCGCTGGTTGAGAAGGTTCGCAAGAAGGCAGAGGACAAGATTAAGTTCGAGTTCGAGCAGACCTTCATGTTCTACCTGCCTCGTATTTGTGAGCACTGCTTGAACCCCTCCTGCATGGCTTCTTGCCCCTCCGGCGCTATCTACAAGCGCGCTGAGGACGGTATCGTTCTGGTTGACCAGGACCGTTGCCGCGGTTGGCGTCAGTGCATCACCGGCTGCCCCTACAAGAAGGTGTACTTCAACCACAAGACGGGTAAGGCTGAGAAGTGTACCTTCTGCTACCCCCGTATTGAGGCTGGTATTCCGACCGTGTGTGCTGAGACCTGTGTTGGTCGTATGCGCTACATCGGTATCTTCCTCTACGATGCAGACCGCGTGACTGAGGCTGCTTCGGTCGAGGATGAGAAGGATCTCTACGAGGCTCAGCTGTCGCTGATGCTTGATCCTTCGGATCCGGCTGTGATTGAGCAGGCTCGTAAGAACGACATCCCCGATGCGTGGATTACTGCAGCTCAGAAGTCGCCCGTGTACAAGCTGGCGAAGGAGTGGAAGGTGGCTCTGCCCCTGCACCCCGAGTACCGCACCATGCCCATGGTTTGGTACGTGCCGCCGCTGTCGCCGATCGTTGACCTGCTCAAGGAGCAGGGCCACGATGCAGAGAACAGCAACAACCTGTTCGGCGCTATTGAGTCTCTCCGTATTCCGGTTGAGTACCTGGCTGAGCTGTTCACCGCTGGTGACACTGAGGTTGTTACTAACGTTCTGCGCCGCCTGGCTGCGATGCGTTCGTACATGCGTGACATCAACCTCGGTGGCGAAGGCAACGAGGAGATTGCTCAGGCAGTTGGCATGACCGGTCAGCAGGTGTACGAGATGTACCGCCTGATGGCTATCGCTAAGTACAACGAGCGTTACGTCATTCCGAAGGCTCACATGGAGGACGCCCACAACCTTGAGGAAATGGGTTGCTCCCTGAGCGTGGATGGCGGACCCGGCATGTACGGCGATGCGTTCAACGACATGGAGGGTCGCCCGACCCCCGTGTCCACCGGTGTCTACGAGGCTAACAACAAGGTCAGCTTGTTCAGCTGGGACGGTTCTTCCCGTCCTGACGGCCTCTTCCCGAATACCACCGGAAAGAAGTAATAAGTGGCTGGATTCTTTTCCAAGCTCATGGGCAAAGTCGGTTCCGAGGCTGCTGTCTCGGAGCCGGCTCAGCCGGAGAACCCGTTCGATATCGATTACGGTCCCGGCGAGGATAAGGACTCGGTAATCTACCAGGTGAGCGGTATGCTGCTGGGCTACCCCGATGAGGAAACTCTGAAGGTTTTGCCCGAACTGGTTGAGATTACCGCTTCCACTCAGGATGAGGCTTTCATTGCTGCCGTTGATGCGGTTCAGCAGTGGCTGACTTCTAAGGACCTGGAGGATGTGCAGTCCGAGTACGTGCAGGAGTATGACCTTTCGCGTCGTCATTCTCTGCACCTGTCCTACTGGACCGATGGCGATACCCGCCGCCGTGGTGAGACTCTTCTGCGTTTTAAGCAGATGTACCGCGACTCCGGTATGTTTACTGTTTTGAATGGCGAGCTTCCGGACTACCTGCCGCTGGTGCTGGAGTTCTGTGCGTTGGTGGATCGCCGTAAGGGCCGTTCCGCTTTGCAGGCGTACCGTCCGTCCCTTGAGCTTCTTCGTCTGTCCATGAAGGACGGAAATCTGCCCCACTACGGGTTGTTGCAGAGCATCTGCGATACCCTTCCTGGCGTCTCTCCGCAGACTCAGGAGGAGGTTCAGAAGATGGCTGGCTACGGCCCTCCCGTCGAGACTGTTGGCTTGGATGGTTACGCTGATCATCAGCTGCTCCAGCAGGCTTCGGCGCGTTCTAACTAGTTTTATCCCTTGTGAGGAGACAACACGTGTACGTACTTGCTTCTGAGAACGCAGGACATGCTGCACAGGCTGTAGCCGATCCGGGTATTGTGGACATCCTGCTGTGGGGCGTTCTGCCCTATGTTGCGCTGGTCGTTCTGATTGGTGGCACCATTTGGCGTTACCGTACTGACCAGTTCGGATGGACTACCCGCTCGTCCCAGGTCTATGAATCGAAGCTGCTGCGCATTGCTTCGCCCCTGTTCCACTACGGTCTTGCGGCCGTTTTCCTTGGTCACGTTGGTGGCCTGGTGGTTCCCAAGTCGTTTACCGACCTGGTCTTGTCGGAAGACGCTTACCACATGATGGCGCTGGTTGTAGGTTCTGCAGCCGCGGTTGCAACCATTGTTGGTATGTTCATTCTGATTGGTCGTCGCGCTTCGAACTCTCGTGTTCGTTCGGCTACCACCCGTAATGACGTTTTCATGTACGTCATTCTGGTCCTGGTGATTCTCGCTGGCACTGCGGCTACTCTGATTTCGGCGGTGAACCCCTCGGGCGGTTTGCCTCCGGTGAATGGTCACGAGGTTCACTTCAACTACCGTGAGACCATCGCTGTTTGGTTCCGTTCGCTGTTCTACTTCCACCCTGAGGTAGCTTTGATGGTGAATATTCCCGTGGCTTTCAAGATTCACATCGTGGTGGCTATGGTTCTGTTCATCATTTGGCCCTTTACCCGCCTGGTGCATGCACTGACTGTGCCCCTGCACTACCTCTTCCGCCCCTACACCGTGTACCGCACTCGTGGCGGCCAGCGTGTTGGTGCACGTCGAGGTTGGGATCCGGTAGGTACTCTCCCGCGTGAGCGCGCCGACCGCTAATACACATATCCATATTGCAAAAGAGGAAATATGAGCACCCCTGTTGCACCGAGCTACGACCTGAAGAATGGTCAGCTCCGTAACGTTCTGCTGGCAACGTTCATCTCGACCATCGGCTTCTGGGCTTGGACTATTGTTGGTCCGCTGGCCAAGCTGTACGCCAAGCAGATGCACTTGGACGCTGGTATGACCAGTGTTCTGGTGGCTATGCCGATTTTTATCGGCGCTATTGGCCGTATTCCCGTTGGTGGTCTGACTGACCGCTACGGTGGTCGTATTATGTTCACCGCTGTTCTGGCGATTAGCGCACCCCTGGTCTTCCTGGTTGGTGTTGCTGGTCAGATGAACTCGCTGCCCATGCTGCTTGTTGTGGCGTTCTTCCTGGGTATTGCGGGTACCGTGTTCGCTGTGGGTATTCCCTTCAGTTCCGCATGGTATGACGCTTCCAAGAAGGGTTTTGCGACCGGTGTGTTCGGTGCCGGCATGGTGGGTACTGCAATTTCTGCATTCGCTACCCCCCGCCTGGTGCAGGGTATTGGTTACTTCCAGACTCACGTTCTGATTGCTGTTATCTGTGCTGTAACCGCTGCTATCTCTTTCTTCTTCTTGAAGGATTCTCCGGCAACCATCGGCCGTGAGGTTACTCCGCTGATGCCGAAGATTGTTCAGGCATTCAAGGTGAAGACCACTTGGCAGCTGTGCTTCCTCTACGCTGTTGTGTTCGGTGCGTTCGTGGCATTCTCGAACTACCTGCCTACTTACCTGAGCAACATCTACAACTTCAACGCTAACGACGCTGGTATGCGTGCGGCTGGCTTTGCGGTTGCTGCTGTGATTGCTCGTCCCTTCGGTGGTGTGCTGGCTGATAAGTTCGGTCCGAAGATTATCACCCTCATCTCCCTGGGTGGTGTGGTGATCCTGGCAGTTATTACCGCGTTCCAGCCTGATGCTGAGCACGTGTATGGTGCTGTTTTCATCCTGATGGCTGCTCTTCTGGGTCTGGGCCACGGCTCGGTCTTCGGCTGGGTGGCTCGTGCGGCTGATCCAAAGAACGTTGGTGCGGTGTCCGGTGTGGTTGCTGCTGCTGGCGCTCTGGGTGGTTTCTTCCCGCCGCTGGTGATGGGTGCAACCTACAACCAGGCTGAGAACAACTACTTCATCGGTCTGATGCTGCTGGCCGTGACCGCGTTCCTCGCCTTTCTGTCGGCATTCCTCGTGCCGCACGGTGGCAAGCCCAACCACGCTAAGTAGGGTCTTCTAATACATCCTTCTGCGGGATGTATGTGAAGTTTGCTTTGACTGAGTCCGGCTCGTTTTCTCTTCGGAGAGAACGAGCCGGGCTTTGTGCGTTTCTGCTGTTTTTCCTCTAACAGGGAGGGAGCTTAGCGGGGCAAAAGACTTTGATGTTTAGGCATGTCAAATGTTGGTAAAGCTAGCAAAACTTTGTGGAGATGTGGGACACTTAAGATGTTCGACTCGTCGCAATAGCGCGACGTGACCCCTTTACGGTTTGCGCCGACTAATAGGAGAATCCTATGTCCTTTATTGATCGTCATCTCGGCCCCCGTTCCGCAGACGCAGAGCAGATGCTCGAAACCCTGGGATACTCTTCCCTGGATGCGCTGATGGACGCTGTTGTCCCCTCGCAGATTCGCCTTGACGGCGAATTGCAGTTGCCTGCTCCGCTGTCGGAGCATGAGGCTCAGGCAAAGATTGCCGGCTATGCTGCGAAGAATAAGGTTCTCGCCCAGATGATTGGTGCCGGATACTACGATGCAGTAACTCCCGCGGTTCTGCGCCGTAACATTCTGGAAAACCCCGGTTTCTACACTTCTTACACCCCGTACCAGGCTGAGATTTCTCAGGGCCGTCTGGAGGCTCTGCTGAACTTCCAGAACACCGTGATGGAGCTGACCGGCCTGGAGATTGCAAACTCCTCCCTGCTGGATGAGGCATCCGCAGTAGCTGAGGCAGCTGTCATGATGCACCGTGCGAACCGCAAGGTGAAGAATGGCTTCTTCGCGATTGACTCCCGTTGCCTGCCTCAGGTTATTTCGGTGACTCGCGGCCGTGCAGAGATGCTCGGCATTCCCTTCGTCATTACTGATTTCTCTGAGGGTCTGCCTGAGGGCGACCTGTACGGTATCGTCCTGGCGTACCCCGGCAATGAAGGCGATATTCGCGATATTGAGCCGCTGATTAAGGCCGCTAAGGAGCGTAACGCCCTGGTCACTGTGGTCGCTGACCTGTTGGCTCTGACCCTGCTGAAGTCTCCGGGTGAGCTGGGTGCTGATATCGCAGTTGGTAACACTCAGCGTTTCGGTCTGCCCTTCTTCTTCGGTGGCCCCCACGCTGCGTACATGGCTGTTCACAAGGGCATGGAGCGTACCATGCCTGGCCGTCTGGTGGGTGTTTCTAAGGATTCGGCTGGTAAGCCTGCGTACCGTCTGGCTCTGCAGACTCGTGAGCAGCACATTCGCCGTGAGAAGGCTACTTCCAATATTTGTACTGCTCAGGCTCTGCTGGCGATTGTTGCTGGTGCTTACGCGATGTACCACGGTCCTGAGGGTCTGCGCGCTATCGCGAACCGCCTGCACACTAATGCCGCTCGTGTTGCTACCGCGCTGAAGTCTGCGGGCTACGGTATCGCTCACGATACTTTCTTCGACACCGTCGTGGTGGAGGCTGCTGGCCGTGCCGACGAGCTGGTTGCGAAGGCTCTGGAAGCTGGCGTGAACATCCGCCGCTTCGACGAGAACCGCATCGGTATTTCCGTGGGTGAGTCTCACGGTGAGGAGCTGCTCAAGGGCCTGGTTGAGGCTCTGGGCGGCACCCTGGGTGAGGCAGATGCACAGTACGATCTGCCCGCTGAGCTGCTGCGTACCGATGACTACATGCAGCACCCGATTTTCCACAAGTACCGTTCCGAGACCGAGATGATGCGCTACCTGCGTCACCTCGCTGACAAGGATCTGGCACTTGACCGCACCATGATTCCGCTGGGTTCGTGCACTATGAAGCTGAACGCGGCCGCTGAGATGGAGCCCATCTCCTGGCCTGAGTTCGCGAACATCCACCCGCTGGTCCCGGAGAATCAGGCTGAGGGCTGGCACGAGCTGATTAAGGATTTGAGCGAGTGGCTGGTTGCTATTACCGGTTACGATGCTATCTCGCTGCAGCCGAACTCGGGTGCGACCGGTGAGTACGCTGGTCTGCGCGCTATCCGTTCCTTCCATGAGGCTAACGGTGACCACGAGCGCGATACCGTCCTGATTCCGCTGTCTGCTCACGGCACCAACGCGGCATCTGCTGCTCTGGCTGGTCTGAAGGTTGCCGGTGTGGCAACTGCGGCTGACGGTTCGATTGATGTTGACGACCTGAAGGCAAAGATTGAGAAGTACGGCCCCAAGGTTGCCGGCATCATGATTACCTACCCTTCCACTCACGGTGTGTTTGAGGAGCAGGTTGCTGAGGTTTGCCAGCTGGTTCACGAGGCTGGCGGCCAGGTGTACCTGGATGGCGCGAACCTGAACGCTCAGATGGGCTTCGCTCAGCCCGGTAAGTTCGGCGGCGACGTTTCGCACCTGAACCTGCACAAGACCTTCTCCATTCCTCACGGTGGTGGCGGCCCCGGTGTTGGCCCGCTGGCTGTTCGTGAGCACTTGGCGAAGTTCCTGCCCGGCGACGCATACCGCGCTGATGCTGAAGGTAAGCTCCCCAACGATGCTGCACTGCCGATTTCTCAGGCGTTCTTCGGTTCTGCCGGTGTTCTGCCGATTAGCTGGATGTACATTGCGATGACTGGTGCTCAGGGTCTGAAGGACTCTTCGCAGTACGCGGTGCTGAACGCTAACTACATTGCGAAGAAGCTCAACGACAAGTACCCGGTGCTGTACACCGGCCCCGGCGGTCTGGTCGCTCACGAGTGCATCCTGGATCTGCGTCAGCTGACCGATCAGTCTCATGTGACCGCTGAGGATGTCTGCAAGCGTCTGATGGACTTCGGCTTCCACGCTCCGACTCTGGCGTTCCCGGTTCCGGGCACCCTGATGGTTGAGCCGACTGAGTCTGAGTCGAAGGAAGAGCTGGACCGTTTCATTGAGGCAATGGAGACCATCTACGACGAGATTATCGAGGTGGCTGAGGGCAAGGTCGCTGTGGAGGATTCGGTTCTGCGCAACGCACCGCACACCGTTGATGTGGTAAGCGCTGATGAGTGGGATCGCCCCTACAGCCGTACCCAGGCAGCTTTCCCGGTTCCGAGCCTGCGCGCTAACAAGTACTTCACTTCGGTGGGTCGTATTGATGGCGCTGGCGGTGACCGTAACTTCGTGTGCGAATGCCCCCCGATGGAGGCTTTCGATCTGGAAGCATAAGGAGCCTATAACGCTCCTGGGTAGGCTGTAGCGGTCTACCCGCCTCACCCGTCCTCAGATTTCTGGGGACGGGTGGGGGTCGCCTCCGCAGCGTATCTCGTGTCTGTGGGGGTGAACTAAATCTACGACGATTGAACGATAACAGCACAAGGCTGTGCGTGAGGAGAACCTAATGTCCCCCAAGAAGACCTCCCTGTACCCGGTTCACGAGAAGCTGGGCGCTTCTTTCACCGACTTTGGTGGCTGGGATATGCCCCTGAAGTATGCTAACGACGTTGCTGAGCACGAGGCTGTCCGTACTCGTGCCGGTATTTTCGACCTGTCTCACATGGGTGAGTTCCGTGTGACCGGCCCGGATGCGGGTGCGTTCCTGGATTACGCTCTGGTGTCGAACATGTCCATCCTGAAGGTCGGTAAGGCAAAGTACTCGATCCTGGTCAACGACAAGGGCGGCGTGATTGACGACCTGATTACTTACCGTCTGGGCGATGAAGAGTTCATGGTTGTTCCGAACGCTGCGAACATTGACACTGACTTCGCGGCGATGAGCGAGCGCCTGGGTGATTTCAACGTTGAGTTTGTGAATGAGTCGGAGCAGACTTCTCTGGTGGCTGTTCAGGGTCCTCGTGCTGAGGAGATTCTGCTGGCTGCTGGCGTGTCTGATGAAGAGGCTGTCCGTGAGCTGAAGTACTACGCTTCGGTACCGCTGACTGTTGCCGGCGTTGATGTTTTGCTGGCTCGTACCGGTTACACCGGTGAGGATGGCTTCGAGCTGTTCGTTCCGAATGAGAACGCTGTTGAGCTGTGGGATAAGCTGGCTGCTGCCGGTGAGCCTTTCGGTATGATTCCTGCCGGTCTGGCTTCTCGTGACTCCCTGCGTCTTGAAGCTGGTATGCCGCTGTACGGTAACGAGCTGGGTCTTGAGATTACTCCGTTTGAGTCCGGTTTGGGTCGCCTGGTTGAGATTGCTCTGGAGAAGAAGGCTGCTAACTTTGTGGGTCGTGAGGCTCTGACTGAGTTGGCTAAGAGTGAGTCGAAGCGTATCCTGGTTGGTCTGAAGGCTCAGGCGAAGCGTCCTGCTCGTGCCGGTTCTAAGCTGGTGGATGCTGAAGGTAATGAGATTGGTGAGGTTACCTCCGGTATTCCTTCCCCGACTTTGGGCTTCCCGATTGCTATGGCGCTGGTGAACCGTGAGTTCTCTGAGGTTGGCTCTACTGTGGATGTTGATATCCGCGGTAAGCGTGCTCCGTTTGATGTTGTGGCTCTGCCGTTCTACAAGCGTGAGAAGTAAGAGTTTTTCTGCAGATAATCTGTAGGGTAGAGGCGTCGTGTCCCGTGTGGGCACGGCGCCTTTTCTGCGCCGTGAGGTGGGCGTTGAATAGCGAGGGAGGGCGTGAGGTGTTCTGAACCTTAGTTTGTGATGGTTCTGAAGTGCGTTAGGATTAGAGCGGCCAGTCAAGGGTGATTGTCCGCACTTATAGACCGCAGATTGATGTGTGGTTCCTCCATTCAGGGGCGCGTATCTTTTGGTGCGGTGCACAGACATTATTTATTTGAAGGACAGAATGTGGCTATTAACCAGAGCGCGCCCAGCAGCGCCCAGAAGAAGGCAGAGGCTCTGCCGTATGACATCAGTGTTTTTGAGATGTTCAGCGTTGGTGTGGGCCCTTCGAGTTCGCATACGGTGGGGCCGATGCGCGCTTCGAACCGTTTTGTGGCGGAGCTGATTGATGAGGGTCTGCTGGACCGTGTGACGGGTGTGCATGTTGATTTGTATGGTTCGTTGGCGGCTACGGGTGCTGGTCACGGTACGATGAGTGCTGCGTTGAAGGGCCTGTGTGGTTTTGTTCCGGAGACTATCAATATCGCTGATTCTGAGGCGATGATTGAGCGCAATAGCGTGGATGGTACTTTGCCGCTTGCTGGTTACCCGTCCTCTGCGTACGGTGTGACTGCGCCCGGTGGTGAGGAGCAGAAGGTGTACGGCCCGGTGGTGAATTACCGTGAGCTGGATATGACTCTGCGTCCGTTGACGGTTCTTCCGCGCCATACGAACGGTATGAAGATTGCGGCGTTTGCCGGTGAGCAGCTGCTGTTGGAGCGTACCTACTATTCCATTGGTGGCGGTTTCATTGTTGAGGGTGATGAGGAGGCGACCGGTGGCGCGTCGCTGATGAACCCTCCGTATCCTTTTGGTTCGGCGGCTGAGCTGCTGGAGATGGCGAATGAGGCTGGGTTGTCGATTGCGCAGTTGAAGATGGCGAATGAGTGTTCGCTGCGTTCTGAGCAGGAGGTCCGCGATGGCATCTTGCATATCTACCGCGTGATGAAGGAGTGCATCGGTTCTTCGTTGGCACGTGTGGGTTATTTGCCGGGCCCGCTGAAGGTGCGTTGCCGTGCGGGCGCGTGGCATCGCGATTTGATGGTGGAGGATCCTTCGAAGTCTCCTGAGTTCGCTATTGACTGGGTGAATCTGATTGCTTTGGCGGTCAATGAGGAGAACGCTTTTGGTGGTCGCGTGGTGACTGCCCCGACGAATGGTGCTGCGGGTATTATTCCGGCGGTGTTGCATTATGCGATGAACTACACGCAGGGTATTCGCCATTGCGGTCAGGCTGCTCGTGATCAGGCGGTTGTTGATTTCTTCTTGGCGTCTTCTGCTGTGGGTGTGCTGTATAAGAAGCGCGCGTCGATTTCTGGTGCTGAGGTTGGTTGCCAGGGTGAGGTGGGTAGTGCTTCCTCAATGGCTGCAGCCGGTTTGGCACAGGTGATGGGTGGTACTCCTGAGCAGGTTGAGAATGCTGCTGAGATTGCGATGGAGCACAACCTGGGTCTGACCTGTGACCCGGTGGGTGGTTTGGTACAGATTCCGTGTATTGAGCGTAATGCGATGGCGGCGTCGAATGCTGTGACGGCTGCTCGTATGGCGTTGCGTGGTGATGGTACGCACCGTGTGTCGTTGGATCAGGTGATTGAGACGATGCGTCAGACCGGTTTGGATATGTCTCACCGTTATAAGGAGACGTCTATGGGTGGTTTGGCTGTGAATGTGGTGGAATGCTAGGTGCAGGCTGTGGCAGGTTTGCACTCCTGATGAGGGTGTGGTAGACAGAAGGGATTTCTTCCTGTATCGTTAGTATTTACGCTTTCCCTAACCTTTGTGCCTTCATATAGCGGTGGGCACGGGCTGAAGGTGACGTTTTTCCGTCCGACTCTATAGCTTCGAGCACCGTTCTATTCGGGGGCTGAGGTTGTCGTGTCGCCGGTAATGTCGCCGGGAGGCTGATTGCTAACAGACATGTCTGTGGAAGGATCCCCATTTTGGTCGCTTCGAGCACCTCTAACCATGACGCCGCTAACGGCGCAGAGAACGTCTCGCGCCGAATTTCATTCGCGAAGATTAACGAACCGCTGAAGGTTCCCAACCTGCTTGCTATCCAGACTGATAGCTTCGACCGCCTCGTGGGTAACGAGCGCTGGGCGGAGCGTCTGGAAAAGGCGCAGGCTGCTGGTGACACTTCTGTCCCCGCTCAGTCCGGTCTGGCTGAGATTTTTGAAGAAATCTCCCCGATCCGTGACTTCCAGGAGACTATGCAGCTCTCCTTCTCTGAGCCTGAGTTTGCTGACCCCAAGTACTCTGTTGAGGAGTGCAAGGACCGCGACGCAACCTACTCGGCTCCGCTGTACATTAAGGCTGAATTCATGAACCTCGCTACCGGCGAGGTCAAGCAGCAGACCCTGTTCATGGGTGACTTCCCCCTGATGACCGAGGCCGGTACCTTCGTTATTAACGGTACTGAGCGTGTGGTCGTTTCTCAGCTGGTGCGTTCCCCCGGTGCTTACTTCGAGAAGGCTCCGGACCGTACCTCCGATAAGGACATTTACTCTGCCCGCGTGATTCCTTCCCGCGGCGCATGGTTCGAGCTTGAGATTGATAAGCGCGACCAGGTTGGCGTGCGTCTGGACCGCAAGCGTAAGCAGTCCGTGACTGTTCTGCTGAAGGCTCTGGGCTGGACCGAGTCCAAGATTCTGGCTGAGTTCGGTCAGTACGACTCCATCCGCGCAACCCTGGAGAAGGACTCCGTCAAGGACCGCGACGAGGCTCTGCTGGACATCTACCGCAAGCTGCGTCCGGGCGAACCCCCGACGGTTGAAGCTGCCCAGGCTCTGCTGGACAACATGTACTTCACCCCGCGCCGCTACGACCTGGCGAAGGTTGGCCGTTACAAGCTGAACCGTAAGCTCGGTGTGGACGTTCCCATGGATTCCCCCGAGGCTTCCGTTCTGAGCCAGGACGACATCGCTCAGATGATTCGTTACCTCTGCGCTCTGCACGCAGGCGAGACCAGCATCCCCGGCGTCCGTGACGGCGAGGAGATCTCCCTCAAGATTGATATCGACGACATCGACCACTTCGGTAACCGTCGTATCCGCACCGTGGGCGAGCTGATTGAGAACCAGATCCGTACCGGTCTGTCCCGTATGGAGCGCGTGGTTCGCGAGCGCATGACCACCCAGGACGTGGACGCTATCACCCCGCAGTCCCTGGTGAACATTCGCCCCGTCGTGGCGGCTATCAAGGAGTTCTTCGGTACTTCTCAGCTGTCGCAGTTCATGGACCAGAACAACCCGCTGGCAGGTCTGACCCACAAGCGTCGTCTGTCCGCACTGGGCCCGGGCGGTCTGTCCCGTGACCGTGCAGGCATGGAAGTTCGAGACGTCCACCCCTCGCACTACGGTCGTATGTGCCCCATTGAAACCCCTGAAGGCCCGAACATTGGTCTGATTGGTTCGCTGGCAACCTACGGTCGTATCAACTCCTTCGGTTTCATTGAGACCCCCTACCGCGTGGTGACTGACGGCCGCGTGACCGATGAGGTCCGCTACCTGACCGCTGACGACGAGAAGTCTGTTGTTATCGCACAGGCAAACGCACCGCTGAACGCTGACCGCACCTTCGCTGAGAACGAAGTTCTCTGCCGTGCGGGCGATGGTTCTGGCGAAGCTGTTCTGGTTGCTCCCGGCGCCGTTCAGTACATGGACGTCTCCCCGCGCCAGATGGTGTCTGTTGCTACCGCTCTGATTCCTTACCTGGAGCACGACGACGCTAACCGAGCACTGATGGGTGCTAACATGCAGCGTCAGGCTGTGCCCCTGCTGGAGTCTGAGGCTCCCGTGGTTGGTACCGGTATGGAGAAGTACGCAGCACTGGACTCCGGTGACTCCGTGCTCGCGAAGAAGCCCGGTGTGGTTTCCTCCGTGGACGCTAAGACCGTTATCGTCCGTAACGACGACGGCTCTGTCTCCACCTACCCGATCATGAAGTTCTCCCGCTCGAACCCGGGTAACTGCTACAACCAGCGCGTTGTGGTGAAGGAAGGCCAGCGCGTCGAGTACCGCGACGTTATTGCTGATGGCCCCTCCACCGACGGCGGCGAGCTGGCACTGGGTAAGAACCTGCTCGTGGCGTACATGCCGTGGGAAGGCCTGAACTACGAGGATGCGATCATCCTCTCCCAGCGCATGGTTTCTGAGGACGTGCTGACTTCGATTCACATTGAGGAGCACGAGATTGACGCCCGCGACACCAAGCTGGGCCCCGAGGAGATTACCCGCGACATTCCGAACGTGTCCGAGGATGTTCTCTCGGCTCTGGACGAGCGCGGCATCATCCACATCGGTGCTGAGGTTGAGGCTGGCGACATCCTCGTCGGTAAGGTTACCCCCAAGGGCGAGACCGAGCTGACCCCCGAGGAGCGCCTGCTGCGCGCAATCTTCGGTGAGAAGTCTCGCGAGGTTCGCGACACCTCCCTGAAGGTTCCTCACGGCGAGTCCGGTACCGTCATCGGTATCCGTATCTTCGACCGCGAGAACAACGATGAGGACGATCTGCCCCCGGGCGTGAACCAGCTGGTCCGCGTGTACGTGGCTCAGAAGCGTAAGATTACCGACGGCGACAAGCTCGCAGGCCGCCACGGTAACAAGGGTGTTATTTCCAAGATCCTGCCGATCGAGGATATGCCCTTCCTGGAAGACGGTACCCCCGTGGACGTTATCCTGAACCCGCTGGGTGTGCCCGGTCGTATGAACATTGGTCAGGTTCTGGAAGTCCACACCGGTTGGCTGGCTAAGCAGGGTTGGAAGATTGAGGGCGAGCCCGAATGGCTCAAGCACATGCCGAACTTCCCGAAGGAATCCGGCCCGACCCGCCTGGCAACCCCGGTGTTCGACGGTGCCCACGAGGACGAACTGTTCGACCTCATGGATCACTCGAACCCGAACCGCGATGGCGACCGTCTGATCAACCGTTCCGGTAAGGCACGTCTGATTGACGGCCGTTCCGGTGAGCCGTTCCCGGACCCGATTTCGGTTGGTTACCAGTACATCCTGAAGCTGCACCACCTGGTGGATGACAAGATTCACGCTCGTTCCACCGGTCCGTACTCGATGATTACCCAGCAGCCCCTGGGTGGTAAGGCGCAGTTCGGTGGTCAGCGCTTCGGTGAGATGGAAGTGTGGGCGCTGGAGGCATACGGCGCCGCATACACCCTGCAGGAAATCCTGACCGTCAAGTCCGATGACGTGGCGGGCCGTGTGAAGGTTTACGAGGCTATCGTGAAGGGCGAGAACATCCCTGAGCCGGGTATCCCCGAATCCTTCAAGGTTCTTATCAAGGAAATGCAGTCTCTGTGCCTGAACGTCGAGGTGCTCTCCACCGACGGCAAGATTATTGAGATGAGCGACTCGGAGGAAGAAGGCTTCCGGGCAGCAGAAGATATGGGCGTGAGCCTGACCCACGACGAGCCTAGCTCCGTCGACGAGGCATAAGCACCGCCTCCTTCTAGGGTGGGGAACCCCGCATGCGCTCGCGTGCGTTGTGGGGTTCCCGCCCGCTAACCCAAGTCTTCAGAAACTTACAGAAAGAGATTAGGACCGATATGTCCAACGAATCTTCGCTTGGTTTGATGCGAATTGGCCTCGCCACCGCCGACGACATCCGTCGTTGGTCCTTTGGTGAGGTTAAGAAGCCCGAGACCATCAACTACCGTACCCTGAAGCCCGAGAAGGACGGCCTCTTCGACGAGCGTATCTTCGGCCCCACCAAGGACTGGGAGTGCTACTGCGGTAAGTACAAGCGCGTGCGCTTCAAGGGCATTGTGTGTGAGCGCTGTGGTGTTGAGGTGACCCGCTCTAAGGTACGTCGTGAGCGTATGGGTCACATTGAGCTGGCTGCTCCTGTTACCCACATTTGGTACTTCAAGGGTGTTCCTTCCCGCCTGGGTTACCTGCTGGATCTGGCTCCGAAGGACCTGGAGAAGGTCATTTACTTCGCTGCGTACATGATCACTAAGGTTGACGAGGAAGCTCGTCACGAGGATCTGCCGATGCTGCAGGCTGCTCACGACCGTGAGAAGCAGGAGCTTGAGGCTGCTCTGAACGCTGACGTGAACGCTATCAGCCGTGAGGTTGAGGCGGAGCTGGCTCGTATTGAGGCTGAGGGCGGCAAGGCTGCTGAGAAGCGTAAGCTGCGCGATAACGCTGAGCGTCAGCTCGCGTCGGTGCGTAAGCGCTACGAGCGTGAGGCTGAGCACCTGGATCGTGTGTGGGATCGCTTCAAGAACCTGAAGGTCGCTGACCTTGAGGGCGATGAGGCTCTGTACCGTTCCATGATTGATAAGTACGGCCTGTACTTTGAGGGCGCTATGGGCGCAGAGGCTATTAAGAAGCGTCTGGAGTCCTTCGACCTGGAGGCTGAGTCTGAGGCTCTGAAGGAGATTATTCAGACCGGTAAGGGTCAGAAGAAGACCCGCGCTCTGAAGCGTCTGAAGGTTGTTAACGCCTTCCTGACCACTAACAACTCCCCGCTGGGTATGGTCCTGGATGTTGTTCCGGTTATTCCGCCGGAACTGCGCCCGATGGTTCAGCTGGATGGTGGCCGTTTCGCGACCTCCGACCTGAACGACCTGTACCGTCGTGTGATCAACCGTAACAACCGTTTGAAGCGTCTGCTGGAGCTGGGTGCTCCCGAGATTATCGTGAACAACGAGAAGCGTATGCTGCAGGAAGCTGTGGACTCGCTCTTCGATAACGGTCGTCGCGGTCGCCCGGTGACCGGCCCCGGTAACCGCCCCCTGAAGTCTCTGTCTGACATGCTGAAGGGTAAGCAGGGTCGTTTCCGTCAGAACCTGCTCGGTAAGCGTGTTGACTACTCGGGTCGTTCCGTGATTGTGGTTGGTCCTCAGCTGCAGATGCACCAGTGTGGTCTGCCCAAGCAGATGGCGCTGGAGCTGTTCAAGCCCTTCGTTATGAAGCGTCTGGTGGAGCTGAGCCACGCTCAGAACATTAAGAGCGCTAAGCGTATGGTTGAGCGTTTCCGCCCGCAGGTTTGGGACGTGCTGGAAGAGGTTATTGCTGAGCACCCGGTTCTGCTGAACCGTGCACCTACTCTGCATCGCCTCGGTATTCAGGCGTTTGAGCCGAAGCTGGTTGAGGGTAAGGCTATTCAGCTGCACCCGCTGGTTTGCTCCGCGTTCAACGCTGACTTCGATGGTGACCAGATGGCAGTTCATCTGCCGCTGTCTCCTGAGGCTCAGGCTGAGGCTCGTATCCTCATGCTGTCCTCGAACAACATCCTGAAGCCGTCGGATGGCCGCCCTGTGGCTGTTCCTTCGCAGGATATGATTATTGGTCTGTACCACCTGACTACTCCTCGCGATGGTCAGAAGAACGAGGGTCATGCATTCTCCTCGGTGTCTGAGGCTCTGATGGCGATGGATCGTCATGAGATTGAGCTGTACACCAAGGTGAAGATTCGCCTTGATGGTGACCAGTTTGTTGCTCCCGAGGATTGGGAAGCACCGGAGGGTTACCAGCCCGGCGATTCTGTGCTGCTGGACTGCACTGTTGGTCAGGTTCTGTTCAACCAGGCTCTGCCGAAGGATTACCCCTGGTTCTCTGGCGTGGCAGATAAGAAGGGTCTGGGTAGCCTGATTAATGATCTGGCTGAGCGTTACCCGATGGATGTTGTGGCTCGTGCCCTGGATAACCTGAAGAACTCCGGTTTCTACTGGGCTTCTCGTTCGGGCGTGACCGTGGCTGTTTCCGATATTGCTACTCCTTCTGAGAAGCCGGCAATTATGGAGCGCTACGAGAAGCAGGCTGCTGCAATTGAGGACGACTTCGAGATTGGTACCATCGATGACGAAGAGCGTCGTCAGGAGCTGATTAAGGTTTGGACCGAGGCTACCGACGTGGTTGCAGAGGCTATGCGTGAGAACTTGAGCTCTCACGGTGGTCTGAACACCATTTACCGTATGGTGACCTCCGGTGCACGTGGTAACTGGATGCAGGTCCGTCAGATTGCGGGTATCCGTGGTCTGGTGTCGAACCCGAAGGGTGAGATTATGCCTCGCCCGATTAAGTCCTCGTACCGTGAGGGCCTGTCGGTTCTGGAGTACTTCATCGCGACCCACGGTGCACGTAAGGGTCTGGCTGATACCGCGCTGCGTACCGCTAACTCGGGTTACCTGACTCGTCGTCTGGTGGACGTTTCGCAGGACGTTATCGTTCGCGAGCACGACTGTGGCACTCGCCGCGGTTTGGTTCTGCCTCTGATTGATGAGGATGGCGGTCTGCACCAGGATGTTGAGACTTCAATTCACGGTCGTACCCTTGCGGTTGACGTGAAGGATGAGGCTGGCAACGTTCTGGCTGCTGCTGGCTCCGATGTCTCTGATGAGCTCATCGAGAAGCTCTTCAAGGCAGGCGTGAAGGATGTTCGCGTCCGTTCGGTTCTGACCTGTGAGTCCGCTATTGGTGTGTGTGCACTGTGCTACGGTCGTTCGATGGCTTCGAACGTGCTGGTGGACATTGGTGAGGCTGTTGGTATTATTGCGGCTCAGTCGATTGGTGAGCCCGGTACCCAGCTGACCATGCGTACCTTCCACACCGGTGGTGTGGCTTCGGCTGACGATATTACTCAGGGTCTGCCCCGTATTCAGGAGCTGTTCGAGGCTCGTACCCCCAAGGGTGTTGCCCCGATTTCTGAGGTGTCTGGTCGCGTGACCATTGAGGATACCGAGAAGTCCTACAAGATTGTGGTGACCCCGGACGATGGTTCCGAGCCCCAGTCCTACACTGTTCTGCGTCGTGCAGCTTCTAAGCTGCAGAACGGCGATCACGTTCAGGTTGGCGATCAGCTGGCTACCGGTTCTGTTGATCCGAAGGAGGTTCTGCGTATTCGTGGTCCTCGTGAGGCTCAGAAGCACCTGGTGAGCGAGGTTCAGGGCGTGTACAAGTCGCAGGGTGTGGAAATCCACGACAAGCACGTTGAGGTTATTGTTCGCCAGATGCTACGTCGCGTGACCGTGATTGAGTCCGGTGATACCGATCTGCTGCCTGGTGAGCTGGTTGATAACATTGCTTTCCAGACTGCTAACCGCAAGGCACTGGTTGAGGGCAAGAAGCCCGCAGCTGGCCGTCCGGAAATGATGGGTATTACCAAGGCTTCGCTGGCTACCGAGTCCTGGCTGTCGGCGGCCTCCTTCCAGGAGACCACCCGTGTCCTGACTCAGGCTGCTATGGAGGCGAAGACTGACCCGCTGCTCGGCCTGAAGGAGAACGTGATCATCGGTAAGCTGGTTCCCGCCGGTACCGGTCTGGCACGTTACAACGATATTGAGGTTGAGCCCAGCCCCCAGGCTACTGCTGAGCGTATGCAGGCTCTGGACACTTTCGGTGGTTACCAGAGCGCGTTCCAGATGGATAACGAGGTGTACACTTACGGCAACGGCGGCTTTATGGCTGTTTCGCTGGATGAGTACGGTCGTGGTCTGGACTAAGGCTTCTGCCATGAGGGGCAGGTTGGGGGTTTAGGCTCCCGGCCTGGTCCTTGATAAAGAACGCGGATACTCGAGTTTGTCTCGGGTATCCGCGTTCTGTGTTTAACGAATAGGTGGGGGAGGGTGGCATTCTTTTAAGCGGTACTTTAATATTCTTTATCCTTCAGGGGAAGGTTGTATATTTTTTGCCTAGTGGACGAATCTATTTATAAAAAATCATTAGAGTGCATTATTTTTTCAAACTGGGAAAATTTCTTGACTGGGCAAGAAATTAGATGGCGGTCAAATATTCTAAATCTCCCTAGAAACCGCACTAGGACTGCAATATATAGAATATTCACTCGTTTTTCTTTGGGGTATACATGGAATAAATGTTCTTTATTTGAACAGTGCTAATTCAACTGGAAAGCCTTTTGACTAGGTTCTATTCTTGAAGGCATGCATATCACTCCAATCACTTCCGGACGGGTGACTACTGGTGGCACCCAACTGTCTTCCGGAACGGCACAGCCTCACGAATCTGAACAGAATCCCTCCTCGACTGCTGGGGAGCAAAAGCGCTCCTCTGTTTTTTCGCGCTTTAAGGCGCCTGTGCATTCTCTTGCTCGTATTGGTGCAGCGTGCCTTATTGCGGCATCCGCAATTCTTCCCGCTGGCCAGATTGCGACGGCAGCTCCTGCCTCTCAGCGCTCCATTGCTACCCCCTACCTGGTTGGTGCAGGTGCGGCGGATATTACCGGTGAGCCCGGTGAGGTCGGCTTCATGGGTTACGGTGAGACCTCTCAGAAGGGTAGCGGTGTGCATACTCGCCAGTACGCACGCGCTTTCATTGCTGTGGATCGAGCCTCGGGTAAGCGCAACCTCATTGTTGTACTCGATACGTTGACCAGTTGGCAGTCTTTGCGTGATGAGCTGGTGAAGCGTATCCGCGCTGAGTTTGGTTCTGTGTACGATGAATCGAACATTATGATTACTGCAACCCACACTCACGCAACTCCTGGCGGTATCACGCACCAGAGCCTGTACAACATTACAACTCTGGGTTTCCATCAGGACACGTTTAATGCACAGGTAGATGGGTCACTGAAGGCGATTCGCCAGGCGACGAAGGACCTTGCGCCCGGTAACCTGACGATTTCTTCTTCAAAGCTGACTGGTGTCGGTGTTAACCGTTCTCGCGAGGCGTTCAACCTGGACTCTCCTGAGATTCGCTCTAAGCTGCCCGGCGGTACCGATCCGACCAATATGACTCTGCGTCTGGAGCGCAACGGTAAGACTCGTGCGGTGTTGAACTGGTATGCGATTCATCCGACGTCTTTGACCTCGAAGAATACTCTGATTTCGAGTGATAACAAGGGTTATGCGGAGTATCTGCTGGAGACTCAGGATCATGGTGTTGATCGCAATGTTCCCGGTAGCGGTGATGGTTTCGTTGCGGCGTTTGCAAATGCTAATGCTGGTGATGTTTCCCCGAATACTTGGTTGAGGCCTGGTCAGGGTCCCACTAATGACCAGTTCAAGAATGTGAAGATTCAGGGTGAGAAGCAGGCTAATGCTGTGCGTTCTCAGCTCAAGAGCGCGGGTACTCCGGTGGGTAAGGGTCTGGATTCGCGTATTTCGTACTTCAATTTCTCGGGTATGAACGTGGATGCCAAGTACACCGGTAGCGGCCATAATGAGCGCACCTGCCAGGGCTTCCTGGGTACTTCGTTTGGTGCCGGCTCCACTGAGGATGGCGGCGGTGGCTGGGATGCCTATAAGGAAGGCTCTGGTCGCCCCTCTATTCTGGGTACTTTGGTGTTCACTCCGAGCGCCGCGCAGGCGCGTTGCCAGCAGCCGAAGGGTATTCTCTTCTCTGCAAAAAATGGAACGATCATTCAGGAAAAGTATCCGGTGCAGATTATGCGCTTCGGTGACTACTACCTGCTGGGTATGCCCGGTGAGTTCACCGGTGCGGTAGGTGTGCAATACCGCCAGGATGCTGCCAAGCTTTTCGGTGTTCCCGAATCGCATATTATTCTGCAGGGCTACACCAACGCCTACGACCACTACGTGACGACTCCTGAGGAGTATGACTCTCAGCAGTATGAAGGTGGTGCGACCCTCTTCGGTCGTTACACCTCCAGTGCGTTCCGTCAGACCATTAATGTTGTTGGAACTTCGCTGAAGAACGGCACTCCGCTGGGTATTGGCGACCGTCCGAATGATCGTCGCCCGGTAGCCAGCCTGCAGGGTAAGGTCGTCTACGATACCCCCATGTTTGGTATGCGTTACGGCCAGGTCACTCAGCAGCCTCAGGACGCTATTGCCGGCCGCGAAGAGGTAACGGCTCGTTTTGCTGGTGCTCACCCCAATAACAACATGCATCACGATGGTAGCTACTTCGTGATTGAGCGTCGTGTGGGTAATACCTGGAGGTACTACACCGGGGATAACAACCCGGATACTTTCTTTGAATGGAAGCGCATTGGTGTTTCGGCGTCTCAGGTGACGGTTCGCTGGAAGGTGCCGGCTAATACTCCTAAGGGGCAGTACCGCATCCGCTACTACGGCAATGCTAAGAAGAATTCGAAGACTATCACCCCGTTTGAGGGTCAGACTCGAGTCTTCCAGGTGGCGTAGTCTCTTCCAGGTGGCCTAGCCCAGTAGCTACTGTGGCAGACCAATAACTGAATATTCTCTTGCGGGATTGCGGGAGGCGGGTGCAGCTATGCGTTCGCCTCCCGTATCTGTTGATGCCGCCAAGAATCGTCGAGAGGGTTCTTGTCGGTCTTCTGCTTTAAGTTTTTAAATTGCGGCAAGGAGGCAAAAGAAACAGAGGAGGCCGAGGAAGCAGTGAGGGAGCGGTAAATCCCAAAGATGTAATTAAGTGAGGTAAATCATCAGTTTTTACCCTTAGATGGGGGCTTAAAAGCAAAGAATCCCTGCTCTGGCGCTAGATTAAGCGGGATTTAACCTGTATAGTCTTATCCGAAGTACTTGAGCTCGGTGCACAAGGATCCACCCCCGGTGGGTTTGCGCGGGATTATCCCGAGGGCACGGGCATGATGAATCAATGGCAGTATGGATACCGTCCTTTGGCGTTGCTTTTTGCTGACGCCTAAATGCCATTTTTAAGCGTGCCCAAAAACTTTTTCACCTCTGACGGTGAGGAATTTTAGCCCTGAGAACTCGCCGAGATGTCGAGGAACCTATAGAAACCAACCGGATATGCATCCGAGCGTTTCTGATAACCGAGAGCACCCATCCAACGTGATGGGGGCCAGTAAGTTTATACGGGATTTTCTAACGAAGAACCCGATCAAGCAACGGAGAAAACGTGCCTACTATTCAGCAGCTGGTCCGCAAGGGCCGGACTCCCAAGGTCGTTAAGACCAAGGCGCCCGCACTGAAGGGCAACCCCATGAAGCGTGGCGTGTGCACCCGTGTGTACACCACCACCCCGAAGAAGCCGAACTCGGCACTGCGTAAGGTCGCTCGTGTCAAGCTCAACGGCGGCGTCGAGGTTACCGCATACATCCCCGGTGAGGGTCACAACCTGCAGGAGCACTCGATTGTGCTCGTTCGCGGTGGTCGTGTGAAGGACCTCCCCGGTGTTCGCTACAAGATCGTTCGTGGCGCTCTGGATACCCAGGGTGTTAAGGGTCGCGGCCAGGCTCGCTCCCGCTACGGCGCTAAGAAGGAGAAGAAGTAATGCCTCGTAAGGGTCCCGCTCCCAAGCGTCCCCTCGTAAACGATCCTGTTTACGGTTCTGCTCTGGTCACTCAGCTGATCAACAAGGTTCTGCTGGATGGCAAGAAGTCCGTCGCAGAGCGCATCGTCTACGGTGCCCTCGAGGGCGTCGAGAAGAAGACCGGTTCTGACCCGGTCGCAACCCTGAAGAAGGCAATGGACAACATCAAGCCTTCTCTCGAGGTTCGCTCCCGCCGCGTTGGCGGTGCAACCTACCAGGTTCCGGTTGAGGTTCGCCCCGGCCGTTCCACCGCTCTGGCTCTCCGCTGGCTCGTTGGCTTCTCCAAGCAGCGCCGCGAGAAGACCATGACTGAGCGTCTGATGAACGAGATCCTGGATGCATCCAATGGTCTCGGTGCCGCTGTGAAGCGTCGCGAGGACACTCACAAGATGGCCGAGTCCAACAAGGCCTTCGCACACTACCGCTGGTAATTCTCCGTTTAGAGCCTGCCGAGTCGATTCGAGTCGGCAGGCTTTCGGAGTATCTCATTTAGGGAGAATAACGTGGCACTTGACGTGTTCACCGACCTTAACAAGGTCCGCAACATCGGTATTATGGCGCACATCGACGCCGGTAAGACCACCACCACTGAGCGCATTCTGTTCTACACCGGTATTAACCACAAGATCGGTGAGACCCACGACGGCGCTTCCACCATGGACTGGATGGCTCAGGAGCAGGAGCGAGGTATTACCATTACCTCCGCAGCAACCACCTGCTTCTGGAAGGACAACCAGATCAACATCATCGACACCCCCGGTCACGTTGACTTCACCGTTGAGGTTGAGCGCTCCCTGCGCGTCCTCGATGGCGCAGTTGCTGTGTTCGACGGCAAGGAAGGTGTTGAGCCCCAGTCTGAGACCGTTTGGCGTCAGGCTGACAAGTACGACGTCCCCCGTATCTGCTTCGTCAACAAGATGGACAAGATGGGTGCGGACTTCTACTTCACCGTTCAGACCATCATCGACCGCCTGGGCGCTCGCCCGCTGGTTGTTCAGCTCCCCATCGGTGCTGAGAGCGACTTCATCGGTGTCGTTGACCTGCTCGAAATGAAGGCATACGTATGGCCCGGCGACGCCAAGGGTGACGTGTCCATGGGTGCCTCCTACGAGGTTCAGGACATTCCTGCTGACCTGGTTGAGAAGGCTGAGCAGTACCGCGCTGAGCTGGTTGAGGCTGTTGCTGAGGCCAACGAAGAGCTCATGGAGAAGTACCTCGAAGAGGGCGAGCTGACCATCCCCGAGATCAAGTCGGGTATCCGTCAGCTGGTTATCTCCGGCGAGGCATTCCCCGTTCTCTGTGGTTCTGCATTCAAGAACCGCGGTGTTCAGCCCATGCTGGACGCTGTGATCGAGTACCTGCCCTCCCCGCTGGACGTTCCGGACGTTGTCGGCTCCAACCCCTCCAACGAGGAAGAGAAGCTGACCCGTAAGGCATCCGCAGACGAGCCCTTCGCAGCACTGGCGTTCAAGGTTGCAGCTCACCCGTTCTACGGTCAGCTGACCTACACCCGTGTGTACTCCGGTACCGCAGCTCAGGGCCAGCAGGTTCTGAACTCCACCAAGGGTAAGAAGGAGCGTATCGGTAAGCTCTTCCAGATGCACTCCAACAAGGAGAACCCTGTTGAGGAGATTACCGCAGGTCACATTTACGCAGCAATCGGTCTGAAGGACACCACCACTGGTGACACCCTGTGCGACCCCGCACACCCGATTGTCCTCGAGTCGATGACCTTCCCCGATCCCGTGATCTTCGTGGCTATTGAGCCCAAGACCAAGGGTGACCAGGAGAAGATGTCCACCGCTATCCAGAAGCTTTCCGCTGAGGACCCCACCTTCACCGTTTCGCTGAACGAAGAAACCGGTCAGACCGAAATTGGTGGTATGGGTGAGCTGCACCTGGACATCATCGTTGACCGTATGAAGCGTGAGTTCAAGGTTGAGGCTAACGTTGGTAAGCCTCAGGTTGCTTACCGCGAGACCATCAAGAAGGCAGTCGAGAAGGTCGACTACACCCACAAGAAGCAGACCGGTGGTTCCGGTCAGTTCGCAAAGGTGCAGGTCTCCTTCGAGCCCCTGCCCCTGGATGGCGAAGAGCTGTACCTGTTCGAGGACAAGGTCACCGGTGGCCGCGTTCCTCGCGAGTACATCCCCTCGGTCGACGCTGGTATCCAGGACGCTATGAAGTTCGGTGTCCTCGCTGGCTACCCGATGGTGGGTGTGAAGGCAACCCTGATCGATGGCGCATACCACGACGTCGACTCCTCCGAAATGGCGTTCAAGATCGCTGGTTCGATGGTCTTCAAGGAAGGCGCTAAGCGCGCTAACCCGGTCCTGCTCGAGCCGCTGATGGACGTTGAGGTTCGTACCCCCGAGGAGTACATGGGCGACGTTATCGGCGACCTGAACTCCCGCCGTGGCCAGGTTCGTTCCATGGAGGACGCATCCGGCGTTAAGATCATCAAGGCTATCGTGCCCCTGACCGAAATGTTCGGTTACATTGGCGACCTGCGTGGTAAGACCCAGGGTCGTGCAGTGTTCTCGATGGCATTCGACAGCTACGGCGAGGTTCCCAAGAACGTCGCTGACGAGATCATCCAGAAGAGCCGCGGCGAGTAATTTCCGCGTCTCACCCGTGGGCCACGGGCCAAAAACTTGTGGCCCACGCCAAAATTTTCAATTAAATCCATTATTGAGAGCATGAACAGTTTCATCTCTGCGGCGTAATCCGCTATTGTAGACGCTAGACCGTTTTATAACGGGATGCGCCGGAGCGAAGATCCGCGTGCATGTTTTCAATCGTTCTAGGAGGAACACTCTTGGCTAAGGCTAAGTTCGAGCGCTCCAAGCCTCACGTTAACGTCGGTACCATTGGTCACGTTGACCACGGTAAGACCACCCTGACCGCAGCAATCTCCAAGGTTCTGGCTGACAAGTACCCGGACCTGAACGAGAAGCGCGACTTCGGTATGATCGACTCCGCTCCCGAGGAGCGCCAGCGCGGTATTACCATTAACATTGCTCACATCGAGTACCAGACCGAGAAGCGCCACTACGCACACGTTGACGCTCCCGGCCACGCTGACTACGTCAAGAACATGATTACCGGTGCGGCTCAGATGGACGGCGCAATCCTCGTGGTTGCAGCTACCGACGGCCCCATGGCACAGACCCGCGAGCACGTTCTGCTCGCTCGCCAGGTTGGCGTCCCCACCCTGCTGGTTGCACTGAACAAGGCAGACATGGTTGACGACGAAGAGCTCCTCGACCTCGTCGAGATGGAGGTCCGTGACCTCCTCTCCTCGCAGGAGTTCGACGGCGACAACGCTCCCGTTGTTCGCGTTTCCGCACTGAAGGCTCTCGAAGGCGACCCCGAGTGGGTTGCTAAGGTCGAGGAGCTCATGGACGCAGTCGACACCTACATTCCGGACCCCGTGCGTGAGAAGGACAAGCCCTTCCTCATGCCCATCGAGGACGTCTTCACCATCACCGGTCGTGGCACCGTTGTTACCGGTCGTGCAGAGCGCGGTACCCTGAAGATCAACTCCGAGGTCGAGATCGTCGGTATCCGCCCGATTCAGAAGACCACCGTTACCGGTATCGAGATGTTCCACAAGCAGCTCGACGAAGCATGGGCAGGCGAGAACTGTGGTCTGCTGCTGCGTGGTCTGAAGCGTGACGATGTTGAGCGTGGTCAGGTTGTCGTGGAGCCGGGCTCCATCACCCCCCACACCGAGTTCGAGGCAAACGTCTACATCCTCTCCAAGGATGAGGGTGGCCGTCACAACCCCTTCTACTCCAACTACCGTCCTCAGTTCTACTTCCGTACCACTGACGTGACCGGCGTTATCACCCTCCCCGAGGGCACCGAGATGGTTATGCCCGGTGACAACACCGAGATGACCGTTACCCTGATCCAGCCCATCGCAATGGAAGAGGGCCTCGGCTTCGCTATCCGTGAGGGTGGCCGCACCGTTGGTTCGGGTCGCGTTACCAAGATCATCAAGTAATTGCCGTAAGTTTACGACAATTCGCTAAAGATTTGCCGGAGGGGAAACTCTCCACCAGGTAGCGATACTCAAGGACCCCCGCATCTGCGGGGGTCCTTTTGTTATGCCCTTTTGTGGGTTGCTGAAGGCAGCAAAGAGGCAGGTATATCCCTCTCTGCTGGGAGAACCTCGTAACCACGTCCTGGGCGCTATAGACGCCCTTCAACAAGCTCTCAGCGCTATTGTGCGGCAGAAACCCACGCTAAAAGATAGGGGAGAAGATCGGATCCTCAGCGGTGAGGAGCCAATGGTGAGGAATCCTCAGAGCGGTAGCAGTATCGCACACCCGTGCCTCAGACCTGTAGCAGGGCATAGGGGAACAGATGCGCTGTCATTGGCTTACCGTTCTTGAACGCCCACACACACTTTCAAGGAGCTGGCAAAAGGACGCGAGATAGACGTTGCAGATGCGAATAGGGTTTGCGGCCAAAGAAAAACGGTTCCCAGCCCGAAGGCTGGGAACCGCAATTCGAATGACTGCCCCTCGGAAGGGACATAGGTAATCCTACTACAGAATGCCGTAGGAATAGAAGCTATACGTGCTGATAGCTAGATGTTTTCCTCGTGGCGAGGCTCGTAGCCTTGCTGAGGAGCCGGGGGCTGCTGCATCTGGACATTGCTCTGAGGGTACATAACCGGCTGATTCTGAGGCGGCGGGAAGTCCTCAAGCTGCTCAGAACCCTGGTGCGGAGCTGCTGCATCCTCCTTGTTCTGTCGAACCAACAGACGCCAGATAACGCCGGCAATGAGCAGAATAGAGATAATCAGCAGAGTCAGCGGGTTCAGACCGTTGAGCAAAATTGCCAGGTCGAGGGTGACTAGCGCAGTTGCGATATAGGTCCAGACTCGGTCGAGCAGCAGAGCGCTCAGGAGAGTCAGGGCAATGCCGAGTACCAGCACCACGATATCCGGACCGTCAGCGGGAACTGCCCACGTTACCAGGGTGAGGAATACCTGCAGGCCCAAAGCCCAGTACAGAGGAGAATCCGATACCTGCGTATCTACAGGCCTCTTTGCGATGAAGTTCTTGAGGACCTTGGCGGCCACAACAGCCAGCATAATCAGGAGAGCAACCTCAAGAATGACGCTCAGAGGATTGGACTTCGAGTAATCAATGACCAGACGGGCAATGAAGAGGCTGAACGCCGTGGTGCAGACGATCGGCAGGTTCTTCGCCTTGGTGACAGACACGAAGGACAGAGCGCCTAGACCCCAGAGAAGTGCGTTGAGCTCCACCTGCCTGGGCTCAAAAACCAGCCCAACGAAAGTGTAGAATCCCAGCGTCGCCAGAGCGGGAATCATCAGCAGCGTATTGACCGGTGCATAGATACCCTGGCTCAGGGGACGACGAGACAGGAAACGCGCGTAGGGGGCACCCAGCGGGCCGTGCATCGGCAAATCAACCATCGTATTACCAACCGGGACAGCGATGCGCGGACGAACATTAGCGTTCACACCGAAGACCTCAACCGGGAGCGTGACCTTCAGGACGAACAGGATGATGACGGCAATCAGAGCGTAGTAGCCCAGAAGAGTCATTTCCATTGTGCTTTCCCTCGTGTTGAAGAGATTCCACAGAGCACCGATGCAGAAAGTCGTGATGCTGATGGAGGCACCAATCTGCATGCGGGAGACCCTGAAGATAAGGGCAAGCACCCATACAGCGATGAAGATAGCAGGAGTTGCTACCGCGAACAGAAGATTATCAAAATCGCCAATGAAACGGCCTGCGCTCAGGACAGAACCAAGGGTGAAGAAAATTGCTGCCGCGTATGCTTCGTAGTTTCGCTTGGAGTACGCATAGAGTAGCACGCTGCACAGCGCCTGAACCGCCAGCAGTGCAAGTACGAGGAAGTCTACGAGCGATTCCTTCATATTGCCGGTGATTGCGAGCAGA
This sequence comes from Rothia sp. HMSC069D01, assembly GCF_001810135.1. NCBI lineage: Bacteria > Bacillati > Actinomycetota > Actinomycetes > Micrococcales > Micrococcaceae > Rothia > Rothia sp. HMSC069D01. The sequence continues at coordinate 190,149 of NZ_KV800076.1, forward strand.
ATGACCGACCAGCAGATGGGGAATCGCGCAACGGTGAGTAGCTCCGAACGAATCGAAGAGCCAACCGGCATAAAGAAACCAAGCGCACCATAAACGACGGTTAGGAGCGCCGGCAGTGCTACAGCAATGTACTCCTTCTGCAAGTCGTACAGCAGGTAGTGTCGCGAGCCAATCGTCGCGATAAGCAGAGTCGCGTAGAACGCGATACGGACAAACATGACAAGCGTGGAGCGGAAGGAACCAACATCCGAAAGTCGTAGCGCGCGGGCCAGAATAAGAGCGCTCAGGACGCTCAAGAAGAGGACGGCACCCGAGAAGAGCGGGAAACCAACCCAGAATCGGCCATGTGCTCCGCCATCAGCATGGTTAGCTACGTACCCAACGAAGAGAGCAAAAACGCCCAAGAAGAGGTAGACCGACATCTCTACAAGACGGTAGCTTGCGTTCTGTACTGCAACGCCCTGAGAGAGGACAAAAGTCAGCAGCGCAATAGCGGCGCAGACCAACGCAAACATCAAAAGCGACTCAGAAGTCTGCATCTCAGGAATGAGAGCGAGGAAGAGCTGAATCATACCAATGGCATAACCGATGTTGCTCAGTACCGCTCCAGCGGTACGTGCCTCGGGGGCCTTAACGCTGAGTAGGTAAATGACTACTGCTGCCGCGAAGAACAGATAGAACGTTCCCTGGTTGCCGGGGGAAGCATACATGCCAATGACCGGGATGAGCGCTACAAAACTCATGAGCACCAGAGGCTGAATTGCCTTGCGGTACAGCAAGAAGCTCACGATGCAGAGGACACCGATAACCCAGGGAGCGGGGAAGATACCTTGATTACCTTCTGCGTAGGGAAGGAAAGTGCTCCAGCGCGTTGCGTAGGTAACGCTATCAGCGACGTGAGCAGTATAGAAGGCATCAAGGAGAGCAAAGAAGGAGAAGAATACGCCGACGCATGCGTCAATTGCAGGCAACCACTCTATCTTGCGAGTGGGTTGGTGAAGAGATTCCTTCGCCCAGGGGATAGCCGGGGTGCTTTGCACCTGCTCGAGCTGTTCATCAGTAGCAGGAGCGGAACCAGCAATAGTCTTCTGCAGACGAGGAATAAATACGTAGGCAGAAATCAGGTTAACAACCAGAACAGAGACGAAGAAGATGCTGGGGAACCACGGGCCGTGATCCGAGTCCATGATGAAGGAGAGAATGGACGCAATCGGGTAGATGCGTGCCTGGGCGTAGTAATCCGCCGTGCCGTTCAGCCAGGTGAACAGAATGGCGTGCACAGACATAACCGCAAAGGCAATACCTGCGTCCGTGTAGCTCAAATCGTTGGTGAAGAAGAAAATAGCGACGGCAGTAGCCGGAACAAAAATACGCGAGGAATCAACAAGACCTTCGCGGATACCCTTCGGGGCAGCATTCGGGGCAAAGTGCAAGATCAAACCCAGAACAGTGGCAACGGCAGTCAGAGAAACGAAATACCAAACGAAAGGCAGAGCCGCCACCTTCGTAGCTGCCAACGAGTCCGAAACGATGAACGAAATCAGCAGGTACGCCATCACACGGTTACGCATGAGGGCGCAGGCTCCAATAATGGCTGCAGTGCCAACCAGAGACGTGAGGAGCCAAATGTAGCGTCCTTCAGTCCAAATCTTGAGGACATAGATAGCAACGCCGGTCAGAGGAATAAACGCAAGACCCGTTGCTGCAAAAGAGTAGGAGGCAATACGCAGGCGCTCTACGAAACGGTAGGTGAGCAGACCGGCTCCGTAGAAGACAATTGCTCCAAGCGCCATTGCGAGTACACGGAAGATAGCCGTTTCATCCTGAGAAGAAGTCACCGAGGTGACAAAAAGGCCCGCAGCACCAATGAGCAGGAGCGAACCAATGTACAGAACAATATTGAGGAAGATATCCTCATTGACTCGGCGTCGCTGCGCAGGAGGCTGAGGATACGGACCCGACAGGGATGGGGGAACGTACAAGCCGAGACCTTGCGGCTGAACATGCTGAGGGCTCTGAGACGAAGAGTGAGAGCTAGAGGATGCCTGATGAGGTTGTGTCGGCTGAGACATGGTTTCTCCTTAGGCTGTAGTGATACTTCTACGATACGAGAGTCTTTAGATCTAAAAGCTTTATTAAGAGCAATAAAGCGCATGGAACTTACTGAAAGTAGATTGAAAGCTCCCTGAGAGTTACATCGCGGGAGTATCCTCAGGTTGACAGAGATAGTTAAGTGTTCTTAAGCACTTAACTCGTGTTTGTATTGCGCAAGCGCTCTATCTCTGAGAGAATTGACGACGTTGTCAAAGCGTCTACCTGCACTAAAGGTAGGCCCACGTATGACCCGGTCCGAAGGATGACGGGATGAGTCTGTCTAGAAAATAGGCGACACGCCCGAGTTCGGGGGTCGGTACTCAGGCGGGGTGAGGAACCCGGCAAAGCCGGATTCAGTTCGTTCTGAGTGGCGCACGTGATGAATATATCGCGTTCCTTAAGCGCTATAACAAAGGGGCAAAAGCTCCGATACAGGGAATACATCAAGAAAGAGAGTCCGACAGATGGCGGGACAGAAAATCCGCATCCGTCTGAAGTCCTATGACCACGAGGTCATCGATTCTTCGGCACGGAAAATCGTCGAAACGGTAAAGGGCGCAGGCGCAACTGTAGTTGGCCCCGTGCCGCTGCCGACCGAGAAGAACGTTTACTGTGTTATCCGTTCTCCCCACAAGTACAAGGACAGCCGCGAGCACTTCGAGATGCGTACGCACAAGCGTCTGATCGACGTTGTTGATCCGACCCCCAAGGCTGTTGATGCCCTCATGCGTCTCGACCTGCCGGCAGACGTAAACATCGAGATCAAGCTGTAGAGGATCGCATCTAATGACTAACAAATTCGAGCGCCAGGTGAAGGGCCTGCTGGGCACCAAGCTCGGCATGACCCAGGTCTGGGACGAGGACGGCAAGTTTGTGCCCGTCACCGTCGTCAAGGCTGATTCTAACGTTGTTACCCAGATCCGTAACCAGGAAACTGACGGCTACGAAGCTGTTCAGATTGGTTTCGGTGCAATCGACTCTCGCAAGGTTACCAAGCCCCTGGCTGGTCACTTCGAGAAGGCCGGTGTTACCCCCCGTCGCCACATCGTCGAGCTGCGTACCGCAGATGCTTCTGAGTATTCCCTCGGTCAGGAACTGACCGTTGAGCTCTTCGAAGCAGGCCAGAAGGTCGACGTCGTTGGTAAGACCAAGGGTAAGGGCTTCGCAGGTGTTATGAAGCGTCACGGCTTCAAGGGTGTTGGCGCGTCTCACGGTCAGCACAAGAACCACCGTAAGCCCGGTTCCATCGGTGGCGCATCCTACCCCGCACGCGTGTTCAAGGGTATGCGCATGGCTGGCCGTATGGGCGCAGCACGTCACACTACCTTGAACCTGACTATCCAGGGTGTGGACGCAGAGAACAATGTCCTGCTGATCAAGGGTGCAATCCCCGGTCCCAAGGGCGGCGTTGTTCTGGTTCGTACCGCTGTGAAGGGAGCCTAATACATCATGGCTGTTAAGACCCTTAAGGTAGACCTGCCCGCAGAGATTTTCGACGCGCAGGCATCCGTGCCCCTGCTGCACCAGGTTGTCGTTGCACAGCTCGCTGCTGCACGCCAGGGCACCCACAAGACCAAGAACCGCGGCGAGGTTTCCGGCGCAGGCCGTAAGCCCTTCAAGCAGAAGGGCACCGGTAACGCACGTCAGGGCTCCATCCGCGCACCGCACATGACCGGCGGTGGCGTTGTTCACGGTCCGACCCCGCGTAACTACGCACAGCGCACCCCCAAGAAGATGATTGCCGCTGCACTGCGCGGTGCTCTCTCCGATCGCGCTCGTCACGACCGCGTCCACGTTGTCGAGAACTTCATCTCCGGTGAAACCCCCTCGACCAAGGCTGCAAAGGCTGCATTCGCAGCTATCACCGAGCGCAAGAACATCCTTCTTGTGATTGCTCGTGCAGAGGACGTTGTGGCTCTGTCCGCACGTAACCTGGAGAACGTCCACGTTCTGTACGCAGACCAGCTCAACACCTACGATGTGCTGGTTTCGGACGACGTGGTCTTCACCAAGGCAGCATTCGACGCATTCGTTGCTGCAGCTCAGAAGAAGGAGGGCGCTAAGTAATGAGCGTTTCCACCAAGTCTGTATACGACGTGATCATTGCTCCCGTCGTTTCCGAGAAGAGCTACGGTCAGCTCGACGAAGGTAAGTACACCTTCGAGGTCGCAACCGATTCCAACAAGCTGGAAATCAAGCAGGCCATCGAGAAGATCTTTGACGTCAAGGTTGCTTCCGTCAACACCATCAACCGTCAGGGCAAGCGCAAGCGCACCCGTTTCGGTTGGGGCGCTCGCAAGAACACCAAGCGTGCGATTGTGACCCTCAAGGAAGGCACCATCGACATCTTCGGCGGTCCGCAGGCATAAGCCCCGCGGAGACCACTTTAACGAAGGAAGAAATATCTAAATGGGTATTCGTAAGTACAAGCCGACGACCCCGGGTCGCCGCGGTTCGAGCGTTGCTGATTTCTCCGAGATCACCCGCTCCACCCCGGAAAAGTCCCTGCTTCGTCCGCTTCACAAGACCGGCGGCCGTAACAACACCGGCCGCATCACCACCCGTCACAAGGGTGGCGGCCACAAGCGCCAGTACCGTCTGATCGACTTCCGTCGTCACGACAAGGACGGCGTTAACGCACGCGTTGCGCACATCGAGTACGATCCCAACCGTACCGCTCGCATCGCGCTGCTGCACTACTTCGATGGTTCCAAGCGCTACATCATCGCTCCGAACAAGCTCGCTCAGGGCGACATCGTCGAGTCCGGCCCCGCAGCTGACATCAAGCCCGGTAACAACCTGCCCCTGCGCAACATCCCCGTTGGTACCGTGATTCACTGTGTCGAGCTCCGCCCCGGTGGCGGCGCAAAGCTGGCTCGTTCCGCAGGTGCTTCTGTACAGCTGGTTGCTAAGGAAGGCAAGTACGGTCAGCTCCGTCTGCCCTCCGGCGAAATCCGCAACGTGGATGTTCGCTGCCGCGCAACCGTTGGTGAAGTTGGCAACGCTGAGCAGTCCAACATCAACTGGGGTAAGGCAGGCCGTAACCGCTGGAAGGGCATCCGCCCGACCGTCCGTGGTGTGGTCATGAACCCGGTTGACCACCCGCACGGTGGTGGTGAAGGTAAGACCTCCGGTGGTCGTCACCCGGTTAACCCCAACGGTAAGCCCGAGGGTCGTACCCGCCGTCCCAACAAGGAAAGCGACAAGCTCATCGTTCGTCGCCGTCGTACTGGCAAGAAGCGCTAAGGAGCCTGAAACATGCCTCGTAGTTTGAAGAAGGGCCCTTTCGTTGATCAGCACCTCTACCTGAAGGTTGCAGCTCAGAACGAGAAGGGCACCAAGAACGTAATCAAGACTTGGTCGCGTCGCTCGATGATTATCCCCGACATGCTCGGTCACACCATCGCAGTGTACGACGGTCGCAAGCACGTGCCGGTGTTCATCACCGAGTCGATGGTTGGTCACAAGCTCGGTGAGTTTGCTCCGACCCGCACTTTCCGCAGCCACGTGAAGGACGACCGTAAGGGTAAGCGTCGCTAATCGGTTCATACCGATAAGCTAACGTTTCCCTTTCGGCAATAGACGAAAGAGAGATAGGCAATGGAAGCCAAGGCATCAGCGCGTTTCGTTCGCGTTACGCCTATGAAGGCCCGCCGTGTCGTCAACCTGATCCGTGGTAAGCAGGCGGAAGAGGCTCTGGCGATTCTGAAGTTCGCCCCCCAGGCAGCTTCGGAACCGGTATACAAGATCGTTGCTTCGGCAGTAGCTAACGCTCGTCAGAAGGCAACCCAGCAGGGTCTGCCCTTCCGCGAGGAAGAGCTGTTCATCAGCGAAGCATTCGTGAACGAGGGCCCGACCATGAAGCGCATTCAGCCCCGCGCTCAGGGTCGCGCATACCGAATCAACAAGCGCACCAGCCACATCACCGTGGTAGTTGCTACCCCGGAGAAGGAGGAGGACCGCTAAATGGGTCAGAAAATTCACCCGAACGGTTTCCGACTGGGCATCACCACTGACCACGTCTCCAAGTGGTTCGCTGATTCCAACAAGCCCGGCGAGCGTTACGCTGACTTCGTCCGCGAGGACGTAAAGATCCGCGAGCTGCTGGCAAAGAACCTGGATCGCGCAGGCGTTGCAAAGGTCGAGATTGAGCGTACCCGTGACCGCGTGCGTGTGGACATCCACACCGCTCGTCCTGGTATCGTGATTGGCCGCCGTGGCGCAGAAGCAGACCGCATCCGCGGCGAGCTCGAGAAGCTCACCAACAAGCAGATTCAGCTGAACATCCTCGAGGTTGCTAACCCCGACCTCTCCGCTCAGCTGGTTGCACAGAGCATCGCAGAGCAGCTCGCATCGCGTGTTGCATTCCGACGTGCAATGAAGAAGGCAATCCAGTCCGCACAGCGTGCAGGCGCAAAGGGTATCCGTATCCAGTGCTCCGGCCGTCTGGGTGGCGCTGAAATGTCCCGTTCCGAGTTCTACCGCGAAGGCCGTGTGCCCCTGCACACCCTGCGTGCGAACATCGACTACGGCTTCTTCGAGGCTAAGACCACCTTCGGTCGCATCGGCGTGAAGGTCTGGATCTACAAGGGCGACCTGACCGACAAGGAGCTGGCAGCTCAGCAGGCAGCAAACAACCGCCGTGGCAACCGCCGCGATGGTGACCGCCGCCGCCAGGGCAACCGTGGTCCTCGTCGCGAGCGCCGCAACGAGAACGCTTCGGCAAAGGTCGAGGCCAAGACTGCAGAGAACGGTGAGGCATAAATGCTTATTCCCCGTCGAGTAAAGTACCGCAAGCAGCACCACCCCAAGCGTAGTGGTCTCGCAAAGGGCGGCACCGAGGTTAGCTTCGGTGAGTGGGGCATTCAGGCCCTGTCGCCCGCATACGTGACCAACCGCCAGATTGAGGCTGCACGTATCGCAATGACCCGTCACATCAAGCGTGGCGGTAAGGTCTGGATCAACATTTATCCCGACCGTCCGCTGACCAAGAAGCCTGCTGAAACCCGTATGGGTTCCGGTAAGGGTTCGCCCGAGTGGTGGGTCGCAAATGTCAAGCCGGGTCGAGTCATGTTTGAACTCTCCGGTGTGTCCGAAGAAGTGGCTCGCGAGGCAATGCGCCTGGCAATCCACAAGCTCCCGATGAAGGCACGTGTTGTGCGTCGCCGCGAAGGTGGTGAATAAGCGAGATGGCAGTAGGATCCAAGGACCTGAGCATCGATAAGCTCGCAGAGCTCTCCAACGAAGAGCTGGCTGCAAAGCTGAGCGAAGCGAAGAAGGAACTCTTCAACATCCGCTTCCAGGAAGTCACCGGTCAGGCTAACGCAGGTCGTCGCCGCACTATCAAGCGCGACATCGCACGTATCTACACCGTGCTGCGTGAGCGCGAGCTCGGTATTCGTCCCGCAACTGAAGGTGAGTCCAAGTGAGTGAAGTAAAGAACGAAGAGCGCGGCTACCGCAAGACCCGCCGCGGCTACGTTGTCTCCGACAAGATGGACAAGACCGTTGTCGTCGAGGTCGAGGACCACGTGAAGCACGCACTGTACGGCAAGGTCGTTCGCCGTAGCTCCAAGATCAAGGCACACGACGAGCAGAACACTGCTGGTATCGGTGACCTCGTTCTGATTGCAGAGACCCGTCCGCTGTCCGCTTCCAAGCGCTGGCGTATCGTGGAGATCATCGAGAAGGCTAAGTAAGCCCTCTAATGACTCTCTGCTAGAGCAATAAAAGGAGCCCTCTCCTACTTAGGTAGGAGAGGGCTCCTTTGCGTTTAACCTTTATTCGGGAGAACTCAGCGGGAAGTTCTGTGAGCTACAGAATCAACGATAGAAGTCATGAAATGCCGAATAAATATTTGTCATAAAACTTTTGAAGATGTCATACAGAAAAGTGGTTACTTTTACCGGACAACGCTATCAAAGAGCCACGTAGCTTGAGCTGGAGGAAGAAATCCCCTTGTGGAGCGTGTATGCGGGGCTTTAGGGAGGATAGCGACGGTGGCTAAAAGAGTCGTGAGAAGCGTGGGCGCTGATAATAGCTGCTTGAAAATAACCTAACGAGGCACTTATTATCAACTTTATAGTTGCTTAGTCTAGCCTTGCTTCATCCATAGGGGCTTAGCTACGCATCTTCCGGAGGTTGCACGACCTTTGGAGAAGTACCACTACACATCATCGAGGATCAGCATGACTTCTTCACCCAAGCCCTCACGTAAGCTGCTCGCCATTGCTGGCGCACTTTCCGTTGTCGCAGGTTCTTTCGCTGCGGTTCCCGCTACCTTTGCGGCAAACGTCTCCGCTTCCGTCCCCGGAGGAAACTCCCAGACCTCTGCTGAGGAATGCCGCCACATTGCAGTGAGCGCTACCCAGTACCAGGGCCTGCCCGGCCAGTACCAGCTGGCATACTCGGCAGCAACCTCCTCCCTCTACACCTCCTTCTCCTCCGGCCGCCCGCCGGTACTGACCGGTGGTGTCGGCACCTGGAACGTTGGATCCACCCCGAGCCTCTCCACTGTCTACCAGTTCCCGACCACCGACTTCACCGCACGTGGCGCTACCGCACCGACCGGTAAGCAGATCGAATCTCCCTACGGTATTGCCTACGACGAAGCAACCGGATACGTATGGGTGACCCAGACCCGCGTCAACAAGGTATCTGTCTTCGATCCCGCGACCAACAAGATTATCTGGAGCAGCGCAGAAGGCGAGGTCAACCACCCGCGCGAGGTACGCATCGATCCCTCCAGCGGCAAGGTCTTTGTATCTGGCTCCGGCGGCATTAGCGTCTTCGACACCACCCAGCACGCCCTGGTCAAGAAGATTGAATTCACCGACGCCAAGGGCGAATCTGACATCGCAATGAACATGCACGTGGACTCCGCTGATGGCAAGCTCTACGTACCCTCCTTGAGTGCCGGCACCGTGAAGGTAATCGACACCAAGAGCTACGAGGTTGAGAAGACTATTCAGCTGCACAAGGACAATGCTGAAGCCGACCTGAACGCCTCTGACGTCACCATCGACAAGTCTCTGAAGGAAATCTACGTCAGCTCCCAGGGTGACCGTAAGGGCACTAACTCTGGTATCACCGTCTACGACCTGGAAACCGGCGCCTACAAGAAGACCATTCCTTTCGGCTCTCAGGCTCTCGCCCTTGCCTCCGACGAAGCCCGTGACCTGCTGTACGTGACCGATTACGGTACCGGCAACGTCGGCGTTGTTGACGCACGCACCGGCACCGTTGTGTCTCAGGTGTCCACCGGCGCAACTAGCGGTGCGAATGATGTTCTGGTCACTGCAGACGGTAGCGTATACGCTGTAGCACGTAGCGTCGAAGGCGCTTCCGCTATCGAAACCGACTACACCATCGATAAGACCACCGGTGAATACCGCACCTCTAGCACCGAGCCTAAGGGCAAGGACAACGCAGATTCCCCGATTACCCCCGGCGTCATGGTGAAGATCAACACCACCGTTGAAACTGCCGCGAAGCCGGCAGTGCAGACTGCTTCTGAAGAGCTGGTGAAGACCTATGCCGACGGCGCTAAGCTCTACGCAGTGAAGGACTGGACCACCGGTGAAACCCTGAAGCTGCGTGGTGAAGGTTTCAAGACTCAGGACGGTTCGAAGGGCTCCGTGCTCGCCGTTAAGCTGAACAAGGGTCGTATCTCCGCGAAGGAAGAGCCGAAGTTCAACGGCGTTGAGGGCAACAGCGCAGGTGTTTGGGCGTACATCCAGGCAGATGAAAACGGTAACTTCACCGCTGAACTGCCGTACCCGACCACCGAGAACTCCAACCTGACGGAAAATCTGAAGAGCGGCGATAAGGTATCGGTCTTCCTGCTCTCCGGCTCCATTGTTGAAGGTGACACTCCTCGCGGTGGTGAAGCGCTCTCCGCAACTGTTGCAGAGAAGAAGGCAGACACCGCTGAGACCTGCGCACCGGCAGAAACCACCCAGGTCGCTGCTACTCCTTCTGGCGTGACTACCACTTACCCTGCCGGCACTAAGCTGAGCCTGCCGGATAGCGAACAGCCCACTCCGGCTCCGAGTGAGTCTGCTAAGCTTGAGCCGACCACTCCGGCTCCGAGCGAGTCTGCTAAGCCTGAGCCGACTACTCCGGCTCCGAGCGAGTCTGCTAAGCCCGAGCCGAGCACCCCGGCACCCTCCGAAAGCGCAAATTCCAATGAGGTTGTGCACGAGTACAAGGACGGCGCTAAGGTCTACTTCCCCAAGACTTGGGACGGCCAGAAGCTGACCTTCCACGGTGAAGGCTTCAAGACTCTGGACGGTAAGGGCTCCGTTATCGCCGTCAAGCTGAACAAGGGCGCTATTTCTGCGAAGGTAGAGCCTAAGCTCGAAGGCGTTGAAGGCAATAGCGCAGGCATCTGGGCATACATCAAGGCGGACGAAAACGGTAACTTCACCGCAACCATCGACCGCCCCACCGTGGCAAACTCTAACCTGACTGAAGAACTGAAGACCGGCGATAGCGTTGCTATCTACCTGCTCTCCGGTTCCCTGACCGAGAACGATAACGTGCGCGGTGGTGTGGCTGCAGAATACACCTTCAGCGTTGACAACCAGGCACCTGCACCGAAGGCATCCGAATCGGCTAATGCACCTGTAACTAACCCCTCTGAGGCGCCTTCCGCACCGGCAGACTCCAAGGAACAGGTAAAGGAAAACGCTAAGGATCAGTCCAAGGCTCCCGCGGATTCTTTGAAGTCTGATGCTCAGAAGAAGGACAGCACTGCACCGAAGACCTCCGGCTCTTCGTCGCAGAACGTCACCTCTTCCAACAACGGCTCCACCGCTTCGAGCTCCTCGAAGTCTTCGCTGGCTAACACCGGTGCTTCGGGCGTCGTCGTTGCTGCAGGAATTGGTGTTCTTGCACTGGTTGTTGGCGCAACTGTGCTGGTAGCACGTCGCCGCAAGGCATAGTCCGTACCCCACGGCAGCCCACGATACTACCGCACGGTAGTAGCTAAAGAGGCAGAGCGGGATCTACTAGATATTCAAGAACCCGATTGACTCTCTGAAACTGCCGATACACATTGAAAGGGGCGGTACCCATCGAAGCGATGGGTACCGCCCCTTTCAGTTTGCATATATGCCTGTTATATAGGCGGAAGGTCTAGACCAGGGTTAGAAGTAGCAGCTGGGGATGGGGAAGGGAATGAATGAGAGAAAAGGGGAGGCGCCCCCTCTGCACTCGCTCGCCCATATTTGACGAGTTAACAGCCCCAAAGAATGAAATGTAGGGTTCTAGCGCCTCAGATATAAAGAAAACCCGCACCGAAGTGCGGGTTTAGTGTCAAAGCGAGGTTCGGTCCCTAGACAAACGGATTAGCGAGGAAAAAGGGACCCAAGAAATCTGTCCGATAAGGACCGAACCTCTTATTTGACGCATGCGTCTCTTCTATTATGGTACATCTCGCTGATTTTCGCACCTTGAAGCGTGTTTATTACCAAAAAACTTGATTTTTGAAAAAACAACCCTTAATTTCTAAATTTTTAAGCAGATTTTTTCGGAACGCTGTTTTGAGGGGCTCAGAAGTGACGAAATATTACGAAATCCATGGCTCTAGACGCCTCAGGACAAGCTTATAAACTCTATAATCTGTCAATATCTCTAGATAGATGTCTTTTGTGCTGATTATATGCAGACTGCAAAGTTTTCGTTGAGTAAATCCACCTCACTCAGATCCCGGGGGAGAGCAATGAGTATTGCCGATATGGGGTATCTTGGCCACGAACGGCGCAGCGCATGGACTACGCCAGAAAAGCCTCAAAGTGGAGGGTGAAGCGTAAGATATATAACAGAAAGCTCCGGATGCTAAGCCCGCAAAATATGAGGTGAGCTAGCCTCCAACCTACACAACTCTGGAGATATCTATGGTTCCCTCAGCCTCAGGAGAAGAACAGAAGAGCACCCTGGGCGCCAACCATTTTTCTGTGGATCGTTCTGCGGGGCTCGCTGGGCAGTATCAAGTGGCATACAACCCCGAAGAGAACGTTCTTTTCGTAAGCGGAAGCTTTAATCACACGAAGACCCACGGTACTCTCTGCGCAACAATCGCACGCATAAACGCAGATACCCTGCAGATTGAGAAGACGGCTGTTCTGCCTGCTATCCCGGAAAATAACCCCGGGTTAGAGAACCTCTTCCAAATCCAGGCTGCCTACGGTCTAGCAGCAGACAACGAGCGGGAGCTTCTCTGGACCGGAGGAACCCGCACAAACTCGGTATCCGCATACTCCCAAAAAGATCTAGCGCTCGTATGGGATTCTCTCGCTCTAGGAGTGGAGATGCTAATTCCGCGTGAGCTATACGTTGCACCCAGCGGTTCCGTACTCGTGACCGGAATGGGTGGTTACCAGGTAATCGCTGCACCTAACGCAGAAGGAGAACGCGCGGTTAGCTCTCTTCAAGGGGACGGTCCCGCTATGCTACTAGGGCCCGTAGCTGATGAAGCTCGTAGCCGCCTGTACATCCCGAATACTATGCGAGATGAAATCTGGGTTGTGGACATGAATACCTGGGAGCTTGCACGCAAGCTGCCCGTAATTGGCGGGGAAGACGCCAATACTCCAGTCGGTGTTCACGGTGTGGAGATTGTTTCGACGCGCGGTGAACTATATGTCTCTGCGCAAGGGCGCGAGGGTAAGAATGGCGGTCTGTATGTTCTGAGCTTTGAGGGTGAGCACCTCGCTTATCTTCCGTTCGGAAAGATGCCCACCGATATCTTGCTCGATGCAGAACGTCACCTGCTCTATGTTGCTGATTTCGGTGGCAAGGGGGAGGCGGCAGTTGCTGGTGGCGGAACTGTTACCGTCATTAATACGCTCAATCGAGCCATTATTGACACCGTGCAGGTGGCTCCCACCCGCATTAACCACCAGGTCCTGTTGAAGGACGGGAGTGTTATTGCTGTCGATAAAGCAGGAGACTACCCCGCAGCTGAGGTTCCCTACGTGCTGGATGCAAACTCTGGCGAATACTACGAGGCTGCAGAAGAGACTCGACCGGGAGAACCTCCTCGCCCTATCGTTCGTGACGGTATCGCGAAAGTATATATGCCCTAGCTGATGAGTGAAGAGCGACTGAGAGCAGCTGATATATCAACGTAGTGCGTGCCGCGCTCTAGCCGCGCTCTAGCACTGTGCGTATGTCTGAGAGGTGGGGAGTAGGACCGGGGTGGTCTCTTGCCAGTACTGCGGCAAGTCTGTCGTGGAGGGACATTAAAGCGTAGTAAAATATTAATATCTATCTTCTTTGTTTGACACATTGTTTGATAGATTTCTCGAGGCCCCTTCAGTTTCTTATGCGTCAGGAACTACACGAAGGGGCCTCCTGCTTTAAGTGTCAAATAAGGGGCCTTCTCAATCGATGGTGATGTGGGGTATGGGGTTTTTGCTCTCTAAGCCCGGCTATCCCCAGAGATAGGGTGGAAGAGACTGAAATCATAGTCGGCAAACTCTTGCGCTACATACCTGCTTCCTGTACAGTGTTAAGACTGTGTGGCTGTATCCAAATAGCCGCACAACCACGGGCTTCTCGTGCCAGTGCATAATGCCGCTATTTACGGGTGGGATACGCCCGCTTCACGCGGGTCCAAATGCTTCTGGCATGGGTTTGCCCCAGGCGTTTCCGCTAACCCCTTCCATAGAGTTGGGGCCCGGGGCGTCAACCAATCCCGTAAAAATGTTCCGCAAGGCTGGCTCGCGCCTAAAGCGAGTCGGAACCGGCGAGACGACAGGAGAAATATGATTCAGCAGGAGTCGCGACTGAAGGTCGCCGACAACACTGGTGCGAAGGAAATCCTGACCATCCGTGTTCTCGGTGGTTCCTCGCGTCGCTACGCAGGCATTGGCGACATCATTGTCGCAACCGTCAAGGATGCAATCCCCGGCGGTACCGTAAAGAAGGGTGACGTTGTCAAGGCAGTCGTCGTCCGCACCAAGAAGGAAACCCGTCGTCCCGACGGCTCCTACATCAAGTTCGACGAGAACTCCGCAGTGATCCTGAAGAACACTGATGGTGATCCCCGTGGTACCCGTATCTTCGGCCCCGTGGGTCGTGAGCTTCGCGACAAGAAGTTCATGAAGATCGTTTCGCTGGCTCCGGAGGTGCTCTAATTCATGGCTAAGATCAAGTCCGGCGACCTGGTTCAGGTTATTTCCGGTGCAGATAAGGGCAAGCAGGGCAAGGTTCTGAAGGTTCTCCCCAAGGAAAACCGCGTGATTGTTGAGGGCGTCAAGGTCGTCACCAAGCACACCAAGGCTAACCCCCTGACCGGCGCAGCAGGCGGCATTCAGAAGGTTGAGGCACCGATCCACGTTTCTAACGTTGCGATTGTTGACCCCGAGACCAAGAAGCCGACCCGTGTTGGTTTCCGCCTCGAGACTGTAGAGCGTGACGGCAAGGAGCGCACCGTTCGCGTGCGCGTTGCTAAGCGTTCGGGTAAGGACATCTAATGACCGAAACCAAGATCACCCCCCGCTTCAAGACCAAGTACGCTGAGGTCGTCGTTCCCGCTCTGCAGGAAGAGTTCAAGTACGAGAACGTCATGCAGACCCCGAAGATCGTTAAGGTCGTCGTAAACATGGGTGTTGGCGAGGCAGCTCGCGACGCAAAGCTCATGGACGGCGCAATCCGCGATCTCACCGCAATCACCGGTCAGAAGCCGATTGTTACCCGCGCTAAGAAGTCCATCGCACAGTTCAAGCTGCGCGAAGGTATGCCCATCGGCGCACACGTCACCCTGCGTGGCGACCGCATGTGGGAATTCCTGGACCGCCTCGTCACCCTGGCACTGCCCCGAATCCGCGACTTCCGCGGCCTCTCGGACCGCCAGTTCGACGGTAATGGTAACTACACCTTCGGTCTGACCGAGCAGTCCATGTTCCACGAAATCGATCAGGACTCGATCGACCGCGTGCGTGGTATGGACATCACCGTGGTGACCTCCGCGAAGACCGACGAAGAAGGCCGTGCAATCTTGAAGGCACTGGGCTTCCCGTTCAAGACCAACTAACGACTACGTTGTAGGTCCAGACCCCGTTACCGCGGGGTAGGGAAACCACAACGAGGAAGGGCTAAAGCCCACAATGACTATGACTGATCCGGTCGCAGATATGCTGACCCGTTTGCGTAACGCAAACTCCGCATACCACGACACCGTATCCATGCCCTACTCCAAGCTGAAGGCTCGCATTGCTGAGATCCTGAAGGCTGAGGGCTACATCGCCGACGTGAAGGTTGAGGATGCAAAGGTCGGCAAGACCCTGACCCTCGTCCTCAAGTACGGTCCGTCCCGCGAGCGTTCCATCGCTGGCGTGCGTCGTATTTCCAAGCCGGGCCTGCGTACCTACGCAAAGTCCACCAACCTGCCCCAGGTTCTGGGTGGCCTCGGCATCGCAATCCTGTCCACCTCTTCGGGTCTGCTCACTGACAAGCAGGCTGCGAAGAAGGGCGTGGGCGGCGAAGTCATCGCTTACATCTGGTAGTCGGTTAGAAGAGAAAGGAAGAGAATAATGTCACGTATTGGACGTCTCCCCATCTCGGTTCCCGCCGGCGTTGAGGTTAAGGTCGATGGCAACCTGGTTACCGTTAAGGGCCCGAAGGGCGAGCTCTCCCACAAGGTAGCTTCCCCCATCACCGTGGCTCTGAACGAAAACGAGATCGTTGTATCTCGTCCGAACGACGAGCGCCTGTCTCGCTCGCTGCACGGTCTGACTCGTACCCTGATTCAGAACCTGATTATCGGCGTTACCTCCGGCTACGAAAAGAAGCTGGAAATCGTTGGTACCGGTTACCGTGTGACCCCGAAGGGTAACGACCTGGAGTTCGCTCTGGGCTACTCCCACCCGATCAACATCACCGCTCCCGAGGGTATTACCTTCGCAGTGGAGGGTGCTAACAAGCTGACCGTGTCGGGTATCGACAAGCAGCTCGTTGGTCAGGTTGCAGCAAACATTCGTGGTCTGCGTAAGCCCGATCCCTACAAGGGTAAGGGTGTTCGCTACGCAGGTGAGCACATCCGCCGCAAGGTCGGAAAGGCTGGTAAGTAAACATGGCTATCAAGTCGAAGGCAGCGCAGCGTGCACGTCGTCACGCTCGCATCCGCAAGTACGTTTCGGGTACCGCTGCGCGTCCGCGCCTGTGCGTCACCCGTTCGACCCGTCACATGTTCGTTCAGGTTATCGACGATGTCAAGGGCGTAACCCTGGCATCCGCTTCCACCATGGAAGCAGAGCTGCGTGCAGCTGACCTGGACAAGACCGCTAAGGCAAAGCGCGTTGGTGAGCTCGTAGCAGAGCGCGCCAAGGCAGCTGGTGTTGAGGCAGTCGTGTTCGACCGCGGTGGTAACAAGTACCACGGCCGTGTTGCAGCCGTTGCTGACGGTGCACGCGAGGGAGGTCTTGCACTCTAATGAGCGAGCAGAACGTAAAGGAAACTCAGGTGAGCGAAGCAGTAGTAGCTGAAACCGCTGAGACCTCCAACCAGCGCGAGGAGCGCCGCAACAACCGCGGCGAGCGTCGTGGCCGTGGTGAGCGCCGTAACAACCGCGCTCGCGAGGAGGAGAAGGACAAGTACATCGAGCGCGTTGTGACCATCAACCGCGTTTCCAAGGTCGTCAAGGGTGGTCGTCGCTTCAGCTTCACCGCACTGGTCGTCGTTGGTGACGGTAACGGCCTGGTCGGCGTTGGCTACGGTAAGGCTAAGGAAGTTCCCGCAGCAATCTCCAAGGGTGTCGAGGAAGCAAAGAAGAACTTCTTCCGCGTTCCCCGCATCGAAGGCCGCACCATCCCGCACCGTGTGCAGGGTGAGGCAGCTGCAGGCGTTGTGATGCTCCGCCCGGCAACCGCTGGTACCGGTGTTATCGCAGGTGGCCCCGTGCGTGCAGTACTCGAGTGCGCAGGCATTCACGACGTGCTGTCCAAGTCGCTCGGTTCCTCCAACCAGATCAACATCGTTCACGCAACTGTTGCAGCACTCAAGGAGCTCGAGGAGCCCCTGGCAGTGGCAGCCCGCCGTGGCCTGCCCACCGATGAGGTTATCCCCAGCTACCTGCGCAACACCAAGTCTGAAAAGGCAGGTGCGTAGTAATGGCCAAGCGTATTCAGCCCAGCGACGCAAAGCTGGAAATCACCCAGGTCAAGTCCTATGTTGGTCAGAAGCAGAACATGCGCGACACCCTGCGTTCCCTGGGCCTCAAGCGCCCCGGCAACAAGGTAGTCCGCACTGCTGACCCCGTCACCGTTGGCATGGTTAACACCGTTGCTCACCTGGTGAAGGTTGAGGAGGTCAAGTAAAGATGGCAGAAGCTATCAAGATTCACGATCTGCGCCCGGCACCGGGTGCCCACAAGGCAAAGACCCGCGTTGGCCGCGGTGAAGGCTCCAAGGGTAAGACCGCAGGTCGCGGTACCAAGGGTACCAAGGCACGTTACCAGGTTCGTGCAGGCTTCGAAGGCGGCCAGCTGCCGCTGCACATGCGCCTGCCGAAGCTGCGCGGCTTCAAGAACCCCTTCCGCACCGAGTACCAGGTTGTTAACCTGGACCGCATCCAGGAACTGTTCCCCAACGGTGGCGACGTCACCGTCGAGGCACTGGTTGCTAAGGGTGCCGTTCGCAAGAACGAGCTCGTGAAGGTTCTGGGCAACGGCGAAATCTCCGTCAAGGTGAACGTTGTTGTTGACAAGGCATCGGCTTCCGCTATTGAGAAGATCGAGGCCGCTGGCGGTTCTGTAACCGTTAAGTAGTCTTCAAGACGAGAAAGCCCCCGTCCGTACACTGTACGGCGGGGGCTTTTTGCTGCTCGGAAAGACTCACAACGGGATATATTCCTGTATTCGTATATTTGAACGCTTGGTGTGCGCCACATTTGGCGTTCAAAAATCACGCTAAGAGAATATAAAAGCTACATAATCTGCTAGGGAGTTATCGTTACCCGCTCCAAACACGATAGACTGGAAGATGTGTTTACTGCGCCCTAAAACTCTTTGAGAGGGATGGGCGCCCCATAGACTTACAGGAGGACATGTGCTGAGCGCATTCGGGCGAGTCGTCAAGACCGCCGATTTGCGGCGTAAGCTGCTGTTTACCCTGGCAATGATTGTGCTGTACCGCGTGGGCACTTTCATCCCCGCGCCAGGCGTTTCCTACGGAAATGTACAGCAGTGTCTGAACGCCAATGTTACAAGCGGTGGCGTCTACGATATCGTCAACCTCTTCAGTGGTGGCGCACTGCTGCAGCTTTCGATCTTTGCCCTCGGCGTGATGCCGTACATTACCGCGTCCATTATCATCCAGCTGCTACGCGTGGTCATCCCGCGATTCCAGGAGCTGCACGATGAGGGCGCGCAGGGTCAGGCAAAGCTCACCCAGTACACCCGCTACCTGACCATCGCTCTTGCTCTGCTGAATGCAACCACCATCGTCTCGATGGCACGCTCTGGCGTTCTGCTGGGTAACTGCCCGGGCATCATCCCCCAGGACGACGTACTGCACATCCTGCTGATTATCGTCACCCTGTGTGCAGGTACCACCGTCATCATGTGGATGGGTGAGCAGATTACCGAGCGTGGCGTCGGCAACGGTATGTCCCTGCTGATCTTCACCTCCATCGCTTCCTCCTTCCCGAGCGCTCTGGGCTCCATCCAGCGCACCCACGGTTGGGGTATCTTCGCGGCTGTCTGCGGTATTGGCCTGCTGGTCATGCTTGCCGTGGTCTACGTGGAACAGTCCGTTCGCCGTATCCCCGTGCAGTATGCAAAGCGCATGATTGGTCGACGCACCATTGGCGGCACCAGCACCTACATCCCGCTGAAGGTCAACATGGCCGGCGTGATCCCGCTGATCTTCGCGTCCTCCCTGCTGACCCTGCCCGGCCTGATTGCCCAGTTCAACACCCCCACCGACGGCTCCACCCCGCCGGACTGGGTCAACTGGATTAACGCATACCTGGTGCGCGGCGATCACCCGCTGTACATTGCTCTCTACTTCTTCATGATTATTGGCTTCGCGTACTTCTACGTGGCGGTCACCTTCGACCCGGTAGAAGTAGCGGACAATATGAAGAAGTACGGTGGCTTCATTCCCGGCATCCGTGCGGGTA
Source organism: Rothia sp. HMSC069D01 (assembly GCF_001810135.1). Taxonomy (NCBI): domain Bacteria; kingdom Bacillati; phylum Actinomycetota; class Actinomycetes; order Micrococcales; family Micrococcaceae; genus Rothia; species Rothia sp. HMSC069D01. The sequence continues at coordinate 209,369 of NZ_KV800076.1, forward strand.
AGCCCACCGCGCGTTACCTCAGCTACGTACTCAACCGAATTACGTTGCCTGGCGCACTTTACCTGGGTGTAATTTCCATGATTCCCCTGGTAGCGCTTATCCTATTCAACGCAAACCAGAATTTCCCGTTCGGCGGCGCCTCGCTGCTGATCGTGGTGGGTGTTGGTCTTGATACTCTCAAGCAGATCAACGCTCAGCTCCAACAACGAAACTACGAAGGACTGCTCCGATGAACCGTCTGCTCATCGTCGGCCCTCCCGGTGCAGGTAAGGGCACCCAGGCCGTCAAGATCGCTGAAGCGCTGAAGATTCCCGCGATTTCCACCGGTGATATCTTCCGTAAGAACATCAAGGAAGAGACCGAGCTGGGCAAGGAAGCGAAGTCGTACATCGACTCCGGCAACCTGGTTCCCGACTCTGTCACCAACAACATGGTGCGCGCACGTCTGGAGGAAAGCGACGTCGTCAACGGCTTCCTGCTCGACGGCTACCCCCGCAACACCTCCCAGGTGCACGAGCTAGACTCCATCCTCGAAGCCAAGGGTGAGAAGATCGATCGAGTTCTCCTGCTGGTTGCAGACAACGACGAACTCGTTGAGCGTCTGCTCAACCGCGCAGCAGAGCAGGGTCGTACCGATGACAACGAAGAGGTCATTCGTCACCGCCTGAAGGTCTACGAAGAAGAGACCGCACCGCTGATCGCAATCTACCGCGAACGCGGCATCGTCAAGGAAGTTAACGGCCTCGGCGAGATTGCTGAAGTCACCGAGCGCATCCTCGACGCTCTGAAGTAATCTTCTGCTGTACCCCCGCAATTTGAGGTGCATGATGCATCACAAAGACTTGCGGGGGTACAGTGCTGTCTGTAGAGTTCTAAGCTTGGGCGCACCGCCCCTATACCTAAGGAGCCAGAATGGCACGAGTCGAAATTAAAACCAATGCACAGCTTCAGCAGATGGCTCGTGCAGGAGTCATCACCAGCCGCGCGCTCGATGCGGCAGTGGCGGCAGCTCGCCCCGGCGCAACCACCGCAGAGGTGAACGCCGCTTTTGAACGCACCATGCTGGAACTGGGTGGCACCTCCAACTTCTACGGCTACTACGACTACCCGGCAACCGTATGCACCTCCGTCAACCATGAGGTCGTTCACGGCATCCCCGGCGACTACGTGCTCAAGGACGGCGACATCCTTTCTATCGACGGTGGCGCATACGTTATCGACCCCGCAACCAACCGCCAGTGGCACGGCGACTCGGCACGTACTGTGCTGGTCGGTGACAATGTGAGCGAAGCACGCGCAGAGCTCTCCGCCGTCACTCGCGAGGCAATGTGGCACGGCATCGCCGCTCTGGCAACCGCAAAGAAGGTCGGCGAAATCGGCCTTGCCATCGAAGCATATGTGACCGAAGAATACGGCGATAAGTACGGCATTATTGAAGACTACGTGGGCCACGGCATCGGTTCCCAGATGCATATGGCACCGGACGTACTGAACTACGCAGTGCGTGACATGGGGCCGAAGATCAAGCCCGGCATGGCTTTCGCTATTGAGCCGATGCTTGTGACTGGTTCCATCGAGACCAAGGTGCTCTCCGACGACTGGACCGTTGTAACCGTTGACGGCTCCGATGCCTGCCAGTGGGAGCACTCCGTTGCTGTGCATAGCGAAGGTATCTGGGTCCTGACTGCAGAAGACGGTGGTGCAAGCGAACTTGCTCGCTTTGGCGTAACCCCGGTTCCGATCCCCGCCTAAGTCCCACCACTAGGGGAGGGGTATCCACCTTTAGCTGCCCCACCTCCACCCGAAGAAACCGGCGAATCCGGTCCGGTGCGTGATAGCGCATCCGAAAGCATCCACATCACAAGGAAGAAGCTCCATGAGCGAAACTCTCAATAGCGGCGAGGCAACCGCACCCGCTGCGACCAAGGTGCCGGTTGAAATCTCGAACGTTCGCCCCGCACCCGGCCAGATTGCCCTGAAAGCACCGCGCCGTGCGAAGCCGCCCAAGCATATCGCTGACTTCGACATGGCTGGCCGCCGTGAATTTCTGAAGGAACTTGGCTACCAGTCGTTCCGTGCATCCCAGCTGTCCAAGCACTATTTTGAGCGTCTGGTCACTGACCCCGCTGAGATGACTGACCTGCCGGCTAAGGACCGCGAGCAGATGGTTGCACAGGCGATGCCTCAGCTTCTGACCCCGGTCCGTACCCTCGAGGCTGACGGTGGCGACACCCTGAAGGTTGTGCACCGCCTCTTTGATGGTGCGCTCATTGAGTCTGTCATCATGCGTTATGACAACCGCGTGACCATGTGCATCTCTTCGCAGGCTGGCTGCGGTATGAACTGCCCCTTCTGTGCGACCGGTCAGCAGGGTTTGACTCGCAACCTGTCCACCGCGGAAATTGTGGAGCAGGTCGTTGCCGGTGCCCGCTACCTGAAGCAGATGAAGGGCCTGGAAGAAGCAGAAGGCGGTTCTGAGGATACTCGTCCGCTGCGTGTTTCCAATATTGTCTTCATGGGTATGGGCGAGGCGCTTGCTAACTACAAGGCAACCATGGGTGCTGTGCACCGCCTGATTGACCCTTCGCCCGAGGGCCTCGGTATTTCTGCTCGCGGTCTGACCATGTCGACCGTGGGCCTGGTGCCGGGTATTCGTAAGTTTGAGCTGGAGAAGCTGCCCATTACTTTGGCGCTGTCTCTGCACGCTCCGGATGATGAGCTACGTGATGAGCTCATCCCGATTAACCAGCGTTGGAAGGTCGACGAGACTCTGGACGCTGCATACGACTACTACCGTACGACCGGCCGCCGCGTTTCCATTGAGTATGCACTGATTCGAGATATTAACGATCAGGGCTGGCGTGCGGATCTGCTCGGTAAGAAGCTGGCTCAGCGCGGCCGTGGCTGGGTGCACGTGAACCCGATTCCGCTGAACCCGACCCCGGGTTCGAAGTGGACGGCATCCCGTAAGGGCGTTGAGCAGAACTTTGTGGAGCGTCTGCGTGCACATGGTATTCCGACGACTATTCGTGATACTCGAGGCTCAGATATTGATGGTGCATGCGGTCAGCTTGCCGCTAAGGAAGACTAAGTAGCTGAGCTTTGACCGATAAGCGGTGCCCCTTTCCTGCGGATGGAAATCCTCAAGGCTTTCTGGAGCGTGGGGGAGGGGCTTCTTCCTTTTAAACCTTAAGTGCCTGATGTCATAAAAATCACGGTTGTTTTTCCAGGGTCTTTGCCGTAGAGTTAACAGTTGGTTGTTTGTGCCAGTGTTAAGTGCGCCTTAAAACGCCCCAGCACCTCACCGCGGTGAGCTCACAAACAGAAGATACATTTGCCCGCCGCACCTGCGACGGGCACCGACGTTAGCGGAGGATATGGCTAAGAAAGACGGCGTCATCGAGATTGAAGGCTCTGTGGTTGAAGCTCTGCCCAACGCGATGTTCCGTGTTGAGCTGGATAACGGCCACAAGGTTCTCGCACACATCTCGGGCAAGATGCGTCAGCACTACATTCGCATCCTGCCTGAGGACCGAGTAGTAGTGGAACTGAGCCCCTACGACCTTTCCCGAGGTCGTATCGTCTACCGTTACAAGTAAACCCGAGATAAACGTCGCCTCTGGCGGCGTTTAAATCGTGTTCAAAGGGATAACGCAGTTCCCCAACGTAAGTGAGGGAACCTCTTATCTCGCCAGTAATCAAGTTGCAATCAAAAGGAATGCGATGAAGGTCAAGCCGAGCGTTAAGCCGATCTGCGATAAGTGCAAGGTGATCCGCCGTCACGGTGTGGTCATGGTGATCTGCGAAAACCCGCGCCACAAGCAGCGCCAGGGCTAATCCCTAGCAGCTGACTTCATAGCCGCCCTATAAGAGGGTGGAATTGTCATAGGCACCGCTCCGAAGCAACGCCCCAAGAGGCGCCTTCGGATACCTCCGGACTCAGAGGCCGGGGACCGAGCCAGAATAACTCGGGCAGTGATGCTATAGACCTCTGGAAAACAACAAGGAGAAGCCAGTATGGCACGTCTCGCTGGAGTTGATATTCCCCGCGAAAAGCGCGTGGAAGTTGCTCTCACTTACATCTACGGCGTGGGCAAGACCCGTGCACACGAAACCCTCGCTGCTACCGGCGTCAACCCTGACACCCGCGTCAAGGACCTGACCGACCAGGAGCTCGTGGCACTTCGTGACTTCATCGAAGGCAACTACAAGGTTGAAGGTGATCTTCGCCGCGAGGTTGCAGCTGACATCCGCCGTAAGGTTGAAATCGGTTCCTACCAGGGCCTGCGCCACCGCCGCGGCCTGCCGGTTCACGGTCAGCGCACCAAGACTAACGCACGTACCCGCAAGGGTCCGAAGCGTACCGTCGCAGGTAAGAAGAAGTAAGCAACGTTGCTCTGTTGGATATCTCTATCCGACCAACGTATTAGAAAACCTTTGTAGGAGAATCAAAAATGCCTCCCAAGACTCGCGCTGCGGCAGCTCGTAAGACCAACCGCCGCAAGGTTAGCAAGAACATCGTTGCTGGTCAGGCTCACATCAAGTCGACCTTCAACAACACCATCGTCTCCATCACCGATCCCACCGGTGCAGTGATCTCCTGGTCCTCCGCTGGCGACATGGGCTTCAAGGGCTCCCGTAAGTCCACCCCCTACGCCGCACAGCTGGCTGCTGAGGCTGCTGCAAACCGCGCCAAGGAGCACGGCGTCCGCAAGGTTGACGTGTTCGTCAAGGGCCCCGGTTCCGGTCGCGAAACCGCAATCCGCTCCCTGCAGGCTGCAGGCCTCGAGGTCGGTTCGATCCAGGACGTTACCCCCGTTGCACACAACGGTTGCCGTCCCCCGAAGCGCCGCCGCGTCTAATTAGGTCTCGACCTAATCCCTCGACGGGTACACTCCGCACGGAGCTGTACCCGGAGAGTACAGACACCCGTCTGCTTCCTAAGATATGTTTTCCCCAACCTGTGGGCTCATATAGCGGAGCTCACCGAAAGGAAACAAAGTGCTTATTGCACAGCGCCCCACTCTGACTGAAGAGGTCGTAGCGCCCAACCGCTCGCGCTTCACTATCGAGCCTCTGGAGCCCGGTTTCGGCTACACCATGGGTAACTCCCTCCGCCGTACTCTGCTGTCCTCCATCCCCGGCGCCGCTGTTACCAGCGTCCGCATTGATGGCGTACTGCACGAGTTCAGCACCGTTCCCGGCGTGACCGAGGACGTCACTGAGATCATCTTGAACATCAAGAAGCTCTCCATCTCTTCTGAGAACGACGAGCCCGTCGTGGCCTACCTGCGCAAGCAGGGCGAAGGTGAACTGACCGCAGGCGACATCGAGGTTCCCGCTGGCGTGGAGATCCACAACCCGGAACTGCACCTAGCAACCCTGAACGCCTCGGCAAACTTCAACGCTGAGCTGGTTATCGAGCGCGGTCGCGGCTACGTGACTGCAGCTCAGAACAAGGTCGGCGATGGCGAGATTGGCCGTATCCCGGTTGACTCCATCTACTCCCCGGTTCTGAAGGTTACCTTCAGCGTGAACGCGACCCGTGTTGAGCAGCGCACCGACTTCGACAGCCTGACCCTGGACGTCGAAACCAAGGAAGCCATCGCACCGCGTGACGCCGTTGCTTCTGCTGGCAGCACCCTGGTCGAGCTCTTCGGCCTGGCACGTGAGCTGAACATTGCAGCTGAGGGTATCGAAGTTGGCCCGTCGCCCGCCGACGAGTCCATGGCCGCTGATCTGGCACTGCCGATCGAGGACCTGAACATGTCCGTCCGCTCCTACAACTGCCTCAAGCGCGAGGGCATCCACACCGTGGGTGAGCTCGTGACCCGCAGTGAAGCTGACCTGATGGACATCCGTAACTTCGGTGCTAAGTCCATTGACGAGGTCAAGGCAAAGCTCATTGAGCTCGGCCTGGCTCTGAAGGACTCCCCTCCCGGTTTCGAGCCTGCTGCACGCCCGCTTGATGACGAAGACGGTTCCGGCGAATAATTTCGACCGAATAGTTCACCCGGTTCCACCGGGATCAGTCAAACTTGATTCCCTAAGAGGCTCCGCTGCTGGGGCGTTAGGGAACGCAACTATGGAGATTTAACTATGCCTACTCCCACTAAGGGTCCCCGCCTCGGCGGTTCCCCGACCCACGAGCGCCACATGCTCAACAACCTGTCGGCGCAGCTGTTCCAGCACAAGCGCATCACCACCACCCTGACCAAGGCAAAGCGCCTGCGTCCGGTGGCAGAGCGCTTCATCACCTTCGGTAAGAAGGGCGACCTGGCTGCTCGCCGTCGCGTGCTGCGTTCCATCACCGACAAGTCCGTCGTGCACGAGCTCTTCACCGTTATTGCTCCGGCAATGGCAGAGCGCCCCGGTGGTTACACCCGCATCATCAAGATCGGTAACCGCAAGGGTGACAACGCTCCCATGGCAGTCATCGAGCTCGTCATGGAGCCCGTTGCAACCCAGGGTGCAGTTGCTGAGGCAACCAAGGTTGCTGAGAAGGCAGCTGAGGCTCCCAAGGCTGAAGCAGCTGAGGGCCTGCCCGCAGGTTCCCACGCACCCCTGGAGTCCGGCGAGGCTCCCGAGGGCTTCGAGGTTAAGGGTAACGCCGATTCCATGAAGTACCACGTGCCCGGTTCCCGCTGGTACACCAGCACCAAGGCTGAAATCTGGTTCGACTCCGCTGAGTCGGCAGAGGCTGCAGGTTACGCCCCCGCAGGTGGCGCAGCAGCACAGAAGGTTTCCGAGTAATACGGATCTCAGCTGATTTAGGCTAAACCTAAAATATGTCAATCCGCCGTCCACTATTGTGGGCGGCGGATTGGTGTATCTGCATACTTAAAAGGACACGGTTCTTTGCGCATTCGCTATCCAAGAGCCGGCCCGTAGTCTTCAATCGTCCTTTACCGCTGAAAGGCACACCAATGCATAACGCTACTTCTTTAGAGAATTACGAAGAGCAGCCCTTCACCGCTACGCACCGCGTGCGAATTGATTGTGCTTACGACGGTTCTCTTTTCAGCGGGTGGGCAGCCCAGCCGAACCTGGTCACCGTGCAGGGAGTTATCGAGAACGCCCTCGAGCTGATTCTGCGGGCGCCTCACCGTGTGGTGGTTGCGGGTCGAACGGATGCGGGAGTCCACGCAGAAGCCCAAACCTTGCACTGCGATCTGAGTGATGAGGACTGGACTCGCCTGCAGGGGCGAACGGGGGAAGATGACCCGACGGCTGCCCTGGGGCGCCGCCTCACCGGGGCTCTGCAACGCTGCCTTTACGATGCGGAAGAACAACTCAACCTTCCGAAGAACGTTCGCGGCATTTTGCAGGGCGCTATTCAGATTCATCGCGTGAGCGAAGTGCCGTTCGATTTTGATGCGCGCTTCTCAGCTACCGGCCGCCGCTATGTTTACCGCATCGCAGATGGTGCAGCGGACGGTCTTAACCCCCTTCACCGTACCTACACCTGGGCGGTACCCGAGCACCTGGATTGTGCTGATCTGAACGAATCGGCACAGCAGCTACTCGGCCTGCGCGATTTCCTCTCCTTCTGCAAGCCGCGCGAAGGGGCGACTACGATTCGCGAACTGCGGGAACTCAGCTTTACCCGCACTGAAAACGGGCTGATTGAGGTGCGCGTGGTGGCTGACGCCTTCTGCCATCACATGGTGCGTTCGCTCGTGGGTGCGCTGGTGCTCTACGGTACGGGTAAGCGAGACGCCGCCTGGCTGCGTGAACGGATTGAGAACCCGGGACGCGAGGCTTCGCTGACTTTGGCACCTCCGCATGCGCTCGCCCTGGCTGAGATTTACTACCCTGCATCGGAGCTCTACGGTGTGCAGGCGGAGCGTGCTCGAGCAAAGCGCGAAGACCACGAGGCACAGAGTGCTTAACGCCCTGTGTATATTGAGCGCCGTCACACGCCGGAAGTGATGAGGGGCTCAACGGAGGAGCGCAATCGTCGAGGGTGAATTACACGGATGGAATTTAAAAATGTGTTTAAGACAAAAAAGCCCTATTTTTAAGGCTTTGGCGGTGGATTAAGCACTCGACGTCCTGTATAGTCTTGATATGTTGTGCGTGTTCTACCCGAGCGCGCTCTAAATCGCTGTCTAGTTGCAGGACGTTAAGGCGGTATAGAGTACGGGCAGAACGGGCGGCAGCTCGGTCCTCACCCGGGTGTTCGTCATGCACGTAAGTAAAAGGCGCGATACCCAACTAAGCGCCGTATGTACATTTCGAGACAAAGGCCAATATTTTGCGCACTTATACTCCCAAGCCCGGCGAAGTCGAGCGCCAGTGGCACGTCATTGACGCCACCGACGTTGTTCTCGGCCGCCTCGCAAGCCAGACCGCTATCCTGCTGCGCGGTAAGCACAAGCCGACTTTTGCTCCCCACGTTGACACCGGTGACTTCGTTATCATCGTGAACGCTGAGAAGGTCGCCCTGACCGGTGCAAAGCTCGAGCAGAAGCGTGCATACCGCCACTCGGGTTACCCCGGCGGTCTGAAGTCCGTGAACTACGCAGAGCTGCTTGAGACCAACCCCGTTCGCGCGGTTGAGAAGGCTGTTAAGGGCATGCTGCCCAAGAACAAGCTTGCTGCACAGCAGCTCAAGAAGCTGAAGGTCTACGCTGGTCCCGAGCACCCGCACGCGGCACAGCAGCCCAAGACCTACGAATTCAACCAGGTCGCCCAGTAATTCGGGCCTACGAAGAAACAATAGGAGAAATCGTGGCTCAGAACGAAGAGCAGATCGTAGTCGAGGAAGAGCTGACCAGCTACACCTCGGAGTCCGCTGCCCCCGCAGCGGCTAAGGCAGCACGTCCGGCACTGACCGTTGCAGGCGCAGCAGTTGGTCGCCGTAAGGAAGCAGTGGCACGCGTTCGCGTTGTGCCCGGTTCCGGCAACTGGACCATCAACGGTCGTAGCCTGGAAGACTACTTCCCCAACAAGCTGCACCAGCAGGATGTCAACCAGCCCTTCAAGCTCCTGGAGCTCGAGGGTGCATACGACGTCATCGCACGCATCAACGGTGGTGGCCCCTCCGGCCAGGCAGGTGCTCTGCGCCTGGGTATCGCTCGTGCACTGAACGAGATCGACCGCGAGAACAACCGCCCCGCACTGAAGAAGGCTGGCTACCTGACCCGTGACGCACGCGTCATCGAGCGTAAGAAGGCTGGTCTTAAGAAGGCACGCAAGGCTTCGCAGTTCTCCAAGCGTTAATCGCTGGTTTTACGAAGCGTTACGCCCCGGCTCTCCCGTTGGGAGAGCGGGGCGTTCTGCGTATCTGCCGGTCTTAAACGTTATGGGTGCTTATAACTGTTACGTTTGTTCATTGAAGAGCACCCCGGTAGAGTTAAAGAGTCAAAGCAGACAGGAAGAAAAGAGTACTCATGGCAGAGCAGAATCCCTCCACCAAGCCCGAAGAAAAGGCAGTGGAGGCTCCTCAGGCTGAAGCCCCCCAGCACACCGCTGAAGGCGCACACGCACACACCGGTTCTGAGAAGAAACAGGCCATCAAGGAAGCCCTGAAGCCCCAGGCACGCCGTACCTCCGTCGTTGAAGACTACTCGGCAGAGCTGGACGAAATGGCTTCCCTCACCCGCGCCCTCGGCAAGGACAAGAAGGACGACGAAACCTCTCAGGCATGGAAGAAGGGTTACCCCTACGACACCAAACTCAGCCGTAAGGCATACGAGAAGGAAAAGCGTGCCCTGCAGATTGAGTTGCTGAAGCTGCAGCTCTGGGCTAAGTCCACCGGTCAGAAGATCCTCATCATCTTCGAAGGCCGTGACGCAGCAGGTAAGGGTGGCTCCATTAAGCGCTTCACCGAGCACCTGAACCCCCGTGGCGCTCGCGTTGTCGCACTGGAGAAGCCGACCGATATCGAGCAGACCCAGTGGTACTTCCAGCGTTACATCAAGCACCTGCCCTCCGGCGGCGAAATCGTCCTGATGGACCGCTCCTGGTACAACCGTGCCGGCGTTGAGCGCGTTATGGGCTACTGCACCCAGGCACAGTACTTCGAGTTCATGCGCGAAGTTCCGGACCTGGAGCGCATGCTGGTGAACTCCGGTATCCACATCATCAAGTTCTGGTTCTCCGTCACCCGCGAAGAGCAGCTCGCACGCTTCACCTCCCGCCGTACCGACCCGGTTCGTCAGTGGAAGCTTTCCCCCACCGACCTGGCGTCCCTGGACAAGTGGGACGACTACACCGCGGCAAAGGAAGCAATGTTCTTCTACACCCACACCGGTGACGCTCCCTGGACCGTCATCAAGTCCAACGACAAGAAGCGAGCACGTCTGGAAGCAATGCGTTACGTGCTCACCCAGTTCGACTACCCCTCCAAGGATGAGGCAGTTGTGGGCGAGCTCGATTCGCTGATTGTCCGCTCCGCATCACACGTCTTCGAGGACGAGTCCGGTGACTCCCCCGACGGCTTCCCCGTCGTCAAGTAAGCATGGATAAATAGGGGAGAATAAAAACTCAACCCTACGGCGATAGAGCCGCCAAATAGCTTGCATTATGAAGGTGCCTGTCTCTCTTTTCCCAACCCCGGGAACGGAGAGCAGGCACCTTTGCGCGTCTGCAGAAATATTAGCTATGAAGCAGATATGTAGCCGCTGAAAATCACTTTCTGATTATGAAGAATTTACGGTGTATGCGCCTAAGCAGAGTTACGCACAACGTAAAATAAAAGGGTGACTGAACGACTTTTTGGAACCGACGGCGTACGCGGTCTGGCAAACGATGTAATTACTCCCGCCCTGGCTATGGAGCTCGCGCAGGCGGCTTCTATTGTTCTGGGCTTTGACACGGTAGAAGAGGGTGTACGCCCCCGTGCCGTGATTGCAAATGACTCCCGATCCTCTGCAGACTTTATTGTCTCTGCGATGAAGGCTGGCTTCGCTAGCGCAGGTGTTGACGTGCTGGACGCCGGCATTGTCCCCACCCCCGCAGCAGCTTACCTGGTGGCACACACCGGCGCTGACTTCGGCGTGATGATTTCTGCATCGCACAACCCCGCAGCGGACAACGGCATTAAGTTCCTGGCCCGAGGCGGCCAGAAGCTGGAAGACTCCGTTGAGGACGCTATTGAGCGCGTCTACCGCGAGAAGTCCTTCCGCTACCCGACCGGTGGCGCTGTGGGTACCGTCAAGCCCCTGGAGAACGGTACCGAGGCTTACGTGAAGCACCTGGTCTCCACCCTGCCCGAAGGCAAGCCCCTCGCAGGCAAGAAGATTGTTCTGGACTGCGCAAACGGTGCGGCATACGCAGCATCTCCCGCAGCTTTCGAAGCGTTGGGTGCAGAGGTTATCGCACTGGCTGTAGAGCCCAACGGCACCAACATCAACGACGGCGTGGGCTCCACCCACCCCGAGAAGCTGCAGGCAGCAGTCGTTGAGCACGGCGCGGACCTCGGCATCGCCCACGACGGCGACTCCGACCGTTGCCAGGCAGTTGACGAAAAGGGCAACCTGGTAGACGGCGACCAGATCATGGCTATCCTTGCTGTTGCTGCTAAGCGCGAAGGCAAGCTCGCAAAGGACACCCTCGTCGCAACCGTGATGAGCAGCCTGGGCCTGGAGCTGTACCTGCGCGAGCACGGCATTACCCTCGGCCGCACCGCTGTGGGCGACCGCTACGTCCTCGAGTCTATGCGCGAGCACGGCTACAACCTCGGTGGCGAGCAGTCCGGCCACGTTATCATGAGCGACTACGCAACCACCGGTGACGGCGTTCTGACCGGCATCCAGCTGGCTGCAGAGGTGGCTCGTAGCGGTCAGACCCTCTCGGAGCTGGCATCCCGCATGCAGCCCACCCCGCAGCGCCTGATCAACGTCAAGGGCGTTGACCGTGCGGCGGTCAAGACCAACGAGGCGCTCGCCACCGCCGTGAGCGAGGCTGAAGGCGTACTGGGTGAGAGCGGCCGCGTGCTGCTGCGTGCATCCGGCACCGAGCCTCTGGTTCGCGTGATGGTTGAAGCTGCAACCCAGGAACAGGCCGATGAGGTTGCTCAGCAGCTGGCTGACGTCGTGGCTAAGGAACTGGCACTCTAAACGTATTCTCTTCCGGCGCGAAGACCGGAATGGAGGATAGAGAAAGGGCTGGGAAGGTAACACCTTCCCAGCCCTTCTTCGTTATCTTGGGCGGGGGAGGGGGGACGAGGATACGGAAAACCCCCGTATCCACAGGGGATACGGGGGTCTAAAAAATTAGTGGTAGAGAGCAGAGAAATTACTTCTTTGCCAGAGCGTCGCGGATCTCCTTCAGGAGGTCAAGCTCGGTCTCTTCCTTTTCAATAGCCTCGTCTTCAGCCTTCTTCTTAGCCAGCGCGAGTTCAGTCAGCTTCTGAGTGGGCACAACAACTGCGAAGTAGACAGCAGCTGCAATCAGGATGAAGTTGACAATAGCGGTTAGGAACACGCCAACCTTGATCTGGCCGAAGACCAGGAACTCGTCGAAGTTGGGGGAGCCAACCAGCATGGAGATAGCCGGCATCAGGACGGCCTGGACAAGCGAGGTCACCACAGCGGTGAAGGCGGTACCCATAATCAGACCAACTGCGAGGTCGATGACGTTACCGCGGATTACAAAATCTTTAAAACCCTTAAGCATGAGATATAGAATAGCGCCTTTTCACCTCAGAAAATGCCATATTCTGAGAAAATTTTCATTGTAAAGCATGTGTTTTTCTTCACAGTGGTCCTATGGCGCCCGATACTTAAAGTCTAGCTCACATGAACCTGAGCAAAAATCTCTAAAACCTGCGAAAAACCGCGGATTTACGGGGTGTGTATGCGAAAAAATATGCATCTACTGTGCCTATTTATCTCCGGTACGGAAGCTTGAAAGACGATACACATCACCACTTGGCGCACCGACCAAAGCCGAAAGATTAGCCTCGACCCTAGCTCGCACTTGCATAATCGGGTGCCGCACCCGTACCGATAAACTCCTCAAAAGTCTTCGCGCCCGAAGACACATACTCCTGAGCAATCTGCACACCCACATAGCGGTAATGCCACGGCTCAAAACGATAACCGGTCACCGATTGACGACCATCAGGGAAGCGCAAAATATATCCGTAACGCGGAGCGTTCTTCGCCAACCACTGACCAGCCAGCGTATCGCGATAACACTCCTCCAAACGGCAACCCTCAGGAGAAGCAAAATCAATCGCCAAGCCCGTCTGATGCTCCGAATAGCCGGGACGAGCCGATAACTGGTCCGCCACCTGTTGACCGTTCACCGAAACCCAATACTGATAGGTCTGCTGCTGCACCGCATACGAACGATACGCGCTAGAAACAAGCAGAGTCACGCCATCAGTAGCAGCCGCATCAATCATCGTATCCGCTGCCTTAGCCGCCTCAGCGCGCAATTGATGACCGTAGAACTCCACCAGGTCATTCGGCTCCCAATCCTGCTGCGCAAAGGGACGCATCTTATTCACGAGGCAACGCAAAGAATCCGGCTGAGACTCAACACTCGGCTGAGCAAGCGCCAACGGGGAAGAAGACACGCTCGCAGAAGCCGAAGCACTTGCAGAAGCACTGGTAGCAGAAGCAACAGGGGAGGGCGCGGCAGAAGATGCCGACGCAGCGGAAGAGGCGCTAGAAGAAGCCGCCGAAGCCGCCGCAGACTCAGAAGCACTCGCAGCAGAAGATGAAGAAGACGCACCCTGACCCTGCGAACCGCAAGCTGCCAATAGCGCCGTGCCACCAACTCCCAAAGCGGCACCCAAAAGAGTACGGCGATTCACCGCAGAACTATCAAAAGACTCCTGAGCGGTAGACGTACGGTGCAGGGACTTCACAATAACTCCTCATCATGGCGTAGGTGCATACAAAAGCACCGGAAGCCTAAACCCACCCCGTGAGGGAGTGGAGCCTCCGGCGCCTTCTACTAGAATGCACCACAAACGCGCTACACAGGCAACTAAAAGCCACACACGAACAATAAAAACCTAAAGAACATCTAGTTCTTACGCAGAAGAACCTGCTCCACGGTATGCTCGGGGCCCTTCTGCAGAATCAAATGCGCACGAGCACGAGTCGGCAAAACATTCTGCAACAGATTCGGCTCATTCACGCTCTTCCAAATGCCGGTCGCAACCTCAACCGCCTGCTCATCGCTCAGCTCCGCATAACGCTTGAAATACGACTCCGGATTCGCAAAAGCCGAAGAACGCAGAGTCAAGAAACGATTCACATACCAGCGCTCAATATCCTCAGTGCGGGCATCCACATAAATAGAGAAATCAAAGAAATCGCTGAGGGTCAGATCGGAGGTTTCGGGGCCCTCCGCGTGCGAAGGAGCCAGGACATTCAGACCCTCGAGGATAAGGACATCCGGTGCCGTGACCTCAATAAGCTCATCGGGGATGATGTCGTAGTACAGATGCGAATACTTCGGCGCCACCACACGCTCAGCACCGGACTTCACCTGCGACACAAAATTCAACAGGGTGCGGCGATCATAAGACTCCGGGAAACCCTTACGGTGCATAATGCCGCGACGCTGAAGCTCCGCGTTCGGGTACAAGAAACCATCCGTCGTCACCAGCTGGACGTTTGGAGTGGAGGGCCAGCGGCTCAAAAGCGCTTGTAGGATGCGTGCCGTGGTTGATTTTCCCACGGCGACCGAGCCCGCCACGCCGATAATAAACGGTACCCTGCGCTGGGACAGATGCAGAAAATCATTCGTCATGTGGTTTAGGGAAGACGCCGCGGTGACGTAGAGGTTCAGAAGACGTGAAATAGGCAGATAGATACGCCGAACCTCCTCGAGGTCAACTGTTTCGCCCAGGCCGCGCAGGGACTCAATCTCCTCTGCGCTGAGGGGAACGGAAATCTCATCGGCCAGGTGCGACCAGCGAGAGCGGTCGAGACGCATAAAGCGGTCATCGCCGGAAAAATACGGTGCGGAGCTCATTTATACAAGTGTACGAACTTTACGTCCACGGGGAAAATACAATCGGATAAAACCCGGCAAAAGAGAAGCGTAAAGAAATAAGGGAGGACGCAGCAAAAGAGAATAAAAGATGCGTTAGAAAAATGGCTCCCAGCGTGACGAATAACAGATTTTCACCCTGCGCGGATAACCTGGACCATGAGATAAACTTATAGCATGTGTGGAATCGTAGGATATGTAGGTCTGGGCTTTGACCCGGACGGTAACAAGTTTGACCACAACGCATACGACGTGGTCCTCGAAGGTCTGCGCCGCCAGGAATACCGCGGCTACGACTCTGCCGGCGTGGCACTGGTGTGCCCCGACGGTATCGAATTCCGTAAGAAGGCAGGCAAGCTCCTGAACCTCGAGAACGAGGTTAAGGAACACCCCCTGCCGGAATCCCAGATTGGTATCGGTCACACCCGTTGGGCAACCCACGGTGGACCCACCGACGTCAACGCTCACCCCCACGTTGTTGACAACGGCCGCCTCGCCGTCGTCCACAACGGTATTATCGAAAACTTTGCAGAACTGCGTGCTGAGCTACTCGCCGAGGGCGTGGAGTTCACTTCTCAGACTGACACTGAGGTAGCCGCCGCAACTATCGCAAGCATCTACAACAAGCTCGGTACCGGTGACCTCACCGAGGCCGTGCGTATCGCCTCCAACCGCCTCGAGGGTGCCTTCACCATCCTGGCTATCCACGCCGACCACCCGGACCGTGTTGTGGCAACCCGCCGCAACTCTCCGCTGGTGATTGGCCTGGGCCGCAACGAGAACTTCCTCGGTTCGGACGTCTCCGCGTTCATCGACTACACCAAGGAAGCCGTGGAGATGGGTCAGGACCAGATCGTGACCATCACCGCAACCGACTACTCGATTATCGACTTCGAGGGCAATCCTGCAGAGGGTAAGCCCTTCCACATCGAGTGGGACGCAGCCGCAGCCGAAAAGGGCGGCTACAACTCCTTCATGGAGAAGGAAATCCACGAGCAGCCGACCGCCGTTGAGCAGACCCTCATGGGCCGCCTCGACGAGAACGGGAACCTGACCCTCGACGAGCTGAACATCGACGACTCGGTGCTGCGCTCGATTGACAAGATCATCGTGGTTGCTTGCGGTACCGCCGCATACGCGGGCCAGGTGGCACGCTACGCCATCGAACACTGGTGCCGTATCCCCACCGAGGTTGAGCTCGCCCACGAGTTCCGCTACCGCGACCCGATCGTGAACGAGAAGACCCTGATTGTGGCCCTCTCGCAGTCTGGCGAAACCATGGACACCCTGATGGCCGTGCGCCACGCACGCGAACAGGGCGCAAAGGTTATCTCCATCTGCAACACCCACGGTTCGACCCTGCCCCGCGAATCCGACGCCGCGCTGTACACCCACGCCGGCCCCGAAATCGCAGTGGCCTCGACCAAGGCGTTCCTGGCACAGATTACCGCAGCATACCTGCTCGGCCTGTACCTGGCACAGCTGCGCGGCAACAAGTACAAGGACGAGATTGCTTCGATCCTCTCTGAGCTGCAGCAGATGCCCGAGAAGATTCAGAAGGTCATCGACAACGACGCACCGGTTAAGGAACTGGGCGTGGAGATGAAGGATGCCTCCTCCGTCATCTTCCTCGGCCGCCACGTGGGCTTCCCCGTTGCTATGGAGGGTGCACTCAAGCTCAAGGAGATCACCTACATCCACGCTGAAGGCTTCGCCGCTGGCGAGCTCAAGCACGGCCCGATCGCTCTGATCGACGAGGGGCAGCCCGTGATTATTGTGGTTCCCTCCGCAAGCGGACGCGACTCCCTGCACGGCAAGGTCGTCTCCAACATCCAGGAGGTGCGCGCTCGTGGCGCCTTCACCATCGTCATCGCCGAGGAAGGCGACGAGGCAGTCAAGCCCTACGCAGACCGCCTCATCACCGTCCCGGCATGCCCCTCGCTGCTGCAGCCGCTGCTGGCCACCGTGCCCCTGCAGATTTTCGCCTGCGCACTGGCTGAAGCTAAGGGCCTGGACGTTGACCAGCCGCGTAACCTCGCAAAGTCAGTGACCGTGGAGTAATCCTCTGGAGTAATCCTCGGAAATCGCCTCAGCGATAACGACAAGGGCGGTGGTTGAGTTCTTAGAGAACTTGACCACCGCCCTTGTCGTTTAACCTGGTGGTTATTCGTGGATGACCCAACAAAAATAGACGCTGTGAAACAGATATCAACTATGCGTCATATTTGCCGCTATCCCATCTAAAAGAAACGAATCTCGCTAGACTTAAAACAAGAGAAACCGCAAACAGGACGCGGCACCACCCCTAGCGCAGAAGGTGAAGCTCATGATCATGGGAATCGGCGTAGATACCGTCAACATCGAACGATTCGAACGAATTGTCACCGAAACACCAGCCTTCGTCCGCCGCGTCTTCACCCCCAACGAACGCACCCGGAACGTACGCTCCCAAGCCGTACGATTTGCCGCCAAAGAAGCCGTCGCAAAAGTACTCGGAGCACCCGCCGGACTCAACTGGCAAGACTGCGAAGTAGCCACCGCCGAAAGCGGCCAGCCCTACCTCATCATTCAGGGCACCATCGCCCGCCGAGCCAAAGAACTCGGCATCAACCGTATCCACCTGTCGCTGACCCACGACGAACCCATGGCCATCGCCATTGCAACCGCCGAATACCTCAGCGACGCAGAACTGGCACACCTGCAAAAGTTCAACCCCGAAAGCTACCGACTCAGCGTCATCGCCGGCGACGATACTATCGACGAAAACTAACGCCACCGACGATTAACGCAGAGCCACATCAACACCACACCCGGTGACCCCTAAGGCCCGCACGGTGCCACCCAAGGAGGACAGCAATGAAGCTCATCTACACTGCTTCCCAGGTACGCGAAGCAGAAAAGCCCTACATCGAAGCCGCCGACTACGACGGCTACCTCATGCAACGCGCCGCAGACGCCGTCGCAGCCGAAGCACAGGAGCTACTCCACGGCAAAGACACAGCAAAAATCCTGCTACTCATCGGCCCGGGCAACAACGGTGCAGACACCATCTACGCCGGCGCCCGCCTCAGCGCCAATGGACACCGCGTTGATGCAGTCATCTTCGACTCCAGCGAAAAGAACCTCGAACTCATCGCCCGCGAAGGCGGCGAAGGCACCCGCGTGCTCGACCCCGAACATACCCTCGAACAGCTTGCAGGCTACGACCTGACCATTGACGGCATCCTGGGTACCGGCTCCAGCGGCGCCGTACGCGGTAGCGCCGGTGAATACCTTGGCGTACTCCGCGCCGCGCAGCTCGACGGTAAGCTCGGCGCAGTCCTCGCCGTCGACACCCCCTCCGGAGTCGACAACAACCGCGGAACCGTGCACGAACCCTCCCTGCGTGCCGACCGCACCGTCACCTTCATCGGTCACAAGCTGCCGGCAGGCACCAGCCACAGCGTCCACTCCGGAGACATCAAACTCTACGACCTGGGCGTGCCCGAAGCCCTCGACGCCCACAAGCCCGCCCTGCGTGTTCTCGACCGCGAAGACTACCGCGAACTCATCGAAATCCCCGACGAGCACTCCCACAAGTACACTCGCGGCGTACTCGGCATGCTCACTGGAAGCCTCGAATACCCCGGCGCAGCCCTCATGAGTGTGCGTGCTGCCCTCAACACCGGCGTTGGTATGGTTCGCTTCGGTGCCAACTCCCACGAGCTACGCCAGCTCATGATTGCCCACAACCCCGAAACCGTCTACTTCAGTGGCGCCCCCGCCCTGCAGAGGGTCACCGTCTGGGCCGGCGGCTCCGGATCCAGCCACGACTCGCTGGACAAGAACCGCTACCTGCTCCACTCGCCCGAACCCGCCATCCTCGACGCGGGCGCCTGCGACCTGGCGGCAGAATACCTGGCAACCGGTAAGCACCTCGGCTCCCACAAAATCCTCACCCCGCACGCCGCAGAGCTCGAACGCTTCCTGCGTATCGTGCACGAGCTCGCCCCCGAAACTTGGAAGAAGCACCTGGGCGACGCCATCGTACCCAGCCGCAAGGATATCGACGCAGAACCCTTCCGCTGGGTGCGCGCCGCCTCCGAACTTTCCGGCGCCACTGTCATGCTCAAGGGCGGCTACACGCTCATTGCGGCACCCAACGGCGCCACCTACAGCGTTGCCGGAGGAAGCCCCTGGCTCGCCACCGCAGGCAGCGGCGACACCCTCACCGGCATCTACGGCGCCCTGCTTGCCCAAACCGTAGCCGCCTTCGACGCCCGCGGAGAAGCCCTAGAAGGCTGCACCTTCGCCTCCATCGGCGCGCTCGCAGTCTACCTGCACGGTGAAGCAGCACGTGCCAGCGCCACCGGAAGCGTCAAGGATGCTCTGCCCGGCCCGGCACCCGCAACCCGCGTCGCGGAGATGCTCCCCGAAGTCATTGCGCGACTCATCGCCGAATAGGGCAGAGGCGCCCAGTACGCCGCCTCCAGCCTAACGCCCTCCAGAGATTCTAGAGCGTCTCTCAATGAACCAGGCAGAAGGCACAAAGGAAGGGGCGTGAATCCACCGGAAATGGATTCACGCCCCTTCTGTGCGTTTATATCAATGGATGATGCCAAGCTGCCTGTGCCGGGACAGCCTCTTCAAAAACGGTATACGCACCAGCGGGAGAAACCCCGACTCTTCTTAGTACGCGCCTTCCTTAGCGAAAACCGCACGGACAGTACGCAGAAGAATAATGAGGTCACCGGTAAGCGACCAGTTCTCAACATAGTAGAGATCCAGACGAACCGACTCTTCCCAGGAGAGATCACTACGGCCAGAAACCTGCCACAGACCGGTAATACCGGGCTTCACCAGCAGACGGCGGTACGCAATGTCCTCGTACTGCTCAACTTCCTCAACCAGCGGAGGACGCGGACCCACCAGCGACATATCGCCAATGAACACGTTCCACAGCTGAGGCAACTCATCAATCGAGTACTTACGGATGAACTTGCCGATGGGGGTAATACGCGGGTCGTCCTTCATCTTGAAGAGCACACCATTACCCTCGTTCTGCTCCAGGAGGCGCTTCTTAACCTCTTCGGCGTCAGTACGCATCGAACGGAACTTCACCATCTTGAACATTTCACCGTTCAGACCCACACGGTTCTGCAGGAAGAAGACCGGACCGCCATCACGCTTGACCAGCAGCGCCACCACCAGGAACAGCGGAGACAGCAGAATCAAACCCAGACCCGAAGACACAACATCCACAGCGCGCTTGAAGAACGCCGACAGACCGGTAATACGCGGCGTCGACACGTGCACCAGCGGCAGACCATTCAGCGGCTGCATGTGCATACGCGGACCAGCAATATCGGTCGTCGCAGGAGCCATAATCAGTGAAATATGCGCGTCAGCAAGCTTCCAACCCAGCAGACGAACCTGATCCGGGCTCAAGTGGTGACCATTCGTAACCGCGACCATGTGAATATCGTTCTCGCGGATGGCCTCCATAATGTCAGCCGGAGAAGTGCTGTAACCAAGGACCGGAATCGGAGCGCCAGCAACAGTAGTACCCGGGGTGAAACCGGGCAGGTAGAACGCAGCGGGGGACAGGCCGGAAGCAACCACATCCTTCAGGTTCTTGTACAGGTGCTGACCGGTCGTCACATCAGAAATAATCATGACGCGAGTCAACGCACGACCGCGAGTACGCGAACGCACCAGACCCTGACGAATCAGCCAACGCTCAACGAGCAGAAGGAACAGACCCAGCGGGTAAGCAATCAGCAGGTACATACGGGTGACGTCAACCTTAAGGAAGAACGCCACAATAATCAGCAGGCAGAAAAAGTAAGTAGTACCGCGAGTAATGAGGCGGTACTCCTCAGTGCCGAACCCCATGATGCGCAGGCTGCGGGAGCCGTTCACCTGGAGGATAAACCACCAGCCGACAACCATACCAACGCCCAGGAAGATGTAATCAATAGCGGGAATACGGCCATCCAGGGCGTTAATAGGCCAAACGTTCACATAGGGCAGGTCAGCATTCTCCCACCCGAAACGAATCAGATGCGCAGCGACAACCGCAATAGCAATGGCGAGAAAATCGCCAAAGTAAAGGGCACGCTGAACCTTGGGATGCCAGCTTCGCTTGACGACGAAGTCTGAACCCCACATTTTTTTAAGACGATCTTGTACTTTCAACGGTGTAATCTTCCCCGGAAATTTGTCCTGTGTCGTGGACTGAGAGCGGCGAATAGGCACATTTACCCCTAATTATCGGTGAATAGGGAATCGTGTCCTAGTCTTTGTCCTGATGAATGAGTGAACCCTTAATCTTACTGAGTGAAAATAATGGCAGAGACTACGGCAAAGGCGCTGGTAAGACGCCTAGTGGAGCGTTATATGAGCCCACAGAGCGCATAAACGTGTTCCGTAAACTATTCTACGGGGTCGGGGGTCTTCCGTCTCGAAGAATGAAGAGGCAAAGTCGCTCCGGTGTGATGAAATCAATCACAGAAAAAGAAGAGAATAAGAGCCCCCGAGAAGAATGCCTAGTGGAGCTAAGAAACTCCTAAAAACACCAGACTGTTTCACACACCTGCAGAAAAAACAATAACCGGCACATAAAACGACAACCCCCGGAGGCTCAATAACAAACCCTACACACACGGTGTAAAAGAGACATTAAGGACGCTCAAGCCCCGCACGATCCAAAATGAAATCAATCATCGGCTCATAACGACGCGGCGGAACGTTATCGTCCATCGGCACGCACACCGGCAGGTCCCCCTGCTCAGCCGCCACAAACAGACCCGGATCATTACAATCCGCAATACCAATCGTCAGCAACTTACAGGTCGAGGAAGCATAACCAGCCATACCGTGATCCGAAACCACCAGATCCGGAGTCACACCGCGCGCC
The DNA here is from genome assembly GCF_001810135.1 of Rothia sp. HMSC069D01. Classification (NCBI taxonomy): domain Bacteria; kingdom Bacillati; phylum Actinomycetota; class Actinomycetes; order Micrococcales; family Micrococcaceae; genus Rothia; species Rothia sp. HMSC069D01. The sequence goes on from NZ_KV800076.1 coordinate 231,228, forward strand.
TTCAACTGATCCAGTGCGATGCGCATCGGGCCGGGGAAATGCGTATGCTGCAGATTACCGTACTGCTCAAACATCACGACATCCATAATCTGGCGGACATCGCCGTCCAGGAAGCGCTCACCCTCCTCAATCTGGAGAACCTCAGCACCGGCAGCCTTCGCAGCCGCAGCCATCACCGCATAGATGGGGAACAGGCCCGCCGGGTGACCTGTCGCAAATAGAATACGAGAACCCGCACGCACCGCCTCACCGAAGATACGGGCGTACTCCTCCAGCGCGCTGATGCACTGCTCAGCACCAATAGTGTCCTGGCCGTGAGTATGCGAACGGTCCGGGTTCAGGCCCGCGCGGCGGACCATCACCTCAAACACCGAATCGTAATCCCACTCGCGGGTCCACTGCACACCAAACTCAAGGTGCTCATTACCATCCAGGAAACCCTGAATGTGGTCCAGGTTATTCTCTCGGGCGGTTGCCACCTCGCCGGTAATACGCACAGAATCCAGGTACGCGGCGAACTCATCGCGGCTCATCGAGAAAGACATTAAAACTCCTCACAACGTGAAAAATACATTACTGCGAGATACCCTGACGTACCTCGGCATAAGCTTCAAGGGTTCGGCGCGCCGTCTGCTCCCAACCCATCGTGCGGGCACGCGCCGCGGCGTTCGCACCCAACGAATGACGCAGATACGGGGCACGCACCAGACGCTCAATAGCCGCAGCCCAACGCTGCGGAGTACGAGGCGCCACCAGCAGACCCGTACGGTGGTTCTCCACCGCATAGCGCAGACCGTCAGCATCCGTAGCGAGCACCGCCGCGCCGCATGCCTGCGCCTCCAGAGCTACCAACCCGAACGTCTCAGACGACGACGGGGACGCCACAATGTCGGCGGCACGGAAAATATCAGCCAGCTCAGACGCAGGAACCGGATCCTTCAAATGCACCCGATCTGCCACGCCCAGCTGCTCCGCGCGCTCCAGGAGGCGGCGCTCATAATCCGAATCGGAACGACCAATAATATCCACGTCCACCTGCAAATCATCGGGAAGCAGCGCGAGCGCTTCCACCAGCAGATGCGGACCCTTCAACGGCTGAGGCCTGCCGGCAAAAACAATGCGGGAACGGGTTTCCGAGGTGTCATTGAGCGGATGCACGCCAGGAATCGTATGGAAAATTGAGGTGTCAACACCCGGCGGGATAATGGCGAGCTTCTGCGCGTCCGTACCGTAATACTCGCCCATCTGCTGCGCCTCCAGGGGAGTATTCACAATCACCCGGCTCGCGGAGCTACTCATCAGACGCTCGGCGCGGTAGCGTTCCTCAGGTTCGGGTGCTTCACCTTCGCCGCGGCGCGCATCCTTGGCGGCAGCCGTCGTATGCGGAGTGAAAAGAACGGGGATCGGGAAGCCAGCGCCCTGAGCCGGCCACAGTTGGGATGCGCGAGCCGCAGCCTGACCAGATAGCCAATAGTGGGCGTGAATAATATCCGGGGTGTACAGTGCCTGCTCCACACACGCCTGCGCAAAATCATCGGTGACCGTAGCCAACTCGTTCTTCGAAAGACCACGAGCGGACGGAAGATCAAGGCTGTGGCGCACAAGGCGCTCACCGGGCTGAGGAGGCTGACGGAACGGCGAATCAGCCGGAAGCGCCTCACCGCGGTCCAGCGTGAAAACCTCAACCCGCAGCTCGGGATCGAGCTCCAGCATGGCATGCACCGACCGGGCAATATAGACGTTCATGCCGCCTGCATCTCCGCTACCGGGCTGCGCAAAAGGGTCGGTGTGCATGGAATACACGTGAACCGTCCGAACCGGCGGCAGAGTGCTCATCGATGCTTTCCTCTCTAAAGGGGTACCTGACCTAGTGTAGCGCGACAGGACTTTCGCACAGCGGGAGGTCTAGAATTTAGTAGAAGAGAGGCTGCTCAAGTACAGCCTGTAGTACCCGCCCGTCAGAAACGAAGGACCATGACTCACCCTCAGCAGCCTGCCGAACCGCTTTACTGCCCGCCCTGCGCTCCCGGCCAGGTGGAACGTAGCGCCACGATTGATCTTGACGCGCTGGAACATAATGTGCGCCGACTCAAGGAACTCATTGGCGACCGCGTGCTCATTGCAGTGATTAAGGCGGATGCGTACGGTCACGGCGCGTACCCGGTGGCACGTTCGGCTATTGCAGCCGGCGCTGACCTGCTGGGTGTGGTGCACGTGAACGAGGCGCTGGAACTGCGTGCTGACGGTATTGATGCGCCGCTCATGGCGTGGCTGCACACCCCCTCCACCGATTTTGAGGCTGCACTGCAGGAGAAGATTCGTCTGGGTGTTTCCGGTTGGGACCTGGAGGCGGTTGCCGCCGCCGCTGAATGCACCGGCGAGCGCGCTATCGTGCATCTGAAGGCTGATACCGGTCTGGGCCGTAACGGTGCCACCGCGGCGGATTGGCCTGCGCTGGTGGCTCGCGCCGCTTCCCTGGAGGATGCCGGTCTGATTACGGTTGAGGGTATTTTTAGCCACCTGGCGGTTGCGGATGAGCCGACCCGCGCCGAGACTGCGCAGCAGGTCGATACTTTGGATACTTTTGTGGCTCAGGCTCGTGAGGCTGGCCTGGACCCGAAGATTGTGCACCTGGCGAACTCGCCGGCGACCCTGACCGCCTCCCTGGAGGGTTGGGATACGGAGGAGCGTCTGCTCGGTGACGGTGTGCGTTGCGGCCTTGCTCTGTACGGTCTTTCCCCGCTGCCGGGGGTGACCGCTGAGGACCTGGGCCTAAAGCCCGTCATGACGGTGGGCAGCTACATTGCCGCCGTGAAGGAAGTTCCTGCAGGTCAGGGTGTTTCCTACGGGCTGCGCTACCACACTCCCAAGGCAACCACCCTGGCGCTTGTGCCGCTCGGCTACGCTGACGGTGTGCCGCGCATTGCGGAGAACGCGCCGGTGCGCATCTACCCGGGCGCGCAGAACGTGGAGAACGGCTCCGTGCCTAATAACGCGGAGGGTACGACCTACCGCGTGGTTGGCCGCGTCGCCATGGACCAGATGGTCGTTGACCTGGGCGAACCCGGCCTGAGCGATCCCGCCCTGGGGTACCTGGGCGCGCCCGCCATCCTTTTTGGCGCTGGCGAGAACCCGCCCGTGGAAGAATGGGCGGAAGCCGCGCAGACCATTAACTACGAAATCGTGACCCGCATTTCTCCCCGCGTGGAGCGCCTCTACGTTGGCGGCTCCTGGGTTGAAGCTGAACTGAACGAGCTGTGGGGCACCGGCGAGGAACAGGAGGGCTAATGAGCGCTGAATACATTTCTGCCGCCCTCGACCTGGATGTGACCGGCCCCGATCATACGCGCCGCCTGGCGCTCACCCTGGCGCAGCACCTAAACGCCGGGGATGTACTGTTGCTCTCGGGTGAGCTCGGCGCGGGCAAGACCACGTTCACCCGCTCCCTGGGTGAAGGCCTGGGCGTGCGCGAGGGCGTTATCTCACCGACCTTCGTGCTTTCGCGCGTGCACCCGAACCTGCCGGACGGCCCCCGACCCGGCGGCCCCGACCTGGTGCACGTGGACGCCTACCGCCTCTCCAGCGCCGAAGAGCTCGACGACCTGGATCTGGAGTTCTCCCTGCCGCGCTCGGTGACCGTCATCGAGTGGGGCCGCGATAAGGCTGAGCACCTGAGCGATTCCCGCCTGGAGCTGGACTTCACCCGCCTGACCGGCGCGGATGCGCGCTTCGCCTACTCGGGCGCCGAAGAGTTCAGCTGGGACGATGAAGACGAGGACGAAAGCGACGAGGATGCGGACACCCCCGAACCTCGCCTGCTGCGGGTGCGTGCCTTCGGCCCCCGCTGGGAGCACGCTTTTGAGGCACTGAAAGAGGCCCTGCAGAGCGCCTAGAGCCCGCGCGTTAGAATGATAGGGTGCTAGTACTTGCCCTTGATTCATCCGCCACCGCATCTGTGGCGCTCGCCCGTGTGCACGGCTCCGAAGCCGGTGCGTCCTTCGAAATCCTCGCCCGCTACGAGAGTGAAGATACCCGCTCCCACGCCGAGGTGATGGGCCCCTACGCGCAGGCGGCCCTGCAGGACGCTGGCGTGCGCGGCGAAGATTTGGATGCGATTCTGACCGGTACCGGCCCGGGACCTTTTACGGGTCTGCGTGCCGGTATCGTTACTGCGCGCGCTCTGGGTTTTGCCTGGTCGGTGCCGGTGTACGGCATGATGAGCCTGACCGCGCTGGCTGAGCGTGCTGTGTCTGGCGTGGTCGCCGGGGAGGAGAACGTAGAACGAGCGTTCGCCTCTGCTGAAGGTGCTGAACTGCTCGTACTCTCCGACGCGCGCCGCCGCGAAGTCTACTCCGCCCGCTACTGCGTGAACGCCGAAGGCTACAGCCTGGTGGACGGCCCGAACGTATGCCCCGCCTCCGAAATTCTGCCCGGTGGGGGCCCCTCCTACGCCTACGGTTACGGTGCTGGCCTGTACACCGAGGCCCTCGAAGAGCACGGCTGGACCATCGTTGATTCTGCCCGCGAGGTTCACCCGCACGCCGAGTACCTAGTTGCCGCCGCGGCACGCCTGGGCGTAGAGAACCTGAGCGAGGACACCTCCGCCCAGTACCTGCGCGACTCAGACGCAAAGGTCCCCGCCGCAATGCTCGCCCGCCAGCAGAAGCAGGCCGCGCAGGCCGCACAGGCTGCCGCGCAGAAGGAGAGCTAAATGAGCGCTACCGACAATATCGTGCGAGACGACCTGGCACTGAATAACCTGGCGCTGAGTAACCTGGCACTGGGCGCCCGACTGCGCGTTGCCGAACTTGCCGACGTGCAGGCCATGCACTGCATGGAAACCACCTTGTTCCCCGCCGACGCCTGGCACATCGACATGTTCCTCGAAGAGCTGACCCACCCGACCCGCACCTACTACATGCTCGAGCTACCGGTGGAGAACCCGGAAAGCGACGAGGGCGGCTGGCGCGCTATCGGTTACTGCGGAACCATGGTCGTAGCCGACACCGCCGACGTTCAAACCATCGGCGTGCTCCCCGAGTACGAGGGCCACGGCTTCGGTCGCGCCATGCTTGAGCAGATGCACGAGCGTGCCCGCGAGCAGGGTGCCGAGCGCATCCTGCTGGAGGTGCGTGCCGACAACCCGCGCGCCCAGCGCCTCTACGAACGCAACGGCTACCGTGCGATTCATGTACGCCGCGGCTACTACGATGATGGAACCGACGCCATCATTATGGAATGTACGTTCTAAATACTTTGTTGGGCTAAACGGCAATCCCCGCGATAGGGGCGAGCATCCGCCGCCCTCTACACTCGCCCTCTACGACGCGGTATCCCTACACCACGGCATCCTTACCTCACTGCAACTAGAAGCACTACGCGCAGACAGCGCAACAGAAAGATAGACTATGAGCACTCGCGAACCCCTCGTTCTGGGCATCGAATCCTCCTGCGATGAGACCGGTATCGGCATTGTGCGCGGTGCACAGCTGCTCAGCAACACCATCTCCTCCTCCATGGAAGAGCACGTGCGCTTCGGCGGCGTGATCCCCGAAATCGCCTCCCGCGCTCACCTGGACGCCATGATCCCCGCCCTCAAGGCGGCACTCGCCGAAGCGGACATCACCCTCGATCAGGTGGACGCTATCGCCGTCACCGCTGGCCCCGGCCTGGCGGGCGCACTCATGGTCGGTGTCTCCGCGGCGAAGGCACTCGCTATTGCCACCGGCAAGCCCCTCTACGGCATTAACCACCTGGTCGCCCACGTTGGCGTTGGCCTGCTGGAGGATAACGGCACCGAAGACGGCTCCGACCTGCTGGCGAATGCCGGTTCCGGTGGTCTGGGTGCGCTGCTGGTCTCTGGCGGTCATACCGAAATCCTGCAGGTGCGCGACATTACCTCCGATGTGCGTCTGCTCGGCGCGACCCTCGACGATGCCGCAGGCGAGGCCTACGACAAGGTCGCCCGACTGCTGGGTCTGGATTACCCGGGTGGCCCCGCGATTGATCGCGCCGCCGCCGAGGGTAACCGCAACGCCTTCGTGTTCCCGCGCGGCCTGTCGAACCGCAAGTTTATGGGCACCGCCGAGGAGCCCGGTGCGCACCGCTACGATTTCTCCTTCTCCGGCCTGAAGACCGCCGTGGCGCGCGTGATTGAAAGCTTTGAAGCGGCCGGTGAAGAGGTACCGGTTGCCGATATCGCCGCGTCTTTCCAGGAGGCGGTCGTGGACGTCATCACCAAGAAGGCGATGCTTGCCTGCCGCGAGCAGGGCATGAAGACCCTGCTGCTCGGCGGTGGCGTGGCGGCTAACTCGCGTCTGCGTGAGCTGCTTGCCGCCCGATGCGCCTCCGAGGGGGTGCGCCTGATTATCCCGAAGTTCACCCTGTGCACCGATAACGGCGCGATGGTTGCGGCGCTGGGTGCCCGCCTGGTCGCTGCCGGTCGTGAGCCCTCGGGTGTGGACTTCACGACGGATTCCTCGCTGCCGGTGACCACCGTTTGTTTCTAAAGGGTAATGCGAGCGCGTTAATGCGGCTCGCCTCGAAGAATACCTACAGAAATGCCTCGGCGCAGTTTCCCAAAAGGACTCTCCTAAAGGACTGCGCCGAGGCATTTTCTATATTCAAGTTTGAGTTGCGGGGGAATTCTAACGCAGCGCTCGCGCACGGGACTGAGCGGCGACATCCAGCGCCACATCACGCAGAGAGCCGGTCTTCTCAAAGACCGCACGCTGACGATCCGCACCCGTACCCTCGGCGAGGATGCGGCGTACCTGCGCCAGCTCCAGCTCGCAGTCAAGGTCGCGTGCCACCGGCTCCAGCTTGGGCAGAAGCAGCTCAAAATCTTCACGCAGAGTACGCTGTGCCGGCTCGTTGGAGACCACGATCTTAGCCTCCAGGCCGTAGCGGGCAACGCGCCACTTATTCTCCTGCGCGTGCCAGGGGGCGAGCACCTCAATGCTTTCACCCGCCTCAATACGGCGGGAGAAGTACTCCACCAGGCACTGCGTGAACGCCACGATCGCCGCAACATCCGGCAGGGAAGCGAGGCCATCGCAATAGCGCATCTCGATGGTGCCGTAACGCGGAACCGGGCGAACATCCCAACGGTCCTCGCTCGGGTCGGTAATCACGTCGGTTGCCACGAGTGACTCCAGGTAGTCGCTGTACTGCTCCCAGGTATCAAAGTGGAAGGGCAGACCGTTCGTGGGCAGCTGCTGGTAGAGCTGGGTGCGGTGCGAAGCGTAACCGGTATCGATTCCGTCCCAGTAGGGGGAAGAACACGAAAGCGCCAGCAGATGCGGACCGTAGTTGGTCAGCGCGTCAATGAGCGGCAGAACCTTATTGCGGGAGTCAATGCCCACGTGCACGTGCACACCGTAAATGACCATGTGGCGGCCCCAATACTGGGCGCGCTCGACCACACGCTGGTAGCGTTCCTTCGCCACGACCGGCTGGTCAGCCCAATGGGAGAAGGGGTGAGTGCCGGCGGGGTAGAACTCAATGCCGAGCCCATCGGTGATGTCACGCAGGGTATCCGCCAAATCCTGCAGCTGACGGCACGCCTCAGCGACGGTGCGGCAGATGCCGGTCACCACCTCGAGGGTGTTCTCCAGGAATTCGCCGGTCACGTGCGCCCGGTCGGAGGCGGGATCGAGCAGTTCGGGGCGGCGCTCGCGCAGGATGGATAGCACCTCGCTGGCGCGCTGGGTCAGTGCGCCGCTTTCACGGTCGATGAGCGCAATCTCCCATTCCACGCCGAGAGTGGACTGCGGGGAGGTAGCAAAGTCGATCATATTGCCTTTCCTGCGTCTGGAAATAGGGTCGTGCATGGTGCCGACTATGGAAGTTATTATCGGTGGGCTCTACCCGGCTGTGCGCTAGCCGGTGAGAGCCGGCTCCTTGGGGGAGTGCCTCTACTAGGCCGCGTATCTTTAATCAGGCACCGTATCTTTATCGGGTACCGTATCTAGTGTACGGTCTTGCGGTGCCCGGTGCCCTGTCGGGGGCAGAATCCGGAACGGAAACGTCATGAATCGTCACGAACGGTAACCCGTCCTCGGGGCTGGGCAGTCGGGTCTGGGGCGTCAGTGCTGGGCAGTTAGGGGTGAGCAGCCGGGGCTGGCGAGGCTAGAGCGGGCGCACATGCCAGCCGACGCGGCGTGAATCCCTACCCGAACCGATGCGGGTAAAGACCAGCGTTGCCGGACGGTACGATGACTCCTGCGCATCAGAAGAAGAATTAGCGTTCTTTTTCTGTTTCTTCTTGGAAGGCTTAGAACCCGCAGAACCCAGCAGGCGCGCACGCAATTGCTCCGGAACAATATCCACGCCACGCTTCTTAATCGTCAGTGCCGTAAAGCCCTGCTCGCGCACCCAACGCTTCAGCTGCTTCTCCTGCAGGGGAATCTCCTCCAACACCTCGTAGCAGGCAACCAGCGGATGCTCCACCGGCTCGGCAGAACACAGATACGCCAGATGCTCATCCAACAGATGCGCGCCAATACTCTGCGCAAACTCAGCGACCAGATGCGAGCGCACAATCGCCGGGGCGGGCTCCAACAGGTATTCACTCGGCTGCGGCAAGGACGTCGGAACTTCAACGCTCTGCTGCGCCTCTTCCGCCGTTAAGGGGCTGCGGAAGCTCACCGCCTCGTAAGGCGGCAGCAGGGCACTGGTTTCGGCGGTGCCTTCATTAGAGGTAGCCTCTTGCACAGGCAGCTCGCGCGCAGGGGTTTCATACACAGAGGTTGCCGTGCGAGCCACCCCCTCCTGAGCCAGCGCGTTAAACCAGAGCACCAACTCGGCAAGCGAACCCTCCGACTGGATCCATTCCGCCTCAACGCGCGGGTTGGGGTTCACCTCCGATGCAATATCTTCGGGTGAAGGGATGCCCTCATGCGGAAAACCGGGCCCCAATTTCACGCCCATCGGCACGCCCGTACGAGCCAGATTCAGCACGAACGAGAACGGGGGAGAGAACGCCTCCGGATCAAAAAGACGCTCCGTCTGAGCCGTCTTCGTACCCCGCAACTCGCGGCGTGCCGGGTCCATCCACACAATGCTCACCGGCTCACCGGAAGCGTCCAGAAGTTCACCGTGCACATAATCGGTCACATCCCCCGAATACACGTGGGCCTGCGGGCAAAACTCAAGGTTCTTCGCCGCAAAAGAAGCCGTCAACGGGTCCAACTCCACCGCAACCACGGCACCGCGCTCCGCCGCATACACGGCAGAATCCGACGCAATACCGCAACCCAAATCAGCCACAGTGCCGGCAACCGGGTGCAGGCGCTGAGCGCGATAGTGCGCAATCACCGGGCGGGTTGCCTGCTCTGCAGCCTCCTGAGTCAGCATAAGCGTGCGGGCGCGCTCGCCGAACTTGGCGCGCGCACGGGTACGAGCCTGCGCCAGCGAAATAATCTGTGCAGACTCCTCGGGGCTAAAACCTCGCGAACGCAAAGAAGTAACGGCGCTAAGCGTATCCGAACCCAGCGGGTAGAGCTCATCGGCTGCCGCGAGCGCTTCGGCGCTGAACGGAAGCTCGGCGGCGGGAGTAAAAGGGGATGCGGGAATAGGCATGCTCCTCATTTTACGGGGTGCCGGTTTTGAGAGGTGAGGAGCCCGATTTGCCCAGCTTTTTGCTCAGCGTTCGCCTTGCGGTGAAACACCCCGGCAGAGGGGTGCTTTTCTTGACCGAAAGCACAGGTGAAACTAGAGTTGAGGTAGCACTCGAGACAGTCATCGGGCGCGCCACTGCGCCGCTGTCTCGCATCGAACGTAAATCCACAACCCGGAGGAACCGATTATGGCTATCAAGCCCCTGGAAGACCGCGTCGTTATCAAGATCGAGCAGGCTGAGCAGACCACCGCATCCGGTCTGGTCATCCCCGAAACTGCGAAGGAAAAGCCGCAGGAAGCACGCGTTGTCGCCGTTGGCCCGGGCCGCGTGGATGAGAAGGGTAACCGCATTCCCGTAGACATCAAGGAAGGCGACGTTGTCGTGTTCTCCCGCTACGGTGGCACCGAGGTCAAGTACCAGGGCGAAGAGTACCTGATTCTCTCCGCACGCGACGTTCTGGCAATCGTCGACTAATACTTTCAGATGCTCATGCGCCGTACCGCTCATCCGGTACGGCGCATGAGCTATCATCTGCCCCTCAAATTTTCCTTTCTGTGACGCACTAGGAGTAGCGAACACATGGCTAAGCAGCTTGAATTCAACGATGCCGCCCGCAAGTCCCTGCAGGCTGGCGTCGATAAGCTGGCAAACGCGGTCAAGGTAACCCTCGGCCCGCGCGGGCGCAACGTTGTGCTCGACAAGCAGTGGGGTGCACCCGTCATCACCAATGACGGCGTGTCCATCGCCCGTGAAATTGAACTGGATGATCCGTACGAAAACCTGGGTGCCCAGCTGGCGAAGGAAGTCGCCACCAAGACCAACGACGTAGCCGGTGACGGCACCACCACCGCAACCGTGCTCGCACAGGCACTGGTCAACGAGGGTCTGCGCAACGTCACCAGCGGCGCGGCACCCGCCGACGTCAAGCGCGGCATTGAGGCTGCTGTGGAGGCTGTCTCCGCACGCCTGCTCGAGAATGCACGCCCCGTGCAGGGCCCCGAGGTGGCGCACGTTGCCGCTATCTCCGCCCAGTCCGAGCAGATTGGTGAGCTGCTGGCTCGCGCCTTCGAGAAGGTCGGCCAGGACGGCGTCATCACCATCGAAGACGGCTCCTCCACCGAAATCGAACTGGACATCACCGAAGGTATGCAGTTCGACAAGGGCTACCTCTCGCCCTCCTTCGTCACCGACGCTGAGCGCGGCGAAGCAGTGCTGAAGAACAGCCTCGTGCTGCTCTACCAGGGCAAGATTTCCACCATCGCAGAAATCATGCCCGTGCTCGAGAAGATCGTTCAGGCGAAGAAGCCGCTGACCATCATCGCAGAAGACGTTGACGGTGAGGCGCTCTCCGCACTGGTCGTGAACAAGCTACGCGGCACCATCAACGTGGTCGCTCTGAAGGCTCCCGGTTTCGGTGACCGCCGCAAGGCAATCATGCAGGACCTGGCAATTCTGACCGGCGGTACCGTCGTGACCGGCGAGCTCGGCATTGACCTGCCGCAGGTCACCCTGGAGCACCTGGGCTCGGCACGCCGCGTGACCGTCACCAAGTCCCACACCACCATCGTGGACGGCGGCGGCGACCCCGAGGCAATCGAGGACCGCGTGCAGCAGCTGCGCCGCGAAATTGAGCGCGTGGATTCCGAATGGGACCGCGAGAAGCTCAAGGAGCGCCTGGCTAAGCTCGCCGGCGGCGTGGGCGTCATCAAGGTCGGCGCCGCAACCGAGGTTGAGGCGAAGGAACGCAAGCACCGCATCGAGGACGCTGTGTCCTCCACCCGTGCGGCCCTGGAAGAGGGCATCGTCTCCGGTGGCGGCTCCGCACTGGTTCACGCGCTGAAGGCACTGGACGGCATGGACCTGGGCAACCACGACGCAAACGTGGGTGTACAGATCGTTCGCCGCGCCCTGGTTCAGCCGCTGCGCTGGATCGCTGAGAACGCTGGCGAAGACGGCTACGTCATCGTCTCCAAGGTCTCCGAACTGCCCGTGGGTCACGGCTTCAACGCCAAGACCGGCGAGTACGTGGACCTCATCGAAGCCGGTGTGATTGACCCGGTGAAGGTGACCCGTTCGGCTCTGCAGAACGCATCCTCCATCGCGGCTCTGGTGCTGACCACTGAGACCCTGGTGGTTGAGAAGCCCGAAGAAACTGAAGAAGACTAAATAGTGTGTGTGCCCGGTGCCGCCCCCTCCACCATGGAGGCGGTACCGGGCACTCGCTGTCGGTAGGCTCGGATGCGCTCGCGTTCGTGGGGACGTTAGAACCTGCCGACAGCCTCCCGCTGGGGGGCGCTTACTATGAGTGCTTCTCAGCAAAGAAACCTTTAGCGGTTTACTATAGAAGGTAAGCTGTTCCCGTTTGCGCTCAAACCACCTTGTGGGGTGCGAGCAGACGGGTCGTACCGCATCTTGACATACGCAACGTATAGGCTGAGCTTCTCACCGATGAAGCCAGCATCCGAAAGGTAGACAATGACCATTCCCACCGCTCTGTCCGAGGATCCCTTCGGCTTCACCGGCCTGACCTACGATGACGTGCTGCTGCTGCCCGGCAACACCGACGTCATCCCCTCCGATGCGGACACCTCCACCCGCCTGTCCAAGCGCATCACCCTGAACACCCCCATCATTTCCGCCGCAATGGACACCGTGACCGACTCCGCTATGGCAATCGCTATGGCACGTCTGGGCGGTATGGGCGTTATCCACCGCAACCTCTCCATCGAGGACCAGGCTGCACACGTGGACCGCGTTAAGCGCTCCGAGTCCGGCATGATCATTAACCCCGTCACCATCGGTGCTGACGCAACCATCGCCGAATACGACGAGGTCTGCGGCTACTACAGGGTCTCCGGTCTGCCCGTCGTCAGCGAAGAGGGCGTGCTGGAAGGTATTATCACCAACCGCGATATCCGCTACATCTCCCGCTCCGACTACGAGGGCATTCGCGTCCGCGACATCATGACCCCCATGCCGCTGGTCACCGCGCACCCCAGCGTCACCAAGGACGAAGCATTCGCACTGCTGTCCAACAACAAGATTGAGCGTCTGCCCCTGATCGACGACGCAGGCAAGCTCGCCGGTCTGATTACCCTCAAGGACTTCGTCAAGACTGAGCAGTACCCCAAGGCCACCAAGGACGAGGACGGCCGCCTGCGTGCCGGCGCCGCTATCGGCTTCTTCGGTGACGGCTACGAGCGTGCAATGACCCTGGTCGAGGCAGGCGTTGACGCACTGTTCGTGGACACCGCAAACGGCCACTCCCAGGGCGTGCTCGACATGATTGCCCGCCTGAAGAAGGACCCCGCCGCAGCACACGTGGACGTCATCGGTGGCCAGGCTGCAACCCGCCTGGGTGCACAGGCAATCATCGACGCCGGCGCTGACGGCGTGAAGGTCGGCGTTGGCCCCGGCTCCATCTGCACCACCCGCATTATCGCCGGTGTTGGTGTTCCCCAGGTGACCGCTATCAACGAGTCCGCTAAGGCAGCAATCCCGGCAGGTGTGCCGCTGATCGCTGACGGCGGTATGCAGCACTCCGGCGAGATCGGCAAGGCACTGGTTGCCGGCGCTGACTCCGTGATGCTCGGCTCCCTGCTGGCTGGTACCACCGAGTCTCCCGGTGAGCTGATCTTCATGAACGGTAAGCAGTACAAGGCATACCGCGGCATGGGTTCGCTCGGCGCAATGCAGACCCGCGGCCGCCACAAGTCCTTCTCCAAGGACCGCTACTTCCAGGCTGACGTCTCCAGCGAAGAGAAGCTGATTCCCGAGGGTATTGAGGGTCAGGTTCCCTTCCGCGGCCCGCTCTCCGCAGTGATTCACCAGCTCGAAGGTGGCCTGCGCCAGACCATGTTCTACGTCGGTTCCCGCACCATCGAGGAGCTCAAGTACAAGGGTCAGTTCGTGCGCATCACCCCCGCAGGTCTGAAGGAATCGCACCCGCACGACATCATGATGACCGTTGAGGCACCGAACTACCGCGCCTAATACGCATCACCAACGATGATTCCCCGCATGGCGTGCACGCCATGCGCCGTTGAGCCCGCCTCATACCCGCTCGGGTATCGGGGCGGGCATCGGCGCGAATAACGCCCAGCGGCACCCCTCAAACCGAATTCGAAAGGATTCACCCCATGTCTGAAATTCAGATTGGCCTCTCCAAGAACGCCCGCCCCACCTACTCCCTGGACGATGTGGCGCTCATTCCCACCCGCCGTACCCGCGACCGCCGCGATGTCGATACCTCCTGGCAGATTGACGCCTTCAAGTTCGACACCCCCATCATTGGTGCGCCCATGGACTCGGTCATGTCCCCGGCGACCGCTATTGCCCTGGGCAAGCTGGGTGGCCTGGGCGTGCTGAACCTTGAGGGCCTGTGGACCCGCTACGAGGACCCGCAGCCGCTGCTCGACGAGATTGTTGAGCTGCCCGAGGCGGACCCCGCCTCCGCAACCACCCGCATGCAGCAGATTTACTCCGAGCCGATCAAGCCGGAACTGATTACTGCACGCCTGGAAGAGATTCGTGACTCCGGCGTGGTTGTTGCCGGCTCCCTGAGCCCGCAGAACACCCAGGAGCACTACGAGACCGTGGTGAAGGCTGGCGTTGAGCTGTTCGTCATCCGCGGCGCATCCGTCTCCGCTGAGCACATTTCGACCTCGCACGAGCCGCTGAACCTGAAGAAGTTCATCTACGAGCTCGACGTTCCGGTCATCGTTGGTGGCGTGGCTGGCTACTCGCAGGCTAAGCACCTGATGCGTACCGGCGCAGCCGGCGTACTGGTGGGCTTCGGTGGCGGTTCTGCACAGACCACCCGTCAGGGCCTGGGCATTTCTGCACCGATGGCAACCGCTATCGCTGATGTGGCTGCAGCACGTTCGGACTACCTGGATGAGTCCGGCGGCCGCTACGTGCACGTGATTGCTGACGGCTCCCTGGGCCGCTCCGGCGACATGGTGAAGGCACTCGCACTGGGCGCTGACGCTGTCATGCTGGGCGCTCCGCTGGCTCGCGCATCCGAGGCTCCCGGCCAGGGCCTGTACTGGGGTAACGAGGCGCACTCGCTGGACTTCCCGCGCGGCGTGCGCACCCCGCTCGGTGTTGTAGGCTCCCTGGAGGAGGTCCTGTACGGCCCTTCGCACCACGTGGACGGCACCAGCAACATTGTCGGTGCGCTCAAGCGTGCGATGGCTAACTGCGGTTACCTGGACCTGAAGAAGTTCCAGAAGGCGGACCTGACTGTGGTTCCCGCATACCGTGGCTAATGTAGCTTCATGAATCACCGCTTGGCGGTTGGTAGGTTTTGGCCTGCCGGTCGCCGGGCGGTGCTTTCTATACGCACGCTCTACTCCCGTTAGGGCATGTAGCGGAACCCCGGGATGGGGGAGTGGCTACGTGCCGTCGGCGGCGTACAGCGATAGCGTAAAATAGATATATCCCCGCGCAAGTGCGCGGATTAGTACCAACACGTTGAGGTAATTTTCGTGACCAACTCTGTGAACCTGGACCAGCTCGAAGAGCGTCCCGTCCTGGTGGTAGATTACGGTGCACAGTACGCACAGCTCATTGCTCGTCGCGTGCGTGAGGCCGGCATCTACTCCGAAATCGTCCCCCACTCCATGAGCACTGAGAAGATGCTCGCCAAGAACCCGGCAGCCATCGTGCTCTCCGGTGGCCCCTCCTCGGTCTACGCCGATGGCGCCCCCAAGGGTGACAAGGCCCTGTTTGAAGCTGGCGTGCCGATCTTCGGTATCTGCTACGGCTTCCAGGTCATGGCCCAGACCCTCGGCGGCACCGTCGCCCAGACCGGTCTGCGCGAATACGGCGCAACCGACGCTGTGATCTGCGCTGAGAACTCCTCCTTCCTGACCGGCACCCCCACCACCCAGAACGTGTGGATGTCTCACGGTGACTCCGTGACCGAAGCCCCCGAAGGCTTCGAGGTGCTGGCAACGACCCCCGGCGCATCCGTGGCAGCATTCGTGGATGAGTCCCGCAAGCTCGGCGGCGTGCAGTGGCACCCCGAGGTGAAGCACTCCGACTACGGCCAGGTCGCCCTGGAGAACTTCCTCTACAATGTGGCAGGTCTGAAGCCCACCTGGTCCACCAACAACATCATCGAAGAGCAGGTTGCTAAGATTCGCGAGCAGGTCGGTAGCGACCGCGTCATCTGCGCGCTCTCCGGCGGCGTTGACTCCTCCGTGGCAGCAGCACTCGTGCACAAGGCTGTTGGTGACCAGCTCACCTGCTTCTTCATTGACCACGGTCTGCTCCGTGAGGGCGAGCGTGAACAGGTCGAGCAGGACTACGCAGCCTCCATGGGTATCAAGGTCATCACCATCGACGAGTCGGAGCGTTTCCTCTCCGCTCTCGAGGGCGTCACCGAGCCCGAGGCGAAGCGTAAGGCTATCGGCCGCGAGTTCATCCGCTCCTTCGAAGAGGCACAGCGCAAGCTGATTGCCGAAGCGGGCGAAGAGGGCGCAGACATCAAGTTCCTGGTCCAGGGCACCCTGTACCCGGACGTTGTCGAGTCCGGCGGTGGCGACGGCACCGCAAACATTAAGAGCCACCACAACGTGGGCGGCCTCCCCGACGACCTGACCTTCGAACTGGTTGAGCCGCTGCGCACCCTGTTCAAGGACGAGGTTCGCGCTATCGGTCGTGAGCTCGGCGTTCCCGAGAAGATCGTGGCACGTCAGCCGTTCCCCGGCCCCGGCCTGGGCATCCGCATTGTCGGCGAGGTTAATCGCGAGAACCTGGAGACCCTGCGTGCCGCTGACGCTATCGTGCGTGAAGAGCTGACCGCAGCAGGTCAGGATGAGCACATCTGGCAGTGCCCCGTGGTTCTGCTGGCTGGCGTTCGTTCCGTGGGCGTTCAGGGTGACGGCCGTACTTACGGCCACCCGATTGTTCTGCGCCCGGTCTCTTCGGAAGACGCAATGACCGCTGACTGGTCGCGCCTGCCGTACGACCTGCTGGCTAAGATCTCGAACCGTATTACCAACGAGGTCAAGGACGTTAACCGAGTGGTGCTGGACGTTACCTCCAAGCCCCCGGGAACCATTGAGTGGGAGTAATCCCGCTTTGGGCTACCTAGCTTTGTAGCTGGGAGCCTGTGAAGGAGCCGCCCGGTGCATCCTGTTGTGGATGCGCCGGGCGGCTTCTTGCGTAAGAACATGTAGAAAATTTCTGGGCGGATATTTTTTTGAATTTATAAAAAATCGTCTATTTATTTAAACCGCGAGTCTAAATAAAAACGCACTCCAAATAAATGCCCTAAAAAACTACACCAAGAAATAAAACGGTTTAGTGCGGGTGGTTCGGGTGACGAATCGAATCACGCCAATGAGCGCTCGACCCCAACCCAAAATGCAGAGCAAAAAACGTGCCAAAACAGCAGAACCCAAACGCGCACGCCATGTACACGCCGTAGGTTAGCATCATAAACTCAGAATCGTGACTCACACCCGAGGCGACATTCAACGCCAACGAGACGCCCAGAATCACAAGCCACGCAGCGCTCGCAGCCGCAATCAGCCACGAGATAGCACTCAGCACCGGGTGCGGGACCCTAAACGTACGTTCAGGACCGCTCATAGACGCTACGGGCGCAGCAGAAGCAACAACAGGCTCAGCCACTGCAGTCGAAGCGTTCACTGCTGAGGGGGCCGCAGAAGAGCGCCACGGAATATGCACACCGGCGTGCTGCCCCTGTGCCTCCGCGGGGTTCTTTGCAGAGCGGTGGGGGACGCCACCGGATTCGGGAGGGGGAGATTGATACGGTTGTTGCATTGCGGGCTCCTGCATATTTAGCCTTACGGGAGAAGAAACAGCCTAGTTCCTCATCTCGTAAGAAATGAGTGTCTGTGATAGAACGAAAGAATGTGGTGGAAAATATATTCTCTCTATATTTCAAGATTAGAAGCGAACCGTATAAAAAACGAGAGCATCAGCGAATAAGATGCAATATGACGCGAAAATTTCGAAAAATACAACAAAAAATCAATAAACCTCAACCTGAAGGTTCAGTGTAGGGTTATTAGACAGGGACCTTAGCCGTAAAACAATGGCACAGACACAGCAACAGCGAAAGGAACAAGCATGGGAATGATCCTCCCACTCCTCTACTTAGGGGTAGGCTTCGGACTCGCAATGTTGCTACCCGAGCACTGGGGCAACCGTCTGAAAGAAAGCGCCTCCGCGCTGCTGACCCGCTGGATTATCCCCACCGTCATCGTTTACATCGTCGCCACCAGCCGCCCCGAACTCTTCTTCATGGCAGCCTCCACCATGGTGCTCATGGCGCTTCTAGTACGCTGCGCCGCCTTCTTCACGAACGACCCGGTGCAGCGGCTCGCCTTCGTCTACCTGAACGCGGGACTCTTCGGCATCCCTGTGGTTGCCGGATTCTGGGGCGAGGAAGCCGTGCGCGTGTACATTGGCGCGTATATCGGCAACTCCATCATGGGCAATATCCTGGGCACCTCGCTGCTACGCGGTGGTTCCAAGACAGAGGCCGGGGTAGGGGAGGGCAACGCACCGGATGCACGAGCCGCTAGGAGCCGTGGCGGAACCCTCCGCACCGTACTGCGGGGTCTGCGTACCAGCCCGCCCGTTATCGCCGTGGTGGTGGGACTGCTCTGCCTGCCCGCCGGGCCCATCCTGAGCCAGCACGGGGCGGGTTTCTACCGGGTGCTCACCTGGGTTTTCAGCTTTATCGGAATGATCGTGCTGGGCATGTGGCTCGGCGCCGCCAAACTGCACCGCGCCGACCTGACCCGCGCCGCCGGATGGGCTCTCCTACGCGCCGGGCTCGTGAGCGTCTACAGCGTCGGCGTGCTGGCGCTTGCCCGCTGGGCACACGATACGGCGGGCGTGCACTTCGACCAGCTGCTCGCGCATCCGCAGGTGCTCTTCATCCTTGCGGTCCTGCCGCCAGCCGCGAACATCGTCATTCTGGAAACCCACTACCGGCACGAAGGAACCGCGGCCCCCGTCATTGCCGCCGGGGCGGTCGTCAGCGTGGGAATGATTGCGCTCGCCGTACCGATTCTGCAGCTCGTATTCGCCAGCTAAACAGAGCCAAGAAAGCACGCCGGGATCACCAAGAAGACAACAAAAAGACAGCAAAAGGAGGGCGGGGGCATAAGCCTCACCCTCCTTCTACTGTCTATTCACCTTATCGGCACGCGGTAGCACTCAACGAGCTACAGCGCTTAGCGTACGATGTGGTACACCTTCGCCTCGTAGGGGCGCAGGGTCGAACCCGCATCGTCCTTGTAGTTGGAGCTCACCAGCTCAACACGAGCGCCAGCCTCACGAGCCTCGTTCAGCAGGGCGAAGTCACGCTCCTGCTCTTCAGCGGTGAAGTTCGAAATTACCAGCAGAGACTCGTTCGCCGGGGAACCGTCAGCGCCACCGGTACGGGTGTATGCGTACACGGCCTCGTCCTCGTTGTGCGGAACCTGAACCGAATCCACCGGAGCGAAGGACGCATAAACCATCAGGTCCTTCAGCTCGCCGCGGCGCAGGTTGACCAGGTGCTGGTAGTGGTAGAAGATCGAATCCTCATCAGCCAGAACAGCCTCAGCGTTAATCGCCGGGTAGTTCGGGTTCACAGCAATCCACGGGGTCACACCCTCGGGGCTGAAACCACCGTTAGCGGAAGCATCCCACTGAACCGGGGTACGAGCGTTGTCGCGGCCCTTGATGTAGATAGCCTGCATCGCCTCTTCGTGGCTCAGACGCTTGTGGTCAACGTGCATGTCCTCGTAGAAGCGAATCGAGTCACCATCGCGGTAATCCTCAATCGAATCGAACTTCACGTTGGTCATGCCGATTTCTTCACCCTGGTAGATGTACGGGGTGCCCTGCATGAAGTGCAGGGTGGTCGCCAGCTGCTTAGCGGACAGGGTGCGGAACTCATCCGAATCGTTACCGAAACGGGAGACCACGCGCGGCTGGTCGTGGTTGTTCCAGTACAGCGAACCCCAGGCGTTACCCTCCAGAGTGGTCTGCCAGTCGTTCAGGATGCGCTTGAGCTCGGTCAGCTTGTACGGCGCGTAGGACCACTTGCCGCCCAGGGAGCCGTTCGGGTCGTTATCCACGCCCATGTGATCGAAGTGGAAGATCATGTTCAGCTCACCGGTGTGGTAGCCAGCCCACAGCTTAGCGTCCTCGGGGCTGGTTGCGCTGGTCTCGCCCACGGTCATCACGTCGTAGCGGCTGAAGGTCTCGCGGGTGAGCTCCTTCATCCACGGGTGCACCATGGTGCCGTTGGAGATGACGAACGGAATCGAGGAGGTGTGCTTCTCAAAGTCGGTGGAGGGATCATCCGGGAAGCCCTCGGGCTTGGAGATGATGTTGATAGCGTCCAGACGGAAGCCGTCAACGCCCTTGTCCAGCCACCAGCGAACCATGGAGTACAGGTCCTCGCGAACCTTCTCGTTCTCCCAATTCAGGTCGGGCTGCTCCTTGAAGAAGATGTGCAGGTAGAACTGGCCGGTCGCCTCGTCCC
>NZ_KV800076.1:251471-309630 GCF_001810135.1 Rothia sp. HMSC069D01
TGCAGGTAGAACTGGCCGGTCGCCTCGTCCCACTCCCACGCCGGGCCGCCGAACTCGGACGCCCAGTTGTTCGGAGGAATCGGGTTGCCGTCCTCGTCGAAGCCCTTCGGGTCCTTCCAAATGTAGTAGTCGCGGTAGGGGTTGTCCTTAGAGGAGCGGGACTCCTTGAACCAGGGGTGCTCATCGGAGGTGTGGTTTGCGACCAGGTCCATCAGGATCTTGATGCCGTGCTTGTGAGCGGTCTCAAGCATCTCGTCAAAGTCTTCCATGGTGCCGAAGTCACTCATGATGGCGAAGTAGTCAGAGATGTCGTAGCCGTTATCCACGTTCGGCGAGTCGAACACGGGGGAGAGCCAAATGACGTTGATGCCCAACTTAGCCAGGTAGGGCAGCTTCTCAGTGATGCCCTTCAGGTCACCGATACCGTCGCCGTTAGCGTCGTTGAAGGAGCGGGGGTACACCTGGTACACCACGGCTTCCTTCCACCACTGGCGGCCTTCGTAGGAGGGAACCTCGTATGCCTCGGAGTTGCTCATAATTGCCTTTCTATACCGGCCATCCAGCCGAAAAGAGGAACAAATTTTGTCTGTGATTGAAGTATAGGGCGAAGAGGGACCGGAATGTCTGTATCTGGTCCCCCTTCGCACAGTATGAGTGGGGTACGGCTACTTGGCGTTACCGAAGAGGTACACCTTCGCCTCGTAGGGGCGCAGCAGGGTGCCCTCGTCGGTGAACTCGCGGTTCTCATCGCGATAGTTCGAGCTAATCAGCTTCGGGGTGTTCTCGATTGCCTTCAGCTCAGTCGGAGAGAGTGCCTGCGAGTTGGTCAGCACCACCGAATCCAGGTTGCCGCCCGCGTAGTTCAGCTGAACGGTGTCATCGGTGAAGTTCGCAACGACCAGCAGGGCGCGCTCGCCGGTTGCGGCGGCGTCCTCATCGGAGTTCACGCGCAGGTAGGCGTAAACCTGGTCATCCTCTTCATCCAGCAGGCGGTACTCGCCGGTCAGGACAATCGGGTGCTCGCGGCGCAGGCTAATCAGGTCACGGTAGTGGTAGAACACCGAATCCTGGTCAGCGAGCTCTGCCTCCGCGTTGATTTCGGTGTAGCGCGGGTTCAGCTTCAGCCACGGGGTGCCGGAGGTGAAGCCTGCGTTCTCGCCAGCGGTCCACTGCATGGGGGTGCGGGCGTTATCGCGGCCGGAGGCGCTGATGTAGCGAAGCATGTCCTCCGCGGAGACGCGGCCCGACTCTTCAACGTACTTGCGCCAGGAGTCGTGAATCTCCAGGTCGTTGTAGTCCTTCACATCGTCGAAGAAGACGTTGGTCATGCCCAGCTCTTCACCCTGGTAGATGTAGGGGGTGCCCTGCATCAGGTGTAGCACGGTGCCGAGCATCTTGGCGCTGACGGTGCGGTACTCGGGGGAGTCGTTACCGAAGCGGGAGACGGTGCGCGGCTGGTCGTGGTTGTTCCAGTACAGGGAGTTCCAGCCGCGGCCGTGCAGGCCCTCCTGCCAGTGGGTGAGGACCTTCTTGAGGTCAACCAGGTTGAAGCGGCGGTCGGACCACTTGCCGGTCACGCCACCTTCGGAGGCGTCTACGTCCATGTGCTCGAACTGGAACACCATCTGCAGCTCGTTGCGGTCGAAACCGGTGTAGAGTGCGGCGTCGTCCACGGTCACGCAGGGGGTTTCGCCCACGGTCATGACCGGGTACTTGCTCAGGACCTCGCGGTTCATCTCCTGCAGGAATTCGTGCACGCGCGGGCCGTTCGCTGCGACAGCCAGGCAGTTGTCGAGGCCGCCAGCGAGGACTGCCGGGTCCTCGGGGAAGGAGAGGTCCTTAGAAATTAGGTTGATGACGTCCATGCGGAAGCCGTCCACGCCCTTGTCCAGCCAGAAGCGCATGATGTCGTAGACCTCTTCGCGGACCTTCGGGTTTTCCCAGTTCAGGTCGGGCTGCTTGACGGAGAAGTAGTGCAGGTAGAACTGGCCGGTCGCCTCGTCCCATTCCCACACGGAGGGGCTGAAGCAGGAAATCCAGTTGTTCGGCGGAATCGGCTTGCCGTCCTCATCGAAGCCCTTGGGGTCGCGCCAAATGTAGTAGTCGCGGTAGGGGTTGTCCTTGGAGGAGCGTGCCTGCTTGAACCATTCGTGCTCGTCGGAGGTGTGGTTGACGACCAGGTCCATCATGAGCTTGATGCCGTGCTCGTGCGCGGTTTCGAGCAGCTTGTCGAAGTCTTCCATGGTGCCGAACTCGGTCATGATGGCACGGTAGTCGGAGATGTCGTAGCCGTTATCGTCGTTCGGGGACGCGTAGATGGGGGAGAGCCACAGCACCTGAATGCCCAGGTCGGCGAGGTACGGAATCTTCTCGGTGATACCGGGCAGGTCGCCGATGCCGTCGCCGTTGGAGTCGTTGAAGGAGCGGGGGTAAATCTGGTAGACAACGGGTTCCTGCCACCACTGGGTCTGGGTCGTCATTGTTCTTCCTTCCCTTGGTATGGATGAGTGTTGTGTGGTGCCGCTCTGCGGGCGGCTAACGTCTGATGCCCCTTTAGGACTGGCTGGTGAGGGGCGTAAGGAGGCTCTCCGGCGCCCAGCTGGAGGGGTCAATCTCTAGCAGCAGGCCGCTGTGGTCGGAGATCGCCTCGGGGGAGTTGTCACGGAAGACAACCGCGTGGGATACCACGTCGACCAGGCGGTCAGCGAAGACAAAGTCGATGCGCTTGGCATCCGTGCTACCTTCCCAGCCGGCGATTTCGCGGTGGACGGTGTTCTCGCCGTCGGTGTGCTCCGCTAGGGATCGGGTATCCACCATGCCGCTGGAGGTGACCAGCGCGTAGCCTTCATTGCTCAGATGTGCTGCGGAGTTGAAGTCGCCGCCGAGCAGTACCGGTGCGGTGCGGGCGCACTCGGCAAGCTCCTGCGAGAGGTGTGCGTATTCCTGCGCGAAGAGGGGCTCGCCGTCGAAGTCCCACCAGGACATGTGGGTGGTAGCGCACCAGAAGGTGCCCGTCTCAGTTTCGATGAGCGTTGCCTGTGCTGCGCGGCGCTGCACCTGGTGGTAGCCGTAGCCGGGGGACATATTGATGGGCTTGATGCCGCGAATCGGCAGGCGTGAGAGGATAGCTACGCATTCGTCGTAACGGTCCCAGCCGATGTGGGTTTCGGTGAGGGTCCACTCGTAGGTGGCGCCCATTTCGTTGAGCGCCTGTACGAGCAGCAGGGCGTAGTTGTCTTCGCGGACCGGAATGCCCGCGCCGCCGCGGTAGTTGAGGGGCTCCTTCACCACGGGGGTGGAAGTGAGCTGGTTGACTTCCTGCAACGCAATGACGTCCACCTGCTGTTCAATGATGAACTTGGCGAGGGTACGGATCTTGGCAATCTGGTGGATTTCGCACCAGCTGTGCGTATTGAGGGTGAGGAAGCGCATGTATTAAGTCCGGGGTATGTGTGAGGTTGAAGAATGATATGCGCACCGCGTATTGAGGTGGTGAGTGTTTATGCACTCTGACCTCTATGGGTGCACTGTTTATGCTATCGATTCTGTGCGCTAGGTAATAGGGAAAAAGTCTCATCTGCAGCAAGTATTTTTAACCAGTGCCGGGATATGTTTCAGGTTCTGAAAAACTCTTTCAAAACTCACAGTTTTGGTACCTGTGGGCAGGTATGACCTGGCATTATTGTTTCTGTCTAAAACACATTCGGCATTTAGCGCACGCAGGATATGTGGCACCCGTCTCATATACTTTCGTTTGAGGGTATAAAGATACGGCGTTGCCACCGCAGACCGGCAACGATCGCCGGCACCTGCGTCCGCTCACTCGACAACCCGAAAGGGCGTATAGCCTCATGATGGAAAAAGTACAGAGGTTCGGCTCTGCCATGCTGGCACCCGTTCTTCTCTTCGCATTCGCTGGCCTCGCGGTCGGTATTGCGATCATTGCACAGAACGGCGACCTGATTCCCCTCGCTGCTGACAAGGAAAGCGCGTGGAACCACTTCTGGTCCGTTTGGGAGTCCGGCGCATGGACCGTCTTCAACCAGATGGAACTGCTCTTCGTGATCGGTCTGCCCATTGCACTGGCAAAGACCGCTAACGCACGTGCAGTGATGGAAGCTGCAATGGTCTACCTGACCTTCAACTACTTCGTCGGCGCCATGCTCAAGGTATGGGGCAAGGGCGGCACCGGTTTCTTCGACCTGGACTACACCACCGACATCTCTGAGAGTGCGGCAGGTACCGGTCTGAAGATGATCGCCGGTATCAAGACCATGGACACCGGTATCTTCGGTGCAATCATCATCTCCGCAATCGTGGTGTGGGTACACAACCGCTGGTTCGACAAGAAGCTGCCCGACTTCCTCGGTATCTTCCAGGGTTCCCAGTACGTCTACGGCGTCTGCTTCTTCCTGATGATGCCCGTGGCATTCCTGTTCTCCTGGCTGTGGCCCTACGCTCAGCACGGCATCTCCTCCCTGCAGGGCTTCTTCATCGCATCCGGCGCACTCGGCGTGTGGGTTTACACCTTCCTCGAGCGCTTCCTGATTCCGACCGGTCTGCACCACTTTATCTACTCCCCGTTCGTCTTCGGTAATGTTGTTACCCCGAACGGTATTGCTAAGGACTGGCCGACCCACCTGACCGAGTTCGCAAAGAGCGACAAGCCCCTGAAGGAACTGTTCCCCGGCGGCGGCTTCGCACTGCACGGTAACTCCAAGGTCTTTGCACCCATCGGTATCGCAGCGGCATTCTACACCACTGCTCGTCCCGAGAAGCGCAAGGAAGTTCTCGCTCTGATGATCCCCGTCTGCCTCACCGCGATCCTGATTGGTATCACCGAGCCCCTCGAGTTCACCTTCCTGTTCCTTGCACCCCCGCTGTTCCTGGTCCACGCAATCCTGGCAGCATCCATGGCAGCAATCATGTACCAGCTGGGTCTGGTTGGTTACATGGGTGGCGGTCTGCTCGACTTCCTGTTCCAGAACTGGATCCCGCTGTGGGCAAACCACTCCGGCACCTACCTCATGCAGATTGGTGTGGGCCTGTGCTTCACCGTCCTGTACTTCCTGATCTTCCGCTTCATGATTCTGAAGTTTGACTTCAAGACCCCCGGTCGTGAAGAAGACGGCGGCGAGACCAAGCTCTACAGCAAGGCAGAGTACAAGGCAGCTAAGGCTGCTGAGAAGAACGGCGGCGCAGCTGCTGAGTCCGCTGACGGCGACCTCTACGCACCCCGTGCAGCTGGCTTCCTCGAACTGCTCGGTGGCGCAGAGAACATCACCACCGTGAACAACTGCGCAACCCGCCTGCGTGTCTCCGTTGCTGATGAGTCCCTCGTCAGCCCCTCGGATGCAGACTTCAAGAATGCAGGTGCTCTGGGCCTCGTCCGCAAGGGCAAGGCATTCCAGGTCATCGTCGGCATGGACGTTCCCCAGGTTCGCGAGCGTTTCGAGACCATGGTGAACGAAGCTAAGACCCTCTCCTAAGAGGAATCAGCTTTCAACCGTCTGACGGCATAACGCCTCATAAGGTATAGACTTCGCCGGCGGTATCGGATAACACCGATGCCGCCGGCGAAGCTGTATCCAGGCTCGCACCCGGACTCAAATCTGCACGAGGCACCCACCCAAAGTGAGAGACGACCAACCTCGCCCACCCTGGCCGATGACCCTAGAGCGTGTACTATTTATATATTGCTCACCATCGGATTCAGGAGCTTTGAGTGGATTTACAAGACGTCGTGAATGCGAACCAGCACCGATTCAGTGAAACTGAACGGGAAATTTTGGCATTCATGCTAGAAAATGAAGAGTTCGTTGCGGAGTCAACGATCAACTCTTTGGCACATAAAACTTATACTTCGACCAGCTCAATTATCCGCCTGACGAAGAAGCTGAACTTCTCCGGATTTGCTGAGTTGAAGTACTTCATTAAGTCCTCTCTGAACCGCAGCGAACCCTTCAACCCGCGGTTCATTGAGAGCGGCCGCGAAGACATTCAGCGCACCTATGACTACCTCGAGCACATGGAGCTGAGCGGACTGCTCAAGCGCATCCATGAGGCTCGCACTGTGTACTGCTTCGGTACCGGCTACGCTCAGCGCAATGCTGTGCAGGAATTTACCAAGTCCATGCAGGTCTGCGGTAAGTTCTGCCAGGTCATCCCGGCACGTAATGAGTTCGAAAGCGCCATGAACAATATGACCCAGGACGACGTGGTCATCATTGTGTCCTTCTCCGGTCAGACCGAGAACATGCGCGAACACATTAAGATGCTGGCGCTACGCCGCATCCCCATGATTGCGGTGACCGCCATTGGTGTGAACTACATGTCCTCGCACGCCGAGTACTCCCTGCACTACCAGACGACCCCCACCCAGATCAGCACCCAGCGTAAGCCCTACTACTCTTTTGTTGCGCTGTCGGTGCTGCTGGACTACATCGTGCGCCGTTACATTGAACACGTTGAGAATGAGCGCCGCGAATCCCTACAGGACCAGGTGGATGACGCCCTCAACGCTGGGGATGAAACCGACGCCTGATAAGGCATTACTGTGCCCACCTGCTCCTTCACTCACTCCTCCTGAATCCGACCGAATCCGCCTGAGACCATCTGAAAGAGACACCCAGTGACCGCAATTTTCGCGCTCATCGAAAACACCGAGAAGATGCGTAAGTACCTGTTCTGGTACCTCATGATCATCCCCGCGCTGCTACTGCTGTGGATTGTGCTGGGTGCAGCGAACTCCCAGATGGACTTCCAAGCAGCCCTGAAGATTCCCTTCTTCACCGTGGCATTCCTGAACGCATGCCTCAGCCTGTTGCTGGGCGGCACCCTCAAGCTCGCGGGTGCAGAGAACGAACGCACCGAACGAGCCTACGCCCTGTACCTGACCATTCTGTTGGTCATCATCGGTAACCTGCCCGGCGCGATTCTGAGCTTCTTCCTCTTCCGCTCCCTGCGCTTCGGCA
Source organism: Rothia sp. HMSC069D01 (assembly GCF_001810135.1). Lineage (NCBI taxonomy): Bacteria > Bacillati > Actinomycetota > Actinomycetes > Micrococcales > Micrococcaceae > Rothia > Rothia sp. HMSC069D01. Next base: position 258,446 of record NZ_KV800076.1, read on the forward strand.
ACCTGGAAGGCGAGCTGGCGCCCAAGTACCGCTGGGCGCTTCTGCCCGCCCTGGTCTTCTACGTACTGGTGACCGTAGTGCTGCTCGTCGCCAACATCGCAATGTGGTCGAAGTAAGCACCCGGCGTATTAAGCACATCGGCGCATTAAGCACGCAGGCGCGCACTGACACCCGCCCCGCTTGAAACACAGCATGAGGCACACCGGGCAGAGGACCCCGGAAGAACCACCATCTTCGGTGTGTACGCGCAAACGTACACCGCACTGACCCACAAGGACACTCACGACGTGAACCAGATTCCCGAGCCTACCGACGCGCAACACGCACCCGGCGCCCCGGCTGATACCGCTCAGCCCGCCGCAGCCGCCGCGACCTCAGCAGAGGAAACCCACGAAGTAGCCGACGAAATCAACATCGCCGAGCTGCCCGCACACCTGAACCCCGCCCACGAGGACTTTGACCCCTCGGCGGGGCTTGAGCGCTGGGCGGAACAGATGGACGTCTACACCGGTCCCGACGCGATGCTCGACTTCAACCAGGTCGACTACGTGCACATCGACCTGTCCGAGGCGAACCCCTCCGGCCTGGCACAGCTGCTCGCCGGACGTAAGACCCGCCTCTCCACGATTCTGCGCGACAAGTCGCAGCTGGAGGCGGGCATGCGTTCCGCACGCACCCTGCGCACCAAGATTTACGAACTCGCCACCGACCACGGCCTGGACTCCGGCTACTTCGTGGCGGGTACCGCCTCCTGGCTGTCGCACGACACCCGCGAGGATGCTGCCGCCTACGAGAAGCGCTTCATCGCGCCGATTCTCATGGCGCCGCTGAGCATCACCCCGCACCCGAAGGACGACGACTTCGAGCTGCGCCTCGCCGGTTCTGCACGCCTGAACCCGGCGATGGTCCGACAGATCAAGCAGGAATACGGCATCGACCTGGGCACCATGGATGTGGCGCAGCTGGCGAACTCCATGTCCCGTCTGGACCCCGAGCCGGTCATTGAACGTATGCGCGCCTCAGCAGGCCGTATTCCGGGCATGACCATCGAGTCGAAGTACTTTATCTCCACTTTTGCTGACCTGAAGGAAAGCCTGGGCGAGCTGCCGCACACCGCCATCACCCCGCTGGTTCGTGACCTGGCGGCGCTGAAGGTGCCCGGCGTGAAGCCGCGCGAGCTCAACGCCCACAACCTGCAGCCGCCCCTGGACCAGCGTGACCCGGCAGAGGAAATGCTCCTGCTGGACGCGGATGCGAACGCCCAGGAAATTGTCGACACCGCGGTCAGCGGATTCTCCTTCACCATCACTGCGGCGCCCGGCACCGAGCCGCTGCGTACCGCCGTGAATATTGCATCCGCCCTGATGGGTCGCGGTAAATCCGTGCTCGTGGTGGGCGAGAAGCGCTCCACCCTCGCTGAATTCTCGGCGTTGCTCAAGCGCACCGGTATTGAGAGCCTGCGCTACGACCTGCTTGCCGAGCACGATGCTGAGGCTCAGCGCGCCGAGTTCATTCGCGCAATCGTGCGTAATGAGGGCGCCGAAGAGCCTAACTCTGAGGACCTGAACGAAGAGCTTGTGGCGACCCGTGCCGCGCTGCTCGACCACACTCGTGCCCTGCTGAACAAGGACGCCAACTGGCAGATTTCTGTCTACTCGGCGCTGCAGCGTCTGGCTGAGCTGACCGCCTCCGAGGACGGCCCGGCAACCCGCGTGCGTTTTGACCGCCCTATGCTCGATTCGCTCTTGGAGCGTGAGCAGGTGCGTGCCGAGCTGGTGCGTCTGGGTGAGATTGATGGTTTTGCGGCGGCTTCGCGCACCTCCCCGTGGTACCGTGCCCGCCTGGTCAATGACGAGGAAGCCGCCGAGGCGTACGCCCTGGTCATTACCCTCAAGTCCTCCCTGCTGAACCTGCGTGAGGCGATGAACCAGACCAGCGCCATGCTGGGTCTGCGCCGCGGCCGCACCATCGCTGAGTGGGAGTCGCAGCTGGCGATTCTGATGCGTATCCGTGAGACGCTCAAGCGTTTCCGTGCGGATGTCTACGACCGCCCGGTGACCGACCTGATTGCGGCGACTGCCTCCGGTTCGTGGCGCCGTGAGAACGGCATCGAGATGAGCAGTATGCAGCGTTCCCGCCTGCGCCGTGCGGCGAAGGAATACATCCTGCCCGGCGTGAATATCGGTGACCTGCACGAGCAGCTGAAGGTGGTTCAGGCTGAGCGTGCCGAGTGGATTCGCCACATTGAGGCGCCCCGCACCCCGCAGATTCCGGAGAACCTGGACCAGCTGGCTGCAGCCCTGAACTCTCTGGTGTCTGAGCTGGCGGGTCTGGGTATTGTTCTTGCGGATACCATTGAGGGCACCGACTTCGTGCGCACCGACCTGGATGCTCTGGATGCGCGCCTGGATGCCCTCATGGCGGACCGCGTGCTGCTCATGACCCTGCCGGAGCGTGACGCCCTGACTCAGAAGCTGCGTGAGCGCGGCCTGTCGGAGTTGCTCGATGACCTGTACGCGCGTCAGGTTCCGACTGAGGTTGTTTCCGATGAGCTGGAGCTTGCCTGGTGGCAGTCTGCCCTGGAGTTCTTGCTGCAGCATCACGAGGGTAAGCTGCTGGATGGCGACCGCCTGCGCGATACGGAGTCCCGTTTCCGCCGTGCCGACTACGCCCACATGACCAGCGCCCCGGCGCGTCTGCTGGCGAAGGTTGCGCGCGTGTGGACCGAGCGTATTGAGTCTGAGCACGACCAGGCGGCGTACCTGAAGAGCCAGCTGCGCGGCTACGAGTTCGTGCTCGAAGAGCTGCTGACTCACGCCCCGGTCATGGCGCGTACCCTGTTTCCGCTGTGGACGGCGAGCCCGTTCGCCCTTGCGCGTAAGGTTCCCGCCTCCATGCGTTTTGATACGGTGCTGCTGCTGGACTCCGAGTCGACCCCGCTGGCGGCGAACCTGCCGGCGATTACCCGCGCCGACCAGGTGATTGCCCTGGGCGACCCGCACTCGGGTTACCCCTCGCCGTTCATCGTGTCTGCGCCGACTTTCGGCGCTCCCGAGCCGACCGACGAGCAACTGGACAGCACCTTCGACGTGCTCGCTACCGTACTGCCCAACCGCACCCTGGCGATGCTGCACCGCAGCATGGACCCGGTGATTCTCGACTACCTGAACCGTGAGTTCTACGGTTCGCAGCTGCATGCGACTCCGGTGAGCCGCGCCTCCGCCCAGCCTGCCGGTTCGCTGACCGTTGAGTACATTGATACTCGCGGTAAAGTGAGCGATAACGCGAACCTGGATTCGCCCGGTGTTGAGGTGGAGCGCGTGACAAACCTGGTACTGGAGCACGCCTACCGTACCCCGGACCGTTCGCTGGCGGTTGTGACGGCTAGCCCGAAGCACGCTCAGCGTGTGGCTGAGTCGGTGCGTCATGCCTTGAGCTTGTACCCGCAGCTGGGGCCGTTCTTCGCCGCTGGTGAAGAGTCTTTCCGCGTGGTCGACCTGACCCGCGCCGAGACCCTCGAACGCGATACCGTGATTTTCTCCCTGGGTGTGGGTCGTGCCCGCCTGGGTCAGGCGTCCTACGATTTGGGTCAGCTGTCTGCTGAGCACGGTCGCCAGGGCTTTGTGGTGGCGTTGACTCGTGCACGCCGTGCCCTGCGCATTGTCTCGTGCATTGACCCCTCCGAGCTGGACCCGCAGAAGCTGCATCATGGCGCGGTGGATTTCTACCACCTGCTGCGTGAACACGCGGAACGTCAGGCGCGTGAAGAGGTGGAAGCGAAGGCACAGCGCGTGCCGGAGACCCTGCCGCGTAACGCGTTCTTGGCCGTCGACGACGCGGACACCCCGGATTTGGGCGACTGGCTGCTGAACGATTTGGTGGCGCGTCTGCAGGCTCGCGGTGTGCGTGTGACCCGCGGTGAGGGCGATATCGCTCTGATTGCGCACGCCCCGGAGAAGCTGGCGGCTGAGCCGGTTCCCGCGCTGGGTGTGGCTCCCGTGGTCTCTTCGAACCCGAGTGTTCCGGCGGCTATGCCGCTGGTGGCGTGCTCCGATGGTGAGCCGAATTATGCGCGTGCTTCGGTGCGTGAGCGTACCCGCCTGGTGCCGGAGCGTCTGAGCCGCACGGGCTGGAACTACATTACGCTGGGCACCCTGGAAGTATTTGCTGATCCGGACGCCGTGGTGGCGCGCGTGCTGCACTACCTGGATATGGACGAGGATGCTGAGGTTCGTGGCTAGTTATTCGTCAACGCCGAAGCCTCGCCGTGGACACCGCCGCGTGAGCGGCGGCGGCTCGGTGAGCGGGGCTGAGCCTCTGCTGGTGGGTGTGACGACGCCTCCGGTGGTGGCTTCGGGTACCTCGTCTGCCGCGGGTGCTTCCGCGAAGAAAACCGGTGCTCAGCAACAGAACCCCCAGAAGGCCGGTACCAAGAAGGCGACCGCTTCCGCGCAGCCGCTGGCCCCGGAGGAGCGTGAGCGTCTGGAATGGATGCGTCAGCAGCGTCCTCCGCACTGGGGTAACAATATCGTGTAGCGCATCCGTACCGGGAGTGCTTCTTAAACGCCGAGGGGCGGGGCAACCTGTGTTGCCCCGCCCCTCTTTTGGCTGGTGTGGAACCCCGTTTAGGAGTTGCCCTTGTCGGTGCTGTAGAAGCCGGAACCCTTGAAGGTCACGCCGACGGTGTTGTAGCGCTTGCGCAGGGTTTCTTCGCCGCACTGCGGGCAGACGCGCAGTGCATCGTCGCTAAAGGACTGGCGCTGTTCAAAGACGTGATTGCAATTCTTGCACTGGTAAACGTAGACCGGCATATTGTCCTTCTGTATCGATTTTTCGTTGAGCGGGTTTAATAACAGTGGTTTGAGTGTACCGCTTTTGAAACGCTCTGGGCTATTTGCGGTTTCTTCTCAAAAAGCTATTTTTGGTTTCTTTTTGCCTTTTTCCTGAGCGATTTTGGTCGTGTGTTCCTGCATATCTTTGAGCTTTTGCATGAAGATTTGGGGTGTCAATCAGGAGGTGGGCGGTGCTGGTCAACCGGCTACATCGGTGACTGCTGAGAGGTGCGGAAAACGCCTTCTTCGGTGAGGATGACTGGCAGAATAGCGTCCCACTGGTCGTAGGGAATAGCTTCATAAATTTCATCGGCAAAGACCACGCCGATGCTCTGCTCCTTCAGCTGCTGTGCGCTGAGCAGGGGGATAATGCGGTCATAGTAGCCGCCTCCTTGACCGAGGCGGTGCCCGTCAGCATCAAAGGCGAGAGCGGGGACGAGGCGCACATCGGCGTTCACGAAGGCTCGCTCGTCCTGTTCTTCGCCTTCGGGTTCGGGGATTCCCATGGGGCTGAGCGGGTGCTCGACGGCGGGATCCCAGTGCACCCAGGCGAGTTTGCGGCCGGGACGCACGACGGGCACGAGGATGCGGTGTCCGTCCTTGTGCAGGCGGGTTAGTGCTTCGATGATGGGCGGTTCGGACTTGGTGGGCAGGTATGCCGCAATGGTGCCGGGGGAGTGGAGGCGCTGCGCGACCGCTTCAAGAATGTGGTGGGTGAAAAGGTCAGCTATCTGCTGCTGGTCGTGTTCGCCGCGGTGGCTGCGTGCGGTGAGGCGGCGGGGGCGAATCTGAGAGCGGAGAATGTCTTTATCCAGGGAGATATCTTCTGCGCTGGCACCGGTATCGGAGTTGCTGGTGGCGGCTGCGGTATTGAGAGGCATGGTGTGTCCCATCGTCTTTGCGGGTGAGGTCTTATGCGGGGTGGAGGAGAGTGGCTCTATGGCCTAGTTTGGCTGGTTTGAGTCGTGGTGCCTCCGCGTTGAGAGGCGTTCCGAGGTGGGGTGAAAACATCCTTATGGGCGGCAAAAAGCAACCTACTCTGCTGGGCTATAGAATCTACTTTTTAGTATAGGGATTGCAGAAAATAGCATTGGGTTTCGAGGAACGTATTTTCTCTACAACCCGAAGAATGTACCTTCACCGATATGTAGTTAGTCACGTTGAAGATTTTTTCACGTCATAGTGTCGATAAATCAGCTTAAGTACTTTACAACTTAGGGTATTCTTGTGGCATGGCTACTGAAATTAAGTCTGTTACTAAGGCAGTTATTCCTGCTGCTGGTCTGGGCACCCGATTCCTGCCCGCCACGAAGGCAACCCCCAAGGAAATGCTCCCCGTCGTTGATCGCCCCGCGATTCAGTACGTGGTGGAGGAAGCAATCCGTGCCGGTCTGAATGACGTTCTGATGATTACCGGCCGTAACAAGCGCGCTCTCGAGGATCACTTCGACCGCGTTCCCGTTCTGGAGCAGCAGCTCGCTGAGCAGGGTAAGGACGCTCTGCTCGCTTCTGTGGTAGCTACCAATGAGATGGGCGGCGACCTGCACTACGTGCGTCAGGGCGACCCCAAGGGCCTGGGCCACGCTGTTCTGCGCGCAAAGCGCCACGTTGGCGATGAGGCATTCGCTGTTCTGCTCGGTGATGACCTGATTGATGAGAAGGAAGACCTGCTCTCCCGCATGGTGGAGGTCCAGGAGCGCACCGGCGGTTCCGTCGTTGCTCTGATGGAGGTCCCCCGCGAGGCTATTTCCGCTTACGGTGCAGCTGCTATTGAGGCTGTTGAGGGCGAAGACGGTTTCGTGAAGATCACCGGTCTGGTTGAGAAGCCCGCTGCTGATGAGGCTCCCTCGAACTACGCTGTGATCGGCCGTTACGTTCTGAGCCCGAAGGTCTTCGAGGTTCTGGAGAACACCGCTCCGGGCCGCGGCGGCGAGATTCAGCTGACTGACGCTCTGCAGACCCTGGCTCAGGGTGAGGGCGAAGGCGAAGGCGTCTACGGTGTGGTCTTCTCCGGCCGCCGTTTCGACACCGGTGACAAGCTGTCCTACCTGAAGGCAAACGTTATTCTTGCTGCTGAGCGTCCCGAGTTCGGTGACGACCTGCGCGCATGGCTGAAGGACTTTGTCGCAGAGAACTGCTAATTACTCTGCATTCGCTCTCTGATGAGGGCAACCGATAAATACCAACCACGCTGAGGAAGGCGTTCTTTCTGGTGGGGCGTTAGCCCTGAGGGAGGGCGCCTTCCTTTGCGTCGTTCGTGTCCGTTATGTGCGTGGCGTGCTACTGGGTGAGGGTCCAGAGTGTGTCTTGTGCAGGGACGCAACGACGTCGTAGTGCGCATATTCCTTCTGGGGTATATGCGCATATCCAGCCCGATTCTTGCCGCTTATGGAAAGCATTGGGAATATAAGGGTATGATTAAAGTCTAGGGATAAAGGGACGATAGAGGGCGACCTGAATATGACGCTTTTGAACACCTCCGGTGTGTTGGTAATTCTGACCGTGATTTTGCTGCTGTGGTTTGTGCCCAGGAGCCTCCGTCGCGCGCCCGCTGGTCCCTCCGTGGAGCCCGAGCGTCCCCTGATTAGCGCCGAGCGTACCGCTGAGGACATTCTCGCCTCTGCAGGCGTGCTGCTGAATGAGTCGGAGGCGTACCAGTCTTCCGATCATGCGGTGGCGCCGGGTACCTCCCTACCCTCTTCTGCTCTTCCACAGGCTTCTTCCCGTTCCTCTCACGCCGTAGAGGATGCTGTTCAGCCTGCCCCGGATACGGCTTCTATTTCGCAGATTCGTGATTCTTCCCCGACTGCTCCCTACACCGATGAGATTCCGGTGGTGGAGGAGTCGAAGCCCTCGCCGCTGTCCTACTTTGATACCTCGAGCCTGAGCGGTATCGCCCTGCTGGTTGCGGCTGGTCTGGGCGTGCTTGCCCTGGTGACCGGTCTTCTGGCGCTCTTTGGTGTGCTGGCGTGGGGTTGGGCTGTTCTCTTCCTGATTCTTGCCGGTGGTGCGTGGGCTGTAAGCCGTTTTGGTCTGCTGGAGTCTCTTAGCAACCAGATTAAGGCGAACCGCGATGAGCGCCACGCCAAGGCAGAAGCAGAAGATGCCGAGGATAACAACGCTGAGGCGTATGAAGAGTCTGACGACGAAAAAGCTTACGATGACGCTTCTGAGCCTGTAGAGGATACTGAAGCGCCGGAAGCTGAAGCTGTCGAAGAGCCTGCACATCAGGCTCGCCCCGCAACCCGTGAGACTACTGTCCGCAACGTGAGCCGTGAGACGGCACGCCCGAGCCGTGCGCACATTGCGGTGGAGTCCTCCGATGAGGCTCCCGAGGCGGCTCCTCGTGCGGAAGCGCCTGCTGCGGCACCTGCTCATTCTTCTCGTACCGTACCTGCCCGTTCTGCCCGCCCGGCGGAGGCGCCCGCAGGTCACCGTCAGGAGCGCCGCCAGCAGCGTCCGAGCCGCTTCCAGCCGATTCGCCGCGGTAGCGTGCTCTTTGACCAGGAGAGCGGTTCTGTTGCTTCCTCTGCTAGTGCACCGCGTACTGCTGCACAGCCTCAGGTGGCTCAGGCTCCGGTTGTTCCGAGCCAGCCCGCTCAGCCCCAGCACACTCAGCCCGTGCCGTCTGCTCAGCCTGCACAGCATGCTCAGGCGCCTGTGGCTCCCGCTCAGTCGGTAGCGCCTCAGCCTGCTCAGCCCGTTCAGCCTACTCAGGCTCAGGCACCTGTGCAGCCGGTAGCGGCTCCCGCACAGCAGCCGGTAATTCACCCGGATCAGCCGGTGGCCCGCCAGGCTCTGCGTGACGGTTCGCCCGTCCGTCAGGCACCTGCGGCACCTGCTACTCAGGCTCCCGCTCAGCCGATTCCCGAAGAGATTCCTCTGCCGGATGTCCTGGACGATTCCGAGTTCGATGCGCTGGATATCGCCTCGCTGAACGATTCGGCTCTTTCGACCGGTGCTACGGTAACCGGTGGTGTTCGTTCGACGAACCGTCACCCCGGTGCTGGCTCCTCCTTTGAGGCGGTGAGCAACACCTGGAACCCGGTTCAGTTGCCCAAGCCGCTGAGTGCTCTGCACCGCCAGGACAAGAATCAGGGTAAGAAGTAGACCTTGTCCTAGATATGTGTATAAAACCCCGACAGTTCGTACTGTCGGGGTTTTGTTTTGCTGGGAATGTGCCTCTGGAAAGGAACGAATAAAAAGAAAAGGAACCCCATCAGCGGGGTTCCTTTTCTAGCATCACACACAGGAAGAAAGTCTTCTAGACCGATTAGGAAGGCCTTCCCACAAGACCTGCCTTATTCGGTAATAAAAATATATCCTAATTCCCGTGCGGGTGACAAGCTGAAAATAGCGACAGCCTGTCAATAAACTAAGGTTGTCCTAAGTGAAATCCGCGCCATTGCAGGCGACAAAGGGCAATAACCCCCGGCTGAAAAAATTTAAAAAAATTTTCTGACCCCTCCAAAAGTCGAATAAGAAGCCTCAAAAAACCTTCAATCAGGTCAATATCGCCCACTCATGAGAGAATAGCCGGGTGAAAGAATGGTTTGACGCACTCCCGATTGAGGTTGCCCTAGCTTTCATGTGGGTGGTCGGTATCGTCCGCACCAGCATCGTGTACGCTCTTGGCGCGCTCGCTGCTGAAGGCGGCGCCCGCCTCGACCGCATCCGCAAAGCCATGGACAGCCCCCTCTACCGTAAAGCGCGCCGCTTGATTAACCGGTGGGGCGTTATTGCTGTGCCCCTCTGCTTTCTCACCGTGGGCCTGCAAACCGCGGTCATCATCACGACCGGCTTCACGAAAATGCCTCTGCGCCGCTGGGTTCCCGCGATGCTGGTTGGAACCTTCATGTGGGCGTGTATTTACACCACCATCGGCTTCGCAATTCTTGCGGCCCTCGGCCTGGAGCCGTGGATGTTCCCCCTCGCCCTTGCCATTGTTATTACGGTGATGGTCATTGTGGCTCAGTTGCGCGAACGCCGCATTAATCGCGAAACCGTTGAGAACACTGCGGATAACATCGCCGAGAACTAGTCCTACCTTCAGCGGGGGATAGGTGCACTATCTCGCCGGGTTGAGCCCGCTCACCTGCCCTCAATACCCCCGTCCAAGATGTGCTAGCGTGGAGGGATGAGTTCATCCGCATCCTCCACCGCAGGCACCCCCGAAGAGCAGCCCGTCAACGACTCTGCCCTCACCGCAATCGACCCCGAGCAGAGCGCGCCCGAAAACGCTACCGACCAGGTAGAAAGCGAAGCGCCCACCGAGGCCCCCGCCCGCGTGTACCTGCATCCCGAGCAGCTGGCGATGATCCAGACCCCGGAGGCTCTGCCCATCCCCGTGTTGCAGCGCTCCGTGCTGCGCGTTAGCTACGTGCCGGCGATTATGCCCGGTAAGTGGTTCAACCGCTGGCACGAGCGTTTCGGCGACCGTGTGCAGCTGGCGGAGGTACCCGTGCGTGAGGCGCGCGGCCTGGACTCCCTGCATCAGGACCTGTGCCTGATTGACCCTGCCCTCAACTCTGCGGAAGAAACTGCCTCCGAGGCGCCCGCCGAGGTTAGCGCTGAGGCTACCGAGCACGCCCCCATTGAGCGTAAGGACGTACCCGAGAACCCCTTCGCACACATGAGCATTGTGCGCCCCGACCGCGAACCGGCAAGCACCGACGGCGAAAAGTACCATAGCATCCGCCTCTACGAGGAGCTGCCCGTGGTCATTCTGCCGGTGGACCATGTGCTCACCGTGCTTGATGAGGTGCCCGTGGAGGAGCTTGCTGAAGAGTTCCTGCTGCAGCCCGCCTCCGATATTCCCGCCTATGAGGAAGTCTCCCGCGCATGGCGTGAGAGTGCCGGTCGCATCGTGCCCGAGGGCCTGAACGATAAAGAAACCATCGAGCTGGTTGCCGCCGGTGTGGGCCTGTACATTGTGCCCATGTCCATTGCGCGTTTCTACCACCGCAAGGACCTCACCTACCGCCCCGTTGCGGGCCTGGACCTCTACCCGGTGCACCTGGTTTGGCCGCGTGCTCCCAAGGGTGAGCCGCGCAGCGAAGAGCTCGAAGCGCTCCTGCAGGACTTCATCGGTATTGTGCGTGGCCGCACCGCAACCAGTGACCGCGGTAGCGAAACCCGACAGGCACGCGCCGAACGCATCGCCGCTGAAAAGGCAAAGGAAAAAGCGAAGGCGCGAGCCGCCAACGCCCGCCGCGAAGCACGCGATAAAAAGCGCGCCAACGCCAAGAAAAACGGTAACGCGCGCCAGCACGCTCGACAGTCCGCCAAAGCTGCCAGCGCACGCCGCGGCAAGAAACGCTAAAGAACGATAGACGGTAAAATCAAACCATGGCATTAGCAATGGAAACCCGACCCGCAGCCTACGCAGTCATCATCGAGCAGGGCAAGCTGCTCATGACCCGCTGGGTGCCCGAAGACCGCGCGCTCAGCCCCCTCTGGTCCCTGCCCGGTGGCGGCATGGAACCCGGTGAACAGGCCGACGAAACCGCGCTACGAGAGACCCTCGAAGAGACCGGTTACAGCGTCGCCATTGAAGACATTCTGGGCGTGCACGCCGGACACTTCCCTGTGCGCTCCACCCAGAAAGACCCGCAAGCGCTACCCTTCTGCGCCCTGCGGGTGGTTTTCCGTGCCCACATTGTCACCGGCGAACTGCGCCACGAAATCAACGGCTCCTCCGACACTGCACGCTGGGTACCCATCGCTGAGCTAGACACCATCCGCTACGGCACCCTCATCGACGAGGTAGCCTCCATGATGGGCTACTCCAACGCCGCTAGCTGGGCACGCGAATACCGCGAATTTCTTGCCGATGAAAACGCACGGAAGCTTCCCTAATGAACCGACTAACCCTCACCCGCCGTGCGGCGCTCACCTCCCTGGCGCTCATGCCGCTGCTCGCCGCCTGCGGGAATAATGACGCAACCCCGCAGGTGGACCCTTCCGCATCCAGCTACGGTACTCTGCGCATCGGCTACGGTGCCCTGCGTGAGATGCGCGCCGTGGCGCACGTGTACGCGCGCGCCCTGCGACAGGTTGGCTACTCCGTTGAACTTGTTGACACCGAGAACAGCCGCGCTACCGCCCTGCGCGGGCTCATGGTTCCTTCGGCTAACTCAGCCACCCCTACCGCAACTCTGCCCGACGATGAGGAAAGCAGCACCGCCGCCGCGCTTGAATCGTTGGACCTGGTCATCGACTACAGCGGAGACCTGCTGCTCTACCTGACCGACGACGGCAAAATCAGCCCCGCCGCCGCGCAGAACGAACGCATCGCCGCCTCCGTGAGTGCCTCCGCTCAAGCGGCAGGCGTGACCCTGCCCTCGGCAGCTACCCCCACCGCGGAGGAGAGCACCGCCTCCGCGCATGCTACGGACGCTACCGCAAGCCCCACTGCAAGCTCCACCCGCTCCGCAGACCCCATCAACCTGCGCGCCATGAGCACCACCGACATGACCAACGCCATCTCGCGCATTCTGCCCGAAGAGCTCATGCTCCTCAACGGCGCCCACGCCACCAACAAGGATGTACTGGTTACCACCCGCGCCGTGAGTGCCCGCCACAAGCTCAACTCCCTCGCGCACCTGCGTGAGGTGCAGTCTTCTCTGGCGTTCTCCATTCCGACCGGGTACTCCAGTGGCACCTACGGCGTGGATTCCCTGCGTAGCCTCTACCGCTACCGCGTGCACGACCCGAAGATTCAGGACGACCCCGCCGAGCGCGTCAACGCCCTCACCGCAGACACCGTGCAGGTGACCCTGCTGCACAGCTGCGACTCGGCAATTGACGATAACCGCCTGGTCACCCTGGAAGACCCCTCAACGGCACTTTTGCAGCAGCAGCTGGTGCCCATTATCCGTCGTACCCTGCCAGATAGCGCCCGGACGGCAATTAACCGCGTATCATCTACATTAGACACGGGTAACCTCTCGTTCCTGTTGCGTCTGACTAGCGGTTCCAACCCCATCGCAGATGATGACGCAGCACAATTCATTTTGGATCACCCTAGAAAGTAAATCATCATGACGAAGTACCGTCAGTCCTCAAAGTTGAGCAACGTCCTGTACGACATCCGCGGCCCCATTCTGGATGAAGCCAATCGCATGGAGGCGATGGGCCACCGCATCCTCAAACTGAACATTGGTAACCCCGCCCCCTTCGGCTTTGAGGCGCCGGATGCCATCATGATGGACATCATTCGTCACCTGCCTGAAACCCAGGGCTACTCCGATTCCCGCGGCCTCTACTCGGCACGTACCGCCATTGTGCAGCACTACCAGAACCGCGGCATCATGAACCTCGACACCGACGCCGTCTACCTCGGCAACGGCGTGTCTGAGCTGATCCCGATGACCCTGCAGGCACTGTGCGAGACCGGCGACGAAATCCTGGTTCCCATGCCTGACTACCCGCTGTGGACCGCATCCACCGCGCTGGTTGGCGGCAAGCCCGTGCACTACCTCTGCGATGAGGAAAACAACTGGTACCCGGATATTGAAGACATCAAGTCGAAGATTACCGAGCGCACCAAGGGCATCGTGGTTATTAACCCGAATAACCCCACCGGCGCTGTGTACCCGCGTGCAATCCTGCAGCAGATCGTGGACGTGGCACGCGAACACGGTCTGGTTGTGTTCTCCGACGAAATCTACGAAAAGATTGTGTACGATGGCGCAGAAGCCATCAACATGGCTTCTCTGACCGGCGATGATGTGCTCTGCTTGACCTTCTCCGGCCTGTCCAAGGCATACCGCGTCTGCGGTTACCGCGCAGGCTGGGTCGCTATTACCGGCCCCAAGAAGGACGCAACGAGCTACCTGGAAGGCATCCACCTGCTTGCCTCCATGCGCCTGTGCTCCAACGTCCCGGCACAGCACGCAATCCAGACCGCGCTCGGCGGCTACCAGTCCATTAACGAGCTCATTGTTCCCGGCGGCCGCCTGTACGAGCAGCGCACCCTGGCGCACAAGATGCTCAACGAGATTGACGGCATCAGCTGCACCAATGCGGACGGCGCGCTGTACCTGTTCCCGAAGATTGATGTTGAGCGCTTCGACATTACCGACGATGAGCAGTTCGCCCTGGATCTGCTCAAGAGCCAGAAGATTCTCTTCAGCCACGGCCGCGCGTTCAACTGGAAGGACCCGGACCACTTCCGCCTGGTGTTCCTGCCCGATACGCAGACCCTCACCAGCGCCCTGGAGCGCCTGGGTAACTTCATGGCTGACTACAAGCAGAAGCACTAGCCTTCCCGCCTCTGCCTTGTGACAGATAGAAATAGCCTGCCCCGCAGTTCTGATGAGCTGTGGGGCAGGCTATTTTTAGCGGCTTCGCGGATGTGCCAGAGCGGGTGCTGGAAATGGCTTTAGTTTGCCGGGCTCTCCTGACTGCCCTGCTGTGCGCCGCGTGCCGCGTTCAGGCGCTCCTGCGCGCCCTGCAGCCACGCCTCGCAACGGGCGGCAAGCGCCTCGCCACGCTCCCACAGGGCGATAGAGGTCTCCAGATCGCTGGCGCCGGACTCCAGCTGGCGCACAACCTGCTCCAGCTCGGCACGCGCCTGCTCGTAGCCGAGGGTTTCGACGGGGGCGCCCAGTTCGGCGCTGTTGAAGCTAATGTTCTCGCTCATTGAGGAACCTTTCAGAGGTAAAAACTAGAGATAAAACTAGGGGTAAAACGTTAGGGGTATCGAGGTTTAGGAGATGTTCGAGGGGTCCGTAGAAGTCACGGTTGCCTGCGCCGAACCGGTCGCCGCGCGCACCGTAATCTGCTCGCCCGCACTCAGTGCCGAAGCGTCACGCACAATAGCGCCCGCGGCATCCTGAACGATGGAGTAGCCGCGGTTGAGCGTCTGCGCAGGCGAGAGCGAACGCACCCGCGCCAACGTGTGCGACAGGGTAGCCGACTCACGCTCCAGACGGTGCTGCACCGAACGGTGAGCGCGCTCGCGTAGCTGGCTCAGCTCCTCCACACGCATGAGCAGGGAAGACTCCGGGTGGGTGAGCACCGGGCGGCTACGCAGCTGCGCAATGTAGTTCATCTGCATGCCCACGTAGCCGAGCACCGCGCGGTCCAGGCGGGCGCGCGCCTCGGTGATGCGGGCGGTCTCCTCCGAAATATCGGGCACAATGCGCTTACCCGCATCGGTCGGGGTGGAGGCGCGCAGGTCAGCGACCGCATCGAGGATGGGGGAGTCCGCCTCGTGACCGATTGCCGAGACCACCGGGGTGGTGGCTGCCGCGACGGCGCGGATGAGTGCCTCCTCAGAGAAGGGCAGCAGGTCTTCGAAGGAGCCGCCGCCTCGGGCGATGACGATGACATCCACTTCTGGGTGGGCGTCCAGCTCGGCGAGAGCCGCAATGACCTCAGCCGCCGCACCCTCGCCCTGAACGCGAGTATTGCGCACCTCGAAGACCACGCCGGGCCAGCGCAGGGAGGCGTTACGGATAACGTCCTTCTCCGCGTCAGAATCGCGACCGGTAATCAGACCCACACGGTTCGGTAGCATGGGTAGCGGCTTCTTCCGCGCGTCAGAGAACAGCCCCTCGGCGGCGAGAGCTTCACGCAGACGCTGCAGCTGCTCGTGCAGGTTACCGGTGCCGACCGCGTACACTTCCTTGCCGATGAGGGAGAGCTTGCCGTTCTTCCACAGGCTCGGCTTGGCGCGGGTGACGATGCGAGCGCCTACGGTCACATCAGCCGCCAGGCCGCTACCGGCACGCCCGAAGAGCGCGAGGGTGAAGGAGAAGTCTTCGTTGAGGTCTTTGAGCTCCATGAAGACGTTGCCGCCGCGGCCGTTGAGGGAGGCGACCTGCGCCTCCACCCAGAGCTCGGGAACCTTGTCTACATAGTTTTTGAGGTTCTGCGCGAGCAGGGCGAGGGGCCAGGGGTTGGTGGCGGTGGTTTCCTGAGACTTCCCGGGAAGCTGCCGCTCGTGCACGGGCGGCACGACTAGCGCGGGTGCCGGCTGCGCTGCGGAGGGGTTGTAGAAGTTCATGCCTTCTATTGTCCCTGATTGGTCGGTTATGCGCCTGCGCACAGGTCAGCCTGGCGACTCGGGTAGCTTGCACACAGTGCAGGCAGAACTTAGCTTCTGGCGCATTCTGCGGGTCCGAATCGGCTTTGAACACCGTGAGCGGGTACCCTAGGCTCATGCGCTCACCCGATCAGTCAGCACATCAGAACAACGCCCTCAACACCGCCGCGGCTTCGTCAGCGGCGGGTACTGGCGCGCACAACTACCCGGCGGACGCGACCCGAATCGTCGACACCCGGATTACCCGCACAGACGGCTATTACACGGGCGGCTACTATACGGCGGATGAAGACACGACCCTGCTGCAGCCTACCCGCATGCTCGGTCACACAGCAACCCCCACCAAGGCTGAGTTGCAGGCCGCCCCCGAGCCTCCCTTCGCGGCGGGCTTGCGGAGGTTCCTGACCGTTGTGCTGTGCGCCCTTGCCCTGGTGACCGGTCTGGGTGCAACCGCGGGTGCCTGGGTGAACTCCAAGCTCATGTCAGAGCGTGGTTTCTCGCAGATTTCCTCCAGCCTGGCGGAGGATTCGCAGCTTGCTTCGCGCATCGCGGACGGTGCGGTCGAAGACCTCATGAACTCCGAAGCTATGACAACCTTCCTCGACGGCACCAAACAAAGCGGCTTATACTCCATTCTTGTAAAGCCGACACAAGACGGCATACGTTCCCTGCTCAACCGTTCCGCGGCTGAGCTGTCAAAAACTGAAGAATATCGAAGCCTCTGGAAGGAAGTAGCCGAGGAAACTCGCCGCTACAACCTCGAACACCAGGACGGTCCCGCCGTCATTGTGCTCACCCCCTTTTACCGTGCGTTGGATGCGAAGGTCGGCTCTATCGGCTCCTTCGACCCGGACCTGACGAAGCTCGGCCCTGAAACCCTCAATATTGACCGGTTGAAGGACGGCAACAACCAGCAGGAGTGGTTCCTGCACGCCGGCATTAACCGTGCCGCCGCGCTGGGCAAGTCCACCATGCCACTGACCATCATTGCGGCGCTGAGCCTGCTGCTGGCTACGTTGCTGGCCCCCAGGCACCGCATCCTGGTGCCGGTGGTCACGGCTCTGCTCTACGCCCTGCTGGGCTGGGGCGCCGCAGCCTGGTTTGGCGGCCAGAGCCCTGAAACCCTGGGAATTACCAGCCACAGCACCGCCGGAACGGCGCTGATTACCGGGGCATGGAACCAGCTTGCACCGTCACTGACCGGGCACTTGCAGGCGGCGGCAAGCTACGGGCTGGTCCTGGCGATCCTCGCCCTACTGCTCGGTATTCTGATTCGCCTTATCGCCCTGGGACGTAGCCCTGCGAGCGGTGCCACAGTCATCACACACTAAAAGTCCGAACAACGTAGGATAGTAACCATGTCCACTGAAACTATTGCCCTGGGCCTGCCGCCCGTACCCCGCGAGCGCCGCAGCCGCGCCGACGTTGAAGCCGCCGCACCCGTCACCGGTGAGAAGAAAGTCCTGCTCGCCACCCCGCGCGGTTACTGCGCAGGCGTTGACCGTGCCGTGATTGCTGTTGAGAAGGCGCTGGAGCACTACGGTGCGCCCGTCTACGTGCGCAAGCAGATTGTTCACAACCGCCACGTGGTGGAGACCTTGGAAAAGCAGGGCGCTATCTTCGTTGATGAAGTGGATGAAGTTCCCGAAGGTTCCGTGACCGTGTTCTCGGCGCACGGCGTGTCCCCGGCGGTGGTTTCCGCAGCCGGCGACCGCTCCCTGAACACTATTGACGCGACCTGCCCGCTGGTGAACAAGGTGCACCGCGAGGCTGTGCGCTTCGCCAAGCAGGACTACGACATCCTGCTCATCGGTCACACCGGCCACGAAGAGGTCGAGGGTACCGCCGGTGAGGCGCCCGAGCACATCCAGATCGTGAACTCGCCCGACGAGGTGGATCAGGTGACCGTTCGCAACCCGGAGAAGGTCGTCTGGATTTCTCAGACCACCCTGTCCGTGGATGAGACCCTGGAAACCGTGGCGCGTCTGCGTGAGCGTTTCCCGTCTCTGCAGGATCCGCCTTCGGACGACATCTGCTACGCAACCTCCAACCGCCAGGGCGCCATCAAGGAGATTGCTCCGCGCGCTGACCTGGTCATTGTGGTTGGCTCGGCGAACTCCTCGAACTCCGTGCGCCTGAAGGAAGTAGCACTCGAATACGGCGCTAAGCGTGCCGAGCGTGTGGACTTCGCACACCAGGTGGACGAGTCCTGGTTCGAGGGCGTGGCAACCGTGGGCCTGACCTCCGGCGCGTCCGTGCCCGAGGTTCTGGTTCAGGAGGTACTGGCCCTGCTCGCCGAGTACGGCTACAACACCATCGAAGAGGTGGAGACCGCGAAGGAAGACATTCTCTTCTCCCTGCCGAAGGAACTGCGTTCCGCCCTGAAGAACGATGAGAACGTGGGCCGCCAGCTCGGTGGCCGCGGCGCTAAGCCCACTCGCTAATACTTTTTAGCTTATGACCCCGTGTCCTCTTCCCCCGTGTGGGGAGAAGACACGGGGTCTTTGTATCTGATATGTGGGGAAGCACTGTTTGGGACGGCGGTACGCGCCGGTCTACTTGGTGCGGTGCAGCAGACCGGTGGCCTGCTTAAGGACCTGACGATTCGCGCCACATGAAGTTATTTAAGAATCTCCGTCTCTTTCAATGCCATTGTTGTGTTATAATAAATTGTATTTCTAGCAGAAAGGTCTTAAGGTGACAACTCTTATTGAACATAAACGTGTAGAATTTTCAGAACTATTTTATGACCTAGTGTTTGTTTTTGCAATTTCAAAAGCAACTGCTTTAATTCACCCTCTTCATGACGGTGTTGTGGCTTGGGATTCTTTACTTGATTTCTTCATCTCTGTCATGGTTATCATCAATGCCTGGATGATTCAAACCATTTATACCAATCGCTATGGAACAAACTCGTTATTTAATATGGTAATCATGTTTACCAACATGGGACTTATGCTCTTTATATCCAATATGATTGGATACAATTGGCAACAATGGTTCTATTATACCTGTTGGGCTGTTGGTACATTAACCCTTACCTTATTTTTTCAATATTTGGTTCAGTTTTTTAGAGAATCAACCGATAATACTGATCGGGAAAGCATCAAAGGTTTTCTATGGTTAACAGGTCTACAAAGTTTAGGAGTCTATCTGGCAGCTCTTTTCCCTATTTATGTTGGAGTCTATATCTTTATTGCTAGTATTCTGCTAACATTTATTGTGCCAATTTTCTTGATGACTAAAGATGAGCATTTCCAGGTAAATCTTCCCCATTTAATCGAGCGCGTCTCCCTTCTTGTCATCATTACGTTTGGAGAGATGGTTATTGGGCTAGTTAACTTCTTTACAGTTGAGAATTTCTCTATATATTCGGTTCTTAATTTCGTTATCATGCTTTCTCTGTTCTTGTTTTATTTTGGTGAATTTGACCATGCTATTGACGAAGGATCCAATCAAAAGGGAGTATTTATAATTTATAGTCACTATCCTATTTTCATTGGGCTTATGTTGATGACAGTTTCGATGGGTTATCTCCTGAATCCCGAGGCTAATCTTCTCGTTGCAATCAGCTTCTTTTATATCGGAATTGGCCTCTTCCAAGCTGCTGTCCTAGCAAATGGGCCCTATAACAAAAACTATCTTCGCTATCCGAGAAGTTACTACTGTGTCCAAGCGACACTCTATCTGGTTGCCTTGATTCTCTCTTTGCTTTTCGCTTCTAATGCTATAACAGTGTTGAGTATTGCAACCATTTTTACTCTAGCTATAGCTAGTCATTTTATTTCTTTCTGGGTTACACGTACTAAACAATATTCCGTGTCTTACTGGGGGTTCTTCTAATTAATTTATAAAAACAAAAAAGCCTTGGCTTCCAAGGCTTTTTTGTTTTTATAAACTAAATTTGTCCATCATTTGTTTATCAACTTCCTTTCCAGACATATCTAATCTGATGACACTATCCGCATCATCTCCAATCATATTGAGATACTCTAGATGAGAACGGAAGTTTTCTATCTTCCCTTCCAATAAATAGAGGGCCAGAGTGTCGATGTAGCCGTCTTCATACTGCTCACCTGCATCTACAAAGGACTGATACTTACCGAAACCCTTTTCTATGTCCTCAATAAACTCTTACTAATGAGCTTCAAGTGGTGAGTCTGGTTGTGTGGGCGGCTATCTTCCTGGGCGTTTCTGCCCTGCTGATGCGCCGCGCAACCCGCCGCTAAATGCTTCTTCCCGCCGCAGTCTCAAGAGTTCCGTAGTATCAGGGGCTCCCGAGGCTGCGGCGGAAGCCGTACCCGCTCACACCGCATCTGCTAACACTGCCGCGCCGCGTCCTGGAAACTGGTGCGAGTGAGTTCGTGGTGAAGGATACGGGTTCCCCGTGTGGGGAGAAGACACGGGGTCTTTGTATCTGATGTGCGGGATGCACGGATAGGGACGCTAGCGCAGCTTCACGTTCACGCTACGCGGGGGAATGCCCCCTCTGCGGCGCCCCAACAACGATTGGCACAGGCGCCTTGAGGACGGAGCCCCCGCTTCGCGTAACGGGCCGCGACGCTCGCATATCCTCAACTCATGACATTTGTCATGGGCAGCTCATGACACTCTGTACCGCACCGGTGCGAAAACCGGCGGTGTAATAGAAACATGAACACCGCAGCACTTCAGAATAGCAAGCAAAACACCGCAGAAACCGTTATTTCCGCCCGCTCCCTCCGCCAGGTTTTCTCCACCCGCGCGGCAGGCACCGTGGTCGCCGTCAACTCGATTGACCTGACCGTCAAGCGCGGCGAAATCATCGCACTGCTCGGCCCCAACGGCGCCGGCAAGACCACCCTCATCGACATGATTCTTGGTCTGACCCAGCCCAGCGGCGGCGAGTTGAGCGTCTTCGGTCGCAACGCCTCCGAGGCGGCACGCGCCGGTCTACTCGGTGCGGTTCAGCAGACCGGTGGCCTGCTCAAGGACCTGACGATTCGCGCCACGGTTGAGATGATTGCGGCGCTGTACCCCAAGCCTATTGACGTGGATGAGGTACTCGCCGGCGCCGACCTGGCCGAGATTGCTAAGCGTAAGGTCGGCAAGTGCTCGGGCGGTCAGCAACAGCGTCTGCGTTACGCCCTGGCGACCATGCACTCGCCGGAACTGCTGATCCTGGACGAGCCGACCGCCGGCATGGACGTGAATGCGCGCCGCACCTTCTGGGAGCGCATGGAAGCCATCGCCGAGCGTGGAACGACCATTCTTTTTGCGACGCACTACCTGGAAGAAGCACAGAACTTCGCCCAGCGCATCGTGCTCATGGAATCCGGCTCCATCATCGCTGACGGCTCCTCCGACGAGATCCGCGCCCTGACCGGCCACCGCCACCTTTCCTTCCTCGCACCCGCACCCATCACCGACCTGGATGTGCCGGTCGAGGTGACCGAAGAGTCCGGCGGGTACCGCCACCGCATCTCCGTACTGGAGATTGAGCAGGTACTGCGCACTCTGCTGAACAACTACAGCATCAGCGACCTGGAGGTCACCAAGCCCTCCCTGGACGAGTCCTTCACCCTGCTGACCGAGCAGGCCGCCGCCTCCAAGGCAACTGAAGCCTAAACACTAGACCGCCTCAACACCGCACACTGCCGCTACACACCTCAAGGAAAACATCATGCTCCGCTACGCACTCTACGACATCCGCGCTTCTATCCTCTCGACCGACCGATTCTTCTTCGGCGTGGCACTGCCCATCGTCTTCTTCCTGCTCTTTGGCGCGATGCAGGACTACTCCTCTCAGCCGATGGGCGACGGCAACGTAGCGGCCTACGTCATGATTGGCATGGCGCTGTACGGTGCTGTGCAGAACACCGTGGCGATTAGCGGCAGCACCGTCGCCGAGCTCTCCAGCGGCTGGAACCGCCAGCTGGCGCTGACCCCGCTGACCACCGGCAAGTACCTGGGCGCGAAGGCGCTGACCGCCCTGGTGATTTCTGCGCTGCCGGTGATTGCGGTGAACATTGTGGGCATGTTCACCGGTGTTGAGATCCCTGTGAACCAGCAGCTTGCCGCTGGCGCGCTGACGGTGCTGTGCGGTCTGGTGTTTGCCTTCTACGGCATCATGATGGGTCTGCTGATTCGTAACGAGAACGCCGTGTCTATTGCGAACGGTCTGCTGGTGATTATGAGCTTCTTCGGTACCGTGTTCTCCCCGCTGAGCACCGACCTGCTGAAGTACGCCCGCTTCACCCCGCTGTATGGTGCCGCCGAGATTGCCCGCTACCCCTTCGCCGCAGGTCAGACCATTATTCTGGGTGGTGGTGAGGACTGGTTCGTCACCGAGCCGCTCTGGTACGCCGTGGTGAGCCTGGTCGTGTGGGCGGCTATCTTCCTGGGTGTTTCTGCCCTGCTGATGCGCCGCGCAACCCGCCGCTAAATGATTCTTCCCGCCGCAGTCTCAAGGGTTCCGTAGTATCGGGGGCTCCCGAGGCTGCGGCGGAAGCCGTATCCACTCACGCCGAACTTACTCGCACCGAACCCACGCTGTACCCGTTGAAGCCGCCGCACCGGTGATATCTGCACCCGCGGTATTCGCACGTTAGGCTAGAACCATGACCGAAACCCACACCCACCCGCACAACACTGACCAGACCAGCGTAGCGAACAAGACGGCACCCTCCGCTGCGAAGCGCACCCTGGGCAAGAATCGCTTCCGCTTCCTCTACCGTGAACGCCGCGGCAGCGTGAACTGGCTGGCGCTGGGCTTTAGCGCTCCGTGGCTGGTGTTCCTGCTCATGCCGCTGGACAGCTTCCTCACCACCCCGGAGTTGGGGCCGGTGCGCTGGGCCGGCGTGGCGCTGGTGGCACTGTTTGCGGTGGTGAACTGCTCGGCGTACGCGGTGCCGTGGCTGGTGCCGGTCGCCTCCACGGTGTGCCGAAGCGTCATCTGGACGGCACTGATGATTCTGCCGTTGGTAGGTATGGCGGTGTTGACCCCGAGTGACATACACGTAATTCTGCTGGGCTTCGGCATGTACTTTGTGGCGTTCTGGATTTTTGGGACGATTGCCCCGTACCGTCTGCGACTGACCGTCGCGGCGTCGATGGGCGCAATCTGCTGGTTGACATTCGTTACTGTGAGCGGTTTCGATTTCTCCTCTCACGGCGGAATTGCTCTCTTTATCGGCGCGCCGCTGCTGGGTCTTCTGGGTTTCTCCTACCTGATTGAGCTCGGCGAACGTGCGGATGTAGCGCGTGCCTCCCTGGCGCTCTCGGAGGAACGTGAAGAGATCGCCCGCGACGTGCACGACGTGCTCGGTCACTCCCTGACCGTCATCACCCTCAAGGCGGAGCTGGCGCAGCGCCTGCTGGAGATTGACCCCGCCCGCGCCGGTGCTGAGATGGAGGCGATCGCGCAGCTGTCCCGCGCATCCCTGGCGGAGGTTCGTTCAACCGTGACGCGCCTGCGTGTGCCCGACTTCTCGGGTGAGATTGAGGGTGCGGGTCGTGCCCTGCAGACCGCCGGTATTCGCGCCGAACTGCCCGAGAGCAAGAGTGCGCTCGCGGTGGCTGGCGTGAACGCGAAGCTGTTCTCCTGGGTTCTGCGTGAGGCGGTGACGAACATGGTGCGCCACTCGGGTGCGAACGCGGCGCGGGTGCGTCTGAGCGCAACCGGCCTGGACATCCTCGATAACGGTGTGGGCGCGGGCGATGCGCGCGGTAACGGCCTGACGGGCATGGCTCAGCGCGTGGCGGCGTCCGGCGGTAGCGTGGTGATTGAGCCGGCACCCGAGCAGTGGCTGGCGGAGAACCCCGGCGGCGGGGTGGGTACGCGCATCCGCGTGAGCATGGACGGCGATTCTTCGCTGCTGTAGATTGTGGAACATGGCGCCGTGCCCTGGACGGGGGAGCGGCTCGCCCCTGTATGGTGGTGGTAGGCAACCTCTCACGGTTGTTCCGCCCCGTATTTTTCGCCCCGTATCCGCCCCTGGGAGGCTCCCATGATTCGTGTTCTGCTCGCTGATGATCAGCAGCTTATCCGTGAGGCTCTTGCCGCCCTGCTGGGTCTGGAGGTTGACCTGGAGATCGTGGGCCAGGTTGGTAGCGGTGATGAGGTGTTGGGCGCGGTCGCCCTATTGAAGCCGGATGTGGTGCTGCTGGATGTGCAGATGCCCGGTACTTTGCTGGCTGATGGTATTGAGGCAGCTGCGGCGCTGCGTGATGCGGGTGCTTTGAGTGAGTCGGGTGAGCCGGTGCGCACGCTGATTGTGACGACTTTTGGCCGCCCTGGCTATGTGCGCCGCGCCCTGGAGGCTGGTGCGAGCGGTTTCGTGGTGAAGGATACGGGCGCTCGCCAGTTGGCAGAGGCGATTCGTCGTGTGCACGCGGGGTTGCGTGTGGTGGATCCGTCGTTGGCGGCGGATTCTTTGGTGACGGGTGCTTCTCCGTTGACGGAGCGTGAGGCGCAGGTGCTGCGTGAGGCGGCGTCGGGTGGTACGGCTCAGCAGATTGCGTCGGCGTTGTTTTTGTCGGCGGGTACGGTGCGTAATTATTTGTCGGCGGCGATGGCGAAGACGGGTGCGTCGACTCGTCAGGATGCGGTGCGTATCGCCACGGAGAACGGCTGGCTCTAACCCGCTGCTTCTCATCTCTTTCTCATTGACCCCCGGCGGGGGAGCGGTGGCGCTTCCTCGCCTCATTTTTCGCCTCCACTTTCTCCTTTTCTACGCCCCGGTTAGTGCATGTCATGCACTCAGGGCGGCTCCTGCGCGAACACGGTAGAATGGTAGTGTCTATGCCCGCAGGCGCCCCGCACCCGTTTCTTCTTGAGACTGGCGGTGTCGCGCTTGGAAGCGGGCACCATTTTCGCCCTGTGCCCGCCCGCACCCGCCGCATCACGTACGCGGCGCATCCTGAGTGTTTGGCGGGGTACATGATTCGAAGGAAAACTTGTGGCTCTAACTATCGGCATTGTTGGCCTGCCTAACGTGGGCAAGTCCACCCTGTTCAACGCTCTGACCGGCAACACTGTGCTGGCGGCTAACTACCCGTTCGCGACCATTGACCCGAACGTGGGCGTGGTGAACCTGCCGGATGCGCGTCTGAACCGTCTGGCTGAGATTTTTGGTTCGGAGCGTATTCTGCCTGCGACTGTTTCGTTCGTTGATATTGCGGGTATTGTGAAGGGCGCTTCTGAGGGTGAGGGCCTGGGTAACAAGTTCCTCGCGAACATTCGTGAGGCGCACGCTATCGCCCAGGTGGTGCGTGCGTTTGATGACCCGGACGTCATTCACGTGGACGGCAAGGTTGACCCCGCCTCCGATATGGAGACCATCAATACTGAGCTGATTCTGGCTGACCTGCAGACTCTGGAGAACGCTATTCCGCGTCTGGAGAAGGCTGTGAAGATTAAGAAGGGTGACGCCGCTCAGCTGGAGACTTATAAGGCTGCGCAGAAGATCCTGGAGGATGGTGACACCATCATTTCTCGTGCGAAGGACGCGAAGCTGGAGCTGGCTCACTTGAAGGAGCTGAACCTGCTGACTGCTAAGCCGTTCATTTACGTGTTCAACGCGGATGAGGGCATTCTGGCGTCTGAGGAGAAGCAGCAGGAGCTGCGTGACATGGTGGCGCCGGCTGAGGCTGTGTTCTTGGATGCGAAGTTGGAGGCTGATCTGGTGGAGCTGTCTGAGGAGGAGGCTCGCGAGATGCTGGAGATGAACGGTCAGGATGAGTCCGGCCTGGACCAGCTGGCTCGCGTGGGCTTCTCGACTCTGGGCCTGCAGACTTACCTGACTGCTGGCCCGAAGGAGGCTCGCGCCTGGACTATTTATAAGGGTGATACTGCGCCGCAGGCTGCTGGTGTGATTCACTCTGATTTTGAGCGCGGCTTCATTAAGGCTGAGGTTGTGTCTTTCAAGGATCTGGATGAGGCTGGCTCCATGGCGGAGGCGAAAGCTCGCGGTAAGGTCCGTATGGAGGGCAAGGACTACATCATGCAGGACGGCGACGTGGTGGAGTTCCGCTTCAACGTCTAAATCTGACGGGTCGATAGGACTTTGAAAATCCGGTGACGGAGGGATGACGAAATTCATCTCACTGTCACCGGATTTTTTGTACCCTTAGATCGTAATGTAAACCGCTAATTGAAATTTATGTAGGGATTACTAAAATATCGCCTAGATGAAATTCTTTATTAGCTTGATTCTTTTATTTGGAGGATAAAATGAATGAATCTCCATTTTCTTTTGCTGAAAAGGGCGAATGGGTTGGTCATTGGTGGCTTCCCGAAAATCCTGATAACAAGGTTGCAGGAACCCTTATTTACGATGGTGAAGGGGGACTGAACCTCAAATTGGATAATCATTTTGATGGGTATAATCCTGCGGATGTCGGGGAGGTGCGTGAAGATGAATATGGGAATATAAGTCGAACCGTCAGGAGCAAAGATTTACTAATTTCATATGATGTGATTTATGGTGTCGCTGACGGAGTAGATATTACGATTATGGATGCAAGAGATATGAGTCCCATATGGTTTTGGAGGAGAGCTGGCGTAAGTTATGTGAGTGATTGCAAGATTAATGCGGAGAAGTTGGTTCTAGGGCGGCATGTAGAAAGTAAGGATAATAAAGTATTTGAAGGTCTTAGGATTTCTGTTGATAATTTAGGTTTTTGGCATTCGCTGGAGGAAGAGAAAAAGGAAATTGAATTTGGGGGCAGGCGTATTGAGTTCTGTAATGTGAATAAAGATGAAGTCCCTGATGGGGAAAACTTGTTTTGTCGAGTTCTTGTAGATGGTGGTATCTCGCTGGAAGAGGCACTTGAAGAATCTCGTGTTATCCAGAATTTTGTTTCCTTTGTTGCGAACCAAGATTCCGGTATTGTTTGGCTTCAGCTTGAGGCTACTGGGGATTTTTCAAATTCTGATAATAAATGTGTGAATGTTATTGACTCTGAGATGAATATTGGAGAAGGGTATGGAATGGGCGGTATCTTTAGTGATGCTCAACTTGTCTCCATGGCATTTCCTTTCGCAGAGTCTCTTGCGAAATGGTTTGAGCTAGTAGCTTGTGCCAGGGCTGCGGTGAATATGGTGATGGCTATACAGCTTGAAGATATGACTTTCATTGAGAATGATCTCTTGGCAGTGACTGGGGCGGCTGAAGTATTGCATCGTAACCTTAATATTAGATCTCATATGTATGATGCCGCAGAGTTTAAAAAGATGAAAAAAGAGATAATGAATGTAGTTCCTGATTGGTATAAAGAAACTGCAATGTCAAATCTGCGTAATGACCCGAGCCTTCGAGTTAGACTTATGGATCTTGCAGGATTAGTACATGAGGATAATATTTCATATCTTGTGCCTGATGTTGAATACTGGGCAAAAAAAACGGTAAAAGCTCGGAATGATCTTACCCATAAAGGAGTTGCTCCTAAGCAAAGTGCTGAAGAGCTGCTTGCCATCGTTGATGTCACAAAAGCAATTATCAGGTTGGCTATTATGGAGCGCCTTGGTGTTTCGAAGGAGTATCAAAACGAGATTGTAAAAAATTATCGTCAATACATTAATGCAGCTCGTCGTGCAGGGGAATGGCTCACCCCTCCACCGGAAGAAATAACTGAGGAAAAGCAAAACAATACTGATGCATGATGACGAACTGATGGAGCTCCACTTCAATGTCTAGGAGGTAAAAATGATAATCGAATGGTGGCATTCCCTTTTAAGTAAGTGGTCGTGGGATGACCCGATGCTTCTTTTGGGCTTTGCATCCTTTGTGGCCACTGCAATCATCCCCATTGTGTTATGGAGGATGGGAGCTAAGCAGGCAAAACGTGATAGCGAACAAGCAAAACGTGATAGCGAATTGCAAGCCAAAATCCTCGCTAATCTAACGTCGGTTTCTCAGCTCCAGCGGCGCGATGCGCTACTGGGGATTGTTCCCCAAGCCTCAGACCCCACATATCTGGCGCTACTGTGGAAAGAGATTCGTGAGTATGAGGGGGCGGATTGGGATTTCCTCCTCAATCATCTCCGCGCCAATCCTGCCCTTGCGCTTCCGGGAACGTCCACCGGTGTGAAAGTGCAAGATAACCTGACTGATGCTGCTGTGAGTAATTATGTTGACGGGCTTGAACGTCGTTATGCAGAAAGTGATGGGTACCCGCCCTATCCCGGATTGCTCAAATTCATTGCGGAAGTAAAAAGACAGGAAGCAAAGATTGAAGTCTCACGTATCGTTGAACTTGTTACGGGACCGACTGCAGAAAAGCAACGTCCAGGTCACTCCTTCTACCGGGATCTGGTTAATGCTCTTCCCCAGGCGGCGAGTCCTCTTCTTGACGCGGTTGAGAGGATTGATTCTCGGGCTCCCGGTGGTCTTAAGCTGAATGTTCTGACAGGTGCCCTTCTCGCGGTCAAAGACTTGGAAATGGGGCGCGGAGGTCCGAGGCTGGAAGCGGATGAGATGGATGGGCTGAAAAGAGACATTGCGGATGCTTTCGCTTATCTGCTGCATCGAGATGTCCTGCGCTCGTTTGACCGGTGGGAAATTAAGGGCTCGACCGACAGCGTCACTGCTACAGCTGCCTGGCTCATCAGAGCGGTTGGATGGGTTGCCGATACTGATAGTCATCTAGCGATGCGGATGATTCAAAACCTAGCTCCCGCAATTGAATCAGTACCTGAATCGGAAGGAAACTGGGGAACTGACGATGTCGATGTCCGTCAGGGGTTTGAATGGATCAGTGAAAAGCGTCCTGATTTGTGGGAAATCTATGGGGAGAGGCTGGAAGCGGCTGTCGCGGAAGTCGGGCAGCGGAAGGGGTGGCTCTCCTCGTAGGGTACTGCTTACCCTGAAACATTGATATACGCCGTGACGTGGTGGAGTTCCGCTTCAACGTCTAAGCGATAAAAACATAAAAGCGGAGCCCCGCACTGTACACACAGTGCGGGGCTCCGCCCTATTAACTCTCGCGCGCCACACAAGGCAGCCGCCCGGGTATAAGCCTTATTGACCGGGATTAGTGGTCAGCACCAACCATCACGTTGGACGCCTTAATCACTGCGTAAGCGGTCTCGCCAACCTTCAGGCCCAGTTCCTTAATGGACTCGTTGGTGATGGACGCGGAGATAATAACCTCGGGAGCGATCTCAATCTTAACGATGCCGTTGGTTGCACCCTCGGTGATCTCAACAACCTTGCCAGCGAACTGGTTACGTGCAGAAAGCTTCATGAAGCCGTGCCTTTCACTCAATAAACGTACAAATGCTCTAGATACTTTACACGCCTTATCTTCTGCATAATGAGCAAAAACCCGAATTTTCGTAAATATTACGCACAAACCAGGCAAATTTTATTTTCGGTTTCACCCACGCCCCGCACCCACCCCAAAAGACCGGCAAAAACCAGCCCCGCACATGCGGTTCACACCCGCCAAATGGTATAGTCAGCACGAACGCGAGAACCCTCGCACCCTCCCACCGTCGCACCCCCGCCCTGGCTGACGCGCGCCCACACGCCGCAGCACCACCGCAGTAACACCGCGGAAACAGGGGAGCGGCGCATCCGCACAGATCGAAGAAGGAACCATGAGCGAAAACCTCAACGAAATCGAAGCACCCGCCTGCCCCGAATGTAGCGAAAACTACACCTACGAAATGGGCGAGCTCTGGGCATGCCCCATGTGCGGCCACGAATGGGAACGCACCGCAGCAGGCGAAACCGAAGAAGAAACAGGCGCCAAGGTCCTGGACTCCGTCGGTAACGAGCTCGTCGACGGCGACTCCGTCACCATCGTCAAGGGCCTGAAGGTCAAGGGCGGCGCAGACATCAAGGCAGGCACCAAGGTGCGCGGCATCCGCCTGCTCGAATCCCCCGTGAACGGCCACGACATTGAGGCGAAGGTCCCCGGCGCAGGCCAGATGTACCTGAAGTCCTCCGTCGTCAAGAAGGCATAAAGCGCTTCGCATTAGACGCAGAAAAGGCGGCACCTCCCGCACTAGCTCACGCTAGGGGAGGTGCCGCCTTTTGCTTTATAAAAATTGCTTAGGTTTTAAAAGAAACTGAAAAATATCTCTTTACTTTTTACCGGTCAAGCCCATGTACAGGGAAATGGTCAGCATTGCAGCAATAATTGAGATAATCCAGCGGATCCAGTCAATGCCGCTAGTGTCTGCAACACCCAGCTGGGTCGCTGCCCAGGTACCGATAGCTGCGCCGACAGCACCGCAGATAATGGTCCAAAGAATCGAAATGTTCTGGCGGCCTCGCATAAAGAAGCGTGCAAGTGCACCAATAATTGCGCCGGTAATAATGGTGCCAATAAAAGTACCCATTGTAATCTCCTTGGGTTTATATATCTGCCACTGTGGCAGATAGTATGTTATTTTCAATTATACGTAAATGTGATGTAAGAAGAGCTTATAAGAGCTTTTATTAAGCTAAAAGCACCTTAGTGTTTTATCTCTAAAACGCTAAGGTGCTTTTCTCGTCAATGAGATGAGTGTCGAATGTATCGAATGGTGAATGTATTGACTACTTCGACTTGCGCCAAATCTTCAGAGCGCTACAAATCATCGGCAGCTGCAGGGGCAGACGACCGTACGCAATAGCCTTACGCTGAGTGGACTGGTTACGCGCATCCAGCGCCATCTGAATATTCGCGGGGAACACTGCAACAAACAGCAGAGCCGCAAGCAGACCACCGGCACGGCGGGTCTTGTCATTAGCCAGCAGGGCGGCGGTGCCCAGCTCGGCCGCACCCGACGCGTGAGTGTACGCGTGCGCAGGACCCGGCAGGTACTTCGGCACAATCGAGTCGAAGGGATCCGGGATGATGAAGTGCAGCGCACCCATTACAGCGAGGGCACGAGCCATGCGAGTAGCCGAGCGCTCAGCGCTGTACTCTTTCTTCTTAAAAATACTCATGCTCCCATTATGCGCCTGTCAGAGGCGTATTCCTCGGCTCAATGGTGCGCTAACCGTCGCGTGTTTGACTGTCTAAAATGCGGACTTGGCACGTCAAACAGAAAACGTTGTTCAAAAGCAGGTAAGATAGGGAGCAACGGCACCACGTGCGGATGACACCCCGCCTGCCCTCACCTTCAGGTGAGTCGCCAGACGGAGTAAAACACTGGGTGCCCTTCAGAACAATCAAAGGAGTACATCATGAAGAAGATTCTGTTCATCGCTATCCTGGCAGGCGCCGCATACTTCGGTTACAAGAAGTTCGTTGCCTAAATAGCTAGCCCTCGGGCACTCTACATATCCTTAAGCAACGGAAAACCCGCCGTCTCACATATGCACCATATGCGAGACGGCGGGTTTCTTGTATGCCCAACTTCTTGGGCATCAAACACGTAGCCTATAAGGTGAACCGGCTATTCGCTCGGCGGAACCTCACCGGTCATCACAACCTTGTTCTGCGAAGAGCTCCAGCTGAACTCAGCAGTCGTGCGACCGCTCGCGCTGGCGGAACTCTCATCGCCCTTCACGTAACGGTAGGTCACGCTAATCGAGCTGTCCGAGGTACGGGTAATCACCGGAGAGAACGAGTACGGCTCATAGGTTGCGGTACCAATGAACTTGCCGCGGTGGAACAGCAGAATGTGGTGCGCCATCGAGGAGATGCAGCAATCAGACGGGGAAGAACCCGGAATCGCGTCAATCCACGACAGCTCAGCACAGGGGTCGTAACCCTCGTACGTGCGCGAAACGTTCGTCCACTGATCCCACTTGCTCTTATTCTTCAGCTCGCGCAGAGCCTTAGACACCACGGTCGATGCAGAATCAGACGCGCAGGTGGAATCCTTCTTAGACTCAGACTTAGCCTCAGACTTGGAATCCGACTTCGACTCGGATGCGGTCGGCTCAGCATGAACCGTAATCGTCACCACCGACGGCACCGGAGCAGGCGACGAAGCACTCGGGGTAGCGCTCGCGGATGCACTCGGGCTCGCCGACGGGGTCGGGAACAGTGCCTGAGTGGAGGTCGCGCTCGCGGAGGCAGAAGCGCTACCAGAAGAAGACACCACGGTACCCGAAACAGCAGAATCAGTGCTTGCCGAGCAGGAAGTGACAACAAGAGCTAGAGCGGCGCCCAACGCAGGTAGAGCCAAAGCGGTACGGCCGGTGAAACGGCGGCGATTAGAAGACATGAATACTCCTGAAGATGCGCGGCAACGCGCATCGGTGCTGGTCAAGAAGTGAATAGTGTGAACTCGTCCAGTATAGGGAAAAAGAGGCGAGCACGCGGTGCGTGCAGTCAGTGCCGTTCGTTACCGTAGAGTCACAGACCAGGATTACCGCTAGACAGCCGCTACAGCAGGGCCAGAAGAAGTGAAGCAACGTAGCAGAAAATCAGCTATGCGGAAACTCTGCCCGCTAGTGCCTGTGTCCCCTTGCACACCCGCCCTATCCGGGGGACAATGAAGGCATGGCTGAAGTAACTCTACAGAACGAACTCGTAATCCACACCAACGGCGACCTGCCCGCAGTCGGCGCAAAGCTGCCCGAATTCTCGGTTCTCGCGGCTGATCTCTCCGAGATTTCCTCCGCAGACTTCGCAGGTAAGAACCTGGTGCTGAACATCTTCCCCTCCGTCGACACCAGTGTTTGCGCAACCAGCGTCCGCACTTTCAACAAGCAGGCTGCAGGCCTGGAGAACACCGTCGTGCTGTGCGTCTCCAACGACCTGCCCTTCGCAATCGGCCGCTTCTGCGCAGCCGAGGGCATTGAAAACGTCGTCACCTCCTCCGCTTTCCGCTCCTCCTTCGGTGAGGACTTCGGCGTGAAGCTCGTGGACGGCCCCCTGGCTGGTCTGCTGGCACGCTCCGTGGTCGTCGTGAACCCCGCCGGTGAGGTTGTCTACACCGAGCTGGTTCCCGAAACCACCAACGAGCCCAACTACGAAGCAGCCCTGGCAGCTATCAAGTAAGCTAAGCTTGGTACGGGAGCTGGATACAATCCCGGCACCCGCACATACTTCCGTCAGGGTTACCTGGCGGTACACAGCACAGCAGATACTGAACGTCTACAGCGCATGGGTTCACCCACACATGCGGCTGGCGACAGCATAACGCCCCGCCCACCCGGTATTTCGGGTGGGCGGGGCGCTTTACTATATCCAGACTTAGTGTTCGGAGGCGCCGGGATGACCGGGAGCGTCGGCTTCGACAGGCTCCTCATCGGCGACCAGCATATGCTCCGGCAGGGTGCCGCGGCGCTTAGCCACCACAAAACGAGAGATAAGTAGCAGCATATACACCACCATCGAAATCAGTAGCATCGACTGCGGCGCCAACACCAAACCAACCACTGCAGATACACCTGCAATAGCTGCGGTGGTACGGTCCTTTGAGCTCTGATAAGCATCGATGGCGAGCACCGCAAAGAGTGCCGTCATCACAAAATCCACGCCCTTGAGCTCACTCAAGAAACTTGCACCCAGCACGTAGCCGAGCGTAGCGCTCGCTAGGACGCTCAGGTGCAGACCCGCATGAATCCACAGGATGCGGGAACCACGCAGCTTATGGCGGTCCGGGCCCGTATTCAGTGCATACGCCTCATCGATGAGGGTGTACACGGTGTAGAACTTCGCCAAACCACCACGCACACGCTCAATCGGGTACGACAGACCGTACATGAGGTGGCGGGAATTAATGAGCAGAGTCATCACGGCGATAGAGAACAGTGACGCATGATTCGACATCATGTCAATCAGCACGAACTCTACCGAACCGGCAAACACCAGTACCGGCAGCAGGGGAGCCACCCAGAACGGCAGATGGTAGCTGTGGACAAGCACACCCAAACCAATACCGACAAAGAACAAACCCAGCATAATCACACCGGCAACGCGCATCGCCTCTGCGAAGCCGCTCTCTCGCGGTTGCTGAGAGCCTTGTGCATCGGGGGAGGTAGGCGCCTCCACCACGGGAAGCATGCCGGTCAGCGGAAGAGCGGAGGCAATAACCTGCTCAACCTGCTGCTGGGTTGCCTGCTGAGGCGCGGGCTGAGAAGAAGCAGAATTCTTAGAGATGCTCATCATGACCCCCTAGAAAACCCAGTTAGCCAGCACAACACAGGTGACGGTACCCGCCACCATGCTCAGCACCATGTTCTTACGCCACAGGTGCACGCCCACGGTCACCACCAGGCCCGCCAGATAGGGTGCCGCCGTAGCGAACGTGGAGTAATTAATCTTCGCCACCGCATAGATGGCAAGCAGCGCGACCGCGCCGAGGGGAATCCAGTGGCTGAGCGCATCCAAAAGTTCGGAGCCAGCCAGAGCCTTTTTCAGACCGAAGGGGAGCAGGCGCAACAGAAAAGTAATGCCAGCAGCAACGAACACCGCAGCAAGAATATATCCGGTGGTTACTTCACTGTTCATGAAGATTTTCTCTTTCTGCACATACTCAGCGAAAGACCCTGAAAGAGTGAAAGAACCCTGAACGGAGGCGTGCGGGTGAAGCCGTGAAAACATCCGCGAAAGAAAAGGGTAGGGAGAGCCCACTCATAGAGAAGGCGCTAAGTAGTGCGGTAGGTACGTGAGTTGATGAAAGCCGCGAAACATAGAGGCGGAGGGTCGTTCCTCCTACACGAGTTTTCTGCGTGGATAGTTGCGCGCGTCAGTAGTTCTCGTGTGTGGCCTCGGGTGATGCCGCTCCCGGTGCGGTGTTACTCCGGGGCGGCACAGCGTTCTGCGTCGCTAGTTTCCTTAGCGGTGTCTTTCATCTGAGTCATGGGGTACCTTCACCTCTGGGAGCCTCCGCGCAGGTTCGCGCGGGAGGCATCGTAGTAATCCTAGAAATAGAAAGAGGGGAGAGCGAAGCTCCACTCATCTATCCTAACCGGTTTCGAACACGTATGTAACGTTCTTATCGCTGTGTGGAAGCGGGAGCATCAGCGGATGCGGTGGTGCCTGAGCTCTCTGCGGCAGTGCCTGGGGTCTCCGCGGCGCTTTCAGCCTCAGCCGCTACCTCATGCACAGCACGATGCGGCAGGGTGCTGCGGCGCTTCGCTACCGGGAAGCGCACCAACAGTAGCACCACATACGAACCCAACGCCATCACCAGGAAAGAGGACGGCGCAAAAATTAGGGCTACCGTGGCAGAAATTGCCATAAATAGTACTGCCACACGATCCGGGTTGGCGCGGTAGCCGTCCATCGCAAGAACCGTGAAGATGGCTACCATCACGAAGTCCACGCCCTTCAGGCTGCTGAGGAAGCTTGCGCCCAGCACATACCCGAGGACTACGCTCAGAACCCACGACACGTAAATCAGCGCGTTCACCCACAGAATGCGCACCCCCGAACGCTCATTGCGGTCAGGGCCGGAGTTAAGAGCAAACGCCTCATCGCAAAGAGTGTGAATCGTCAGAGCCTTAGCCCAGAAACCCTTCACATTGTGCAACGGGTATGAAAGACCGTACACCAGATGGCGCGCATTCACCAGGAACACCGTCAACGCAATCGACGCTAGGGGCGCGCCACCGCTGACCATACCCACCATCAAAAACTCCACCGAACCGGCAAAAACTAGGGCAGATAGCAGCGGCGCAGTCCAGATCGGCAGGCCGTGCGCGTTGAGGATAATACCCAAACCCAAACCCAGCACAGCGATACCGAGCATCACCACGGAAGAATCGGCAACAGCCAAGCGGAAATCACTCTGCGTGCTCGTACGCCCAGTGTCGGGACGCTCAGCGCCGGGGGTCTGTGCCATCAAAGAGTTCCTTGTGTATGTTGTGCTCTTCAAAAAATCTACTGTGTGCGTGAGGGACTTCGAAGCTCCGCCGCGGTTTTCCAGTGTATAGGAGCGCTTAGATGGCCGTCGAGAAAAAGAGTCCGGGAATAAAATATGAGAAACACGCTTATAGTGAATGACGCTAAACAACGCGGCGCTGAATAACCTAGTGACCGTGCAGACAACCCGAAAGGAACCTCAATGGCTGAACAGAACAACGCTGAGCAGAACAACACCGTGCAGACCGCAGAAGAGCAGAAGAAGGTGTACTCGCGCCAGCAGGAACGCCGCGAACTCGAAAACTACCGTCAGACCAAAATCGAGCGCATCGACCGCCTGCGCTACCGTGCCTACGGTGCCAACGGCGCAACCCTCGACTTCGGTGTGGGTGAGGGCCTGCTGACCCCCGTCGAGCTGCTACTCGCCGCTATTGCCGGTTGCTCCTCCGTGGATGTGGACGCGGGTACCTCCCGCCGCTCCACCCCGGAGGTGTTCGAGGTTCTCGCCTCGGCGCTGAAGCAGACCGAAGACGGCGCGGTGCGCCTCGACGACGTTGAGGTGGACTTTGATGTGCGATTCCCCGCCGATGAGCAGGGCGCCAAGGCGCAGAAGATGGTGGACCGTCTGATTCAGCTCAGCGAGCAGAAGGACTGCACTGTTTCTCGTACCGTGGAGCACCCCACGAACGTTTCGTTCCACAACCTGGCTGACTAAAGCCGGGTGAGCTGAATAAATCGGGTGAATTAGCCTGATAGGGAACCCTCCCGTACCGCATATACATGAGCGGTGCGGGAGGGTTTTTCTGTGTTTTTGTGGTTTTGGGTGGAAAAGAGCCTCAAAAGCGGGTAGGATTGACCCTCAGATTAGGAAAACTTACGGTACGTAAGAAATCCTTAAGATTGAAGAATTTCTTGACCCAGGCACAAACCTTCGGCGGCACCACCCGCAGCAAGACTAGACTGGACACCAGACTAGACCGCTAGCAAACGCACGAAGCAATAGCCTCAGAAAGAAGACCTGACATGGCACAGCCTACAGAGACTTCCGGCGCTGCATCGGAAGCCACCCCCGCAGAGGGTGAACTGAAGCGAGGCCTCTCCGCCCGCCACATGCAGATGATCGCAATCGGCGGCGCAATCGGCACCGGCCTCTTCGTCGCCTCCGGTAAGACCATCTCCACCGCAGGCCCCGGCGGCGCAATCCTCGCCTACGCCCTCATCGGCATCATGGTGCTCTTCCTCATGCAGTCCCTCGGCGAGATGGCTGCGCACCTGCCCGTCCCCGGCGCATTCCAGACCTACGCGGCACGCTACGTGTCCCCGTCCTTCGGCTTCGCCATGGGTTGGAACTACTGGTTCAACTGGGCGATTACCGTCGCCGCCGAACTCGTCGCTGTCGGCGAGGTGATGAGGTACTGGTTCCCGGACATCCCATCCTGGGTGTGGGCGGCAGGATTCCTCGTGCTGCTGACCGGCATCAACGCCCTCTCGGCACGCTCCTACGGTGAAAGCGAATTCTGGCTCGCCACCATCAAGGTCGTTACGGTGGTCGTCTTCCTCATCGCGGGTATCGCCATGATTTTCGGCATCCTGGGCGGTAGCTCCCCGGGCGTCTCCAACTGGACTGTCGGTGAGGCACCCTTTGTCGGCGGCGCACCCGCCGTACTCGCCATCTTCATGGTGGCAGGCTTCTCCTTCCAGGGCACCGAAATGATCGGTGTGGCTGCCGGCGAATCTGAGAACCCCCGCCGCGACGTGCCCCGTGCGCTGACCAGCGTGTTCTGGCGCATCATGCTCTTCTACATCGGCGCGATGGTCGTCATCGGCTTCCTGATTCCTTACTCCGACCCGAACCTGCTCACCGCAGCGGACGGCAACATCAACATCTCCCCGTTCACCCTCATCTTCGAGCGTGCGGGCATCGCCTTCGCGGCAGCCATCATGAACGCCGTGATCCTCTCCGCAGTGCTCTCAGCAGGTAACTCGGGCCTGTACGTTTCGGCTCGTATGCTCTTCGCGCTCGCCCAGGAGGGTAAGGCACCGAAGATGTTCACCCGCATCAACTCCGGCGGCGTGCCCATGAACGCGCTGCTGGCAACCGCAGCTATCGGCGCGGTCGGCTTCATCGCCGCACTGCTCTCGCCCGATGGTGCGTACCTGTGGCTGGTGAACGTGTCCGGTCTGGCTGGCTTCATCACCTGGGTGGGTATCGCCGTGGCGCACTACCGTTTCCGCCGCGCATACCTGAAGCAGGGTAACAGCCTGAAGGACCTGCCCTACGTGGCGCCGTTCTTCCCTGCAGGCCCGATTATCGCCTTCCTCATGTGCCTGGTTGTTATTGGTGGCCAGAACTACGAGGCGTTCCTGAGCGGTGACTGGGCTGGTGTGCTCAGCTCCTACATTGGTCTGCCCGTGATTATCGCGGTCTGGCTGGTGCACCGCGTGGTCACTCGTGACCGCCTGATTCCGCTGGATCAGATTGACGTGAGCGGCATTGATGTTAAGGCCTCGAAGTAACACGAACGCCAGCTGATTGAATGAGCTGATACGTGAAGAGCCGCCGGTTCCCCTAACTGAGGAGAGCCGGCGGCTCTTTGCTATCTGCAGTTTATTCCGCACGGGAGAGCTAGGCTGTGCGCCCTGTAGCTCTTAGGAGTGGCGGCGCGAGCGCAGAACGCTCAGACCAAGACCCGCACAGATTGCAACAACACCAATGCCAACAATCACACCAACGCTGGATGCACCGGTGCTCGCCAGGGTAGCCTTCTTGCGGTTGCTCTCCTTAGCAAGGCTGTCCTTTGCCAGCGTGTCCTGAGCCGAGCGGGCGGCGGTCACCGGAGCCTCCTGAGCTGGCTTACTCTGAGCTGGCTTACTCTTGGGATGCGCCACGGTTGCGTCCTCCAGCTTGTCAGCGTTGGGGGTCTTATCGGCAACCGGCGCCTGATCTGCCGCGGGAACCTTGTCAGCAGGTGCCTTATCTGCAGGCATCGGAGCTTCAGGCAGTGCCGGGACGGTCGGCGCATCGGTGGGGTTCACGCCCACGGTTGCTTCCGGCAGAGCGGGAACCGTCGGGGCATCAGTGGGATTCACGCCTACGGTTGCTTCCGGCAGGGGCGCTACGGTCGGTGCGTCGGTGGGGTTCACACCCACGGTTGCTTCGGGCAGGGGTGCCACGGTGGGTGCGTCAGTGGGGTTCACTCCGACGGTTGCTTCCGGCAGGGGCGCTACGGTCGGTGCGTCGGTCGGGTTTACGCCAATGGTTGCTTCGGGCAGGGGTGCCACGGTGGGCGCATCGGTCGGGTTCACTCCGACGGTTGCCTCGGGCAGGGGAGCCACAGTCGGTGCGTCGGTCGGGTTTACGCCCACGGTTGCCTCGGGCAGGGGCGCTACGGTGGGTGCGTCAGTGGGGTTCACACCGACGGTTGCCTCGGGCAGGGGCGCCACAGTCGGGGCGTAGGTCGGAACCGCCGACACCACGGGCTCCTGCGCGAAAAGCTCAAGAGGCTTCTGGGCATCAAACGAACCGTACTCGGCACCCTCAACGCCAGCAGCCATGGTGCCCGCAATGTACTTGTGGGAGGTATTCAGTGTCGCCGCAACATCCGCCGGAACCTTCACCTCCGTCTCAAAGACACCGTTGTGAATCTGCGAAGCAGGTACGGTCACCTCAGCCACGAAACGCATACCCGTCTGGGGAAAACGACCGGGAACCCACACATTCGTATCAGACACCACCACGCGCACACCGTGCGGGGTCGCCTCACCGGTGTAGCCGGTACCGCGCACCTTCAACACAGTCTCACCCTTGGTGTTCAGACGCGGCGAATCCACGTGCAGAACCGGTGCGGCGCTATCCTTCACAACGTCCATGCGCAGAACCTGACCGCCACCGTAACCATCAACGATGATATTGGCGACGAAGCTGTAGTTCTTCGCCGGGTCAATCAGGCTACCCGGAACGTAATGGGTCGCAGTCGCCGTGCCGTCCTTGAACGGGCCCTCAACGCGCACCGTCTGAATCGGGTTCAGAAACGGGAAACCCCTATGGTTTGCCTCGTGCAATGCCGGGGCGAAAGCAGTAGTTTTCGCGGGCAGTTTCGACGCCTTGAACGTAATCTTGTTCAGACGCAGGGCGGTTTTCAGCTCACGGGTATTGGTCTCAACCTTGTAGTTGTAGACCGTAATAACCGGCGGGTTATCCGGATTCGGGGTATCAGCCGCTGCAACAGAAGGCAGAGCGCACAAGCTCAAGGAAGCGGCAAGAAGAACAGAAGCGCCGGCGCTACCGTAGCGGCGGGAACGAGAAGAGTTAGCCATCATGAAGTTCCTTCTACATGGGTGATTGAGTGATCCGCACTCTTCCTGTATCACGCCAAGTCGAGTGCGTATACGGTACCGCGACATCGCGGTTAATTACACCGTAACACGCACCTAAACGCATGAACCGGACATAACATAACTCGCCGAAATATTACGTAAAACCAATGCCTACAGGGCGCACAATAGGGCGGATGAATAAGACAAACACGCACAGCGCCGGGTGGAGGATACGGAAATGCTAGGGTAGAAAGATGCCCACGCAGAAGAACCCGCAGAACCGAGTAGAAGCAGCCCAACCCACCGAGCACAGCGCTACTGAACACAGCGCCATCGACAGCACGCACCGCGTCGTAAACGTGTGCGCTGTAGCAATCCGCAACTGGGACGGGCTCGTACTCACCGTGCGCAAACGGGGCAGTGACGGGTTCATGATGCCCGGCGGCAAACCCGAACCGGGGGAGACCCCGCTACAGACCGCCTGCCGCGAAGTGAACGAAGAAATCGGGCTCATCCCCGACCCCGACCGGATGCACCACCGCGGACTCCTGGAAGCGGCGGCACTGAACGAGGCAGGCTTTACGGTACGCGCCGAAACCTACGAATACGCACCCACCGACGAACAACACGAGCTATTGGCTTCGCTGGTGCCGCAGGCAGAAATCGCTGAGTTGCGCTGGGTCAACCCCGCCATGAGCAGCCCCTCCGATAGCGCCGCGCAGGCACCTCTCAATACCGAGCAGATCTTCCCGCTGCTGGCACGCACCCCGCTACCGTAACCACCGCGCCCATGCCCCCCTGAACTGGCGGGCGGCACACATGAGGTACACAGGTACATCCGGTACCCTCAACAACAGACAACCCATAGAGGGCGGGGCGCAACGCCGCGCACCCGCTGCACAACCCAAGGAGAACCATGAAGAAGACTGACTACAACCTCGCCGTCTACTGCGGCGCACGCTCCGGCAACGACCCGCTCTTCACCGAGCGCGCCCGCGAGCTCGGCACCCTCTGCGCTCGGAACAATATTGGCGTGGTCTACGGCGGCGGCCGCACCGGCCTGATGGGCACCGTCGCGGGCGCGACCCTGGATGCCGGCGGCGTGGTCTACGGCGTGGTCACCCACAAGCTGGTCGGTCTGGAGGGCGTCTACCCCGGCCAGACCACCCTCGACATCGTGGACACCATGCACCAGCGCAAAATCGCCATGATTGAGAAGGCCGACGCTTTCGTCGCCATGCCCGGCGGCCCCGGCACCCTGGAAGAGTTCTTCGAGGTGTTCAGCTGGCAGTTCCTCGACATCCACTCCAAGCCGGTTGCGCTGCTGAACGTGAGCGGCTACTGGGATAAGCTCATCGACGCGATGCACTACATGGCCTCCACCGGCCTGCTGAACGAGCGCTACCTGGACGAACTCATTATCGCGACCACTCCCGAGGAGCTGCTGGATGCGCTCGCCAAGGACCTAGAGCGCCGCGCCGCCGAAAAGAACGCCGCCGAAAAGAACACTGCCGAATAAAACCAACGCAGAAAACGAGAACGACTATGGCAACCACCCCCAATCAGGCACGCACCCTGCTGCTGACCTACTTCGGCCCGTTCCCCGGCGTGCCGGTGAACCCTACCGTAGCGCTCGCCGAAGGTGCTCAGCGTCTGCTGACCCGGATGCGCCCGGATT
This sequence comes from Rothia sp. HMSC069D01, assembly GCF_001810135.1. Taxonomy (NCBI): domain Bacteria; kingdom Bacillati; phylum Actinomycetota; class Actinomycetes; order Micrococcales; family Micrococcaceae; genus Rothia; species Rothia sp. HMSC069D01. The sequence continues at coordinate 300,066 of NZ_KV800076.1, forward strand.
TGAATGTCATCACCCGCGAGCTGCCCGTTAGCTACGACGGTTCCAGCACCGCCCTGCGCGCCGCCCTGCAGGATGTGCAGCCCGACGCGCTCATCAGCCTGGGTGTGGCGGTTGGCCGCGACGTGGTCAGCCTCGAGCAGGTCGCTATCAACCTGGACTCCGCCGGTATTGAAGATAACGACGGCGACCAGCGCTGCGATGAGCCGATCGCTCCGGGCGGTCAGGAGGCGTACTTCTCCTCCCTGCCGGTGCGCGCCAGCTTTGAGCGCCTGCGTGTGGCGGGGGAGCCGGTCGAGATTTCGTACACCGCCGGAACCTACGTGTGCAACCACGTGTTCTATGAGGGCCAGCGCATCAGCCGTGAGCTGGGGCTGAGCATCCCCGCCGGGTTCGTGCACGTGCCCGCAACCCGAGCCGACGGTGACGAGGCGACCGAAGGTGTAGAACTGACCGCCCACCGTGACGCCGGTGGCGTGGTACGCGACGAGCAGGGCATCCCGCAGCTGCCCGAATCCACCGTGGTGCGCATTATTGCGGAGGTCGCCTCCGACACCCTGCCCGCGCTGGACTAACAGCACGGGGTATTAGCTAGAACCCATATAGCAAAACCGCCGGATAGCCTCCCGAACTGGGAGCCTATCCGGCGGTTTGTGCATCCTATACCCGCAGGCCATAAAACCCTCGGGGCTATGTTTGAGCTACTACTTGGTGCGGTTCTTCAGGTAGTAGTCAATCAGCGAAGCGGTCGAAGAATCCTGACGCTCCAGAACCTCGCGGTCACCCTCAATAGCGGGAACCAGGTCCAGCGCCAGCTTCTTACCGAGCTCAACGCCCCACTGGTCGAAGGAGTCAATGCCCCAAACAACACCCTGAACGAAAGTGATGTGCTCGTACAGGGCAATCAGGGAGCCCAGAACGCGCGGGGTCAGGCGCGGTGCCATGATGGAGGTGGAGGGGCGGTTGCCGCTGAAGATACGTGCGTTGACCACGTGCTCCGCGGTGCCCTCTGCGCGAACCTCTTCCTCGGTCTTGCCGAACGCCAGAGCCTGAGACTGTGCGAAGAAGTTAGCCAGGAACAGCTCGTGAACGTCCTGCTCGCCGTCCTTGGTCGGGTGGACCGGGTTGGCGAAGGCCAGGAAGTCCGCGGGAATCAGGCGGGTGCCCTGGTGAATCAGCTGGTAGAAGGCGTGCTGGCCGTTGGTGCCGGGCTCGCCCCAGAACACTTCACCGGTTGCGTAGTTGACGAAGGAGCCGTCTGCGCGAACGGACTTGCCGTTGGACTCCATGGTCAGCTGCTGCAGGTATGCGGGGAAGCGGTGCAGGTACTGGTCGTAGGGCAGAACCGCGTGGGTCTCCGCGCCGAGGAAGTTTACGTTCCAGATGTTCAGCAGACCCATCAGAACGGGCACGTTCTGCGCCAGGGGAGCGGTGCGGAAGTGCTCATCCATTGCGTGGAAGCCAGCGAGGAATTCAGCGAAAACCTTCGGGCCGAAAACAATAGCCAGGGAGGTGCCGATTGCGGAGTCTACGGAGTAGCGGCCGCCAACCCAGTCCCAGAAGCCGAAGGCGTTCTCGGGGTCAATGCCGAATGCTGCAACCTTGTCGAGTGCGGTGGAGACAGCCACGAAGTGCTTAGCCACAGCTTCGGATGCTTCCTTACCTTCCAGCGCGCCAGCCTCACGCAGGGAGGAGAGCAGCCACTCGCGTGCCACGCGTGCGTTGGTCAGGGTCTCGAGGGTGCCGAAGGTCTTGGATGCGACGATGAACAGGGTGGTCTCGGGGTCCAGGTCGGAGACCTTCTCAGCCACATCGGTCGGGTCAATGTTGGAGATGAAACGTGCGGTGATACCTGCATCTGCGTAGGGCTTGAGAGCCTCGTACACCATGACCGGGCCCAGGTCAGAGCCACCGATACCGATGTTCACGACGGTCTCGATGCGCTTGCCGGTGATGCCGGTCCACTCGCCGTTGCGCACGCGCTCAGCGAATGCGTAAATCTTCTTCAGCACGGCGTGAACGTCTGCGTCTACGTCCTGGCCGTCAACGATCAGTGCCGGGGTGTAACCCTCGGGGCGGCGCAGCGCGGTGTGCAGTACGGCGCGGTCCTCGGTGACGTTAATGTGCTCACCGGAGAACATTGCCTCGCGAGCCTGCTCCAGCTTGACCTCTTCAGCGAGCTTGAGCAGCAGCTCAACGGTTTCGGAGGTAATCAGGTTCTTGGACAGGTCGACGTGCAGTTCGTCGGCGGTGAAGCTGAACTTCTGCGCGCGTTCCGGGTCAGCGGCAAACCATTCGCTCAGGTTCGGAGTGAGGGACTTGTGATGAGCAGACAGAGCGGACCATGCGGAGGTGGTCGTAGGGTCAATAGAAGTAGTCATGGTTCCATTCTCTTATTTTCGGGTGCCTCTGTCATCTCTTTCGAAGGTGATATGGAACGATACGGCGAAAAAATCGAAACCTGGCACGTCATTGTGGGCCTTGCAGTATCAAGATGTAGAGTAAACCCCATGACTTCTTCATCTGAACACACTCCCGCTGATACTCATGCACCGCGCCACCTGCTCATCTCCCGCGAAGGGGAAACCCTGCTCAGCGATGACGGAACCCTGCACTACCTGACCGGTATCGGTACTGCCGAGCCGCTGACCGAAGACGCTATCCTTGCGCGCAGCGTGATTCGCCCCGCCGCCTACGGTGCTGACGCCCAGAAGAATAGTGAGGCAGAGGTGCACGTGCTCTACTGCGAGGACGAAACCCTCGCGCAGGTCGCCGCCGACCTGAACAACCCTCGGGTGCACGCCTCCGCCAGTGGCTTCCGCTACTACCCGGTCCATGATGACCCGGAAGGCCGCGCCCACTACGCCACCGCCCTGGCACGCCGCGACTACCTCATCGACATGCGCTACTCCGCATACAGCGGCGAGGAAGCGCCCCTCGGCTCCAAGGGCATCCGCCGCACCGCCTCCGGCGAGCTGGTGTTCCCCCGTATCGAACCCGCCGTGATGGCGCTGGTGACCAGCCGTGACGGCGAGCGCGTACTGCTGGCAAACAACCGCCAGTGGCACCCCAACCGTTTTGCGCTCATCGCCGGATTCGTTGACCCCGGCGAAAACCTCGAAGAGGCAATCGCCCGCGAAGTCTACGAAGAAACCGGCCTGCACGCCCTCAGCACCGAGTACCGTATGAGCGATGTGTGGCCTTTCCCGCGTTCGCTCATGATTTGCTACCGGGCGCGCGTGGATGAGAACGAACCCATCATCCACCACGACGGTGAGATTCGCGCCGCCCGCTGGTTTACCGCCGCTGAGTTGCGTGAGGCGATTGCTATTTCGGAGGAGCGCGGCAACAGCGACGAGGATGACCCCGCCAAGCTGGAGCTGCCTGGCACGAATGCGGTCGCCCGCCGCATGCTTGATGAGTGGCTCGCAGAAAAGCCCTAGTGATACACTGGTAGCTAAGCCCAACGGAGGGGGGTCCGTTTTGGCGTGCCCGGAAACGTTCTCATCGCAGAGCGGGTCCATCGGCAAACACCCAAACCGGCAACGACCACCAGATACCTATCTGTGGGTACTGCCCTGTGACCCCCTGCGCTGTCTAGAGCGCACCCGTTGGCAAGACTATCCCCTAGATTTAAGCGAGAAACTTAACGCATGTCTGAAAACACCGCTTCGCGCCCCGACCTTCGCAATGTGGCTATCGTGGCACACGTTGACCACGGCAAGACCACCATCGTCGACGCGATGCTGCAGCAGACCCACGCCTTCTCTGCCCACGCAGATGTTGAAGACCGAGTCATGGACTCCGGCGACCTCGAAAAGGAAAAGGGCATCACCATTCTGGCGAAGAACACCACCGTGTTCTACAACGGCCCTTCCGCCAACGGTGAGACCATCACCATTAACGTTATTGACACCCCCGGCCACGCCGACTTCGGTGGCGAGGTGGAGCGCGGCCTGTCCATGGTTGACGGCGTTGTGCTGCTCGTGGACGCATCCGAAGGTCCGCTGCCCCAGACCCGCTTCGTGCTGCGTAAGGCACTGGCTGCTAAGCTGCCCGTGATCCTCGTGGTGAACAAGGTTGACCGCCCCGACTCCCGTATCGACGAGGTTGTTGGCGAGTCCATGGACCTGCTGCTTGGCCTGGCATCCGACCTGGCGGACGAGGTTCCCGACCTGGACCTGGACGCTGTGCTGAACGTTCCGGTGGTGTACGCATCCGGTAAGGCTGGCGCTGCATCCCTGAACCAGCCCGCAGACGGCCAGCTGCCCGACAACGACGACCTTGAGCCGCTGTTCAAGACCATCATCGAGCACGTGCCCGCCCCCACCTACGATCCCAACGAGGTTCTGCAGGCACACGTGACCAACCTGGACTCCTCTCCGTTCCTGGGTCGTCTGGCACTGGTCCGTATCTTCAACGGCACCCTGAAGAAGGGCCAGACCGTTGCGTGGGCACGTCACGACGGTGAAATCAAGAACGTCCGCATCTCCGAGCTGCTGGCTACCAAGGCTCTTGAGCGTGTTCCCGCAGAGTCCGCTGGCCCCGGCGAGATCGTCGCAGTGGCAGGTATTGAGGACATCACCATTGGTGAAACCCTGACCGACGCTGAGAACCCCAAGCCCCTGCCGCTGATTAAGGTGGACGATCCCGCGATCTCCATGACCATCGGTATTAACACCTCCCCGCTGGCTGGCCGCGTCAAGGGCGCAAAGGTCACCGCACGTCAGGTGAAGGACCGCCTGGACCGCGAGCTGATCGGTAACGTGTCCATCAAGGTTCTGCCCACCCAGCGTCCGGACGCGTGGGAAGTTCAGGGCCGTGGCGAGCTCGCCCTGGCTATCCTCGTGGAGCAGATGCGCCGCGAAGGCTTCGAGCTGACCGTGGGTAAGCCCCAGGTGGTTACCAAGACCATCGACGGCAAGGTCTACGAGCCCATGGAGCACATGATCATTGACGTGCCCGAGGAGCATCTGGGTGCTGTCACCCAGCTGATGGCTGCACGTAAGGGCCGCATGGAGAACATGTCGAACCACGGTACCGGTTGGGTCCGCATGGAGTTCGCTGTTCCCGCACGTGGTCTGATTGGTTTCCGTACTCAGTTCCTGACTGAGACCCGCGGTGCCGGTATTTCTTCCTCCTACTCGATTGAGCACGAGCCGTGGGCTGGCGAGATTGAGTACCGCACCAACGGTTCGCTGATTGCTGACCGTGCCGGCGTGGTGACCCCCTACGCGATGATTAACCTGCAGGAGCGTGGCACCTTCTTCGTGGAGCCCACCTCTGAGGTGTACGAGGGCATGATCGTTGGTATGAACTCCCGTGCAGACGACATGGAAGTTAACATCACCAAGGAAAAGAAGCTGACCAACATGCGTTCTTCGACTGCGGACAACTTCGAAAACCTGACCCCGCCGAAGAAGCTGACCCTGGAAGAGTGCCTGGAGTTCGCTCGCGAAGACGAGTGCGTTGAGGTGACCCCCGAGGCGATTCGTATCCGTAAGGTCATCCTGGATTCCAACGAGCGTGTCCGCGAGTTCCGCCGCCGCGCCCGCGCGAACTAATACAGCGCGAATGACTGTTAGCGTTAGCGACTAACCTGCTGTAGCGGGTGTCGTTGCCCGAGCGCTGTCGTTGCGTAGGAGCCGCCGCTACCTTTCATGTGGAAGGTGGCGGCGGTTCTGTTTAAATCTCAGGCGCGTTCGGGAAGTACCGGCGGGGTAGGGCGGAGAGAAGAACAAGGAGAGCGGAGTGCTTCTGCTTTCTGCTGAAAACCGCCTCCAAAAATCGCTCCTGAAAAGCCTGAACACCCCGCGCTGTGCATGCGAGTGTGTAAGATAAAATAATGCGCCTGCACGGTGGTGGCACCCGTCAGCTACTCAACGTCTGCTGATTAACGATGTAAATTGCCGGCGCGCTTTGACCGTCTAAGAGACCCAACCCTGCGTATGAGAGGGAAAGCCTGTGTCTGAAACCGAGAACACTCAGCCTGATTCTGCGACCCCTAGCTATCCCACGCAGGGTGAGCGCATCGCCCCCGGATCGCGCCGTGACCTGCTGCCGAATAACTACGATGCGAAGAAGGCACGCATCCTGTTTGTGCATGCACACCCGGACGACGAAACCTCCTCGACCGGCGCAACCATGGCGTACTACGCGCAGAAGGGTGCTGAGGTGTATCTGCTGACCGCGACCCGTGGCGAGCTGGGCGAGGTCATCCCCGAGGAACTGCACCACCTGGAGGTTGGTAAGCCCGGCTGCCGTGATAATGGTGAGGCGCTGGGCGAGTACCGTACCGGTGAGCTTGCCGGCGCTATCAAGGCGCTGGGCGTGAAGAAGCAGTTCTTCCTGGGCCAGGAACCCGCCGTCGCTGAGGGCGCGCTGCCCCTGTACCGTGACTCCGGCATGGCGTGGGGCCCGGAGGGTAAGCCCGTCGCCAACCCGGTGGCGGCGGAGGACTCGTTGACGGCGCAGCCGCTGGAACCGCAGGCTCAGGCGCTGGTTGCCGCTATCCGCGCCCTCACCCCGGATGTTCTGGTCACCTACGATTCGGACGGCGGCTACGGCCACCCCGACCACGTGCGCGTGTACGAGATTGTGCACCGTGCCCTGCAGATTCTTGAAGATGACGAGGACCGCCCGATTCTTACCTGGGGTATTGAGGGTGAGTTCGACGCGGCTGATCAGCGCCTGCAGGCTGCTATTTACGGTGACGGCACCGCCAAGCGCAAGGCAATGGAGGCGCACCGCACCCAGATTACGGTGGTGGACGAGAAGACTTTTGAGTACTCGAATAAGGTGCCGCAGAAGATTTCTTCCGTAGAGACTTTCCGTGTGCTCGACGGTGACCCGACGGCGACCGTGCACCCGAAGCCGCAGGAGGCTGGTCTGGTGGCGGGCGTTCTGACCGGCTCGATTCTGGGTATTTTTGCCGGTATTGCCGGGTCGATTTACCACGCTTGGGTCGTTTATGCGGGTGATACCGCCCTGCCCCTCGGCTTGCTGGTGGCGTACCTGACGGTTTTCTTTACCGCCCTGTGGTGCGCCCTGTCGCTGCGCCGCGGCTACGCGGCGGCGGTTGTGGCTGTTGCCGTGTTCGTGACCGTGTACGTGCTCGGATACGGTCGCCCCGATTCGCCGTTTGTTTTGGTGAACCCGGGTCATTCGGCGATTGGCTTCTACGGTGCCCTGTGGTGGTTTGGTGCCCCGGTTGCGGCGATGCTGGGTATGCTCGTGTACACGCGTGCTCGTGTGAAGGACGCGCAGTATTTCTCGCCGCGTGCGGCGCATCAGCGTGCGCGCGCTAAGAAGTAGTCTGAAGTCATCACTACGTCATATCGTGGGGGAGGGGCGTTCCGGTGTGCCGGGGCGCCCCTCCTGCTGTTTTTGGGCGCTACACCGCTGCTGTCTTCTGTACCCGCCGGATAGAGGCTCAGGTAGAGGACAATAGGGAAGAAAATTTATGCGTTATTCGGTGAATTTAGCGGAGGTGGAAATAGTGGCGACTTCATCAAAAAATTCATGTGACGAAGATTTCATTTTTGGCTTAATCTATTTTTAAAAGCCAGCCGACTAGTTGTAATGCAAATAAATACCAGGTCAGCCTAGCCTAAAAAATACCCCCACAAACCCAATGACCCACTGTCTGATACACCACGAAAATACTGTTAAACAGTCAGCGCGCGATAGACTATACACAGACTTCCCCGCCGGGTACCAACCACTCGGCGGTTTACTCTGTAGATTCTGCCCTGCAGCAGACGACCCGCAGAACGGCGGGCACGGGGCGAACAGCTTCTAGAAAGGCACACCAATGACCTACGTAATCGCGCTTCCCTGCGTGGATGTCAAAGACCGCGCATGCGTTGAAGAATGCCCCGTCGACTGCATCTACGAAGGTGAACGCACCCTGTACATCCACCCCGATGAGTGCGTGGACTGCGGCGCCTGCGAGCCCGTCTGCCCCGTAGAAGCAATCTACTACGAAGACGACGTCCCCGAAGAGTGGACCGAATACGTCAGCGCCAACGCAGACTTCTTCGACGACCTGGGTTCCCCCGGTGGCGCAGCAAAGCTCGGCCCCACCGGCAAGGACGTGCCCTTCATTGCGGCGCTGCCCCCTCGTGGCGAGTAGTAGCTGCGACGAGTAGTAGCCTGCGGCGAATAATAGCGACAACCGCATAGACTGACCGCACCCGCTAATGGGTGCCAAGAGCCTCCATCACAGCACCCGGTGCCCACGCACCGTCTAGGCGCTGGAATGGAGGCTCTTGCTGTAGGCACGCCAGCGCCCGGACGCTAGACTAAAATGACGAAAACTATTCCCAAGCAACCAGGTGACACAATGACTTACGGCCTGAACCTGCCCGAATACCCCTGGGAGGCGCTCGCCCCCTACCGCGCAACCGCGGCCGCCCACCCGGACGGTTCGGTGGACCTATCCATCGGCACCCCGGTCGACCCGACCCCGCAGAACATTCGTGAGGCGCTGGCGGCTGCCTCCGATGCACCCGGTTACCCGACCACCCACGGCACCCCCGCCCTGCGTGAGGCTATTGCCGAGTGGTTTGCGCGCCGCCGCGGTGTGACCGGTCTGAGCCCGGACGCGATCATGCCCACGGTCGGTTCGAAGGAGCTCGTGGCGTGGCTGCCGTTCCTGCTGGGTCTGGGCCCGGGCGATGTGGTCGTGTACCCGCGCGTTGCGTACCCCACCTACGATATGGGTGCCCGCTTCGCCCACGCCGAGTCTGTGCCCGCCGATAGCCTGGACGAGCTGGACGCTGACACCCGCAGCCGTGTGAAGCTGATTTGGGTGAACTCCCCTGCGAACCCGAACGGTGTGGTGCGTACCGTGGAGCAGCTGCGTGAGATTGTGGCGCAGGCGCGTGAAATCGGTGCCGTGGTGGCATCTGACGAGTGCTACGCGGAGCTCGGTTGGGGTGCCTGGGATGAGGCGCGCGGCGGTCAGCCGGTGCCGTCCATTCTGGATCCGCGCGTATGCGATGGTGACCTTACCGGCCTGTTTGCGGTGTACTCGCTGTCGAAGCAGTCGAACCTCGCCGGTTACCGTGCCGCGTTCATTGCCGGTGCCCCCGAGCTCATGCCGAACCTGATTAATAGCCGCAAGCACGCCGGCATGATTGTGCCCGCGCCCGTGCAGGCTGCCATGATGGTGGCGCTGGCTGATGAGGCGCACGTGGAGGCTCAGAAGGACCTGTACCGTGCCCGCCGTGAGGTGCTGGAGGAGGCGATTGCCGCCGCTGGTGGCCGCATCGAGAATTCTGAGGCTGGCCTGTACCTGTGGACCACTTTCGGCGAGTCCACCTGGGATTCGATTGGTCGCCTGGCGGAGCTGGGCATTATTGCTGGCCCCGGCGTGTTCTACGGCGAGGACGGCGAAGGCTACGTGCGTATTGCCCTGACCGCCTCCGATGAGGCGGTGGCGAAGGCTGCTGAGCGTCTGAAGGCATCTGCATCTAAGTAGTCCCGACGGGTCTAACTAGCCAGCATAGCAGAAAGCCCCCGCACCCTCCCGAAATGAACTGCCTCCCGTTTCTTGGACAACAAA
>NZ_KV800077.1:0-14056 GCF_001810135.1 Rothia sp. HMSC069D01
GCAACCCGAAAATGGGTGAAGTAGACCACAAAAAGGACCTTGAAAGGGTCTCAAACACCCTCACAAACACCAAACTACCTAGTCAGTGCGTTTTATGGGTGCTAAAAAATCTTTAAAAAACTTCCAAAAAACCTTATAAACGCAGAAGAAACCACTCAAACCCTCACAGAATGCCCTCTAGAACCCCCTCCGCAGCCCCTATTCCCATACCCTGCGCTTGATTCCTAACCCTGCACGATTCCTAACTCTGCATTTGGGTACCCATACCTATAGATGCGAAAAAGCCCCTCCCCTTCCATCCTGTAATGAATAGAAGAAGAGGGGTGCAGCTACAGAGTGCTGAGCTGATTAGTACTGGGGAGGCGCCTCATTCGCCATATTGTTGAAGCGCGAATACTTACCGCTAAACGCCAACGGGATAGTACGAGTCGGACCACCACGGTGCTTAGCAATAATCATGTCCGCCTCACCCACGCGTTCACTATCCGGGTTATACATATCCTCACGATGCAGCAGAATCACCATATCCGCATCCTGCTCAATAGAACCCGACTCACGCAGATCCGAAACCATCGGACGCTTATCAGTACGTTGCTCCGAACCACGGTTCAACTGCGACAGCGCAATCACCGGAACATCCAGCTCCTTAGCCAACAGCTTCAGGCTACGAGAAAACTCCGAAACCTCCTGCTGACGCGACTCAACCTTCTTACCCGAACTCATCAGCTGCAGGTAGTCCAGCACCACAAGCTTCAAATCATTACGCTGCTTGAGGCGACGGCACTTCGCGCGAATCTCCATCAGAGTCATATTCGGCGAATCATCAATAAAGAGAGGCGCAGAATCAATACGACCCTGCAGAGTCGCCAAGTTCGTCCAACCCTCAGTATCCAGGTCGCCCTTCTTCAGACGACCCATCGAAATCTTGCCCTCCGCAGAGAGAATACGCATCGCCAACTCAGTACGACTCATCTCCAGCGAGAAAAACACAGTCGTCATCTGATGATGAATAGCCGCAGAACGAGCAATATCAAGAGCCAGAGTCGACTTACCCACACCCGGACGAGCCGCAATAACAATCATCTGGCCACCGTGCAGACCACCGGTCAGCTCATCAAACTCAATAAAGTCAGTCGGCACACCGTACACGCCATCGGGGCGGTTCGAGTTCGCATCAATCTCATTGATAGTCTCCTCCAACGCATCAGAGAAAGACACATAATCTTCCTTCGCGTTACCATCAGTCACCGCATAAATCTCAGCCTGCGCCTGATCGACCAAAGTATCGACCTCAGTCTCATTGGCGTAACCCAGCTGAGCGATCTTCGTACCCGCCTCAATCAGGCGGCGCATAATCGCGTGCTCCTTAACAATCTCAGCGTAATACTGAGCGTTAGCAGCAGTCGGAACCGACGCAATCAGCGTATGAATATAGGCCGCGCCGCCCACACGAGTCAGCTCGCCGCGCTTCTTCAGCTCATCAGCAACCGTAATCGCATCCGCAGGGCTACCGTGACCGTAAAGAGAAAGAATCGCCTCATAAATCGTCTCGTGCGCCGGCTTATAGAAATCAGACGCACGCAGGCTCTCAACCACATCCGCAATAGCGTCCTTTGACAGCAGCATGCCACCGAGCACCGACTGCTCAGCCACATCATCATGAGGCATAGTGCGGGAACCATAATCAATGGCAGTTTCAGACATGCTTATCCTCGCGTTTCAATCCGGTATCTACGACGTTCCAGAAACAATTTCTGTAGAACTCCTATGCTAGTTTCTCACGAAGGCACACGCGAAACATATACACGCCTAATGGGCAGCGCGCAGATAATCCTCAATCTTCTCAACGGCGAGCGCCGCCCCATCCATGGTGCGCATTGCCTCACCCAGCTGCCGCGCCCTAGCGCGCATGCCCTCATCGCTGAGCAGACGGTCCAGAATATCGCGCATATTGCCGCGGCGCACATCATTCTTCGTGAAACGCAGGGCGTTACCGTAGCGCACGCACTCCTCAATATTCCAGCTTTGCTCCGCCTGCATCGCAATACCGGCAAACGGCACACCCGCCAGGCACGCCGTCTGTACTGTCCCCTCACCGCCGTGGGTTATCGAGGCATCAATATGACCGGTGAGCAGATGCGCCGGAACAGTCCCGGCGAAATGGATATTGCTGCCCAGCAGGTGGGTATCCGAGAGCTGCACCCCGCCGCCAACCAGCACATCCACCGGAGCGGCTGACAACTGTTGCAGCACCTGCACCAAAATATCTGCGGAGCCGGATGAGCCCATTCCCACGTAAATCAGTGGCCGCTCCCTGCGCTCGCGAACAATCTGCGGCAGTTCACCGGGCGCACGGTAATAAATAGGCCCCACACCAACATCAGGCTCTACCAAAGAATCCCCGCGCAGCTGCGTAAACAGAGAACAGATAAGATTCACGTCGGCACTGAGCATATCAACAGTACGGCGAGGAAGCCTCAGCCCATGCTCACGTGCCACACGAGTAAAAGAAGCCGGCTTATACGACAACACCCGCGCCACCGCACGCAACCACCCCGGTGCCGCAAGCTCGCCACCTACAGGCTTCTTCGAAAAATACGTCGACGAGTAAGCATACGGGCGCGCATAGAAAATAGGGACGCCCGCAATACGCGCAGACAGCAGCATCGTCAGATTAGAACCAATCACCACAGCATCCGCGCTAAAGTCACGAATAGCCTCAAGCTCAGCGGCGACCCGCCGACGCACCATATCGGTCGTGAAAGGATGCCGCACTCCCCTGCCCTGATCCAACGCCATAATCTGCTCCGCCTCAGCATCGCTCATGATTGGCTCACGAAGATGCACAGGAAGCCCGGCGCTTTCCAGTAGCCCCAAATACTTAGGGGAATACACGTGGAACAAGACCGTATGACCTCGCTCCCGAGCCACACGCGCTATCTCAATACAGCGCGTGGTTTCACCCATATTGAAGCTTTCGGGAGAGAAAAGAATACGGCTCATAACAAACTCCGGCAGGCGCACACGTGACTGAGCCGATTCTGCGGCTCATACACCGCGGCTCATACACCTCAGTGTAAAACGGAGCCCCAGTATTCCCTCGGATAGAGGGGAATACTGGGGCTCCGTTTCGCTGTATAAGCTTTGCGGTGTGACTCTGTCTTACTTCTTACGCAGAATCAGACCGATAGCGCCAATGTGGTCCGCGTGGCGGCGGAACACACCGCGCATACCCAGCACACGCTCACGAATCTGCGGCTTACGCGCCAGGTTGAACGCAATCTTCGCAACGCCAGCGGGACCCTCATCAGCCAGCAGACGCTTCGGCTCCAACAGAGCCATATCGGTCTGGTACACATCCAGCACCTCGAAGCCAGCCTCTTCCGCCAGCGCAGTCCACTCGGCAACAGTCAGCGGGCGGGCGTTCACACGGATAGTGCGCGCCAAATCCTTCTGAATCTCTTCCTTCAGCTCGGGGCGCAGATAATCGGGAACCAGCGACATCTCGTGAATAGCGTAGTAGCCGCCCGGACGCAGCAGACGAGCCGCCTCACGCATAATCTCCAGCTTGTGCTTATCGGTCTGCATGGTCAGCATCGCCTCGCCCACCACGGCGTCGTAGCTTTCTGAGGGCAGACCGGTCTCCTGGGCGCTAGCGTTCACCACACGGTAGTTCGGCTTAGTCGATGCGCCAATACGCTCGGTTACGATTTCAGCAGCCTTGGGATCAAGATCCACACCGGTGTAGCTCTTGGGGGAACGCTTCACAATCTCCAGGGCGGTAATACCCAGGCCCGGCGCAAACTCCACGACGTCAATGTTGCCGCCCAGAGCACGAGCCAGCAGCCAGTTGGTGGTCTCGCGGCCGCCGGGGCGCAGAACCTTCTTGCCCAGCTGAGCCAGCAGCCAGTGACCTGCTGCCTTTTCGGCGGGGCGGTCGGTACCGGGAACGGAAGGGGTCTTAGACACGGAAGACAACTCCTCAATACTTGTATTTAATATGCAAAATTTATCTTTCCCAATTCTAGACCCGCCACCCCGAGAAAGGAAATATGACGTTATATAGAAGTATGGTTGCCCTTTATTACAGCATGCCGCAACACCACTACAGCCACCCTTGCTGCACACCCTAGAGATTAAACAGAAACTGGAGCTGGACCTCTCGATCCAACCCCAGTCTCATCACACACACATACATACGAAAATCAGAGCCACTTCCGCAAGGAAAGTCCAACTTTCTGATGGCCCTCTCGAACCATCTATATAAAGTATTACGCGTAAACCTTTATTCCCTGTAGGTTAAAGCTGTAAGAAAGCTGGGAATAGATTTTTCTTCAAAATCGGGGGTAGCGCCCCGGATTTCACGCGGAAACTACACGTCGCGTTAAAAGAAGAAAGGCAAGGCGCTTTTGCCTTGCCATCCTTCTTTCGCTAGCGGGCGACCCCGCTACACGAAACACACACATTCACATCGCAGTCCTCTCGAACCAACACTTATAGTAAACACCCCCAACCTTATGGGAGGATTGAATTTCGCTGGAAACAAGCTGGGAGAAAACCAACAGAACCCTGAGAGCTTTGATATTGTGCAGTTTGCGGACTCTAAACCGGGCTAATAAGCCGCCATATACAGACCCAGCAGCACCAACGGGTTAGCCACTACAGAAATAACCGCCAAGCAAATATTGGTCACGCGGTACTGACGGAACTTCACCAGACCCACCAGCGCGCACACCAGCGCAACACTGGATGCAAGGCCGCCAACTACCAGCAAAAGAAGCAGAAGAGCAGTAGCAACATTCGCGTCCGCAAATGGGATAACCGCTAGAGCGCACAGCAGCAAATTGACGCACTCCAACACCACACCCGTGGACAGAAGCTGCGCACTAGAAGATAAACGTGAAAAAGATCGAGCCATGTCTACCAGTCTACGGGGTCAATTGGTGTACTTCGCAGTCGCAACCGCTCTGACCACCAATCCTTCTGTAGCACAACACATATTCTCAGGCTCCAAAAATAATGTTTCACGTGAAACATGTACAGGAGCGGGCACAGCTATGGGTACAACAAACGGGGTGCCCCTCACGAAGAGGGACACCCCGTCCGACACTCAACGCCGCAGCATCAAAGCACCAGCGTCAAATATCTAAAAACCTACTTACGCAGCAGCAACGACGTCCAGGACAACGTTAGCAACAACGTCAGGGTGCAGGCGGACAGTCACCTTGTACTCACCGGTGCGCTTGATAGCGGAACCCAGGTGGATGGTGCGCTTGTCAACGGAGCCAATGCCAGCAGCCTCAATAGCCTCAGCAATAGCCTCAGCCTTGACGGTACCGAACAGGCGGCCGTCAGCGCCAGCCTTGTGTGCAACGACAACCGGCTTAGCAGCCAGGGCCGCAGCAATTGCCTGAGCCTCTTCCAGAGAAGCCTTAGCACGAGCCGCACGAGCGGCACGGATGGACTCAACCTGCTTCTCGCCACCCTGGGTCCAGGTCACGGCGAAGCCGCGGGGCAGCAGGTAGTTACGTGCGTAACCGTCCTTAACGGTGACAACATCGCCAGCTGCACCGAGGCCGGAAACTTCCTGAGTCAGAATGATCTTAGCCATGTTACTGTCTCTCCTTCTCTTTAGCGGCCAGCGCCGGAGTAGGGCAGCAGTGCAACTTCGCGGGCGTTCTTAATAGCCTGAGCGATCTTGCGCTGCTCCTGAACGGTCACGCCAGTCACGCGGCGAGCGC
Organism: Rothia sp. HMSC069D01; assembly: GCF_001810135.1. Lineage (NCBI taxonomy): Bacteria > Bacillati > Actinomycetota > Actinomycetes > Micrococcales > Micrococcaceae > Rothia > Rothia sp. HMSC069D01. Next base: position 5,742 of record NZ_KV800077.1, read on the forward strand.
GGATCTTGCCGCGGTCGGAGATGAACTTGCGCAGAAGTGCGACGTCCTTGTAGTCGATAACGGTGACGTCAGCAGCCTTGAGGGGGTTCTGCTTGGGTTTGGGCTTACGGATTTCAGCCTTAGCCATCGTGGTGCTCCTTAGAGTTGGGAGCCCGCGGCGGATAACCGCGGGATGGATTGATAAATTACTATTCGGAAAACGAAACCGGCTTAGAACGGAGGTTCGTCGTCGGCGCCGCTACCCCAGTCATAGTTACCACCAGACTGAGAACTCCACGGATCAGCAGCAGGAGCTGCGGGGGCCGCCGGAGCAGCCGGAGCGGAGTAGCCAGACTGGCCAGAGTAACCATTACCCTGAGCAGCAGCAAAATTGTTCTGCTGAGGAGCGGAGAAACCGCCCTGAGCAGCAGCGTTGTACCCAGCGCCACCGCCAAAGCCACCCTGCGCACCGCCACCGAAGTTATTACCTCCGGCAGAACGCTGTGCGCGAGTCACCTGAGCAGTAGCAAAACGCAGAGTCGGGCCGATCTCCTCGACCTCAAGCTCAAACGAAGTACGACGCTCGCCTTCCTTGGTCTCGTACGAGCGAGACTTCAGACGGCCCTGCGCGATAACCTGAGTACCCTTCTTCAGAGTCTCTGCAACATTCTCAGCGTAACCACGCCACACCGACGCACGCAGGAACAGGGTCTCCCCATCCTCCCACTGGTTCGTCTGGCGGTTAAAAGTACGCGGAGTCGATGCGATCGTGAAATTAGCAACCGCCGCACCCGCAGGGGTGTAACGAAGCTCCGGATCGCCAGTCAGATTACCAATAACGGTAATAACGGTATCGCCTGCCATTTGATGCCTCCTCGATAAGAGTTACAAGTATGTTGAATCCAGTACAGCGCAACCCCCTGACATTTTTAGGGGGTCAGCCGACCGGCAAGAAACAACTACTTGCTGGAGATCTTCTGATCCTCCGGGCGGATGATCTTGGTACGCATGACGGACTCGTTCAGGTTCAGAACACGATCGAGCTCAGCTGCGGTCTCAGGGGTAGAGGTGAAGTTCACCACTGCGTAGATACCCTCAGACTTCTTCTGGATCTCGTATGCCAGGCGACGACGGCCCCAGATGTCGACGTTGTCGACGGAACCACCCTCGTTGGTCACGATCTCGAGGAACTTGGACAGCGACGGCTCAACCGCACGGTCCTCAACCTCGGGGCTGAGGATAACCATCAGTTCATATGCACGCATGATTAAACCCCTCCTTTGGGCTAAACGGCTATGGGATTTCCATAGCAGGAGATTCATTGTGCCCTACACGTGAAACACACCGGGCGGGGAACACGCATAGATTTCTTAACAATACACGAGAAAAAGCAGATAGAACAGTACCGCACCGCGTGACCTCAACCATGCGATGCGGTACCAAAAACCGCAGAAGCTACGCCTCCCGACGCTGCTCCCACCACTGCAGAAGACGAGCCTTCACCTCCTCCTCAGGAAGCGAACCCTCATCCAGACGCACATTCAACAAGAACTTATACGCCTCACCCACCACCGGGCCCGGCGCAATACCAAGAATCTGCATAATCTGACCGCCATCCAGATCCGGACGAATCGAATCCAGCTCCTCCTGAGCAGCCAACTCAGCAATACGACGCTCCAAATCGTCATACGCCTCAGCCAGCGAACGCGACAGACGACGATTACGAGTCGTCACATCAGAACGCGACACACGATGCAGACGCTCCAACTGATCACCCGCATCACGCACATAACGGCGCACCGCAGAATCAGTCCAACCCGACTCACGGTAACCATAGAACCGCATATGCAGCTCCACCAGACGAGCCACAGCCTTAATCGTGTCATTATCAAAACGCAGCGCACGCATACGCTTCTTCACCATCTTCGCGCCCACCACCTCATGGTGCAGGAACGAGACGGAGCCGTCCTTTTCAAACTTACGAGTCTTCGGCTTACCAATATCGTGCATCAACGCCGCAAAACGCAGAATAAAATCAGGAGCCGGGCACGGACCATCCTTGTCCGTCTCCTTCTCCATTGCCTGCTCCATCACCTTCAACGAATGCGCATACACATCCTTATGGTGATGCGCAGGATCCATCTCCATACGCAACGCAGGAAGCTCCGGCAACACATAATCCGCCAGACCCGTATCCACCAGCAGGTTCAAACCAACCCGCGGATAATCCGCCTCAATCAGCTTCACCAGCTCATCACGCACACGCTCAGCCGAAATAATCTCAATACGGCCAGCCATCTCACGCATCGCCTCGAAAACCTCCGGGGCAACCTCAAGATTAAAACGCGCAGCAAAACGAGCCGCACGCATCATACGCAGCGGATCCTCAGAAAAAGACTCCTCCGGCGAGCGCGGAGTACGCAAAACACCCGCACGCAAATCCTCAACGCCACCAAACAAGTCAACAACCTCACCACTGGGCAAAGCCGCCGCCATCGCATTAATCGTGAAATCACGACGCACCAAATCGGCGCTCAAATCGGTACCGAACTGCACCGTCGGCTTCCGCGAATCGGACACGTACACCTCGGCACGGTACGTGGTCACCTCATACACCACGCCATTCTTACGCGCACTAATCGTGCCGTACTCCTTGCCGATATCCCACGTATGCTCACCCCACCCACGCAGAATCTGCTCGCTCTGCTCCGGAGTAGCATCCGTCGTCAAATCAAAATCGGTGAAGAGACCATCCTCAACCCGCAGATTATCGCGGACAATACCGCCCACCAAGTACAGCTCAAAACCCGCCGCACGGTACAGTTCTCCCAGCTCGGCGGCATCCGGGTACTTCGACACAACATCAATAATCAGCGACATAATCCTTTAATCGTGCCAGAAAAACCCCAGCACGCCCACCCCACCCCCACAACACCCACACCAAAGACAGCTATCTCACCCAAAACCGAGACACACAAACCCTCACATATCGGTTAAGGTAGAACCATGAGCATTCCCGTACCCCGCGCCCCCAAAACGCGCTTCACCGCGCCCGCGCGAGCGGTACCCGCCCCCGAAGAAGTCTCCGCAGGCGGGCTCATCATCGACTTTGACCGACCCGAACAGCTACCCGTAGCCATCATCGCCCGCATCAACCGCAACGGACAACGCGAATGGTGCCTACCCAAAGGCCACATCGAACACGGCGAAACCACCGTCGAAGCCGCACAACGCGAAATCAGCGAAGAAACCGGAATCACCGGCTACCCCGTAGCCTCCCTCGGCACCATCGCCTACTGGTTCACCTCCAACGGCACGCGCATCCACAAAACCGTGCACCACTACCTCTTCGCAGCAACCGGCGGAGAACTCAGCATCGACAACGACCCCGACCACGAAGCAATCGACGTCGCATGGGTCCCCCTCGAAGAGCTCCCCACCCGCCTCTCATTCGCCAACGAGCAACACACCGCCCGTAGCGCGCGCGAATACATCACCACCCAGCTCTAACCACCCACTGTAAGAGCCCAAAAACTAAAAGAAGCAATCATCCGCCGACACAGGAGAGACATACGTGGCACGTAACGACGCCCGCTCAAGCGCAATCATGGCAGCAGGCACCCTCGTCTCGCGCATCCTCGGATTCGTCAAGACCATCCTGCTCACCGTAGCCATCGGCTCACTCTCAACCGTCGGCGACGTCTTCGAAACCGCCAACACCCTACCCAACCTCATCTACGTCCTCGTAGCAGGCGGCGTGTTCAACGCAGTCCTCGTACCCCAAATCATCAAGGCGGCCAAAGCACAAGACGGCGGCGCACGATATATCTCCAAACTCGTCACCCTCACCGTCACCGCAATCGGCCTCATCACCATTATCACTGTCGCCTGCGCCTGGCCCATCATCAGCATTATGGGCTCAGGATGGAGCCCCGAACAACGGCAGCTCGGCTTCATCTTCTCCCTCTGGTGCCTACCCCAAATCTTCTTCTACGGCCTCTACACCGTCATCGGACAGGTCCTCAACGCCAAAGATGCATTCGGCGCCTACATGTGGTCGCCCGTACTCAACAACGTCATCACCATCCTGTCGCTGATCCTGTTCATCTTCCTCTTCGGCGCACAAACCCCCAACCCCAACCCGATTCACACCGTAGACAACTGGACCAACGCACAAACCCTCGTGCTCGCCGGCTCCTCCACCTTCGGCGTCATCATGCAGGCACTCGTCCTGTTCATCCCCCTACGCAAGCTCGGCCTGCGCCTCAAGCCCGACTTCGCGTGGCGAGGCATCGGCCTGCGCGCAGCCTCCAAGCTCGCCGCCTGGACCCTCGCCTCCGGCATCATCTCCAACCTCGCGTTCCTCTACATGACCAAGGTCGCCGCAGGCATCGTCGGCCAGCGCGAGCACTACGCCGCCCTCGGCATCCAAATCCCCGGCCTGCAGGCACTCAACTACGCCTCCATGCTGTACATGCTCCCGCACGGTGTCATCGGCATCTCCATCGCCACCGTGCTCTTCAACCGCATGAGCGCCTCCGCTATCGCCGACGACAGCGACAGCGTCATCTACGCACTCTCCCACGGCCTGCGCAACGCAGCCGTAGCCACCGTCTTCTGCATGGTCGCACTCATGGTGCTCGCAGGCCCCGTCGCCGTACTCTTCAGCGGCGGCGACCCCATCGCAGCAACCATCATCGCCAAGCTCATCGTCATCACCGCGCTCGGCACCCCCACCCTCACCATCAACTACCTCTACAGCCGCGTGCTCTACGCCCGCGAAGACGCACGCACCCCCTTCCGCATCCAGGTGTACTCCGCCATCATCATGGTCATCATGAGCTTCGCAGCATCCCTGCTCGACGCACAGTACACCGTGTACATGCTCGCCTTCATCTACCCGGTGCACAACATCCTGATCATGTTCATCAGCCACCACATGGTCCGCCGCCGCCTCGGCTACTACGGCCAGCGCGGCATCGTCAGCACCTACGCCCGCACCACCCTCGCCTCCCTCTTCGCCGGCGGCATCGCGGCCATCGCACTCTGGCTGCTCGGCGGCTACCAGCTCGACGGATTCGCCTGGGCATCCAAGCTCACCGCAATCATCACCCTCGCAGTATGCGGCACCGTCATGGGCCTGGCATACCTCGCTGGTATACAAATCTTCCGCGTCAAGGAAGCCAACGCACTACTGGCACCCCTCACCTCCAAACTTGAGCGTTTTGCCCGCCGCTAAAGCAGCACACAACGCCCAACCCGGGTAGCTGTCCGTGCACCCACCGCACCCCACACCGGGGCCCGCAGAGGACACAGGTAGCCACCCGGGCGCCACAAACTATCACTCAGCCCCAGCATCCTTCAATGCCGGGTAGAATCTAATAGTCAGGGCCCGCCACACGGCAGGCACTATGAAACCACCTCGGGAGAACACGTTGTCGCAACAGATTCCGGTCGGATCGGTCCTCGGAGGCCGCTACGAGATCACCGCACACATCATCATTACGGCAGAATCCGACATGGTGCTTGAAGGCACCGACCAGATTCTCAACCGTAAGGTCTCGGTCGTCGTCGCATCGCCCAGCCGCAGCGCACTGCTGGAAGCAAACTCCCGCGCGCTCGCAACCAACGCACGCGGCAACATCCAGATCCTCGACCTGGGCATCACCCCCGAAGGCAGCCGCTACCTCGTCACCTCCCACACCCGCCCCGACACCCTGCTGGACACCCTGCTGGTCGAAAACCACGCACTCTCCAACGCAGAAGACGCACTGGGCACCGAAATCTTCGGCGACTCCGAAAGCAGCAGCTCCCCCAACACCTATGAGAAGGTCTCTGCTTCCAGCGCCAACCAGGAGAGCATCACCGCCGCCAAGAACTGGAACGCATCCGACAGCGCAGCCGTCACCGCATACTCCGAACCCACCAGCATCTACGAAGATGACGAAGACGAAGAAGACGGCAGCCGCGGCACCTGGGCAGTCGCCCTCGCAGCAGTCCTGCTGCTCGTCATCGTCGCAGGCGGTATCCTCACCTCCCTGGGTGCAATCGGCTCCAACCAGGCAGCCGCACCGCACACCCCCAAGTCCTCTATCTCCGCCTCCGAATCGGCTGCGGCAAACGCCAGCGCATCGGTATCCCCGACCGCTAAGGCATCGAACGCACCGGCGAAGATCGCGTCCGTGGCTCGCTTCGTGCCCTCGAACCCCACGTTCATGAACGACATGGACACCCTCATCCCGAACCTGACCGACGGTAACGCCAACACCGCATGGATCAGCTACGGCTTCGGCACCGCCAACTACGCCGGCACCATCAAGGAATTCGGCCTGGCACTGAAGTTGCAGACCCCCACCGTCGTCTCCAAGCTGACCATCCAGCAGAACACCGGCACCGGCGGCTCCTTCACCGTCTACACCAACAGCTCTGCATCCCTGGACGGTGCGGTTGAGGTCGGCAAGGGCACCTTCGAAGGCAAGGATGCAGTCGTCACCCTGGACACCTCCAAGCAGAGCGCAGAAAAGGGTGCCTACGTGATCATCGTGGTCAACGAGCTGCCCCGCCTCTCCCTGCCGATTGGAACGTGGAATTACGGTCTGCGCATCAACGAAATCAAGGTGGACTAATCAACCCATAACGCGACGCCGACAGTGCGCTCACGCCCCAGACACAAGGGCGGGGCTTCTGAACTCAACAGTTCGGAAGCCCCGCCCTTTTTGATGTCTATTTATGACTCTTTATGGCAGGGTGGCTACTCAAAGATTCACAGTGCGCGGAGTATCTGGATAAGGGTCCCCCAAAAATGGAATAATCGAGGATAAAGCCCTGTTATAGGGGCAGAACGAAAGACCTACAACGGAAAGATATATCTGATGACTGAGAATCTGGGAGGCCTCTTCGGAGGCTCCGCCCTGGGCAATCTGAACCTCGCTTCCGCACCCGCCACCAAGGCGGCACCGGCAGCCGAGGTTGAGGCCGACGCAACCGTCCACAACGTCATTATTGTGGGCTCCGGCCCCGCTGGTTACACCGCGGCAATCTACGCGGCACGCGCCGAGTTGAAGCCTGTCCTCTTCGCCAGCTCCCTGGCGCCCGGCGGCTCCCTCATGAACACCACCGAGGTCGAGAACTTCCCCGGATTCATTCAGGGCATCCAGGGCCCCGAGCTGATGGAGAACATCGGTCAGCAGGCTGAGCGTTTCGGCACTGACATCCGCTACCAGGACGTAGAGAAGGTTGAACTCACCGGCGACGTGAAGAAGGTCTACACCGCTGACGGCGCCGTTCACCTGGCAAAGACCGTCATCATGACCACCGGTTCTCAGGTCCGTAAGCTCAACATCGAGGGCGAAGACCGACTCTCCGGTTACGGCGTCTCCTGGTGCGCAACCTGCGATGGCTTCTTCTTCAAGGACAAGGAAATCGCAGTGGTCGGCGGTGGCGACTCCGCGCTGGAGGAGGCACTGTTCCTGACGACCTTCGCATCCAAGGTGTACCTGGTGCACCGCCGCGATTCTTTCCGCGCTTCGGAAATCATGCAGACCCGCGTGTTCAACAACCCGAAGATTGAGGTTGTCTGGGACTCGGCTGTCACCGCCGTTCACGGCGAGAGCAACCTCGAGTCGATCACCCTGACCAACACCAAGGACGGTTCTGAGCGCCAGCTGGCTGTTCAGGGTCTGTTCATCGCTATTGGCTCCGATCCTCGCGTGGAACTGGTACGTGACCAGCTGGAGATTACCGAGAACCACACCATCGCGGTTCAGGGTCGTTCCTCGAAGACTTCCGTTCCCGGCGTTTTCGCTGCCGGTGACGTGATTGACCCGACCTACCGCCAGGCAATTATTGCTGCCGGTTCCGGTGCTGTTGCCGCTCTGGACGCGCAGCACTACCTCGAAAACCTCTAAACTATTCGTATTACTCGCAGGGGAATCCACCCCGTGTCAGAAAGGAGCACTCCATGAGCAGTGCACAGCAGGCAACTGATGCCACTTTTGACGAACTGGTTCTGAAGAACGACAAGCCCGTTATCGTGGACTTCTGGGCTGAATGGTGCGGCCCCTGCCGCATGGTTGGTCCCGTGATTGACGAGATCGCTGGCGAGTACGCCGGCCAGGTCGACGTGGTCAAGGTGGATGTTGAAGCAAGTGGCGATACCGCCATGAAGTACGGCATCACCTCTATTCCCGCCATCTACCTTTTCAAGGGTGGCGAGGTCGTCAAGAAGACCGTAGGCGCTAAGACGAAGCCTGCTCTACTGGCCGAGTTCTCCGAGCACCTGGGCTAATCTTTCGAGAAGCTAAAGAAAAACTCTCGGTGATGTTTCACGTGAAACA
>NZ_KV800078.1:0-205 GCF_001810135.1 Rothia sp. HMSC069D01
GGGTCAGGCCCCTAAGCTTCACCTGACGCCTTGCTGTGTTCCAATGCGTAATATAGGCATCAAGGTCAGCTTTGAAACTCTCAAAAGTCTGCCAGTCCTGCCCACGGAAGAACTCATCCTTAAGGTGCCCGAAAACCTGCTCAGTAGCACCGTTATCGATACAGTTGCCTTTACGTGACATACTCTGGATAAAACCATTATCAGC
>NZ_KV800079.1:0-414 GCF_001810135.1 Rothia sp. HMSC069D01
GCCAACCAGAGTGCAGCTACGTCCCAAGGTCGCCCAGATTTTTTCGCGAACGCCCAACGGGTGCGGTCACAGGCAGGTGGCCATGTGCCTGCGCGCTGAGGAAGGGGAACGTATCGCTGATAAGACGGTTTTGAAGATGATGCGCCAGATGGGGTTGCGCTGCGGTATACGCCGCCAGAGGGCTTACCGCAAGTACAACTCCTACAAGGGGGAGGTGGGGCGAAGCTTCGCCAACATCATTGGTCGTGACTTTACGGCGACTGGTCCTTGGCAGAAAATGGGTACTGACGTCACTGAGTTCAAGCTTTCCTTTGGTAAGGCCTATCTCGCTCCGGTTTACGACTTTGCCAGCAAGGAGATTGTTGCCCACTCTATCTCGATATGCCCTAATCTTGCTCAGCAGCAAGAGATGCT
>NZ_KV800080.1:0-299 GCF_001810135.1 Rothia sp. HMSC069D01
AAGTTGGGTACCGATGTTACCGAGTTTAAGCTCTCCTTTGGTAAGGCGTATCTTGCTCCGGTGTACGATTTTGCCAGTAAAGAGATTGTTGCCCACTCTATCTCGATGTGCCCTAATCTTGCCCAGCAGCAAGAGATGCTTCAGATACTCGTGGACGCTAAACCTGAGGGGGCCGAACCGGTTTTGCACTCGGATATGGGATGGCAGTATCAGCACGAGATTTACATCAGTACGCTCGCTGAGAATGGTTTCATTCAGAGTATGTCACGTAAAGGTAACTGTATCGATAATGGCGCTAC
>NZ_KV800081.1:0-707 GCF_001810135.1 Rothia sp. HMSC069D01
GAGGTTGCCTCATAGTATTCAATGCCGTCAATGGCGTTGAAGGGATAGACGGTCGTGCGTGCCGACCACATACGTTGCTCGATACCTTCGGGAGAAAGCTTCACATAAGCGACATGCACATAACGCAAAAAGGACATGAACATAGCCGATAGCAAAAAGCCCACTATGTCAACCCATATATCTATTGAATCCGGGCCGCCGTATATGTGGGCTACAAACGAAAGGCTGGGGAAGGCGGGGGTAAATATCATAATGAGAGCTTCGCCCTGATTAACTCGTCGAATATAAATACCCTCGCGCTGCCGCTTTTTATCTTTCCAGCGCTGCACTTCGTAATTGATGATGACGTAGAATGTCGCAACTGTCGCGACTAGAGCGAAGATACCCCAGAAGATAATGAGGAAAGTGCGCATGGTGGGTTCTCGTTTCGTGTGGTTGGTGAATATCCGGAAGTGCACCACCGGCAGGTGGAGTACTCTTCCCAAGGATACTCTATGTGTTTGAAAGCTCTGACACGTTGAAATGTTGAGCACTTTGATAGTGCTATGGGTTAGGCGGCCAAAAAGTTAACTCGGTGCAAGGCTCGGGTGAAGGCTGGGCGACCATTCACCAGCAGGTGGTGCTCAGGTGAGCTGCCACTGGTACGCAGAAAGCCCCTGAGCTGAGATGTCATCTTGAACTGCCTCCCGTTTCTTGGACAACAAAAA
>NZ_KV800082.1:0-116855 GCF_001810135.1 Rothia sp. HMSC069D01
CCTCCAGCTATGTTTTCTACGCATTGCGTAGGCAACGAATAAAACTTTACTACGCTTTTGCGAAACGTGCAAGCCCTGGATGGGAAAAGTAACAGAAAGCACATTTGTGGTTGCTTGTGTCCTCGCTTTTGGACGAGGCGCAGGCGGAGCGGGCACGTAGTGCATATGACGGGTGCGAGCTACCCAGGTACCCGTTTTTGGGTAAAAAAAGACCTCCTACGCACCCGTCATAGCTCGAATACCCTTGCTACCTTCCGGTCCTGGGGGAGTTTTCCAAGATAACGCCACGTAAGAGGCAAGAACCAGTGTACCGGATTTTTGGGTTCTTGGGAATTCGGTGCGTCCGCGGTATTTCTGTGAGCGTACTTGCTACCCGGGTAAGCGTCCATAGTAGGTGTCACGGTGGCGGTGGTGCGGTGACGTGTTCGCCGGTGACTGTCGGCCACTCGGGCTGAGGGGTAAAGCGTCTAAAATGGTAGGGATTGTCCTATCCGCACCCCCGAGTTGAAGAGGTTGCCGTGAGCACTGCCCTTTATCGTCGTTATCGCCCCGAGACCTTTGCTGAGGTTATCGGGCAGGAGCACGTGACCGAACCTCTTATGGTCGCTTTGGAGAAGAACCGTGTGAATCACGCGTACCTGTTTTCGGGTCCGCGTGGTTGCGGTAAGACCACGTCGGCGCGTATTTTGGCGCGTTGTTTGAACTGTGCGCAGGGTCCGACTCCTACTCCGTGTGGTGTATGCGATTCGTGCCGTGAGCTCTCGCGTGATGGTGGCGGTTCTCTTGACGTGATTGAGATGGATGCGGCGAGCCACGGCGGCGTGGATCATGCCCGTGACCTGCGTGAGCGCGCTACTTTGGCGCCGGTGCGTGACCGTTACAAAATCTTCATTATTGATGAGGCGCATATGGTGACCCGTGAGGGTTTCAATGCGCTGCTGAAGATTGTGGAGGAGCCGCCGGAGCACGTGAAGTTTATCTTCGCGACGACTGAGCCGAATAAGGTGCTGGGTACGATTCGTTCGCGCACTCACCATTACCCGTTCCGTCTGGTTCCGCCGGAGGTTCTTCTGCCGTTCCTGCAGGGCCTGTGCGATCAGGAGCAGGTGGCTGTGGAGCCGGGTGTGCTGCAGCTGGTGATTCGTGCTGGCGGCGGTTCGGTGCGTGATTCGCTGTCGATTCTTGATCAGCTGATGGCTGGTGCGTCTTCGCAGAGCGGTATTGAGTATGACCGTGCGGTGGCGCTGCTGGGTTATACCCACGCGCAGCTTCTGGATGAGGTCATTGAGGCGTTGGGTGCGAAGGATGCGCCGACTCTCTTTGGCGCGGTGTCGCGTGTGGTGGCGACCGGTCAGGATCCTCGCCGTTTTGTGGAGGATCTGCTGGAGCGTCTGCGTGATTTGATTGTGGTGAAGGCTGTTCCGCAGGCTGCCGGCCAGATTTTGCAGGGTGTTCCGCAGGATCAGTTGGAGCGCCTGGGCCAGCAGGCTCAGGCTCTGGGTGAGCGTGAGCTGACGGTTGCTGCGGGTACGGTCAATGAGACTCTGAATGGTATGACGGGTGCGGCGAATCCGCAGCTTCAGCTGGAGTTGCTGTGTGCTCGTCTGCTTCTGCCTGCGGCGGAGGGTTCTGCCGGTGGCGCTGAGGTTGCGGCGTTGGCTTCTCGCCTGCAGGTTTTGGAGCGCCGCGTGGCTTCTGGTACTGCTGGTTCCTCGGGTTCCGCTGGTTCTGCCCCGGCGCAGGGCGGCATGTCTGCGGCTCGTGCGGCGGGTATGGCGGCGGCTGGTCTGACGCCTAAGACCCAGGCTTCTAGCGCCCCGGTTCAGGAGGCGGCTCAGCCCGCGCAGCAGGTAGCCCCTCAGCAGAGCGGCTCTCAGCAGGGCAGTTCTCAGCATGCCAGCGCAGGTGCTCCCCCGCTGGCTGGCGCGCCCCTTAGCGCCGCCCCCTTGGCACAGACCGCGCAGGCTCCTGCAACTCAGGCACCTGTAGCTCCGGCCGGTGCTCCCCTGGCGGGTAACGCCCCGGCGGCACCTCATGCTCCGGAGGCGCCTCATGCCCCGGCTTCTGCAGTAGCTGCGGCGGATACCCCCTCCGCGCCTCTGAAGCTTGACCCGAACGATCCGCTGGCGGCGGTTCAGGGTAATTGGCGTGCCATTCTTAACCGAATGAGCGTTCCCGGTGCGGCGGAGCAGCTGATGAAGGTTCGCCCCGCCTGCATGGACGGCGCGACCCTGTACGTGAGCGCCGACATTGCGACTTTGCGCGCGGTCAAGGGCTTTGTGCCCGAGCTGACCGCCCGCGTGAGTGAGTTCCTGCGCCGCCAGGTGACCATTCACGCTCAGGTGGCGAAGCCCGGCGAACAGGTCAAACCCGTAGCTCAGCCTGCTGCGCCCAGTGCTCCCGCAGCTCAGCCTGCAGTTCCGGCGGCTGTTGCCCCGCAGGCGCCTCAGCAACCCGTTCAGCAGACTCCCCCGCAGCCCGCTCAGCCGGCCCCGCTGGCTGATGGTCCGCGCGGCGGTGAGGATGCGTGGCGTCGCCACGGTCAGCCGCTGACCGGCGCAAACACCCCCGAGTCTACGAGCGTGGATGCGCCCCTGGGTGCGTGGGAGGTTGCCCCGATTCCGCAGAGCGCCCCCGAGGAAGCACCTCAGCAGGCTGCCCCGGCTGTACCGGCTACGCCGCAGGCACCGGCTGGTCCGCTTGCGCCTGAGCCCCCGGCAGCCCAGCAGGTTCCGGCTGGTCAACAAGTTCCGGCAGCCCAGCAGGTTCCGGTTGCTCCGGCGGGCGGTTTTGGTGAGCGTGATTCCTTTGCGGCCTCCGGTAGTGGAGTTCCGCAGCAGGAGAGCGCTACTGAACCCCAGCATGTACAAGAGCCCCCGTTCTCGCAGGAGCCCCCTCACATGGAGGAACCTCCGTATGAGGAGGAGCCCCCTTTTGAGGATGAGCCTGCCTACGCTGAACCGGTTGAGGCACCCACCGCGCCCGCAATGCCTGCTCAGCCTGTAGCACCGGCAGGCCCACTTGCTACTCCGGTTGAGCCTGCTGGTCCGCTCGCTACTCCGGTTGAGCCTGCTGGTCCGTTGGCAGAGGCACCGCAGGCGGCACCGGCTGATACTGCTCCGGCAAGCGATGAGAAGCCCGCAGCACAGGCTTCTAACGCACCTGCCACACCGACTCCTAATGCGCCGACTCCCAGCGCACCGGCGGCACCGGCTCACCCGGCACGCGCCGCGTCCGATGAGGACTACGTCTCTGAGGATGACGAGAAGGTCGAAAACAGCACCTTCATCGGTCTGCGCGCTATCGAAAAAATTATTGGTGGCACCGTCATCGACGAACGCCCCCTGCACCAGCCCTAATCCAGGGTTGTAGGTGCCGCGCCCGCCATCGCACCGATGGCGGGCGCACTCATTCCAGCCGCATACTCGCTACGCGAAACGCCCCTAAACTGTCAGGGTTTGGGTGCATACTCATAACGTCGCCCAAGAACAGCGCACCAACGCACCAGCACAACACACCGCACCTGAAGGAGAAGCCATGTACGAGGGAGCAGTTCAAAACCTCATTGATGAGCTCGGCCGCCTGCCGGGCGTGGGCCCCAAGTCGGCTCAGCGCATCGCTTTTCACATTCTGAATGCGGATGCTGCCGATATGGCGCGCCTAGCCAACGCCATTTCCACGGTGAAGACCAGCGTCAGCTTCTGTGAGGAGTGCGGTAACGTCTCCGAGACGAAGCTGTGCACAATCTGTCGTGATGAGCGCCGCGACCCGTCCGTGCTGTGTGTGGTCGAAGAATCGAAGGACGTGGTGGCGATTGAGCGCACCCGTTCCTTTACCGGCCGCTACCATGTGCTCGGCGGCGCTATTAACCCGCTGGCGGGTGTGGGCCCGGAGCAGCTGCGTATTCGTGAGCTAGTGTCCCGCCTGGCGGATGAGCGTATCCAAGAGATTATTCTGGCGATGGACCCGAATCTTGAGGGTGAGGCGACCGCAACCTACCTCTCGCGCATGCTCGTGCCACTGGGTGTGCGTCTGTCGCGTCTCGCGTCGGGTCTACCGGTCGGTGGCGACCTGGAGTACGCGGACGAGATTACCCTGGGCCGCGCGCTGGAGGGCCGCCGCGTCATTAGCGAGGGCACGGCGGTGGCTCATACTGCCGCCGAGGATTTTGAGCGCGTGAACCGTGAGGAGGAGCAGGAGCGTGAGCAGGCGGCTCAGGTTCAGGCTCAGGAGGCGAAGCAGAGTCGTCGCCGCTGGAATTCGAGCATGTTTGATGACCTGGATTCTGAGGATTCTGCAGGTTCCCGCACGGAGGCGCCCGCCGGCGTGCAAGGTACGGTGGATGAGCAGCTGATTGAGCGGGTCCTGCAGGAGGCTGAGGAATCCAGCGACAAGGAATCCGGCGCGGAAGAATCCCGCCGTGAGGGCTCCCCCACCGATTCTGGTGCGGGCTCTACACCTGAATTGGCAGAAGCAGAAGCAACCCCTGACTTGGGCGAAAACTCCGGCGAGGAGGCTCCGGCGAGCGCCGCCTCCGAACCCACTGAGGCACCCGCAACCGAGCAGGCGGAAGATGCGCCGGAGGTGTTCCGCACCCCCGACTATGAGGAGAAGATCCGCACTATTCAGAACGCCCCGTTGCGCACCCCGAAGCCGGATGTTCCGCCGCTGCCGGGTGTCACTTATGTGAACCCGTGGACCTAAAAACTCGCCTCCGCGGGCGTGCTGTACCCGCCTCCGCATCCCGCGTCACCACCGCGTAATACTACGTAATATTTCACGGGGCAATACATACGGGTGCACAGTTCGCCGCTTGCGCTGAACGCCGTTTACTATAAATGAGGAGCCGGCGCCTGCCGGTAGCACACAAGTAACTGACCTGGAGATATCAATGAGCCTGATCGTCCAAAAGTTCGGCGGTTCCTCCGTAGCTGATGCGGAGGGTGTAAAGCGCGTTGCCCGCCGCGTCGTGGACACTCAGAAGGCAGGTAACGATGTGGTCGTCGTGGTGTCCGCTATGGGTGACACCACCGATGAGTTGCTCGACCTTGCCGCAGAGGTCACCAGCAATGTCGTTCCCTCGCGTGAGCTGGACATGCTGCTGACCGCCGGTGAACGCATTTCGACCGCCGTCCTGTCGATGGCCATTAACGACCTGGGCGCTAAGGCGCAGTCCTTCACCGGTTCGCAGGCTGGCATGATTACCGACGGCGTGCACGGTTCGGCGCGCCTCGTGGAGGTTCGCCCCGATCGCATCCGTGAGTCCGTCGAGGCCGGAAATATCGCGATTGTGGCCGGTTTCCAGGGCATGAACCGTCAGAGCGGCGACATTACGACCCTGGGCCGCGGCGGCTCCGATACGACCGCCGTTGCGCTGGCCGCCGCGCTGAACGCCGATGTGTGCGAGATTTACTCGGACGTGGACGGCGTGTTCACCGCCGACCCGCGCATCGTGCCGACCGCGCACAAGCTGGATACCATCACCAGCGAGGAGATGCTGGAGATGGCGGCGAACGGTGCAAAGATTCTGCACCTGCGTAGCGTCGAGTATGCTCGTCGCTTTAACTTGAAGCTTCACGTGCGTTCTTCGTTCTCGGACCTTGAAGGCACTATCGTGGTTCCGGAGGAGTCCGCGGAACTGACCCCCATTCATCTGAAGGAGATTCCCTTGGAGCAGCCCCTGATTTCCGGTGTCGCGCACGATCGCACCCGCGCAAAGATTACCGTTGTTGGCGTTCCGGACGTTCCCGGTTCGGCCGCTAAGGTGTTCGGCCTGATTAACGAGGCGAAGGTAAACCTGGACATGATTGTTCAGAACGTTCCCACCGACCGCCCGAACGTGACCGACATTTCCTTCACTCTGGATCAGGCTCAGGGCGACGCTGCGCTGAAGGCGCTGAAGGCTGCGCAGGCTGAGTTGGGTTTCCAGGAGGTTATTTACAACGAGTCTGTGGGTAAGCTGTCGCTGGTTGGCGCGGGCATGAAGACCAACCCCGGCGTTTCGTTCACCTTCTTCGAGGCTCTGTCCTCGGCGGGCGTAAACATCGACATGATTTCGACCTCTGAGATCCGTATTTCGGTGATTACTGAGCTGAGCAAGCTGGATGAGGCTGTTCGCGCGGTGCACACTGCGTTCGGTCTGGATGCTGAGGGTGAGGCTACTGTTTACGGTGGTACTGGCCGCTAGAGTTTAGCTCGTTTGTGAGCTGTACGCTTCGGGAGGGGCGGTGCTGGTTTGGTCCGGCGCCGCCCCTCCCTTTTGTCGATGTATAGGTGAAATAACTGAAACACTTTACAGTTATTTCAGATAGGGGTAAGGTTGTGTCAACCGTGGATGAGCCTCCCCCGAATGACATACGCCCCATCGACGTGGTGTCTTCAGGCGCTTATTCACCCAACCCCAAGGAGAAGATGATGACCACCACCCTAACCACCCCTCTGGAGGAAGATACCCTCAACCAGGCTCGCGCAGAGGCGCGGGAGATTCTCAAGAACTCTGAAGAAACCACCATTGAGCTGACTGTTTCAGGTCGAGAAAGCCAGCAACTTGGTGATGCCCTTAACCAGGTCATTCAGCACGTTCTCCATGCCCTAGCGCAGGGTCAGAGTATTGACGTTCAGGTTGTCCCTCACGATTTGACGACGACCGTTGCGGCTCAGCGTATCGGTATTTCCCGCCCCACGCTTATGAAGGCTATTCGTTCTGGTGACCTTCCGGCGCATAAGGTGGGTAGCCACTTCCGTATCCGTACTGAGGACGCTGACGCTTTCCGCAAGACCCTTTTGGAGAAGACTATCGCGCAGAAGGAACAAGCTCTCAAAGATCTTTGGAAATTTGAGGAAGAGAACAATCTCAACGACATTATCGGAGGACCTGCGTGGTAAAAGAGAGCACATTATCAGATGCTGAATCTGTCCTACTGGATACGAACATTCTGATGTCTAAGACTCTTCGCGATTGGATTCTCCTTTTGACAAAGGAGAGTGACTACAGATTTTTCGCTCCATACGTATCCACCCGAATCATGGATGAGTTTGGATACCACACACGCCGAAAGGACCCAATGATTCATGATGCAAAAATTGAGAAATGGAAACAACAAATCCTGACATCCTGCAAGTCCCTAATCGCAGGTTCCCCTGTTGAACCAGTTGCTGGCTTTCCCGATATAAACGATCTTCATGTGCATGCTGCCGCCCAACACGGCGGCATGCACGCATTAGTCACCGATGACCGCAAACTGCTCGATTATGCTTCCACGGAAGAAGCTCAGAATATTCAAAATTATGAGACACTCAGCGCGGATGATTTTCTGATGTAATTCACCGAATACGCTCATCCCTCCTTATTTGCCGAGGTCTATCTTTCCCAGGAATCTTATGCTCACTCTAAGGGATTCACGGAGACTGATATTCCTCGCGCACTTGAACGAGCAGGAGCGGGTCAATTTGCCCGTTATCTTCGAACTGCAGTGATTAATAGCCCACAGTTTGACGATTATGAACGTGAGTTTAAAGCCCGGTCTTCTAGTAACTAGATAGACATTGCTACGTCCACTACCTTGTCACAGCATCGTTTAGGCTAGAAGCATGAGTAGTGTTGTGTTTTCCCAGGTGATGGATGCCCGCGAATGGCGTGCCGCCGCTGCCGCCCATGAGGCGCGTGCCGGCCGCTACGCCGACCCGTTTGCGCAGCGTCGCGCCCGCCACGAAGTGCACCCCGTGGAGGACTTCCTCTTCACCTACTACACGCTCAAGCCCGGCCAGTTTAAGCGCTGGCACCCCGGCGCCGGCATCATCCTGCTGGATGCGCCCGAGCGCGCCTCCTGGCGTTTTTACCGACCCGCCACCGAGCAGGAGCTCCTTGACGCTGGCTGCACCCTGCAGGTTGCGCGCGCCCAGGCGGATGCCGCCTCCGCCGTCACCGTGGACGTCACCGACTTCGTGGAGCGCCGCGCCACCGCCCTCGCCTTCACCCACGAGATCCTGCGTAACACGGCCGCAAAGAAGGGCCAGTTCGGTTGCTTCGGCATGCACGAGTGGGCGATGGCGTACAAGTCGGTGGAGAACAATATCCGCCACGACTACCTACAGCTGCGCCTGGGTGCGGAGGGCACGGACCGTGTGGTGGAGGAGCACCGCATCCGCTGCTCGCACTTTGATGCGTTCCGTTTCTTCATGCCGCAGGCGGCACCGATGAACGAACTGCAGCCGACCCGCGAGTTGCAGCGCGTCCTGGAGCAGCCCGCGTGCCTGCACGCGAATATGGACGTGTACAAGTGGGCGTATAAGTTGCTACCGCTGGTTGATTCGACCCTGGTCATGGATTGTTTCGACCTGGCGTGGGATGCGCGCGAACTGGATATGCGCGCAGCCCCCTACGATATTCGCAGCTGGGGGTACGAGCCGATTCCGGTGGAGACCACCGAGGGTAAGGCCGAATACGTGCGGATTCAGCGTGAGCTGTCGGAGCGTTCGATTGAGCTGCGTGAGCGCCTGTTGCAGGTGTGCGAGCGCTATCTTCCACCCCTCGAGGCGTAAAAGACGTGATTCGAGCCTCTTAGGGTATCCACCAACCGAACACATACCCCCGTTACGGTCGTTAGTACGGTAAGATGAGATACGGCTCATACAGAACCCACGCACCCAAGGAGTGCCCACACATGGCCCGTATTGTTGTTGATGTTATGCTCAAGCCCGAAATTCTTGACCCGCAGGGTAAGGCTATTTCTCACGAGCTGCCCCGTATCGGCGTTGATTCCTTCGTGGATGTTCGCCAGGGTAAGCGCTTCGAGCTGACCGTCGAGGGTGAGGCTACTGAGGAGCACCTCGCAGCTGCCCGCAAGGCTGCTGAAGAGCTGCTGTCGAACCCTGTCATCGAAGACGTTGTGAACGTTTCGGTTCTGGAGGACTAAGACTTATGGCTGAGTCCCTCGCACCTACTGAAGTCCCCCTGGTTGGCGACTTTTCTACTTATTCTCCGAACCCCGCTTTCGCTGATGCACGCGTTGGCGTGGTGACTTTCCCCGGCACCCTGGATGACCGTGACGCTGCACGTGCTGTCCGTCTGGCTGGCGGTACCGTCGTTGAGCTGTGGCACGACGACGCTGATTTGAAGAACGTTGATGCCGTCATTATTCCTGGCGGTTTCTCCTACGGTGACTACCTGCGTGCTGGCGCTATTGCTGCGAAGGCTCCTGTGATGCGTTCGGTGATTGATGCCGCTAACGCTGCTGGTACCTCCGGTTCCGCTCCCCTGCCTGTTCTGGGTATTTGCAATGGTTTCCAGATTCTGACTGAGTCTCACCTGCTGCCCGGTTCGATGATTAAGAACGATCACCGCAAGTTCATTTGCCGTGACCAGATTCTGCGCATTGAGAATAACTCCACCTCCTGGACGAGCAACTATGCTGCTGGCCAGGAGATTGTTGTCCCTCTGAAGAACCAGGACGGTCAGTATGTTGCTGACCAGAAGACTCTGGAGGCGCTGGAGGCTGAGGGTCGCGTGGTGTTCCGCTACGTTGGTTTCAACCCGAACGGTTCCCGTAACGACATTGCTGGTATCAGCAATGAGCGCGGTAACGTGGTCGGTCTGATGCCGCACCCGGAGCACGCTGTGGAGCCTGGCTTCGGTCCTTCCTCTTCTGGTTTTGGTGAGGTTTCTCTGCGCGGTGGCGCCGATGGTCTCGGCGTGTTCACCTCCGTTCTTGCCAACCTGATTAACGCCCGCTAACGCACGACAAGGATTCTAAGAAGTTATGAGCGAAAAGCAGTTTAACCTCGACACCGTCGAGCACGCGGCGGCAACCCCGGACACCGAACTCCCCTGGGCTGAGCTGGGCCTGAAGGAGAACGAGTTCGAGGATATTAAGGAGATTCTTGGTCGCCGTCCTACCGCGGCTGAGCTGGCAATGTACTCGGTCATGTGGTCCGAGCACTGCTCCTACAAGTCTTCTAAGGTTCATCTGAAGCAGTTCGGTGCGAAGGTCACCGATGAGATGAAGAAGGACCTGATGGTCGGTATCGGTGAGAACGCCGGTGTGACCGATATTGGTGACGGCTGGGCTGTTACCTTCAAGATTGAGTCCCACAACCACCCCTCGTACGTGGAGCCCTACCAGGGTGCTGCGACCGGTGTGGGCGGTATTGTGCGTGACATTATTTCCATGGGTGCACGCCCGATTGCTGTGATGGATCCGCTGCGTTTCGGCGCGATTGATCACCCGGACACCGCCCGCGTTATTGGCGGCGTGGTTGCCGGTATTGGTGGTTACGGTAACTCCCTGGGCCTGCCGAACATCGGCGGCGAGGTTGAGTTCGACTCCTGCTACCAGGCAAACCCGCTGGTCAACGCACTGGCTGTGGGCATTATGCGCCACGAGGATATCCGCCTGGCGAACGCATCGGGCGTGGGCAACAAGGTTGTTCTGTTCGGTGCGCGCACCGGTGGCGACGGCATCGGCGGTGCGTCGGTGCTGGCGTCCGAGTCTTTCGATGACACCAAGCCTTCGAAGCGTCCTGCCGTTCAGGTGGGCGACCCCTTCGCTGAGAAGGTTCTGATTGAGTGCTGCCTGGAGCTGTTCAAGGGCTCCGTGGTGGAGGGTATTCAGGACCTGGGTGCTGCGGGTATTTCCTGCGCAACCAGCGAGCTGGCTTCTAACGGTGAGGGCGGCATGCACGTGGACCTGACCAAGGTTCTGCTGCGTGACCCCACCCTGACCCCGGGCGAGATTCTGATGTCTGAGTCTCAGGAACGCATGATGGCTGTGGTCTCCCCCGAGAACGTGGAGCGCTTCGAAGCGATCATGAACAAGTGGGGCGTGGAGTACTCCTTCCTCGGTGAGGTCACCAACTCTGGCCGCCTGGTCATCGAGTGGGACGGCGAGGTCATCGTGGATGTTGACCCCCGCACTGTTGCACACGACGGCCCGACTTACGAGCGTCCTTACGCACGCCCGGAGTGGCAGGATGACGTTCAGGCTAACCACTTCACCGGTTCGGCTGCTGACGATTCCCGCCCGCGCGGTAAGGAGCTGGGCGAGGCAATCAAGGCGTTCATGGCGTCCCCGAACATGTGCTCCAAGTCCTGGATCACTAACCAGTACGACCGCTACGTTCAGGGCAACACCGCCCTGTCCATGCCGGACGACGGCGGTGTGGTGCGCGTGGACGAGAACACCAACCTCGGTGTTGCTCTGGCGACCGACGCCTCCCCTCGTTTCACCTACCTGGATCCGTACGAGGGTGCTCGCGCGTCCTTGGCTGAGGCGTACCGTAACGTTGCGACCGTTGGTGCACGCCCCGTGGCTGTGTCTGACTGCCTGAACTTCGGTTCTCCCGAGGATCCGGATGTCATGTGGCAGTTCGCTGAGGCTGTTCGCGGCCTGGCTGATGGCTGCATGGAGCTGGGTGTTCCGGTGACCGGCGGTAACGTGTCCCTGTACAACCAGACCGGTGGCAAGGCTATTAACCCGACCCCCGTGGTCGCGATGATGGGCGTGATGGATGACGTCACCCGCCGCACCCCGTCGGGTTGGGCTCCTGAGCATGACGGTCAGGCTATCTACCTGCTGGGTACCACTCGCGATGAGCTGGACGGCTCCGAGTGGGCTCGCTTCAAGGGTCACCTGGGCGGTCAGCCGCCGAAGGTTGATCTGGCTCTGGAGCGTCAGCTGGGTGACATGCTGGTGAACATGTCTCGTGACGGCATGATTGATGCTGCACACGACGTGGCTGCCGGCGGTCTGGCTGCAACTCTGGTTGAGGCTTGCCTGCGTTTCAACACCGGTGCCCGCATTGGTCTGGGTGAGGTTGCTGAGCGTGACGGTCTGGACCTGTTCACTCTGCTGTTCTCGGAGTCCCTGGGCCGCGTTGTGGTTTCGGTTCCGCGTTCTGAGGAGGTGCGCTTCAAGGATATGTGCACCGCTCGCCAGTTCCCCTTCGCACGTATTGGTGTGGTGGATGCTGAGTCGAACGCTCTGGACTTCCAGGATGAGGTTTCCATTGACCTGGATGAGTTGCGTGCAGCTCACGAGGGCACTCTTGCAGCTCACTTCGGTGAGGTTGCGAAGGGCTAGTTTTCGACTCGTTTGAGACTAACGCCGAAAGGGGCGGATGCTTGTGAAAGCATCCGCCCCTTTTGTTATGCCCGCTGGCTTGTGCGTTGAGCGGTGAGAGGTTGTGCGTTGAGGCGTTCCTGTTTATGCGCGTTCTGGGTTTATGCCTCGGCGACCTTGCGGCCCAGCTGCGCGAACAGGGAGGCGTTAATGCGGAAGCCTTCGATGCATTCTTCGATGAGGGCTTCGCGCTGTTCGTCGGTCAGGGGTGCGTTGTCGAGCAGTTCGCGGTAGCCGTCCTTAAAGACCTTGGGCTTGGGCAGTTCGGTGAAGCGGTACATGCTCAGCGCTTCGGCGGGGATGCCGTAGTGGCGGTTGACGAGCGCTGCGACTGCCTGGCCGCCGGAGAGGTCACCGAGGTAGCGCAGGTAGTGGTGTGCGAGGTAGCGTTCGGGGGAGTTGATGGTGGCGCGGATACGCTCTACGTATTCTGCGGTTGCGGGCAGGGGCGCGTCGATGTCGCCTTCCTGGCCGAGTGCGCGGATGTCTGCACGGATGTATTCTGCGCGGTCGAGGCCGGGGTGGGTGAAGGGTTCGGTGATGGGGCTGGGTTCTGCGCGGTAGTGTTCGGAGACTGCTTCGAGTGCTTCGTAGATGTGCACGTACTGGTTGATGAGGCGCAGGTATGCCTCGGTGTTGAGGGAGCCGCCCATGAGATCTTCCATGAAGGTGGAGTGTTCGGCGTTGTCGTGGACGTGCTTGGTGCTTTCCTTCAGGCGTGCGGAGAAGCGTTCCTGGGTGGTTTCGGGGGCGGTAATAGTCATTGTGAGTTCCTAAAGTGGCTTGTGGGTGAACAATAAATGTTTTAGTGACACCATGTCACCAAAACCTGTTAATGACATATTGTCACCAAAAACCGGTTTTGGCAATAGCTCTCGCAAAAAATTTGCTAAGGTAAACCTCATACACAAGTCACCCCAGGCATTAAGTTACACAAACATAGGCTAATAGGGCTAGACTTGATACGAACACCACAATCACAAAATTCAAGGAGACACCGAAATGTCTACCCCCTCTCTCACCAAGCGCACTTGGGCGTTCTTGGCTTCAGCAACCATCGGCCTCAGCGGCGTCGCTGGCGTACCCGCGGCCTTCGCAGCTGAAACCAACTCCCACGTCAGCGCCGGTGAGGTAGCCGCAGCCTCAGAGCAGAGCCTGCAGGACGTCACCGTCAACTGGGGCCTGAAGAAGTCCTTCCGTTCCTACATCAACGGTCCCTTCTCCCAGGGCTCCCAGGAACTGACCGGCGTCACCACCAACGAAGACGGCTCCTACCACTTCACCTCCGCCAAAGGCACCGTAGCCAACGGCGAATACTCGGTCACCTTCACCGGCTCCTCGATTCACTACACCGCTCACCACGGTCTGCTGGAAGTCATCATCTCCGACCTCTCCGTCACCATTAAGGACGGCGTGGGCACCGTGCGCGCCAACGTTCAGTCGCGCCCCTACAACGGCAACACCACCCCGAACGACCTGGTCGAAACCAAGAACATGACCCTCGGCACTTTCAATGCCTCCGGTCTGAAGGTTGAGGGTAACACCATCACCCTGCCCAGCGTTGACGAGGAAAACGGCACCCGCGTCAAGCTTTCCGAAGAGGCAACCGGCGCCTTCGCGGGCTTCTACAAGGCAGGTCAGGAGCTGGATGCGCTCGGCTTCTCCGCAACCATCGTGACCAAGGAAGCACCCGCGCCGAGCCCTGAGCCCAGCACTGAACCCAGCGCCGAGCCGAGTGCTGCGCCGACCGCAGAGCCCAGTAGCGAGCCCTCCTCCGCACCGACCAGCGAGGCACCCAAGCCCGCCGAGCCCACTTCTGCAGCACCGAGCGCAGCTCCCACCTCCGCGGCCCCCTCCTCCCCCGCCGCAACCACCGAGCCCAAGCGTGAAGAAAAGGTCACCGGCAACGTCGTCGAGTCCGGCACTCTCAGCTGGGATATCCGCGAGTCCTTCCTGAAGTACCTGACCGGCTTCGCGCACGGCTCCGTGAACGTTGAGGGCATGGAGAAGACCGCAGCTGGCGGCTTCAAGTACACTCAGGCATCCGGCGTGTACAACCCCGAGACCAAGACCGGTCAGATCAACTTCGCGGGCACCGCAGAGTTCACCGGCCACAACGGTCAGCTCAAGAGCACCATCAAGAACATGCGCCTGGTCGTCGTCAACGGCAAGGGCACCCTGGTCGCTGATGTTGACGCACTGACCCGCGACGGCAAGTCCGTTTCTAAGACCGGCCTGGCTATCGCCGAGGTGGACCTCTCCGGCGCGAGCGTGAAGGACGGCGTTTTCTCCGCACAGAACGCAGCAGTCGCGCTCACCGCTGAAGGTTCCGAGGTGCTCTTCGCGGGCCAGTACCGCGGTGCCGACAACGCTATGGCACCGCTGAGCTTCTCCGTAAAGCTCAGCGAGCAGACCGCGGAGAACACCGTTGAGGTTCCCCGCGTCTCTGAGAGCAAGTCCTCCGATAACAAGGGTTCTGAGAACGGCTCTTCCGATAACAGCTCCTCGAACTCCTCCGGTAACTCCGGCGCTAACGGCTCCGGTTCTAACGGTTCGGCAGGCACCTCCGGCAGCGTCTCTAACGGCGGTTCTTCCTCGAACGGCTCTGTCAGCAACAACCCGGCACAGCCGGTCTGCGTACCCGTCACCCGCACCCGCGAGGTGCAGGAGCAGGGCGCGTCCGACGGCACCATTAAGAGCGCAAACCTTGGCTGGGGCGTGCGTGATTCCTTCCGCAACTACGTGCGCGGCGGCATCGCGAACGGTAGCTGGGAGCTGAACGGCACCTCCTACTCTTCGGATGCGTTCAACTGGTCTAACGGTACCGGCACTTTCAAGGGCGGTAAGGGTTCCATCTCCTTCAGCGGTTCGGTTCGTTTCACCGGTCACCACGGCATTCTGGACACCACCATTGCGAACCCGCGCCTTGAGATTAACGGCAATTCCGGCACTCTCTACGCAACCATGAACAGCAATGACCCCTCCGGCAAGGCAACTAACTACGGTGAGGTGGCACTGCTGAAGGTGGATCTTTCGGGTCTGCAGAGCTCCTCTGACGCTGTGAGCGTCAACGGTGCGGCAACCACCCTGACCGCTGAGGGCGCGAAGGCGTTCGCTGGCTTCTACGATGCCGGTAAGGACATGGCTCCGCTGAGTTTCTCCGCGGCGATTAACGGCGCGAAGACCACCACCAAGACCGTGTCCGAGACCGTCTACGAGGGTGAGGGTTGCGACCCGGTCACCGGCAAGCCTCTGGCTTCCACCGGCGCCTCCGGTGTTGAGGGCACCCTAGTTGCAGGCTTCATCGCTGTTGCAGCCGGCGCGGGTACCGTCGTGTACACTCGCCGCCGCAAGAAGGCATAACGGTACCTCACGAGGATGCCCACACTGTCGGCTCGCCCGTGAGACTCAACCATGAGGTTCACCGGTAAGCCGACACGGCCCGTGCGGGGGTGCAGATTTTCACTGCACCCCCGCTTCAGGTGCCAGGTTTTACCCCGGCGCCTACCCCAGTTTTTCTAACTCCCTTTTTTCTGTGAGACGACGATGTTTTCTTCCCTTTCTTCTTCTGCCCTGAACCGCCGCGATGCAATGAAGTATGCAGCGTTCTCCATCACTTCCGCTTTTCTGCTGAGCTCTTGCGGTGTGGGTACTCAGAACCCGGCCGCTTCTTCAAGCACTTCGCAGGCTGTGGTGGATGAGCAGAGCACCCGCACCGTTTTGGAGAACCTTGCCGATCAGCTGCGTTCTTCTATTGCCCCTGATCAGAAGGCTCTGCGCGGCCCCAATAGCGCCGCAGATACCCCCGAAATTCAGCCGATGGTCGATACCCCCACTCCGGCTTTCCCCGTGACGTTCAAGGACTTCAACGGCACCGAGGTGACCGTTAAGTCTGCTGACCGCGTGCTGGCACTGGACCTGTACGGCACTCTGGCTCAGCAGATGATTGCGCTGGGTCTGGGCGGTCGTCTGGTCGGTCGTGTCACCTCCTCGACGGAGCAGTCGCTGGCTCACCTGCCGCTGGTGACCCAGAACGGTCACGACCTGAACGCTGAGGCGATTCTGGCGACCTCCCCGGACCTGGTGCTGTGGGATAAGAGCAACGGCCCGATTGAGATTGTGGATCAGCTACGCGCAGCGGGCGTGACCGTGGTGGTCTTCGATCATGAGCGTCGTATGGATAAGATCATTCCGCAGCTCAAGGCTGTTGCGCAGGCGCTGGGTGTTCCGGAGGCGGGCGAGCAGGTTGCTGCCCGCGTGCAGAAGGACCTGGATTATGCCCTGCAGGTACTCAAGGACGTCGCCCCGAAGGGTGCACAGCAGGTGTCGTTCGCGTTCCTGTACGTGCGCGGTACCGCTGGCGTGTTCTTCGTGCTCGGCAAGGGTTCGGGCGCTGACGATTTGATTCAGGCTATTGGCGGCAAAGATGTGGCGTCTGAGCAGAACGCGACGAATATTATTCCGGCGACCAGTGAAGCGCTGGTGAAGCTGAACCCGGACGTCATTCTGACCATGAGCGGCGGCATTAAATCCACCGGCGGTTTGGATGGTTTCTTGGCTCGCCCGGGTGTGGGTGAGACGAATGCCGGTAAGAATAAGCGCATTATCGATATGGGTGACGGCCAGATTCTGTCCTATGGCCCGAATACTCCGGCAGTGTTGCTCTCGCTCGCTAAGGCTGCGTACTCCACTCCTGCGGGGGGCCAGTAGTGGCTGCCGTGAAGAGTGCGGCGGGTGCGCGGGATTATCGTGCTTCGCGTCGGCGTCGTGCCGGTCTGACGTTTACGTTTTTGGCGGTGGCACTGTGCGTTGTGATGGTGCTGTCTGCGGGTTTGGGTCAGTACAATATCCCGACTGATCAGGTGGTTGCTTCTGTGGGCCGCCGCCTGGGTCTTGCGCCGGAGAACCCGGCGATGCAGCTGGCGGATAGCACTCTGTGGAATATCCGTTTCCCGCGTGTGCTGTTGGGCGTGCTGGTGGGTGCCGCTTTGGGTACTTCCGGTGCGGTGATGCAGTCGGTGTTTGGTAACCCGTTGGCTGAGCCGGGCGTGATTGGTGTTTCCTCGGGTGCGGCGGTTGGCGCGTGTTTGTCGATTGTGTTGAACCTGCAGTTCTTCGGTATTTTCACGACTCCTGCATTCGCGTTTGTGGGTGCGTTGGCGGCTACTGCGCTGGTGTATTTCCTGTCGCGTTCTTCGGGTCGTGCGAAGGTCCTGTCGATGATTTTGACGGGTATTGCGGTGACCGCGGTGGCGAATGCGATTATTGCGTTCCTCATGTTCATTGCTGATACGACGAGCCGCGATCAGATTGTGTTCTGGCAGATGGGTTCGCTGAACGGCGCCACGTGGAAGGCTGTTGCGAGCGTGTGGCCGGTTATTCTGATTGGCTTGGTGGCGTGTTTTGTGATGGCTTCTTCGCTGGATGTTCTGGCGTTGGGTGAGCGTGCGGCGCAGCATTCGGGCGTGAACGTGGAGCGTCTGCGTGCGGTGTCTATTGCGGCGACGGCTTTGTTGACGGGTGCTGCGGTGGCGTATGCGGGCATTATTGCGTTTATTGGCCTGATTATTCCTCACCTGTTGCGCATGATTTTGGGTCCGTCGAATCGTGTGTTGTTGCCGGCTTCGGCATTGGGTGGCGCGCTGTTGATTGCGCTGTCTGATTTGGGTGCGCGTACGCTGGTGCCTTTTGCTGATTTGCCGATTGGTATTTTTACGGCTTTGGTGGGCGGCCCGACGTTCTTCGTGTTGTTGCGTCGTTCCCTGGGTCAGGGCGGAGGTGCTTCGTGAGTGAGTTGTTGAGCCTGTCCGGTGTGTGTTTTAACGCTGGTGGGCGTCAGATTTTGAATGACGTGTCTCTGTCGGTTGCTGCGGGCGAGGTTGTGTCGCTGATTGGTCCTAATGGTGCCGGTAAGTCGACTCTGTTGGGTGTGATTGCTGGTGATATTGCGCCCAGTGGCGGTGAGATTCTGTTGGATGGCGCCCCTCTGGGTTCGATTCCTGCCCGTCAGATGGCGCGTCAGCGTGCGATGCTGCTGCAGAAGTTGAATGTGGCGTTTTCGTACACGGTGTATGAGGTGGTTCAGATGGGCCGTACCCCGTGGAAGGGCACGGAGCGCGCTGAAGAGGATGACGCCGTGGTTGCTTCGATGATGGAGCGTACGTCGGTGACTCATTTGTCAGATCGCGATATTACGACTCTGTCCGGTGGTGAGAGCGGTCGTGCGCATTTGGCGCGTGTGTTTGCTCAGCAGACTCCGCTGATTCTTTTGGATGAGCCGACTGCGGCGTTGGATATTACGCATCAGGAGCAGACGTTGCGGGTGAGCCGTGAGTTGGCTGCTGAGGGTGCTGCGGTGTTGACGGTGCTTCATGACTTGGATGTTGCGGCTGCGTATTCTGACCGTATGGTGTTGTTGCGTGGTGGCGAGGTGGTTGCTTCGGGCGCCCCTGAGCAGGTGTGTTCGGCGGAGTTGTTGTCTGAGGTGTATCAGCATCCGATTGAGGTGTTGAGGCATCCGGTGACGAATCGTTTGTTGATTCTGCCAGAACGCTGAGTCTGCTGGCGCGCTGATTTTACGGGGCGTTAGCGAACCATCCCGCAAACACTTTCCACATCAAAATATGCCAGTATTCGCATATATTAAATCTCCGTTCTGGAATGACTGTAAATATCAGTTCATTACAGGGCGGAGATTATCTTTATCCCCTCCTGCACGGATACACTGAAAGGTAGTGTCCGCAATACTGAACTCTATTCAGTTCAGCATTCCATCCATTCGAGAAAGAGACCCCCGCATGGATCCTCAGCAGAAAACGGCAGCGCCTGCCGTTGCCGGCTACATTCCCGAATATTCTGAAACACCGCATAGCGGATCTTTCGATATTGCCCAGCACGGTTTGAGCAGCGATGATGTTGCTCGCCTGACTGCTGAAGGTAGGGTCAATACCCAGAATAATAAGTCTTCTCGCACGCTGTGGAGCATTATGCGTGCGCACCTGTTCACGGTCTTCAACTTTGTGTTGGGTGCCTGTGGTGCCGTGGTGATCATGTACCAGCGTTGGGCTGATCTGCTCTTCCTGGGGGCTGTTAT
This sequence comes from Rothia sp. HMSC069D01, assembly GCF_001810135.1. Classification (NCBI taxonomy): domain Bacteria; kingdom Bacillati; phylum Actinomycetota; class Actinomycetes; order Micrococcales; family Micrococcaceae; genus Rothia; species Rothia sp. HMSC069D01. The sequence goes on from NZ_KV800082.1 coordinate 19,210, forward strand.
CGCTAACGTGGTGATTGGTTTTGTGCAGGAGTACAAGGCGAAGCTTGAGCTGGACCGCATCTCCCTGCTGGACCGCTCCCCCGCTACTGCCGTGCGTGACGGTAAGAGCGTTGAGGTTCCGATGGAGCAGCTGGTTGAGGGTGACGTTGTCATCCTCAAGCGCGGCGATCAGGTTCCGGCGGATGCTGTTGTGCTCACCTCCGATTCTTTGGAGCTGGACGAGTCCCTGCTGACCGGTGAGAACGACCCGATTGCTAAGCGCCCCGGCGATATGGTGCTGTCGGCGTCGAGTGTGCTGGGTGGTACCGGCCGCGTCCTACTCTCTCACGTGGGTGCGAATTCTCGTGCAAGTAAGATTTCTGATGAGGCGCGCCAGTTCTCGCGTATTCAGTCTGAGCTGCGTGATGCGCTGAACCGTGTGGTCCGCTGGATTACGGTGGGTCTTGCGGTCATTATTCCTGTGGTGTCGTGGGGTCAGATTCAGGCTGCTGGTGGCCTGGAGACCGTGCAGCAGAACCACCTGTGGGAGCAGGTTTCTATTGCTGTGGTGTCCTCGGTTGCTTCGATGATTCCGCAGGGTCTGGCGCTGATGACTACTCTGGCGTTTGCGGCGGCGGCTGTGGCGCTGGGCCGTAAGCACAACATCCTGGTGCAGGAGCAGCCTGCGGTTGAGGTTCTGGCTCGTGTGGATGTGGTCTGCTTCGATAAGACCGGCACCCTGACTGAGGGTGGCGTGATTTTTGATTCGGTGCGCCCGCTGGACACCGTTGCTGAGGCTGAGGGCCCGGATGCTGACTCGGCGGAGCACACTTCCTGGCGTGCTTCTCTGCCTGCCGGTTGGAATGAGGCGCTGGCGTGGTTTGGTCACGATGAGAACGCGAACCCGACCGCTGCGGCTCTGACCGGTGGTTTCCCGGATGCTTCTTCGGCGTCGGTGAGCGGTATTGTGCCGTTCTCGTCGGCTCTGCGTTTTAGCGCGATTGAGTTTAAGGATTCGGGTGCGTGGCTTCTGGGCGCTCCGGAGGCGCTTCTCGCCAAGGGTACCGCTGAGCGTGAGCGTGCCGCTGAGCTGGCGGCGCTGGGTCTGCGCACGATGGTTTTGGCGCATGCTTCTGCGGTGGTTCGCAATGAGAAGGATGAGCCGATCCAGAAGATCCCGTCCGATGCTGCCCCGGTTCTGTTCGTGATTTTCCGTGAGAATGTGCGTGCGGATGCGCCTGAAATTGTGGAGTATTTCCACCGTCAGGGTGTGACTCTGAAGGTCTTCTCGGGTGATAACCCGTTCACTGTGGCTGCGGCTGCGAAGACTGCGGGCATGGATACGTCTGCGGGTGCGGTTGATGCGTCGACTCTGCCTGAGGACGGTCCGGAGCTTGCTGAGGCTGCGGCTACTCACAATATTTTCGGTCGTGTGTCGCCCGAGCAGAAGAAGAACATGGTGATTGCCCTGAAGGAGCGCGGCCATGTGGTGGCGATGACCGGTGACGGCATTAATGACGCTCTGGCGCTTAAGCATGCAAGCTTGGGTATTGCGATGGGTAACGCTGCTCCGGCAACGAAGGCTGTTTCTCGCCTGGTTCTTCTGGACGGTAAGTTCTCGTCCCTGCCGGCTGCGTTGGAGCAGGGCCGTCAGGTCATTACGAACATTGAGATGGTGGCAAACCTGTTCTTGACGAAGACTGGTTTCGCGATTCTTCTGGGTGTTCTGTTCAGTATTTTCGGTTTGACCTTCCCGTTCTTGCCGCGTCAGTACTCGACTGCTGACTTCTTGATTGTGGGTGCGTCGTCCTTCGCGTTGACTCTGTTGCCGAATTCGCGCCGTTACGTGCCGGGCTTCTTGCGTCGCGTGCTGAATTACACGGTTCCGAACTCAATTATTGTGGTTGCGATGCTGTTGGCGGTGACGTTCACGGCTCGCGGCATGGGTGTTGAGGATATCCGTCAGGTTCAGACGGCTTCGTTCATCACCCTGGTGATGATGGGTCTGTGGAACTTGGCTGCGGTGGCTCGCCCGTTCAACCGTGCTCGTGTTCTGCTGTTTGGTGCGTTGCTGGCGGTGTTCTTCGCGGCGTTGTTCGTGCCGATTCTGGTGGAGTACCACCAGTTCGTTACTGTGCTTCCGCATCTGCTGTGGACGGCTCTGGGCGCCGGTGCTCTGGGTGCCGCGCTGATTGAGGTGAATGCGCATCGTAATCGCCGTTGGCAGAAGCGTAATTACCCTGAGCTGGAGGTTGCTCCGCTGAATTTCTTCCCGGCTAAGTAGTTAGTCGGAAGGTAGCTGCTTTGGTAGCGCGTGGGCCCCGTATCCTGTGGATGCGGGGCCCTTCCGCATCTTCGAAAGCACCCCTCCGTAGTGTTCCGGAACCAGCCGGAGTACTCCTACTAGCAGCACCGAGGGTGTGTCTCAGCTATCACTTGGGTGAAACATTTAACAGCTTCTGATAGCTTTTGCCTCTCACCTTGCTCTTAACCTGGGAAAACCCTTAGAGTTACAGGGAACTATTTGAGAAGGGAAACCTTCTTCAGGGTTGTTACTGGTTTGGCAGGCAAGACCTGAGTTACTCAACACCGTATGGGACGGCAGCATATATCTGCCGAGAATCCCCTCTATTTGCTGTACCGAAGCTCCATAGCGGGCACGAGTGTAGTGCTTCCGGTGGTCGAGAGACTCGGGTCTTTTGTGTTTTCTGGACGTGTTTTCCGGGGCTTTTTCGGCTACCGCAACGTCAGGTAGGCACAGCCTCCGGCAACAACCGTATAGACATTGACCGCATATCTAAGGAAGTATCGTGAATAACCGCGAACTTGGCGAGAAGATTCTTGACGGCCTGGGTGGCCCCGAGAACATCGCGCACATTACTCACTGTGCAACCCGCCTTCGTGTCACTCCTGTGTCTAACGATGCAGTGCAGAACAAGAAGATTGAGGGCCTGCCCGGCGTTCTCTCTGTGATTGAGCAGTCCGGCCAGACTCAGGTTGTTCTGGGCGAGCGCGTTGAGGCTGTGTACAACGAGATCAACGCTCTGCCTTCTATGTCCGGCCACGCTGAGGGTGACACCAAGGTTGAGGCTGAGGGCAAGAAGTCCGGCTGGCTTACCAACGTCTTCGACGTTCTGTCTGACTCCTTCCGTCCTCTGCTGTGGGCACTTCTGGGTACCTCGATGATTCTGACCCTGATTGTGTTCATGCAGCAGCTGGGCTTCTTCGGCCAGTACACTGACTTGACCGGTCAGAGCGTGAACATCGACATCATTAACGGTGCTCGTGTGGCTGACCCGGAGGAAGCTAAGGCTCTGAACACCCAGTGGATGCAGCAGTTTGCTTTCTGGTACATCCTGAAGGCTGCTTCGCTGTCTGTTCTGAACTTCATGCCCATCATGCTGGGTGCTACCGCTGCTAAGCGTCTGGGCGCGAACATGTGGGTTGGTGCAGCTATCCCCGCTGCACTGATGACCGGTACCTTCACCGATCTGACTGCTCTTGCTGACCCCGCCACCAAGGTTCTGAACGTTCCGTTCTTCGGTCTGGATCTGCCGCTGTACGCATTCAGCTACACCGGCCAGGTCTTCCCCCCGCTGCTTGCTGTTGCTCTGCTGGCTCCGCTTGAGCGCTTCCTGAAGAAGGTTATTCCTTCGATGCTGCAGATGGTGTTCGTGCCGATGATTTCGGTCATCATTCTGGTTCCGATGACCGCGTTCCTGGTTGGCCCCATCGGTATTGGTGTGGCTATGGGTATCTCTGACTTCCTGAAGATGGTTAACGACCAGGCTCCGGCTCTGGTTGGTGCTCTGATTGCTGGCCTGTACCTGTTCATGGTTCCGCTGGGTCTGCACTGGCCGCTGAACGCTGTCATGATTAACAACCTGCAGACCATGGGTACTGACTTCATTCAGTCCCCCATGGGTGCTTACAACTTCGCTGTGTTCGGCCTGGTCACCGGTGTGGCTATTAAGGCTAAGCACGACCGCGAGCTGCGCCAGACCGCTGTTGGTGCGTCGATGTCCGGTCTGCTCGGTGGTATTTCTGAGCCGTCCCTGTACGGTGTTGTGCTCCGCTACAAGCGCGTGATCCCGATTATTCTGGTTCCCGCTGTTATTGGTGGCGCTACCATTTCCTTCCTGGGCGTTAAGTCCTACGCATTCGCGTTCACCTCGCTGCTGTCGATTCCGGCTATGCAGCCTTCCTACCTGTACGTGATTGGTCTGGCTATTGCGTTCTTCGGCGCTATGACCGGTGTTCTGATTTTCGGTTACGAGTCGAAGGCTGACGCTGTAAGGCACGCTGCGGAGCGTAAGGCTGAGGCTGCTGAGGACGCTCCCAAGGCTGAGGCTGTTGCCGTTAAGGCTGCTCCGGCTGCTGCCGCTACTGCGACCGCCGCTGCTGCACCCGCTACTTCCGCTGGTGAGGTCATTGAGCTGCACGCTCCGATTGAGGGTACTGCTGTTGCTCTGTCTGATGTTCCGGACCCGATTTTCGCTGCAGGCAAGCTGGGCGAGGGTGTGGCGATTGAGCCGACCGGTACCACTGTTGTTGCTCCCGCAGCCGGTAAGGTTGCTGCAACCTACCCCTCGGGCCACGCTGTGGGTCTGAAGCTGGAGAACGGCATTGAGCTGCTGATTCACGTTGGTCTGGATACCGTGAACCTGGACGGTAAGGGCTTCAGCGTGAAGGTTGCTAAGGGCGATGTTGTTGCTGCTGGCGACGCTCTGATTGAGTTCGATCCTGAGGTTATCAAGGAGGCGGGTTACCCGCTGATTACCCCGGTTATCGTGACCAACACCCGCAAGTTCGCTGAGGTTAAGGGTCTGCCGGGCGTTGCTCACCAGAACCTGAGCACTGTCCTGAAGGTGACCACTAAGTAGTTCCCTTTATAGGCTCTAAGGGGCCCCACCATTGTGGTGGGGCCCCTTTCCTTATGCCCTGTTTCCTTATGCCCTGTTTCCTGATGTGCTGATTCTTTGAGCCGGGTTTGCTGGGCAGGGTTTGCTGGGGTTTAGGCACTACCCTGGGGTATTTCTGCTAATGTAAGAATACGCTCAACAAGGAAGTTCTCAAGTGATAGGGAGTACGATGATGTCTTCTGATACTAGGACATGGGATACCGGAGCGTGGGAAGAGCAGCAAAAAGAGCTACGCGCTCTTTCTCCTGTTCGGCGGCTGATGCGCCGGCTCAATCTTGAGGCGCTCGTCTATGAGTCCGCGCCGTTTCCGGTTCTGTTGCGTAAGCTCTCCGCGCTGATTCCAGCCTGCCTTCTGTGGTGGGTTATCTACGAGCCGCACCGGCTTGCTTCCTCCACCAGCCTCCCCGAGGGTACTCACGCTATTACACTGCTCCCCGGAGCCTGGGGTGACCCCGCTACGGGGGCTTATGGAGGTCTTCCTGAGCTACCGGGGGTCCTCGTGCGCTGGGTGCTGTGCATCGCGGCAATGGTGGCTGTCGTTCATGTCTGCGGCGTCAAGGCGAAGGGTCAGAGCTTCACCATTCCTCACGATGCCCGTTCACGGCTGATTGCTCTGATGCAGGCTCTCGGCATTTTCGGTGCCTTCGCTCTGGTGGTCTGGATTGAGTACATGATGACTCCGCTGACCCTCATGTTTGAAACCGTGTACGCTGGCCCGACCGCCGTCTATAGCGGCGACGGCGTGATTCCCCTGCACCTGTTCCTATCTTCGTCGTTGAGCGCTATTTTCTTGGGCTATTTTTGTGTGAACATTCTTGCCTCGCTGAATATCCCCGGGTACCTGGGCATCCCCGCAATTATTTACGTGGGGGCGCTCCCTTGGGCTCAGGCGGAGCGGCACCAGTTCACGTTGGCGCTGGCGTGGGTTATTGCGGTGGCGCTGGTGAGTTGGCTCGTGCGCGGCATGTGGGGCACTCTGCTCGCCTGCGTGGGCTATTCTCTCTGGATTGTGCTGGTGGCAACCAGCGGTGATCCTTTTGACCTGTCCGCCAATATGAGCCGTGTGCTCGTGATTTTGGGTTTCCCGCTGGCTTTCATCGTCGCTGGAGGCGGCATTTACCGTATCTTCTATCTGCGGCAGAACCCGAAGATGTTGAGGTACCTGCAGGAGCGCGCCCTGTACCTGGGCGAGTGGTAGCAGCCGGTTAGAGTGGCGCTTCCCTAGTTTTTGTAATTACATATCCCGCTAATGTATCCAGCTAAAGGACGCAGAACAAGCGGGACAGAAAAATCCCGGGCACTCTCTCGTGAGAGTACCCGGGATTCTGTTGTCCTACAGGACGGCTAGAGCGTTACCGCAAGCGGTACTACTCCTGCCAGCCAACGTTGACCCAGTAGTCAGCGCTGGTGTAGCTCTGCTTGAACAGGGACGGACCGTAGTTCGCAACCTTAGCCTTGACAGCGGCGTACATCGGGCCGTTTGCGTAGGGCAGGTACACTGCGACCTTCTCGTAGTAGAGCTTCTCCGCCTCGTTAGCGATCTTGATGCGCTCGTCTTCCTTCTCGGTGTTCTGCAGCTTCTCGATGAGCTTATCAACTTCGGGGTCGCCGACTCCGAACACCTCGGTGGTGAAGAAGTAGGGTGCCGAGGAAGCCAGGTCGGGCAGAACGCCCCAACCGGTGAAGATTGCTTCGTAGCTCTTCTGGCCGAGCACGGAGTTGGAGTTCGACTGCGGCTGGTTGTCAGCGCTCAGGCGGATACCTGCGGACTTCAGCTGCTGCTCCAGAATCTGGTAGACCGCCTGGTAGACCGCCTCGGAACCGAAAGAGGTCAGAGCGAAGCCAGCAACCTTGCCGTTCTTAGCGTAGTAGTCGCCGGACTTGGAGTAGCCTGCGGCCTCCAGAATCTTGCCAGCTGCCTGTGCACCGGTGTCACCAGCGTAGTTGTTCTGGTAACCCTTCTGGAACGGCATTGCGATGATGGAGCCGGGCAGCGGCTCGGTCCAGCCGAGCTGCGAGAAGTATGCCTTAGCGATCTGCTCGCGGTCCACAGAAGCAAGGATTGCGCGGCGCAGTGCCAGATCCTCGATGCGCTTGGGGTTCAGCTGAATGATGTTGACGTTGGTGTTCTGGCTCTGGCGAATCTCGGTGCCAGCCTGGCCCTTCACAGCGTTGTAGCTGGTTGCACCCACGAAGGTGAAGGCGTCCAGTTCGCCGTTCTTGAAGCTTGCACGGATTGCTTCGGAGTCCATCTGACGCCAGATGATGCGGTCCAGGATCGGCTTCTCGCCCCACCACTTGTCGTTCTTGACCAGGGTGAGCACCTTCTGGGAGGAGTTCCACTCGCCAACCTTGAAGGGGCCAGCCCAGTACTGGTCGAGGGGCTTGTCAACGAAGCCTTCGTTGAAGAGGTTGACGTCTTCCAGGGCGGGGTGGATTGCGAAGGCGCACAGACCCTCGGAGGGGTAATACGGAGCCTTCATGGTGACCTTGACGTGGAAGTTGTCGCCGTCCACAGCCTCGATGCTCTCAACCTGCTGCCACATGGTGTTATCGGTGATGTGGTAGGGGTTGTCGGTGACTGCGCTGTAGACCTTCCACATGGCGCGAACAGCGTTCACGTCCATGGGAGTGCCGTCGTTGAAGGCAGCCTTGGGGTTGATCTTGAAGGTCGCGGTCTGCACGCCATTGACGGTCTCGGTCTTGTGTTCGGTGCAGAACTCGGGGTTGAGGGTGCCTTCGCCTTCGGGGCTCATGGTGTAGAAGCCCATCACGGCGGGAATGTTGCAGGGTGCCAGAGCGTCCAGGTTGCTGGAGGTGTAGCCGCTCTGGGTCTGCAGGTTGAAGTTGGGGCCCAGGGCGGTAGCCGCGAGGGTCAGGGTGCCACCCTGCTTGAGGGAGGAACGGTCCTGCTTGTTGACCTGAAGGTTCTTCAGAATATCTTCAGCGTTGTTAGCGGCGCTACCGCCAACCTTTTCCTTCGAGCTGCCGCAGGCAGCCAGTAGACCAACGGTGCCGAGGGCAACGGTGCCGGTCAGGAGGGTACGGCGAGAGACAGACATGCTCTTCATGGAATTTCTCCTAGAGTATTCGCAGTGTTGTGGAGGCGGTACGCGAACGGTGCGTAACCCACACTCCAACCCGGCGGGAGGACAGTCTCTGCCGGGGTTGCGGGCAGAATGCCCACATTTGTTTTAAGTATATCCGTGCGACTCTCTTAGGAACGGGAAAGCGGCGTGCTACAGAAGGTTTTAATCCTTTTGTAACACGCCGCTGTAGCGCTTTTACCCCTTATGGAGTGTGTGAGCGGTGCTCAACGCTTAGTTTTGCTTCTCCCAACCGACGTTGATCCATACGTTCGGGTTGTAGTAGGGCAGGCCGAAGAGCATGGGGCCGTAGTTCGCCAGGCCCTTACGGCACGCCTTGAAGTTCGGGCCGTTGTGGGTGGGCACGTAGATGGCGACCTCGTCCAGGTGGCGCTTCTCCAGCTCGTTCATGATCTTGAGCTGTTCCTTCGGGTCCTCGGTGGACATCATGGTTGCTGCCAGCGAGTCCAGATCCTTACCGTGACCGTTGTTGGTCTCGGAGATGTAGAAGTAGTTCGCCGCATCCACCGGGGAGGTGGTGATGCCGTAGCCACCGGTCTTAATCGCGAAGTTCTTCGAGGAGATGATGCTCGACATTTCAGAGGCACCGTGGTTCTCGATGGTCAGTTCAACGCCGATTTCCTTCATCTGCTGAACGAGGAACTGCGCGGTGGAGCTGACAACCGGGTCGCTACCGAAGGTGATGACCGGGTAGGAGACCTTAGCGCCGTCCTTGGTGTAGTAGTCACCGGACTTGGTGTAGCCTGCGTCCTCAAGGATCTTGGTAGCGACGTCCTTGCCGAGCTTGGTCGGGTAGTTGTCCTGGTAGCCTTCCTGCATGGGCAGCATGCACATGGAGCCGGGCAGGGTTTCCTTCCAGCCGAGCTTCTCGTAGCGCAGCTTCTGCAGCTGCTCACGGTTCAGGGCTGCAACGAATGCGCGGCGGACGGGCAGGGGCACCTTTTCGGGGTTGATTTCGTAGTTGCCCACGCTGAGAGCGCTACCCTTGCGAATGTCGGTGTTTGCCACGCCGGAGAGCTCGTTGTAGGAGCTGAGGGTGCTGGCGTCCACATAGTCGATTTCGCCGTTCTTGTAAGCTGCCTGCTCTGCCTGGGAGCTCATTTCACGCCAGGTGATGCGCTCAAGAGCGGGCTTGGTGCCCCACCACTTCTCGTTGCGGACGACGGTGAGCACCTTGGAGGAGGAGTTCCACTCGCCGACCTTGAAGGGGCCTGCCCAGTACTGGTCGAGGGGCTTGTCGTTCAGGCCGTCGTTGAAGAACTTGGGCTCGACGAATACCGGGTGCAGGAACGAGGTGAAGCTGCCTTCGATGGGGTACCAGGGCTTGGACATGGTGACCTTCACGTGGCGGGTATCGCCGTCCACAGCCTCGACGCTTGCGACCTGCTCCCAGATGGGCGAGGGGGTGATCTGGTAGTCCGAACCGGATGCCGCGGCGGTGTAGATGGTCTGGTAGCTCTTGACGGCGTTCACGTCGATGGGGGTACCGTCGTTGAAGGCTGCCTTGGGGTTGATCTTGAAGGTCACGGTCTGCACGCCGTCAACGGTCTGCGCCTTGTATTCGGTGACGTAGTCCTTGTTCATGTGCGACTCGCCGCGGAAGTCAGCGTAGAAGCCGCCGGTGAAGGCAGAGTTGATAGCCGCCTGAATATTCAGGTTACCGGCGGTGTAGCCGTTGGTGTTGAGGATGTTGAAGTTCGGGCCGATGCCGTCAGCGCTCAGTCGCAGCTCGCCGCCGTCCTTGAGGGCGGAGCGGTCCTTCTCGTTGTAGGAGACTGCCTTGGAGAGGTCGTCGCCGGCGGAGAGAGCGCTGGTTTCGTTCTTGGAGGAGTTGCCGCCGCAGGCTGCGAGCAGGCCGACGGTACCCAGGGCAACGGTGCCGGTGAGCAGGGTACGACGGTTGAGGGTGAAAGTGGTCATTAGTTTTCCTCAGTTAGGTGGGATGCTGCTTTGCTGTACGCGGGGGAACACAACCCGCACACCTTTGTGACAGCACGCACATTTTGCATTGAGATTAGTATACACACATTTCCCACGCACTATGACCTAGTTCACCGTTTTAGGGAAAATATTTCAGCCAATCCCCGAAACCACCCCACCACAAACCCCCCATCAAAAACACAGAAAAGCCCCGCAGTACCCCGCCACTGAGGCGGAATACCGCGGGACTTTACCCTCCAGAGCCTTATACCGGCGCCTCCGAAAATTCAGCAACTACCGAATAGGAATCCAGAAAATTAACATGTGGCTTTAGTTCTGCCAACCCACATTGGTCCAGCGCTTGGGGTCGGTGTAACTGGTTGCGAAGAGGGAAGGACCGTAGTTAGCCAGCTTCTCCTTCACAGCTGCGTAGCTGGGGCCGTTAGCGTAGGGGAAGTAAATAGCGACCTTCTCCATGTGCTGCTTCTCAGCCTCAGCAGCCATCTTCAACTGCTCCTCGTGGGATTCCTTCTCGTAAATGGACGCGATGAACTTATCCAGCTCGGGATCGCCCACACCTTCGTTGATTTCGCTGGTGTAGAAGTACTGAACACTGTCTGCGGGGTCAGCACCAATACCCCAGCCGGAGAAGGCGCAGTCGTACTGCTTAGAGCCCATCACGGAGTTGAACTGGGACTGCGGCTGGTTGTCCTGCTCGAGCTTAATACCTGCTGCCTTGAGCTGCTGCTCGAGGTTCTGGAACTGAGCCAGGGAGGTTGCATCCGAACCGAAGTAGGTGATGGAGAAGCCTGCAGTCTTACCGTCCTTGGCGTAGTAGTCGCCATTCTTGGAGTAGCCTGCTGCTTCCAGGATCTTTGCCGCAGCCTCGGGGCCGGGGTTAGAAGGCATAGCGTCCTGGTAGCCCTTCTGGAAGGGCATAGCAATCATGGAGCCGGTCAGGGGCTCTTCCCAGTTGATCTGGCCGAACTTGACCTTAGCCAGCTGAGAGCGGTCAACCGCGGCGAAGACTGCACGGCGCAGGGCGGTGTCGGTCACGCGGGTCGGGTTGAACTGCAGGTTGATCACGCCGACGCTCTGGCCGGAGCGAATCTGGACACCGGGCTGACCCTTGACGGCGTTGTAGGTTGCCAGGCCAGCAAAGCCGATGCTGTCCAGCTCGCCGTTCTTGAACGCTGCGCGCTCTGCTTCGTCGCCCATTTCGCGCCAGATGATGCGATCCAGCAGAGGCTTCTCGCCCCACCACTTGTCGTTGGGCACGAGGGTGAGGGTCTTAGCCGAAGAGTTCCACTCGCCAATCTTGAAGGGGCCGGACCAGTACTGATCCATGGGCTTGTTCACGAAGCCGTTATTGAAGAGCTCCTTGTCGGTCAGTGCGGGGTGCAGACCGAGCAGGCCGAGGGTCTCAGCGGGGTACAGGGGCTTGGACATGACGATCTTGACGCGGGTCTTGTCGCCATCCACGGGGTCGATGGATGCTACCTGCTGCCAGAAGGGAGCGGCGATAACGTTGTAGCCGTCATCAGGGTTGCGGTAGACGGTCCACGCGGCGCGGATTGCCTCAACGTCAACGGGGGTGCCGTCATTGAAGACAGCCTTAGAGTTGAGCTTGAAGGTGATGGTCTGCACGCCGCCAACGGTCTCTGCCTTGTAGTCGCTGACATAGTCGTCGTTGAGGCTGTATTCGCCAGCAGGGCTTAGGGAGGTGAAGCCGATAGCGGAGGGGATGTTGCAGGCGCCACCGAATGCGGTGAGGTTCTCGGTGGTGTAGCCGCTCTGAGTCAGAATGTTGAAGTTCGGGCCGACTGCGGAGACGCTACCGCGGAACTCGCCACCCTGCTTGAGGGAGGAGCGGTCCTGCTTGTTGATTTCGAGGTTCTTGACGATTTCCTCGGTGCTTGATGCAGCCTTACCGCTGATCTTCTTGTCAGAGCCGCCGCCGCATGCAGCGAGCAGGCCGACGGTACCCAGGGCAACGGTGCCGGTCAGCAGGGTACGGCGATTAATACGTAGATGAGTCATGTATTCTCCTCATGCCGGAGGGCTCGGGTGCTATTCGATAAGCGCACCGTGTTGTGCGCTGATTTTTCGGGAGCGCCGAAGCTCCCGCCCATCACCTTTGTGAGAGCCCCCACATTGTTTGTGGTTGAAACACAGTATACCCCCAAAAGAAGCGACGCAGACCACAGTCCAATCCGTGGAAGAACTATACACCGTCTAAAAATCACGGGTTCAGCGCCTGAAACCGCATCATCATGCGGAAGCCGCGTGCGAAAACTAAAAAATGAAATATTATGTAGCATTGGCGCGCGAGCGCGTCACACCCGGTACTTTGAGAGTCGTTACAAGTTACAAGCACAGCGTCGGGGCAACTAAAGCGCGCTGAACCCTCCACAAGAAAAAGCTCCCCACCCCTATACGACACTGCGAAAACGTATAGGGGGCAGGGAGCTTAAAACTGCGGCTTATGCCATCCAGCCGACGGTAGACCAGTCGGTGGTCTTGAAGAGGAACGCACCGTAGTTAGCGAGCTTCGGGCGGCATGCCTTGAAGTCCGGGCCATTGAGGAAGGGGATGAAGAGGCAAACCTCGCTCATGTGCTTCTTCTCAATTTCGTTGCACTTCTCGGCGCGCTTAGCGTCATCGAGGATGGTGACCATCTCGTCGACCATAGCGTCGATTTCGGGGGTGCCGACGCCGTTCCAGTTCTTGGAGTGGTAGAAGTACTCGGCTGCACTGGTCGGCTCGGAGGTCACGCCGAAGCCCGAAATGCTTACGTCGTACTCGCGGTTACCAACAACCTTCGAGAATTCAGACTGTGCACGCGAATCGAGCTCGAAGTTAATGCCGATTTCCTTCATGCTCTGGATGAAGGTCTGTGCCTGGCCCTTGGTGGTGGCGTCATCACCGAAGGTGGTCAGCTTCAAGGTGATGGTCTTGCCGTCCTTCGCGTAGAAGTCGCCGGACTTGGTGTAGCCTGCCTTCTCCAGGACCTTGCGTGCTTCCTCCGGGTTACGTGCCGGGTAGTTGTCGCGGTAGTACTGGGAGGAACCCAACAGAAGCATCGAGCCGGGAACTTCTTCTTCGTAGGGCAGACCCTGGAAGCGAATCTTTGCCAGAGCACCACGGTCGATACCCAGGAAGATTGCCTTACGGACAGCAACATCGGTGATGTGCTGTGCGTTCAGGTTCATACCACCGGCGAAGAGGCGGCGACCGCGGCGGATTTCAGAGTTCGCAACGTCCTTCATCTCGTTGTAGGCGCTGAGGGTACGTGATTCCACGACGTCCAGTTCGCCGTTCTTGTAGGCGGCGCGTGCTGCGGCGTCTGCCATTTCACGCACGACGATGCGGTCCAGCTTGGGCTTGTCACCCCACCACTTGTCGTTGGGCACAGCAGTGAAGGTCTTCTCGGAGGAGTTCCAGCCGTTGGGTGCCAGGGTGAAGGGGCCGCAACCGAGCTCGGGGTGGGGGTTGTCCACGAAGCCTTCGTTGAAGAGGGTGACGTCGAGCATTGCCGGGTGCAGGATTCCACCAAAGAGCAGACCCTTGACGGGGTTGTGCGCAGTCTTGAAAACAACGCGTGCGTGGTAGCGGTCGCCATCGATAGCTTCAACGCTTTCGATGAATTCGTAGATACCCGCTGCGGCAATCTTGTATTCACCGTCGGGGTCACGCTGGATCTGCCAGGTTGCCTTGAGGGCGTCGATGTCGATGGGGGTTCCGTCGTTGAAGACTGCCTTGGGGTTCAGGCGAACCTCTGCGGTGATCTTGCCGTCTACTTCCTTAGCTTCGAAGCCGAGGCAGTAGTTGGGGTCGAGCTCGTCTTCACCCTTGAAGGTGCTGCGCCAGATGCCGGCACCGGCGATAACGCCCATGGTTTCGGAGACGGAGGTGCTCGAGCCGTTCTGGGAGAAGCGGTTGAAGTCCGGGCCCAGGGAGTAGGTGCTCAGGTTCAGGGTACCGCCCTGCTTGAGCTTCGAGGCATCCTGCTCGTTGATTTCATAGAACGGGGTTTCGCTTGCCTTGTGCTCGGTCTTGGGGGACGAGGAGCCACAAGCGCTCAGTACGCCGGCAGCAGCGACGGCGGTTGCGCCGCCGAACAGTACGCGGCGGCTCATGATCGGGTTGAATCCGGAGAGGGAGGGGATGGGGTGGGGGCTCATGACGGGCTCCTTGGGGGTGTGGACTGCACTGATGCAGTGTTTGCAGTGTAAAGTGGGTGGCTCGCGTGCTCTGGAGGCGGGGTTTCCGCCTACAGGAGCGTCTGCCATCTGCGGTGATGGGCGGGCAGGTCAAGCCATGCAAAATAATGTGACCTAAAGCTATGTTCTAAGCCACATTTAATATTTTTTAGTAGTGTACACCACACGCATCACCACAAGTGCGCAACACGATAAATATTTCTTAATTATTACGCCCGACCCTAAGGCCGCAGGCCTAAATCCATGTCGGCACAACCCCACCACCCTTCGCGCAACGTCCCTCCCCCACCTCAAGAAATAGCCAGCGGGCACAGCAAAGCGGGCCGAATGTGCACATACACATTCGACCCGCTCGTAGGGCAGGCGTCTTTTAGGAGTTCATCCAGCCCACAGCAGTCCAGTCCATCGACTTGTACAGGTGCGGGCCATAGTTAGCCAGGGTCTTCTTGACCATCACAAAGTCAGGGCCGTTCGTAATGGTACCCAGGAAGGCGAACTCAGCCATGTGCTTCTTCTCAATCTCGTTACAGGCAAGGTTACGTTCCTTGTCATCCTCAATGAGGGTCATGGCGTCGATGAGGGCATCGATTTCCTTGCTGCCGATACCTTCGTTGTTCTCGGAGTAGTAGAACTGCTTGGTACCCTCGGTTGCGTCAGCAGAGACCGAGTAGCCGCTGAAGGAAATATCGTAGTCCCAGTTGCCCAGAATGGTGGCGAACTCACTATCGGCGTGCTGATCGATCCGGATCTCAATGCCGACATCCTTCATCTGCTGAGTGAAGGTCTGAGCCTTACCCTTGTTGGTCGGATCGTCACCGAAGACCACCACTGCACAGCCAGCCTTCGTGCCGTCCTTCTCGTAGTAGTCGCCGTTCTTGGTGTAACCGGCGGCCTCCAGAATCTTCTGCGCCTCCGAGACACTGTTATTCGGGGTCGGGTAAGAATCCTGGTAGTAGGGCGAGAAGGGCATGTGAATCATCGAACCGGGGATAGCTTCCTCGTAGGGCAGACCCTGGAACTGAATCTTTGCGAGTGCTTCACGGTTGGTGCCGACGAAGATTGCCTTACGCAGGGCAGCGTCCTTGACGCGGCGGGGATTAATATCCAGGCCGCCGGCGTAGAGGCGGGTACCCTTACGCAGTTCGGTACCCGCAATGTTCTTCACCTCGGCATAGGTGGAGGAGGTGCTTGCACCGATAGCGTCAATTTCGTCATTCTTGAATGCGGCACGTGCAGCGCTGGACTCCATCTGGGTAAACACAATCTTGTCCAGCAGGGGCTTGGCGCCCCACCACTTGTCATTGGGTACAACACTGAAGGTCTTCGCAGTGGAGTCCCAGCCCTTATCCGCCAGAGTGAAGGGGCCAGCCCAGTACTCGGGGTGGGGCGCATCCACGAAGCCGTTATTGAAGAGCTCAACATCCTCCAGGGCGGGGTGCAGAATCTCAGAGAAGAGGCTCTGCAGCGGGTAGAAGGGCTTGGAGAAGGTGACGGTTGCACTGTAGTCGTCTTCGCCCTTTTCTACGGATTCAACGAATTCGTAGATGCCGCTGGAGACAATGTTGTAGCCGTTGTCCAGGCTCTTGAAGATATTCCAGGTGGACTGGAGCGCCTTGTAGGTGATGGGGGTGCCATCATTGAAGACAGCCTTGGGGTTGAGCTTGACGGCAACCTGAATCTTGTCGCCCTTCTTGCTGTGTTCGAAGGAGACAGCGAAGTCAGTGTTCAGCTTGTAGGTGCCATCAAAGTCGAGGTTCCACATGCCAGCCTGACTGATGGTGCTCATAACGTTGACGTTATCGCTGGTGTTACCGCTCTGGGTGTAGAAGTTGAAGTTCGGACCGATAGATCCGGCGGGCAGGCGTAGGATGCCGCCCTTCTTCAGGCTGTTCACGTCCTGAGCGTTGATATTGTAGAGGTCTTCGATATTGGCACCGGCACCGGCAGCCTTGGTCTTTTCAGAGCTTGCACTGCCGTTGCCGCAGGCGCTGAGCAGACCTACAGCTCCCAGAGCCGCAGTGCCGCCAATGAGGGCGCGGCGGCTGAAGCTGTTCTTGGTCGCTTCGTGGCTACTCGCGGTGTATGCGGTGTTGGCGGTCATGGGAGTGGTTTCCTTCTGTCTTGTGTGGGCGGGTGTATCCCGTATCCCCGAAGTAATGATTATTTATGCAGAGCACTGCATAATTTTGTATAACTCCACTGTAGCGCGCCTCGGGAGCAAAAACCAAGCATTTTTACAATATTTCTTAATATTTATCGTGTTTTTTGAATATTCATACCATGAATACGCTGTTTTTGTGCGAATTTTTCGGATTTTGCCGGATAGCTATGCCACCGCTCCCCTGCACCGGTACACAAAATGCCCAAAGCAATTCCTCCAGATATGCAAAAAGTGTCCACCCGGATAATCCGGGTGGACACTTTCAGTAGCTCTAGACTATTCACCTATTAGGTGAAGGGATAAGGACTTACTTAGCCCAACCAACCTTCTGCCAGTGAATACCGGTGCCCTGGAAGAGGGACACGCCGTAGTTGCGCAGACCCTTCTTCACGAACTTGTACTCGGGGCCGTTGATGAGCGGAATCAGCACTGCGAACTCAGCCAGGTGCTTCTTCTCGATCTCGCTGCAAGCCCGGTTGCGTTCCTTGTCGTCAGCAATGAGCTTCATCTTTGCAATCATCTCATTGATCTCATCGGAACCGGCTTCCTCGGGCTTACGACGCATGTAGAACTGCTCGGTAGCCTCGGTAGCATCCGGGGAGGTCGGAGCAAAACCGGAGGAGGTTGCGTCGTAATCCTTGGATGCCATGGTCTTGTTGAACTCGCTCACAGCACGGGAGTCGAGCTCAGCATTAATACCGACGGACTTCAGCTGCTGAACCAGGGTCTGACCGACAGCCTTGGCAGTGGGGTCCTCACCGAAGATGGAGAACTTGAAGGCAGCCTGCTTGCCGTCCTTCTCGTAGAACTCACCGTTCTTGGTGTAGCCTGCCTCTTCCAGAATCTTGGATGCAGCAGTAGCATCGTTGTTCGGGGTCGGGTAGTCGTCCTGGTAGTACTCGGTGAAGGGCATATGAATAACCGAGTTGGGGAGCTTCTCTTCGTAATCCAGACCCTGGAAACGAACCTTAGCGAGAGCCTCACGGTTCAGACCAACAACCACAGCGCGACGCAGAGCAACATCCTGCATGCGGGCGGGGTTCATGGTCAGACCGCCGGCGAAGAGGCGAGCACCGCGACGAATCTCGGTGTTAGCAACTTCCTTGAGCTCCTTGTATGCAGAAGCGGTGGTAGCGCCAATCGCGTCAAGCTCATCGTTCTTGAATGCCGCGCGCTCAGCAGCGGTATCCATCTGACGGAAGACGATGCGCTCCAGAACGGGCTTCTCGCCCCACCACTTCTCATTGCGGGTCAGGGTCAGGGTCTTCTCGGTGGAGTTCCAGCCACCTTCAGCAATGGTGAAGGGGCCAACCCAGTACTCGGGGTGCGGCTTGTCAACGAAACCAGTGTTGAAGAGTTCCTTGTCCAGCAGAGCCGGGTGCATAATGCCAGCGAAGAGGGTATCCAGCGGGTAGTAAGGTGCGGAGAAAGTTACCTTCACCTTGAAGTCATCACCGTCGCGCTCCACGGAAGCAATGCTGCTGTAGATGCCGCTGGTACCAATCTTGTAG
Organism: Rothia sp. HMSC069D01; assembly: GCF_001810135.1. NCBI lineage: Bacteria > Bacillati > Actinomycetota > Actinomycetes > Micrococcales > Micrococcaceae > Rothia > Rothia sp. HMSC069D01. Next base: position 37,033 of record NZ_KV800082.1, read on the forward strand.
CCGCCATCGGTGCTCTTGAGGACCTCCCAGGTAGCCTGCAGAGCCTTGTAGTCGATGGGGGTACCGTCGTTGAACTTAGCCTGGGGGTTCAGCTCAATGGAGACAACGGGCAGACCGTTTTCTTCGGAAACATCGAAGCTCTTCGCGAAATCGGGAGCCAGAGTGCGCTTACCCATGGGGTCACCCTGCCACAGGCCTGCGTAAGCCACGGGGCTCATAGCAGTCTGGGTGTACAGGGAGTTGCCGTCCGCGCTGAAAAGGTTGAAGTCCGGACCAATACCGGGAATAGCCAGGCGCAGAGTGCCGCCATCCTTCAGCTCAGATACAGCTGCCTCAGCAAGGTCATAAAGCTCCTTGGCATCGGTGCCCACGGTTGCACCCTGGGTGGTTGCCTTGGAGTCCTTGGACGAGCCGCACGCAGCCAGTACGCCCACGGTACCCAGTGCTGCAGCGCCACCGAGAACGGTACGACGGTTCAGGATGAAATTCTTCTCCATGAGAGTGTCCTCTTATACGTTTGACCCTCAATAATCCCGCAGGAAAGCGTCAAGGATTCCCTGCTCATGCGCCGCAATTAGGGTGCGGTGAGCGATGAATTAGTGCCGGTCTATGAATGTGTTCCTTGAGGCACGCCCCTAGCGGCGCACCCACAGGCTTAATTATGGCTTACCCGCGGTATAGAAGCTCGCCTATAAATATTCATATCTTGAATGGTGAGAAAGGTTACGCCTAGTCAGTGCAGTTTTTCCTGTTTTCTTGCTGGTTTCAGTGCCAAGCGCCACATTCTGAGGCTCCCGCCGTCTCACCAGGTGACAATCTCAAGCTGCACGCGCCTCACCAGTACCGGGCATTAAAAAACCCGAGGGGCGAATATTCAACGAATATTCGCCCCTCGGCACACATGCGACTTATTCAGCCGACTCTAGAGCTACACCGTAGCGGCCTCAGCCTCAGGGTAGTAGCAAGCATAACCGTGATCCTCACCCTCAACGGGGGTCAGCTCCGGCATCTCCTCCAGGCAACGACGCTTCTTGTCCTCAGGCAGCAGCTTGAAGACCGGGCAACGGCTCGAGAAGCCACAACCCTTAGGCGCGTTCACCGGAGTGGGCAGGTCGCCCTCAAGCATAATGCGGTGGCGCTTTGCCTCAACCTCGGGATCCGGAACCGGAATCGCCGAGAGCAGTGCACGGGTGTACGGGTGAATCGGGTTGTCGAACACCTGGTCGACGTCACCAATCTCAACAATACGACCCAGGTACATCACTGCAACGCGGTCGGATGCGTGGCGAATCACCGCGAGGTCGTGAGCAACCATCAGGTAGCTCAGGCCCAGGTTTGCACGCAGCTCCTCCAGCAGGTTGATCACACCAGCCTGGACGGACACGTCCAGTGCGGACACCGGCTCATCCAGAACCACGAGCTTGGGGTTCACGGCAAGCGCACGAGCAATACCGATACGCTGACGCTGACCACCAGAGAACTGGTTCGGGAAGCGGTTCACGTGGTCAGGCTGCAGACCCACAATGTGCATCAGCTCGATGACGCGCTTCTTGATGTCTGCCTTGTTCATGCCCTGGTTTTCCAGGGGCTCAGCAAGCACCTCGTAAACGGTGAAGCGCGGATCCAAAGCACCGGTGGGGTCCTGGAACACCATCTGCTGGTTCTTACGCAGCTCAAGAATCTCACCTGCGGACTTGCCGTCCTTGGTGGAGGTTCCGTTAATCAGAATCTCACCGTCGGTGTTCTTGTTGAACTCCATGATTTCCAGCAGGGTGGTGGTCTTACCACAACCGGACTCACCCACGATGGAGAAGCACTCGCCCTCACGAATATCGAAGGACAGGCCGTTCACAGCCTTCACAGTGCCCACGCGGCGCTTAATCAGCGCACCCTTCATGAGCGGGAAGTGCTTCTTGACGTTGCGGACCTCCAGGACGGGGGCACGCTCCTCACGCGGAATACCGTCGTACTTCGATACCGGGGGTTCCGGAACCGGGTACAGCTCGTCTGCGGTCTTACCGACCAGCTCCTGAGAGATGGTGCAGGAGGAGTAGTGGCCCTCGCCAACGCCTTCCAGCAGCTGCAGATCGGGCTCGCCGTTGGAGTCCTGGCAGCACTGGCCACCGCTCTTAGCGATGGGGCAACGCGGGCGGAAGGAGCACGCGGTCACCGGGTTAATCAGGTTCGGAGGGGTACCCTCAATCGGAACCAGGGAGACCTTCTCGGAACGGTCCACACGCGGGACCGCACCCAGCAGACCGATGGTGTACGGGTGGGAGGGATGCTTGTACAGGTCTTCTGCCTTCGCAATCTCCACCGGCTTACCGGCGTACATCACCAGAATGTCGTCAGCCATACCAGCCACAACACCGAGGTCGTGGGTAATCATGATGGTCGCTGCGCCGGTCTCTTCCTGGGCCTTCTGCATAACCTCCAACACCTGCGCCTGAATGGTCACATCCAGTGCGGTGGTGGGCTCATCGGCGATGAGCACGCGGGGGTCATTCGCAATCGCCATAGCGATCATGATGCGCTGACGCATACCACCGGAGAACTCGTGCGGGAAGGAACGCAGGCGGTCAGCCGGCGAAGGAATACCCACCATACGCATCAGCTCGATGGAGCGGTCCTTGATAGCCTGCTTGCTCATGCCCTTGTTGTGGACCTTGAGCACCTCAGCAATCTGATCACCAATGGTGTACACGGGGGTCAGCGAGGACAGCGGATCCTGGAAGATCATAGAGATCTCCTTGCCGCGGTATGCGCACATTTCCTTATCGCTCAAGCCCAGCAGCTCGGTGCCGTTGTACTTGACCGAACCGGTGATGTCAGCGGTAGTCGGGTGCAGACCCATAATCGCCATGGAGGCAACGGACTTACCGGAACCGGACTCACCCACAATACCCAGGGTCTTACCGGGGTACAGGTCAAAGTTCACACCGCGAACAGCATGCACGATGCCATTCTCAGTGTTGAAGCGGACGTTGAGGTCCTTAACGCTCAGAACGGGAGAGGTACTCATTAGTTCTTCGCCTCCTTTGCAGCGGCAGCAGGTGCCTCTGCCTTCTCGTTCTTCTTGGACTTCTTGATCTTACCGACCGACATCGAAGTCGGGTCGAATGCGTCACGCAGACCGTCGTTCATGAGGGCCAGCGGACCAACCAGCAGGAAGAAGAACAGAACCGGGAACCAGAACATGTGCGGCAGGGTGTTAATCTGCTGCGAAGCATCCGAAATCAGCGAGCCCAGCGAGTAGTTGGGGTACTTAATACCGATGCCGATGAAGGAGTAAGCGACCTCAGAGAGCACAGCGCCCATGATGCCGCTGGTGAAGTTCAGAACCAGCAGGGAGCCAATGTTCGGAACCAGGTGGCGCATCACAATCTTGAAGGGGTGCACACCCATGTAGCGTGCAGCCTTCACGAAGTCGCGGTTGATGAGGGACTGCGCCATTGCACGAATAACACGGGCGCTACCCATCCAGCCGAAGGCAATCAGCACTGCAGAGAGCAGAACCCAGGTGGGGACGCTCTTCTGAATCTGCTTACCAACCTGACCGTTAATCAGAATTGCCAGAATCAGCAGCGAGGGAACCATGATCAGGGTCTCGAGGATGAACAGCATAATCTTGTCAATCCAGCCACCGAAGTACGCCATCACACAACCGTAAACTGCGGAGATGAACACAGTGGCCAAACCGACGACCACACCAATCTGGAGAGAGGTCCAGACGGCCTCAGACATCATGGCGAACACGTCATTACCCGCGATGGTGGTACCGAACCAGTGCTCGGCCGAGGGGCCTTCACCCAGCGCCATGTAGTCAATGTCGTTGGGCTTGTACTTGGTCAGGTACTTACCGAACAGACCGAACAGACCCATGCCGATGAACACGCACAGACCGAAGACTGCAGCCTTGTTACGCAGGAAGCGGCGCAGAATAATAACGCTCTTGTTGATGACCTTGAAGTCACCGTTCTCCTGTACCACCGGTACGGAGGAAGTTGCAGTTACCTGACTCATGAGATCCTCACTCGGGGGTCGACGATGGTGGTAGCGATATCAGCGATGATCGCACCGACAGCGAACAGTGCAGAACCGTACGCGAGGGTCACGGTCGCAGCGTTCACGTCCTGCGCGGAAATGGAGTCAATCGACCACTTACCGATACCGGGCCATGCAAAGACGGTCTCGGCGAAGAATGCACCCGCAAAAATCATCGGAATCTGGTACGCGATGGACTGTGCCACGGGGATGAAGGAGACGCGCAGTGCGTGGCGAGTAATCGCCTGGTTACGGGTCAAGCCCTTAGCACGAGCGGTACGCACGAAGTCAGCGTTCACGTTATCGAGCAGGTACTGACGCTGTGCAATCTGGTAACCAGCCCAACCGAAGATGGTCATACAGAAGGTCGGCACGACGTAGTGCGCCGCCATATCCATGGTGATTTCCCAGAATCCGGTCAGACCCGGAGTCGAAATACCGGTCACATAGAAAATCTTCTCTCCACCATTAGCAACGGCGATGTTGTTGATAGTGGTCGCGCCCTGCTGCACCACGAAGTAAGCAACGGGAGCGGGGATGATGTAGACCAGGTAGGAGTAACCGGTGATAACACGGTCAGAGAACTTGTACTGGCGAGCTGCCGAGTACACACCCAGGGCAATACCAATCACAATCGAGAGAATGGTAGCCACCAGCAGCAGGCGGGTAGAAACCCACACGCGCTGGCCAAATTCCTGGTTAATGTACGCGCCGTTGGGGCTACGGCCCCAATCGAACTTGGTGACCACATTGGTCAGCCACTGAACGTAGCGGTCCCAGGGGTTCATTTCGGGATCGAGACCCAGGGATGCGAAGTTACGGTTCACCTGCTCGGGGCTAGGCTTCGGAACCTTTTCCTGCTCCAAGAGGGCAGGCTTCAGGGCAGTAACCGCTGCAAAGTAACCCATCGTGGTCGTAATAAAGACCATGACGAGGTACGTCAGCGATCGCTGGAGGATGTACCTAAACATGGGACGGTTCCCCTCCTTGTGTAGATGTCGGTGTTAAGGCATGTGTGTCATGCTGTCCTAGCGCACTGCTTCGTGATGACTGTCACTAGGAGCATATGTACTTTATCTTATATAGCCTGTAACACTTCCACCAAACCCACATTGGGCACTTTCACCCCTTAGAACAGCCTGTATGCAAGCTAAAAGGGAGCTGGGTAAAAAAATGCCCCGGAATACCGGGGAAAAGGGGCGGATTAACAATTTTTACGAAAATTTTACATCCGAAACAATTCTCTCGACATAGGGACGTAATAACCTTTTCGATAAGCGCTTTAACGGGGTAAAACACCACGTAAACCCACCATTTAGGGGACTAAACCAACACTTCCAACCCCTAAACCAAGCACTAAGGCACACCTCTTAAGCGCGCTATTTAAGGCAACTCAGCCAAAAACAGCGCCCCGACACGAGCACACGACTCGCACCGGGGCGCCACTTATATAGGAAGGCAACGCCTCCGCGTTTAGTGCTAAGACCCTAGCTCTTAGCGTTAGGCTCCGAATCAGGCGAAGCCTCCGAGCTCAACGACTCATCAATACGAGCACGAGCAGAGGCGTGCATGCTCTTCAGAGCCTGCGCATCCTTAGCCGCCATCTCCGGAGTAATCACCGGAATCGCACCGGTCGCCGCACGGGCAATATCAACAGCCGGCTCAGTCTCCAGGGTCGTCGCCAGCGCATCCTCACGAATGAAGAACAGAAGCAGCGTAGACACCAGGCCCAGCGGCACCAGGTACAGGAACAGCGGAATCAGCGCATCGTTATACGCATTCACAATGATGCCGTGCACCGGCTCCGGCAAAGACGCCACCAGCTCAGGAGTCAGAGACGAAGACGCATGGCTACCCGAAGACTGTAGCGCTTGCTGCGGCATACGCTCAGAAATCAGCGAGGTCAGACGCGAGGTAAACAGACCACCCACCAGCGAGGCACCCACAGTAGCACCCACCTGACGGAAGAAGTTATTCGACGCCGTCGCGGTACCAACCACACTCACCGGGAACGCATTCTGAACAATCAGAGTCAAGAACTGCATAGACATACCCAGACCGGCACCCATCACCGCGAGGTACACACAGAACAGCCAGGTCGGAGTCTCAACAGTCACAGTCGACAGCAGGAACAGGCCCAGCGCCACAATCGCGGTACCGCTCGTCACATAACGCTTATAGCGACCGGTCTTCGACACCACGCGGCCCGTCACAATCGACACCACCAGCATGACGCCCATCATCGGGATCATCAGCAGACCAGCCACCGTAGCGCTAACACCCAGCGCCATCTGCAGATAAGTCGGGATATACTCCACCGCACCGAACATTGCCACACCCAGCGCCAGCGAAGCACCCAGAGTCAGCAGGAAGTTACGATTCTTGAACAGGTACATGGGCATGACCGGCTCAGCCGCACGGTTCTCCACCGGGATAAACACCAGCGCAGCAACCACAGAGAAGACCAGCAGACCAATAATCTCGGGCGAAGTCCACTCGTACTGGTTGCCACCCCAAATCGTGGCAAGCACCAGCGCACTCGTACCCGCCATCAGAATCAGCGAACCAAGGTAGTCGATGCTGTGCTTCTCACGCTCACGGAACGGGCGGTGCGGCAGCAAGAAAATCACCGCAAGAATCGACAGGATAGCCAACGGCAGATTCAGCCAGAACGCCCAACGCCAACCCGGACCCTCAGTAATCCAGCCACCAATCAGCGGACCAGCCACCGACGAGAAAGCAAAAACGCCACCGATAATACCCATGTAGCGGCCACGGTCGCGGGGAGGAATCACATCAGCAATCACAGCCTGAGAAAGAATCATCAGACCGCCGCCGCCCAGACCCTGCAGGCCACGAGCAAAAATCAGCCAGTTCATGCTCTGCGCGAGCGCACCAACAATCGAACCCGCCATGAAAGCGACAATCGCAAAAATCAGGAAGGGCTTGCGTCCGAACTGGTCAGAAAGCTTGCCGTAGACCGGCATCGTAATCGTCGAAAGCAGGATGAAAATGGTAATCACCCAGCTCATGTGCTCCACGCCGTGAAGCTCACCCACAATCGTGGGCAGCGACGGCGCCAGAATCGTCTGGTTCAGCGAGGACATGAGCATCACAATGACCAGGCCCAGGAACATGGCGCGGATGCGGTTTTTACTTTCCTGCTTAGCCTCACCGGCTGGCGGCTGAGGTAGCTTCTTTTCCTCTGTACTCATCGTTTAATCCTTAGTTACGTTCAATATGTGTCTGTTGTGTGTCCGCCGGGTTCTTGATTCGGTTGCCCCGATTCAATCGCCCCGATTTGGTTGTTCCGTTTCAGGTCCGGCGGGCTTTGTCGTTTGCTGTAGCGAACCGCCGCTAGATTGCCGGTCGGTTCTGCTCAAAAAGCAGGAACTGGAAGGTCTTCACCGTCTGGCGGATATGGCGGGCAATATCCTCTTTATCTTCCAGGTCGCGGGCGAACTCCAGCTGACGAAGCACCGCGGAGGCAAGCTGGACCTTTGCGCGTGATCGCTCCCGGAAGTGATCGGTCAGCGGGTCAGCGGGGGTTCGGCGCGGGAAGGGGCCGCGGCGACCGGCCGCGTCAAAAGCCACCCAGTCAATAGTGTTCAGGTAATCGGTGAGCACCTGTTCGCACTTCATGTAGTGCATTTTCATTCGTTTCGCGGACTCGGGGAACTCCTGAAAGGGAGCTCGGGGGTCCTTGCCATTGGCGTAGTGGAAGCTCTGGAAAATGACCTCCCAGAGAAGGTGGGTTACACGAATGATGGTGTTGTCATCCTCGTGGGCGCGGTCTGTTTCGAGGATTTCCTCGCTGACCACCGGTTCGCGCAGACCCAGAACGGCGTCCTCTTTGGAGGGGAAGTAGTTGAAGAAGGTACGCGGGGAGACGCCCGCCTCCTGGGCGATTTCTTCAACGGTGGTTCCGCGCATCCCGTGTTCGCGGACGCGTTTGAGGGCTGCTTCGTGGATTGCCGTCCAGGTTTGTTCGCGGCGGCGTTCGCGAAGGCTCTGTTCCTTTTTCTGCATAACTGCAATTATTTCACCACTGCACACAATGCTCAAGTGCATTTTTAGCGTTAAGGCCCACAGCATAGCCAGCTAAGCTCCAGCCCCACACAAAACATCGGCATAATAGAGGGATGAACTTGTTTGCCCCCACCTCCCTCGATTTCCTGCCAGACTGGCTACGCCTCGCACTCGGCATCGCCGATATCCTCATCCGACTCGCAGCCCTCTGTTGGCTCCCCTACAACCGCAAACCCGTGGTTGCCCTGGGCTGGCTCATGGCCATCTTCTTCATCCCCTTCGTAGGGTTCATCGCATTCCTCGTCTTCGGCTCCTCGCGCCTGCCCGCCTACCGCCGCGCACGCCAACACGCCATGAACGACTTGATTCGCGAAGTCAGCGAGAACAAGCCCTTCCTCACCCGCACCGACGACCTCTCCGACCCCGCAAAGGCAGCCAGCCAGCTCAACTACACCCTGGGCTCACTCCCCCTGGTCGGCGGCAACCAATTCACCCTCCACACCGACAACCACGAGGCAATGGTCGCCATGGCGGAAGAAGTCGACCGCGCCACCAAATACGTGCACTTCGAGTTCTACATCACCGCCTACGACGAGGCGAGCGCAGTCCTCTGGGACGCCCTCTTCGCAGCCCACGAACGCGGTGTACAGGTGCGCGTACTCCTCGACCACATCGGCTCCTGCAAATACCCGTCCTATAAGAAACTCGTGAAAATGCTCAACGACTCGGGTATGCAGTGGCGCCTCATGCTGCCGCTCAAACCGTGGAAACTCAAGTGGCAGCGACCCGACCTGCGTAACCACCGCAAGGTCCTCGTCGTGGACGGACGCGTCGCGTTCTCCGGTTCGCAGAACGCTATTCACCGCTCCTACGACATGCCCGAAAACATTAAGAAGGGCTTGGAGTGGAAGGACCTGACCTTCTCCTGCACCGGCCCCATCGTTGAAGAGCTCAACGCCGTTTTCGTCTCCGACTGGTACTCCGAAACGAACCAGCTGATCCTGGCAGAAATTAACACCAATATCCCCTACTACAAGGATGGGATGCGCGCCCAGGTTGTGCCCTCCGGCCCCGGTTTTGAAACCGAAAACAACCTGCGCCTCATTAACTACCTGATCTACAACGCCGAGCGGCGTATTACCATCTGCTCGCCCTACTTCGTGCCCGAAGAGACCCTACTGCAGGCACTCACGAACGCCGCATACTCCGGTATTGAAACCACCGTGATTGTGTGCGAGAAGGGCGACCAGTTCCTGCCGAACATGGCGCAGCGTTCCTACTACGAGCAGCTGTTGCAGGCGGGTGTGCGTATTCTGCAGTACCCCAGCCCGACCGTGCTGCACTCCAAGTTCATGATGGTCGACGACGAAATCGCGTTCATTGGCTCGTCCAATATGGACCCGCGTTCCTTCTCACTGAACATGGAAGTGTCAACGTTCGTCATTGACCGCAAAATGGTGGCGATGCTGGATGAAGTATGCGCCGAATACGAGCAGGTCTGCACCGAGCTGCTGTACACCCAGTGGGCGGAGCGCCCGCGCCGCATCAAGATGACGGAGAACCTCTGCCGACTGTGGTCATCGCTCCTCTAAACTATTTTTCGCACACTCGCAGGGTCTGAGTTTTCATCCCCGCACTCGCCAAAGGACTATCGGTTGCCCCTTCTAATTCGTAAAGCACGGCGCAAATTCGCTGAACTCGATGCACACGATGTAGCCCACCGCATCTCCGCGTACACCTACGGTAATTTCTTGGTGCTGGCGGCTCTGCTGAGCGTCTACGACGCGAACGCTATCTTTGACGGCACCGCGATTCTCTACATTACGGGTACCGGTCTGACCACCTACATTGCCCACGTCATCGCAGAAATGCAGGAGTACCGGGTACTGCACGGCGGCACCCCGCCGCGAGAATTCGTCAAGCACGCGCTGGGCAACGCAAGCCCGATTCTGGGTACGACCGTATACCCCGTGCTGTTGCTGATTCTGGCGGCAATCCTACCGCCCGGCGCCACCTACGAGATCATTTTTGACTACACTATTCTCCTCTGTCTTGCGACCGTGGTGTGGCGTATTTTTAGCCTCAACTTCGCGATTGCTCGCTACCGCGGCGAACCGCTCTGCTGGCGTACCTTCCGAAGCGCTGTGTGGCTCACCCTCGCCGTTATTGTTCTTGCGATTGTGAAGATTATGTTCACTCACGCTGGTAAATAACCTCAAAGCTCCCCTGAAGCTCAGATTAACCGAGATCAGGGGAGCTTTTGTATGCACCATCGCTGGGATGCGCCGGGCCACATGCTAGAGCAGCGCTATACATTAGGACGGGGCTACCGGCTAGAGCCGCAGCTGGATGCTACATCGGTTCGCCCGGGCCCTTCAAATCGGCGGAGTACAAATACCACACGAAGAGCGCCACTGCAATGTAGAGAACCGTGCACAGGCTCAAAGTGATGATGTGGCGACGGCGAGTAATACTCAAATACCCAATAAACTCACGGATAAAAGCATTCACCGCAAAATACAGCTTCGTACGAGCCCCCGCACCCCAGCATTCCAGACCCAGCGAACGTGCCAACAGCAACGCACGGAACAGGTGGTAGCTGGTTGTTACCACAGCAACTTTCGGGGTTTTACCCTCGGCAACCTCCGGCATCAAGGCGTAAGAGAAGAGCAGGTTCTCGCGGGTGTTCACCGCGCGGTCCTCCACAATAATGTCCGCCTCGGGAATGCCGCGGGATACAGCGTAGCGAGTCATCGCCACGCCCTCGGGCACCTCCTCATCCGCGCCCTGACCGCCAGACATAATCAGCTTCGAGCCGGGGTTCTTACGGTAAATTTCAATGCCGCGATCGATACGACCCGCCAACAGCGGAGTCACCTGGTCACCAATAAGACCCGAACCAAGCACCACCACATAGTCAGCCTGCTGGCGGAAATTTACCAGGTTCAACGCTGCCGCCACAGTAAAGCCCACCGCGTAGATAGTGAAATAGGTCAGCACCAGCGAAAAATAGAAATAAATAGTGCCCCACACGCCGCCAAACGGAACATTCTCCACCGAACCGGGAACAAAGAACGGCCCCACAATAAGAGCGACACCGGCAGCCAATGCCAAAGAATTAGTGAGCGAAAAACCCTCACGAGCAATAAGGCGCACACCGCTATAAAGGAACAGACCGGTCAAACCCAGAGGCGTAAAAAGCGAAAGAATCACCGGAATGATAACAATGAGGAGCGCCAGCACCAGCAAAATCTGGTTCTCTGACACAACCGCCATTGCGCCCAGGCTCGTACCCAGCAACCCCACGGTCACAATCAGTAGCCAGCCGACAAACACGCTACGGCGTTCCCGCAGGTAGAGGCAGATAAAAAGCACCGGCGAAAGCGCCGTCAGCGCGTACAGCACCACCAGCGGGATATATAGAGAAGAACCGGGAGGAGGAAGAAACTGCATAAATTGGATCCCAAAGAATAAGTAAAGTGTGCGCCCGCTGAAAATCGGGAGAATCAAAAAAATTCTTCACACAATTCTATCCCCACCGCTGTACATCTATCGCTGCAGGCCCGCCGCACACAAGCGCATGCAGAAAAGGCAAAAGGGCAAAAAGAAACACGCGACACCTCCGACATCGCATACCCTCGTATGCGGCGAATGCATCGCGCGTTCATTTCTACCCTGGACTAGTTTAGCGCCATAAACGGTTTCCCGTGTGGATTGAAGAAGGTTTAATCTGCAACCACTCCGGCGCAAGCAGGCGAACAGCCTTCGCACAACCCGACAAAGCAGTAATAATCGACTCGCAACGCTGATTAAACTCGCTCTGGTGACGCTTATCCACAATCTGCCCCGGAAAATGGCGATGCATCTTCGACACAGAGTCGCTACTCTCCTGCAAACCGTGGCCCGTATGGCCCGGAACATGCTTCACCAGCACACGCTTCTCGCGGATAGCCTCCGTCAAAGCACGCATCTGAGCCACAACACGCTCATCCTGAATGCCCTCAGAAACCCAGGCTTCAAAAGCCCAACGGCTATGCGCCAAACGCAACACAAACGTCAACGCACCCAAAGAATCCGTATGAATAATCAGGCGGCGCGAACCGCTATGGAACACCGTATAAGCCGCCAACATTGCAGACAGCTCACCGGTCATAATGTTCACGCCATCATAGTGGGCATGAAAATAGAAGCCGTCCTCACTCACGCCGGCGATACCCATACGGCCGCCACGCTGATACTTCTTATTGTGAGTCGAACGGAACGAACAATCCGTGAAAACGCTATAGTCCTGCAGCTGAGCCAGCGGACGAGGGGTCAGTGCCTCCTCCACCATCTCATCCACAGCGGTACGTGCCGCACACACCTCAGCCTGCATCCGCTCATACGCGGGCGTGCCAGCAAGCTTCACATGCACTTCACCCAAAGAATGGTTATCGTACGGGTCCAGCACCTTCTCAAAGGCGCGGTACTCCATAATCCCCTTCAACTGGTCGCAATCACGGAAAAGATGCTTCAAATTCTTACGGTCAGCAGCAATCGTCACCAGGTTCTGACGGTACTGCTCAGGAACCACATCCCACGCAGAAAGCACGGCACGGCCCAGCAGACGCGGATGCACCTCATCACAGCACTCCATCAGGGAATGAACGTGAGTGAAAAGCATCAGCTCCTCATTCACCACCGTGCGGGTGCCGTCCTGCTTAGAAATAAAAACCACCGTCGACAACGCCGAATAGCAAAAACCCTGCGCCGTACGATGCTCCTGAGCCACCGCAATCACAGCAACGCCCTGATTCGTGTACCCGGCAGGGTACGAGGCGCTATAGTCGGGAGCCTCCCAAGTCAGGGTGCATCGTTTGATATGCGCCGGTGAAAATCCCATGAGTGTCACCCCCCATGTGTGCCATACCGCTTCTCCTTCCATTCATGCGGTGTATCGTCCTCATTCTTTTATAGGTCGAAAAGAAAGGGGCACGCAAATATAAAACACCTTTTTTACGGTGAGCGAATGGGCCAGCCGAAAATCCTCTCACCCGCCGCCACAGCGCAAGAAAACCACGACCAATGCCTCCCCGAACCGGGGGTGAAGGTGTACGGTAAAAGAGTCATATACAACGCGGCCTCACGCCGCCCACCCCATAAGGAGAGCCCCATGATTGGTGTTTACGCCGGAGTATCCGTCAAGCCCGAGCACGTCGAAGAATTCCTCAAGACCATCGAACCGCTCGTGACCGCAAGCCGCCAGGACGAAGGCAACGTCAGCTACGACTTCGGTGCCGTCTCCGACACCGACTTCGCATTCATCGAGCGATGGGAATCCCAGGAACTACTCGAAAAGCACATGGGCGCCGAGCACTTCCAGAAGGCTGTTGCCGCATGGGAGCCGCTGCTCTCCTCCGAGCTGGACGTTCGCATCGTCAACTTCCGCTAAGCGACGTTAAATACCGAAGGTGCCCGGCACCCCCTCTGTGAGGGGCGCCGGGCACCTTCGTATATCACCCTTGGAGACGAGCGCAGCTACTCGCGGCGCGCCTTTATGCTCGGTCTAGCGGCGTTCCAAACCGACCTCCACCGAATCAAGCGTGAAACCATTCGTCGCGCTCACGCAATGCACCTTACCGCTATTCACCGACTTGCAGGTGTAACCATACGCGGTCACCACCTGACCGGTCGGCAGTGCAGTAATACCCTCGGTATTCACCGGCTCCGGGGTGGCAGTCTGACCGACCAGGCTCACCTCAGGAGCCTGACCCTGCACCATGTGCACGCGCTGCTGCGCGGCACCGGAGGCGGCATCCCAACCCTCCAGGGTCACACCCACCAGCGCCTGGCAATCCACACCCGACGGGGTCACCGAGCACGCGACCTTAGAGTCCGGGCTGGTGAAACGCAGCGCCTCAACAGTCTTCGCCGAATCGCCCTGACCGAAAGTGCCGCCGCCGTACGCTTCAGCGAAAGTCAGCGTACCCGACAGCATGCGGGTCTGCGCCGGAATCAACGCCAGGCGAGGCTTCTCAACGCTACCGCCCTGCGTGAAGCAGGCACCCGTAATGTAGTCGCGGCCCTGCACCTTCGTGGCGCACTGATACCACTCAACACTCGCCGAACCGTCCTGGTTCTTGCGGCTGTTGAACAGACGCACCGCCTCCTGAGCCTTCGCACAATCCGAACCGTCATACACGTAAATACCGGCGGAACCACCCAGCAGGCTGGTCACGCCGCAGCGGGTGCCCGCATCAATAGTGTTCGCGGAGCCGCTTGCCGTAGCGTATGCCGCCTCATACTCAGCGTCCGTGCTCGGCTCATTGGTCGGGGTTGCTACAGCATCAAAAGTTGCCGGCGCATCCAGGCCGGCAGAAATCTGCACAGTATTCGGCTTCCAGGAGCCGTCCGCCGCTTTAAACAGGGTCTTCGCATCAACGGACGCTGAGGAAGTCGCGACCTTCATGGGAGTGGTTTCAGACTCATCAGCCTGCGGCTGAGCGGAGCAAGAGCTCAAAGCGAGCGCACCGATGCAGGCAAGAGCCGTCAGGGCACGACGAGTAAAAGCACGCTGTGCGCGTGCGGGCAGGGTAACCATGAATACGTCCTTGTGAGGGTTGCGAATTGCGTTGTGTCGAGTGGTTGTGCTGAGTCGGTGAAGCGGGTACCTAAATACCCTCTTACACCCTACTGCACCGCAACTGACAAGGCAATACGCCGCACCGGGTATCCCACGACGGCAGACGAAGACACGGACAAAGACGCGGACAAAGAACAGCGCCCCGCCCGCAGAAAAACCGCGGAACGGGGCGCCAGCCCATCAGGGCAAATATTAAATTCTCACACGATACGTGAGGGGCTTATGCGTCCTCGGGCAGGATGCGCACGCCGCCCTTATCAGCCGAAGCAGCCAGCATGCCGTACACCTTCAGGGCGTTCGACACCTGACGCTCACGCGGCTTCGTCGGACGCCACGGTGCAGCGCCCTTCGCCTCGCGGCGAGCAGCCAGCTCCTCATCCGAAACGTTCACACGCAGGATGCGGTTGTTCACGTCGATCTCAATCTCGTCACCGGTCTGCACCAGGCCGATAGCGCCGCCAGCAGCCGCCTCCGGGGAGACGTGACCAATCGAAATGCCCGAAGTACCGCCGGAGAAACGACCGTCAGTGATCAGTGCACACTTCTTGCCAAGGCCCAGACCCTTCAGGTAGGAGGTCGGGTACAGCATCTCCTGCATGCCGGGGCCACCCTTCGGACCCTCGTACTGGATGACGACAACGTCGCCTTCCTTCACGTTCTTCGACAGGATCTCGTACACAGCCTCGTCCTGCGACTCAACCACAAAAGCGCGGCCCTTGAAGTGGAACAGCTCCTCATCAATACCAGCGGACTTGATGATTGCGCCGTCCTGGGCGATGTTGCCGTACAGGACCGCCAGGCCGCCGTCCTTGGTGTACGCGTGCTCCACGGCGCGGATGCAGCCGTTCTCAGCGTCAGTCTCGTGGGACTCGTACTTGTTCGCGGTGGAGAACGCGTGGGTGGTGCGCACGCCACCGGGAGCAGCGAGGAACAGTTCCTTCGCCTTCTCGCTCGCCTTGCCGCTGCGGATATCCCACTCGTCCAGCCACTCGTCCAGCGAATCAGCGTGAACAGAATGAACGTTCTTGTGCAGCAGGCCGGCACGGTTCAGCTCACCCAGCAGGGCGGGAATACCACCGGCACGGTGCACGTGCTCAATGTGGTACTTGGTGGAGTTCGGGGCAACCTTCGCCAGGCAGGGAACCTGACGCGAAATGCGGTCAATATCCTTCAGGGTGAAGTCAGCACCCGCCTCGTGCGCAATCGCCAGGGTGTGCAGCACGGTGTTGGTCGAACCGCCCATCGCCACATCCAGCGCCATAGCGTTCTCGAACGCCTCCTTGGTCGCAATGGAGCGGGGCAGAACCGACTCGTCATCCTGCTCGTAGTAGCGCTTAGCCAGCTCAACGATGCGGCGGCCAGCATCCAGGAACAGCTCCTTACGAGCAACCTGAGTAGCCAGGGTGGTACCGTTACCGGGCAGCGCCAGACCAATCGCCTCATTCAGGCAGTTCATGGAGTTCGCGGTGAACATACCCGCACACGAACCGCAGGTCGGGCACGCATTCTTCTCAACCTGAGCGAGCGCAGCGTCACTGACGCTATCGTCAACAGCCATCACCATGGCGTCAATCAGGTCGAGGCGGTGCTCAACAATACCCTCAATGCCCTCGCCGGACTCCATGGGGCCGCCAGAGACAAAGATGGTGGGGATGTTCAGGCGCATAGCCGCCAGAAGCATACCGGGGGTGATCTTGTCACAGTTAGAGATGCAGACCAGCGCGTCGGCACGGTGCGCGTTGACCATGTACTCGACCGAGTCAGCAATCAGATCGCGGGAAGGCAGCGAGTAGAGCATACCGTCGTGACCCATCGCGATACCGTCATCAACAGCGATGGTGTTAAATTCCTTGGCGACACCGCCAGCCTCACGAATCGCGCCGGCGACCAGCTCACCCATGTCCTTCAGGTGCACGTGGCCGGGCACGAACTGGGTGAAGGAGTTCGCGATAGCAATAATGGGCTTGCCGAAGTCGTCATCGCCCATGCCGGTGGCACGCCACAGGGCGCGGGCACCAGCCATGTTACGGCCGTGAGTTGAAGTACGTGAACGCAGTTCTGGCATTGTTTTACCTTCCGTAGTGATGCAAGTACTGATTTTACGCGCGGCGTCCAACGCTCTTCAGCTCAGGGTCACTTTGGTTTCATGCATCGAAACGCGCACGAGCCTGCAACCGCCTATCGGTGGGAGGGTTGAGGCCACGGGGTTGTGCCGGATCTGCGGCAGATTTGCCCCCTTTGGGGTAGATGGGGGACATCACCCCATTATGCCCCCTAATCTGGAATGAGCCCAGGTTGCGGGCGGCGATATTCAATCGGCGAACGCACCGGGAGGCGGCGGGCTGCTGTGCCTGCCGCGTACGGGCCTCGCTGTGCATACGTAGCAGCACACGTAGCACCGGCGCGGTTCGTTTCCAACGCACTGATTTATACACACTGAACCCTGCATACGTTTCAGAAGGTTTCCATGACACAGGCACCCACCGCATCGCTCACCCTCACGCCGGCAATCAGCCCGGCAACCACCCCGGCAGGCGGCAAGGATTTCGCGTCCTCCGTCATCTACCAGGTGTACCCCAAGTCCTTCTACTCCTCGGCGGGTGGCGCCTACGGCGACCTGCGCGGCGTCATCGAGAAGGTGCCCTACATTGCCTCCCTGGGCGTGGACATGGTGTGGTTCAACCCGTTCTTCGCCTCCCCGCAGAACGACAATGGCTACGACATCTCCGACTACTACGCCATCAACCCCGACCTGGGCACCATGAAGGACGTCGAAGAGATGATTGCCGCCCTTGCCAAGCACGGTGTGGGCGTCATGTTCGACATGGTGCTCAACCATGTTTCGACCGAGCACGAGTGGTTCCAGCGTGCGCTCGCCGGTGAACGCGAGTACTGGGATTATTTCTACATTCGCCCCGGCAAATACGCCGAGGACGGTCAGCTGCGCGAACCGACCAACTGGGAATCGAAGTTCGGCGGCTCCTGCTGGTCCCGCTTTGGCGAGTACACGGATGAACACGGCACTCCCCTGTTCTACATGCACCTGTACGACCGCACCCAGGCTGACGTGAATTGGTACAACCCTGTTGTGCGCGACGAGCTGTTTAAGGTCGTGAACTTCTGGTACGAGAAGGGCGTGCGCGGCTTCCGTTTTGACGTCATTAACGTCATCGGCAAGGGTGAAGAGCTGCTCGACGCCCCCGAAGGCACCGTGGACAAGGCACAATACACCGACACCCCGATTGTGCACACCCGCATTCAGCAGCTGAACCGCGCCTCCTTCGGTCAGCATGATGACACCGTGACCGTGGGCGAAATGTCCTCGACCAGCATCGAGAACTGCGTGGGCTACTCCAACCCGGCGAACCACGAGCTGGATATGGTGTTCAGCTTCCACCACCTGAAGGTGGACTACGAGAACGGCGAGAAGTGGTCGAAGGTTCCGTTCCGTTTTGCCGAGTTGAAGCAGATTCTGAACGATTGGGCACTGGGTATGCAGGCCGGCGGCGGCTGGAACGCGCTGTTCTGGAATAACCACGACCAGCCGCGCGCGCTGAACCGTTTTGGTGACGTTGAGCGTTACCGTGCCGAGTCGGCAACCATGCTGGCGACCGTGATTCACCTGCTACGCGGCACCCCGTACGTGTACCAGGGTGAGGAAATCGGCATGATTGACCCGGTCTACTCCTCGATCGAGCAGTACGTGGATGTGGAGGCACACAACGCCTACGCGATGCTGCGTGAGCGCGGTCTGAGCGAGCAGCAGGCTCTGGAAATTGTGGCGTCGAAGGCTCGCGATAATTCGCGTGTGCCGATGCAGTGGACCGCGGATCCGGTGACTGCCGGTTTCGGCTCCGAGTCGCCGTGGCTGGCTCCCGGCCCGGTACGTGATGCGGCGACCGGCGCCGGTATTTCGGTGGAGGATGAGGAGCGCGACGGTGTGATTCTTCCGTACTACCGCAACCTGATTGCCCTGCGTAAGCAGTACCCGGTCATTTCTGTGGGTTCGTACGCGCCCTACGCGCTGAATCACGAGCGGGTTTTTGCGTACCTGCGTGAGCTGCCCGCTGAGGCTGGCTCCGAGGACGGTAGCCCAGCACAGCGTCTGCTGGTGCTGACGAACTTCTACGGTGAGCCGACCGAGGTTGAGGTTCCGGCTGAGTTCGTTCGTTCCGGTCGCGTGCTGGTGTGTAATTACAAGAATTCTACGGTCGATTCCGCTGCGGCGGATTCTGCTGTATCTGATTCAGCTGAGACGGTGACGCTGAGCCTGCGCCCCTACGAGGCTCTGGCGTTGCTGATTGAGGGCTAAAAGCTACTATATGCCCCTCCCCTAACGTGTGGGATAAGGGCAATATAAACCGACCTGGCAATATTCTATTTCTAGAATATTCCCAGGTCGGTTTTGTTTATAGACATTCCTATAGAGGAATTAATATGGAATATCAGGAAGAATCTTAGAAGCCGTGCTCGTTCAGCCAGGTAGCCGCCGCCTGCGCGGGCTCCTGCTTAGAGGTACCCGAAACACGGTCATTCAAAGTACGCAAATCAGCGGTAGTGAGCTTCGCCGAAACGCGGTTCAGAACCTCCGCCGCAGAGTCGGGAACTCGCGACGTATTGATAATGGGCAGCACCTGCTGAGCCAGAATCATGTTCTTCGGATCCTCCAGCACCACCAGCTGATTCTGCTCAATTGCGGGGGTGGTCGAGTAGAGGTCAACCACCTGCACGGTGTCATCCAGCAGGGCCTTGACGGTCAGCGCGCCGCCGCCATCCGAGAGGGGCACAAACTCGGCGGGGACGCATCCGTACTTCTCTTTTAGACCCGGGATGCCGTAGGCGCGCTCGGCGAACTCCGGGGCGGCGCCAAGCTTCAGATTCGTACAGCGGGAGGCGAGGTCCTCAAGGCTTCGCAGACCGTACTTCTGGGCGGTCTGCTCGGTAACGACGAGCGAGTCCTTATCCTCCGCCTCGGAGGCGTTCAGGGCGCGGATTTCAGCCCCGGAGCCACCCGTGGTGAGGGTGCCGAGGGCGGCGGGTAGCGCCTGCAGAATCTCCTGCGCAGTGTTAGCTGTAGCCTTCGGGTCGAGGTAAAGCAGCAGGTTGCCGGAGTAGTCCGGGATAACGTCCACCGCACCGGAGGCGAGTGCCCCCAGGTACGCCTCGCGGGCGCCGATGCTCAGCTGGGTGCGGGCGTTGAATCCCGCTCGGGCGAGGGCTCCGGCGTAGATTTCGGCGAGGATTTGGGATTCGGCGAAGGCCGCTGAGCCGACGATGATTCCTTCGTGTTCGCCGCTGAAGACTTTGTCGCCGCTGAGCCCGCAGGCGCTGAGAATACCCGCCATGCCGAGCGCTCCGGCGGCGGTTAGGGCAGTGCGACGAGATACGGTAGGGCGCGTGAAGGTTTGATGCGTCTGATTCATCGGGTTCATGCCTTCTTCCGGTTGATGGTGAGCCCCGCGGGGGTGAGCGCACGCTGCACAAGGCCCATGAGCGCATCCACGGCGAAGGCGAGAAGCGCCACGAGCAGGGTTGCGACGAGCATGCGCGGGTAGTCGCGCACGGCGAGCCCGTCGAAGAGGTACCTGCCGAGGGTTCCGCCGCTCAGGTAGGCGACGATGGTCGCGGTTGCGATGACCTGCACGAGTGCGGAGCGGAGTCCGCCGAGCATCATGTTGGCGGCGAGCGGGATTTCGAGGCGGGTCAGAATCTGCCATTCGGTCAGGCCTTGGGCGCGGGCTGCGTCCACGAGATCTTCGGGTACGGCGGCGAGGCCTTCAAGAACTCCTGCGAGCAGAGGTGCCGCCGCAATAATAATGAGCACGATGAGGGCAGGCAGGGTTGAGACGCCCAGCCAGAGCGCCAGGATGGTGAGCAGACCGAGCGCGGGTAGCGCGCGGGTGGCGGCTACGGCGCTCATGAGCAGGTTGCTGCGGCGGCGGTTAGTGCCGTCGGAGGATCGGTGGTGCCCAGCCCAGAGGCCGAGGGGCACGACGATGAGTGCCGCGCAGGCGGTGGCGAGGGCGGTGACGCTCAGGTGTTCGAGCAGACGCACGAGGATTCCGCCGCTTCCCTGCCAATTGGAGCCGTCCATGAGGTAGGCGAAGGTTCGTTCTATGACGTTCACGGGTTATGCCTTCCTTTCGGGGCTGTGGCGGTTCGCAACCGTAGCCGCCTGCCAGGGCGTAAGTGCCCTCGTCAGAAGGATAAGGAGCAGGTCGAGGACCAGTGCCAGCATCAGGCTAAGGATCACGCCAGCCAGGATTTCCGAAGGGATATTACGCGCGAGCCCGTCGGTGAAGAGCGTGCCGAGCGAGGGCACACCGATGAGAGCACCCACGGACACCATCGCAATATTTGCCACGGTTGCCACGCGGATTCCCGCCATAATGACGGGCGTAGCGAGGGGCAGGTAGAGCTCCATCAGCGCCTGTCGGGGCGTGTATCCGAGGGCGCGTGCAGATTCGTGCACGCTATCGGGTACGGAGTCGAAGGCATCCACACCGGAGCGCACCATGAGCGAGAAGGAGTATACGCTCAGGGCGACGAGCACGTTCAGCGGGGAAATAATGGAGGTTCCCAGAATGAGCGGCATCAGCACGAACAGTGCGATCGAGGGAATGGTGTACAGCAGCGAGGAGAGGTGCATGAGGGTTCGCGCACCGATGCGGTGTTCGGAACCGCGGTCACGGCGACGGCTCGCGTAGTAGGCGACCGGTAGCGCGACGAGGGTGCCAATCACGACGGGTACAACGCCCTGGTAGAGGTGGCTGAGGGTTAGCTCGAGGATGCGCTGACTATTGGTGGCGACCCACTCCCAGTGCATATCGCTTGCGGCGAGGGGTGATGCCACTAGGGGATGCGCGGCGAGAGGTGGTTCCGCGAGCACAATATTTTCCAGAAGACTCATTCGCTTTTCTCGCCTTCTGCCGCACTATTCTGCGCTTCTCGGGAGACGGCAAGTCGGCGTGCGCGCGCTTGGCGTACCGTCTGCTCATCCAGCAGACCGGCAACGGAGCGGCTCACGAAGGAGCGCACAAAATCATCGGCGGGGCTGTAGAGAATCTCTTCGGGAGTACCGAACTGTGCGAGGCGACCGCCCTCCGCGAAGACGGCGATTGTATCGCCGAGCAGAAGCGCCTCATCAATGTCGTGGGTGACGAACACGATCGTCTTGGCGAGTTGCCCCTGTAGGCGCAGCAGCTCTTTCTGTAGGTCGGTACGCACCACCGGATCCACCGCGGAGAACGGCTCGTCCATCAGCAGGACGGGCGCATCGGCGGCGAGAGCACGCGCCACACCAACGCGCTGGACCTGACCGCCCGAAAGCTGGGAGGGGTAGCGCTTGGCGTACGAAGAATCCAGACCGACCACGTTGAGCAGTTCGAGGGCGCGTGCCTGCGCCTCCTTGCGGGAGGCACCGAGCAGGCGCGGTACGGTGGCAATATTCTGCGCGACAGTGCGGTGCGGCATGAGCCCGCCCTGCTGCATCACGTAGCCAATGCCGCGGCGCAACTCGTAGGGGTTCTTCTCGTGCACGTTCACGCCGTCAATGGTGATGGTTCCGCTATTGGGCTCCACCATGCGGTTAATCATGCGTAGACTAGTGGTTTTACCGCAGCCGGAGGGGCCGACGAACACGGTAATCTGCCCGGCGGGAATATGCAGGTTCAGGTTCTGCAGCACCGTGGTGGGTTCACCGGTACGGCTCGGGTAGCTCTTGGTGATGTTCTCGAAGCGAATTCCGCCCGCCTGCACGCTACCAGTGGCAGGATTTTTTGCCCAGGGAATCTGAGGCGAGTCCTCTTGGTGCGGGTGAGTTGAATTTTGGGCGGCTGAATTTTGGGCGGTCATGGGTCGGTGGTGCTTTCTGCAGTGACTATAGGGCAGGTGCCTCTGTATACAATCTGTATACAAAAAGGCGGCACCTCGGGGTTTTATTCCCAAGATACCGCCTTTTCGACGGGCTTGCAGTATCTGCAACCGCAAAGTTTTTTTAAAAACAAAACCCGCCCCACTGTAGAAGCCTGGAGGCGGATTTCGTGGCTCCGACCGGCGTCGATCCGGTGACCTTACGATTTTCAGTCGTACGCTCTACCAACTGAGCTACAGAGCCTTGCGTATTTACTTTTAGATACGCAATGACCGCGTCTTCGGATGAATAATCATCTGAACTTACGCGGCCAGAGCGACCCCGACGGGACTTGAACCCGCGACCTCCGCCGTGACAGGGCGGCGCGCTAACCAACTGCGCTACGGGGCCTTGTTGGAATCAACAGAAGTAAATTCTATATCATCTAACTTGGCTTTGCAAATCGTAAGATTTGCAAGTACCCCCAACGGGATTTGAACCCGTGCTACCGCCGTGAAAGGGCGGCGTCCTAGGCCGCTAGACGATGGGGGCCTAGTCGATCGAACAGGTTCCGTTTTCTTCATCCCGTCGTTCGAACCTCCACTAGTCTATGACAGGTTTGCGGAGGCGTGCAAACCGTTTTGTTCGATTTTGCCCGATTTTGACCCCCATTTTCGACCATTTATAGCCTGGCACATATGTATTTAAGCTAGTCAATGACGATTCAGAAAAACTTCAAAAAATTTTAAAATTTCTTCACAACACCCCATATCAGGAGCTTTTGGAGGGGTTTTAGCGACTTTTGGGCACCCGCAGAGGCCTCGAAGAAGCCCTATTTCCCGCTCTGATTTCTACAGATTTTCTACAAACTCCTCCGAAACTCCTCCGAAATTTTGTTTCGAAGATGCCGGCATCAGTCCCGCAAGAATTCCGAAAACCCACCTTCACATCTCTTATACACCCCTCTTATGCGCATCGCAGCGGCCAAAAAACTCCACAATATCTCCAAAAAATTTTCGACAACTTTCTACGCGCTTATATAGGACATGCAGGCAAGACGCTACCCTGGGCGCAAATATCTGCAAGAGAGTGCACAGCAACACCTCTCTAGAGGGTTCACCCCAGCACCCCCGGAACCCTCAAAAATGTGCCGCGCAAAGCAACTACAGGCCAGAATGCACGTAGATGCAAATATTCATTCTTGGGAATACAATAAACCTGCTTGTCAGACGCTTATTTTTCTCTCAGTGCAGATATCTACGCAATTATGACGACGCAGAAATATAAAGATTTGATAAACCTCTAGCGATTGACAAGGAGAGATGAAAGCTGGCTGAAAATACCCCCTGAAATAGCTTGAAGCCCCCTCTTTGAGCACCGTACTATAGAGGGCGTGAGGTCACTTCCGGACCTTGCACGGGGCCACTTCCGGAGCCCCAGACGTAAAGTCACCGCACATTACAGCACCGATAAACCGCATAGAGATCCAAAGGGGGATCCAGTGTCCGCAACGATGAATCGCCGCATGGCATTCCGTGCACTCGGCGTAGGCACCGCAACCATCGCTCTCGGCTGTGTAGCTGCACCCGCAGCGCAGGCACAGCAGATGGCGCACCCGCAGAAGGCAATGACTGCCGACCAGCAGCTCAAGCTGATCCTGCGCCGCCTAGAGCAGGTACCTGCCCGTTTGAAGTATGCGAAGCCTGGATCCTCCAACCGCGTTAATAGCGGCATTGAGAGCGCACTGGGCAACCTGACCACCGTCCAGGGCACTGACGCAGGCCGTCAGATTGCAAGCGCTAAGGCCGCTGTTCGTAAGTCTGATGGACGCGCCCACGCAGCTCTCTCCCCCGTTGGTGTTATTGCCTGCGTTGTCAGTATTGCAAAGTTTGTCATTCAGCTGGGCATCGCCATTTACAAGCTTATTAAGGCACTCGTTAACGCCTTCAAGCAGTGGAAGACCTTCAAGAACATCGTGAAGGCCGTCATTTCTGGTGAAGCCCGCAAGAAGCTGGGTACTGAAACTGAAACCGTACTCAAGGCCATTTTGGGCATTGAAGACGTCCTCAAAAAGTGTGCATAGTCTACACACCGTACGGCTATGCGCTTGTTTAGAGAGCTAATCTTGGTGTTTCTTTAGCTTTCTAGACCCCGTTAAGGGATGCGCCGCACGTGGAGTCACTGCATGGGCTCGCTGCGCGTCCGGGTAGCCGGAGGGTATGTCCTCGAGTGTCTTCGGCGCCTACCCAGCCCACCCCGCATGACCTCATGGTGCGGGGTGGGTTTCTTTAACCGCTCTTTCGACGGCTCTTCCGGGCGAGCGCTTCTTGAGCTTCCTCCCCCGCTACTCCCCTACTTCTTATTACCTCCTTATATATAGACAAAAATCGACCCCGCACCGGTTCACGGTACGGGTCGATTTCTATACTCTACGTACTCAACGTAAGGATTACTCGCCGCGGGAGACGTTAATCATCTCGTCGCGGTCCACAACCTTCACACGGGCGCGAGGCTCACCGGCTGCATCCTTGGATGCGGCGCCCAGTGCCTTCTCGTGGTCGTCCAGACGGTGCCAGCCTTCCCAGGTGGTGTACTTGATGCCCTTGGAGTCCAGGTAGGCGCTGAATGCCTCTGCCTCCGGCTCGGGTGCGGTGTAGAGGTTCTCGCGGTCCTCGAGCAGGTGGGTGATGGTCTCGAGTGCATCAGACTTGGTGGAGCCGATCAGGCCGACGGGGCCGCGCTTAATCCAACCGGATGCGTACAGGCCGGGAACGACCTCGCCGTTCTCGTCCACGACGCGACCCTCAACGTTGGTGATGACGCCGCGCTTGTCGTCGTAACCGATTTCGGGCAGTTCGGAACCGAAGTAGCCGATTGCGCGGTAGACAGCCTGTACGGGGTAGTCCACGTACTCGCCGGTGCCGATGATGCCGCCGTTGCCGTCGAGCTTGTTGCGTTCCATGCGCAGGCCCACGACCTTGCCGTCTTCGCCGAGGATCTCGTGCGGGGACTGCAGGAAGTGCAGGTGCAGGCGGCGGGATGCGGTCTGCTCATTGGTCTTCTGGTCTTCCAGCCAGCCGCGCAGGGTCTTCATCATGACCTTGGTCTGTGCGTTCTTCTCCATTGCTTCTTCGGAAGCAGCGTCGAACTGGAAGTCCTCTTCGTACAGGACGATGTCCACGTCGCGGGAGTGTGCGAGTTCGCGCAGCTCGAGCGGGGTGAACTTCATCTGTGCGGGGCCGCGGCGACCGAAGACGTGCACGTCGGTCACGGGGGAAGCCTTCAGACCCTCGTAGACGTTGTCGGGGATTTCGGTGACGAGCAGGTCGTCAGCGTGCTTGGAGAGGATGCGGGAGACGTCCAGAGCGACGTTGCCGTTACCGAGCACTGCAACCTGCTCAGCTTCGAGCGGCCAGGTGCGGGGGTAGTCGGGGTGGCCGTCGTACCAGGAGACGAAGTCTGCTGCGCCGTAGGAGCCGTCCAGGTCGATGCCCTTAATGTTCAGGGGTGCATCAAAAATCGCGCCGGTTGCGAAGATGATGGCGTCGTAGTGTTCGCGCAGGTCGGCGAGGGTCAGGTCCTTGCCGTATTCAACGTTGCCGAAGAAACGGATGTCGCCGCGGTCCAAGACCTTGTGCAGCGCGGTGATGATGCCCTTGATGCGGGGGTGATCCGGTGCCACACCGTAGCGGATCAGGCCGAAGGGGGCGGGGTAGCGGTCGAAGATGTCGATGGCGACCTCGACGGCGCCGGTGCGGACCTCTTCAGACTTGGTGAGGATGTCGGCGGTGTAAATACCGGCGGGACCTGCACCAATAACGGCGACGCGCAGGGGGCGTGCTGCTTCAGACACGAAAATCTTCCTTTCGAAGTTCACCGTCCGGCGCCCGGTGCGGCGCGAACAGGCGGTGAGCTTAGTGTTCACTTCTTGCCTATTTTACCGGGGATTGACGGGTGTTCGGGGGCTTATATGTCTTCGCCCACTAAATAGGACAATTTTCTGTCACCTAATCCGGGCGGGGTCACTTATTTCAGGAGGGGTGGCGCTTCCGGCCCCGGGCACCTCCGCACGCAGCGGGCATAGAACTGCCCCGCCCTCCGAGGTGCAGGAGGGCGGGGCAGGGTAACGAAGACTAGAAAGCAGGGACTAGGAGGCGGGTACCGCCTCGAAGGTTACGACCAGTTCGTCACGCTCACCGAAGCGGACCAGGTGGCGATCCAGCACATCCGCCAGACCAGCAGCCAACTCGTCGCTTTCAGCGCGCACCTCCAGGACGAGGGCACCGTCGGTTTCACGCAGGTCACCGTAGCCGCGGAAAATACCGTCGCGGTTGAAGGTGAGGCGCAGTCCGTCGGGCAGTTCTGCGGTGCCGAGCTTGCGGCCCATGTGCGAGCCGAGCTGTTTGATGTATCGGGCGGGGCGGTCGGTTGCTACGATGGCGCGCTGGCGTACCGGCAGGGATTCTGCGGCGGGATAGTTCTCAACAGTGTTTTCTTGGGGAGTTTCAGTCACGGTGGGTTCCTTCTCATCTATGCCGAATTCTCATCTATGCCGAAAAAGGCTCACCACACAGAACCTGGCATCCGGCGACACTTTGTTTCACCTCGAATATAGCAGGAACTTAGGGTTCACTAACCTAATAAACTATTATTGTTCGCGCAGAGGCGAGAGATAGTTACCGCTATTACGCCTCCCACAAAAAATCTCTGAACGAAAGCTGGGAATTTCCTGGATTAACGCTTAGAGAAACTTTAACCGTAGAATATTTCGGTACAACAGTGTCACCTCCCCAACACACCGGGAAGTGGCACTTTTTTATGCGGGCTCGGAACCCCGAGTCACGCCCCGACTATGAGTATCTACGGATTTTCACGAATGTCTTCTGAGAACACCGCGGCTCCCCAGACCCCCAAGGCAGAAGCCAAGGGCGCACTGGACCGTTACTTCAAAATCACTGAGCGAGGCTCCACCATCGCCGCAGAATTCCGCGGCGGCCTCGCCACCTTCTTCGCGATGAGCTACATCGTCGTGCTGAACCCCCTCATCATCGGCCTCGGCAAGGACGCATCCGGCAACGCCCTCGGCGTACCGCAGGTCGCAGCAATGACCGCACTGGTCGCAGGCGTCATGACCATCCTCATGGGCGTCATCGCCAAGCAGCCCTTCGCCATGGCGGCAGGCCTCGGCGTGAACGCGCTGCTGGCAACCACCATCGCCTCCACCCCCAACCTGACCTGGCCCGCCATCATGGGCCTCGTCGTCTGGGCTGGTGTGCTGATGACCATCCTCGTGCTGACCGGCTTCCGCACCGCAGTGTTCAACGCGGTTCCCGAATCGCTCAAGGTTGCAATCGTCGTCGGTATCGGCTTCTTCATCGCCTTCATCGGCCTCGTTAACGCAGGCATCATCCGCCGTATGCCCGACGCAGCCGGCACCACCGTGCCCGTCTCCTTCGGCGTGAGCGGCCACCTGCTCGGCTGGCCCACCCTGGTCTTCCTGTTCGGCCTGTTCCTCACCATTGCGCTGTTCATCCGTAATGTGAAGGGTGCAATCCTCTACGGTGTGCTCGCCTCCACCGCCCTCTCCATCATCCTGGAGAAGGTCGTGCCCTCCGGCAGCTCGCTTCAGTCCCCCACCGGCTGGTCTCTGAACGTCCCCGTCTGGGACTCCAACACCAGCAAGCTGCCCGACTTCTCCCTGTTCGGCTCCGCTGACCTGTTTGGCGCCTTCGGCACCCTCGGCGGCATGGCTGCAGTTCTGCTGATCTTCACCATCCTCATCTCCGCGTTCTTCGACGCAATGGGCACCTCCGTCGGTCTCGCAACCGAAGCAGGCACCATCAAGGACGGCCAGATCGAGAACGTCGACAAGGTCCTGCTCGTGGACGCTCTCGGCTCCGTAGCCGGCGGTGGCACCTCCTCCTCCGCAAGCCAGATCTTCGTGGAGTCCGCAACCGGTATCGGCGCGGGCGCACGCACCGGCTTCGCGAACGTCGTCACCGGCGCACTGTTCCTCGTCGCGATCTTCCTGTCCCCGCTGGTCACCATCGTGCCCTTCGAAGCTGTTGCACCCGCAATGGTGTTCGTTGGCTTCCTGATGATCCGCCAGGCAGTGAACATCGACTGGAACGACTGGGGTCTGGGTATCCCCGCGTTCATGACCATCATCTTCATGCCGCTGGCATACTCCATCGCGGACGGTATCGGTGCAGGCTTCCTGTCCTACGTCTTCATCCGCCTGGTGCAGGGTCGCGGCAAGGAAGTTCACTGGCTCATGTACGTGGTTTCCGCAGTGTTCCTCATCTTCTTCGCTAACGGCCTGATTACCGGCTGGATGCACTAAATACATCGGGTGCCTCACCCTCCACACGTGGAGGAGCGGGCGCCATCAGGGCGGGGTATCGGCACCTTCGGGTTGCCGGTACCCCGCCCTGCGCTATTCTTCCCTCTACCCCAACTACCCAATTCTGGTTGCAGGGGTCGGGGAAACACCACATCACCGACTGAACCGCCGCACACAACGCGTTTCAACGGCACAAGCTAAGCGGCGGCGCCTACAATGGTTGAACCATCGTGGCGCCCAACCCGAGACTTACCCGCGAGCCTAGCCCGTGAAATTTACCTGCGAGCTTTACCCGCGAAACCGGCGGCGCAACAGTACACACCGAACAACATCAACGGATCCTCACATGTCTGAACCCCAGAAGGCGGCAGCGCCCACCAGCGCACTCGACCGCTACTTCAAGATTTCCGAACGCGGCTCCTCCATCGCCGCAGAATTCCGCGGCGGCCTCGCCGCATTCTTCGCCATGAGCTACATCGTGGTGCTGAACCCCCTCGTCATCGGCCTCGGCAAGGACGCATCCGAACGCACCCTCGGTATCGCACCCGTCGCGGCTGTGACCGCGCTGGTTGCCGGCGTGATGACCATCCTCATGGGTGTTATCGCCAAGCAGCCCTTCGCCATGGCGGCTGGCCTGGGCGTGAACGCGCTGCTCGCCTCCACCATTGCCACCACCCCGAACCTGACCTGGGCAGACATCATGGGCCTGGTCGTTCTTGCCGGTCTGATCATGACCGTTCTGGTGCTGACCGGCTTCCGCACCGCGGTGTTTGAAGCGGTCCCCGAGTCGCTCAAGACCGCGATTGTGGTCGGTATCGGCTTCTTCATTTCCTTCATCGGTCTGGTCGACTCCGGCATTATCCGCCGCATGCCTGACGCAGCTGGCACCACCGTTCCGGTGAGCCTCGGCGCGGGCGGTCACCTGCTCGGCTGGCCCACCCTCGTCTTCCTGTTCGGCCTGTTCCTCACCATTGCGCTGTTCATCCGCAACGTGAAGGGCGCAATCCTGTGGGGTGTGCTCGCTTCCACCGCGCTGTCCCTGATTCTGGAGGCGGTTGTCCCCTCCGGTTCCGTGAAGGAGGCGGCGACCGGCTGGTCCCTGAACGTGCCTTCCCTGGCGGACATGGAGTTCACCACCCCGAACTTCTCCCTCATCGGTTCCGCTGACCTGTTCGGCGCGTTCACCCACATCGGTCCGCTGGCCGCATCGCTGCTGGTGTTCACCATTCTGCTGTCCGTGTTCTTTGACGCGATGGGCGTTTCGGTTGGCCTTGCCGCCGAGGCTGGCACCATGAAGGACGGCAAGGTTGAGGACATTGACAAGGTCCTGCTCGTGGACGCTTTCGGTTCCGTTGTCGGTGGTGGCGCGTCCGGTTCGGCGAACCAGATTTTCGTGGAATCCGCTACCGGTATTGGTGCGGGTGCACGCACCGGCTTTGCGAACATTGTGACCGGTGTGCTGTTCCTGCTGGCGATTTTCATTTCGCCGCTGGTCACCATCGTTCCTTTCGAGGCGGTTGCTCCGGCGCTGGTCGTGGTCGGCTTCCTGATGATTCGCCAGGCCGTGAATATTGACTGGACCGATTGGGGTCTGGGTATTCCGGCGTTCTTGACCATTATTTTCATGCCGCTGTCGTACTCGATTGCGAACGGTATTGGTGCCGGCTTCGTGGCGTACACTTTCATTCGCCTGGTGCAGGGCCGCGGTAAGGACGTGCACTGGCTGATGTACCTGGTGTCTGCGGTGTTCGTGATCTACTTCGGTATGGGCATCATTAACGGCTGGACTAGCTAAGTCCAACAGTCCCGATAGTTAGCCTCGTTGAGAGGCGTCAACAAAGAATGGCAGAATCGTTCCGGTTTCGGAATGATTCTGCCATTTCTTCTATGCCCACACTCTGCACGTATGAGAGGCAGGGAAAGTTACGAGATTTAGCGGACGTCTCCATCCACATAGAGCCAGGTGCCGCCCACCTTCTCAAAGCGCGACAGCTCATGCATGCTGCCCTTCACCCGCTCCTCCGCAGGGACACCCGGCACCGAACGGTAATACGCAACGAACTCCACCGTACCGGACGCATCAAACGGGCCACCCGAAGCACCCAGAATATCCAGGCGATACCAGCGGATATCATCCTCCAACTCCAAGGTAGCCGGGCGAGTACTCGGATGCCAGCTCGCCAGCAGGTACGCCGCATCCCCGGTCGCAAACGCGGTAAAACGCGAGCGCATCAGCTGCTCCGGCGCGGGAGCAGTCAGCGTGCCGGAGGCGGCAAACTCGCCCAGGAACCTGCCGCAGCAGGTGCCGTACACCTCGCCGCTCGAGCAGGGGCAGCGGTCATCATGGTTAAGTTCAATCATGCCAACCAGTATAAAGAAAGCGCCGCGTCAAGAAGGTGCCCTGTATCAAGAAAGCGACGGCGGCACAGCGCAAAGAAACGCCCGCCCTGCCGGGGATACAAATCCTCCAGCAGAACGGGCGTTCTTGTTTTCAATCGTTAAGTTTGAGCGAACCTACACGGCACGCTTCAGCGGCAACGCTTATTCAGCGATCGCGCGAGCCGGGGTGTCAGCAGCCGAAGGCTTACCCACGTATGCGCCGCGGTACTTAGCAGCCGGGTGGGAGTCAGCAACCTTGGTGTGGCCCTTACCGAAGATGTTCTCACGCAGGGTGTTGCCCTCGTACTCGGTGCGGTAGCGGCCGCGCTTCTGCAGCTCGGGAACAACGTACTCGATGAAGTCCTCGAAGGAACCCGGGGAGACGTGGTACGCCAGGTTGATGCCGTCCAGGCCACCCTCGTCGATCCAGCGCTCAAGCTCGTCAGCAACCTGAACCGGGTCACCAACAATGACATCGCCCATGCCGCCGAGGGTGGTGTGCTCAGCGATGGCCTTGCGGGTCCACTTCTTGTCCTTCGCCTGCAGGGTGAAGGGGGTCAGGAAGGACTGAATCGACTCGGTCTGCACGTAGTTCAGAACCTCGTCCTCGTCGAACTGGGACAGGTCAACACCGGACCAGCCGCCGATGATAGCCTGTGCAGAGTCGAGGTTGATGTACTTCTTGTACTCCTCGTACTTTGCCTTTGCCTTCTCCTCGGTCTCATCCACGATGACGGAGAGCATTGCGAGGATCTTGACGTCGTCGCGGCTACGGCCCTGCTCCTCTGCAGCGGCGCGAATACGGTCGGTCACAACGCGGGTCAGGTCCGGGCGCAGGGCGCTGATGAACACAGCCTCAGCGTGCTTGCCGGAGAACTGCTGGCCGCGGCTGGATGCGCCAGCCTGGAAGATCACGGGGGTGCGCTGCGGGCTCGGCTCAGTCAGGGAGATGCCGGGCACGGAGAAGTACTTGCCCTTGTGGCCAATCGGGTGGACCTTGGAGGGGTCAGCGTACACGCCGCGCTCGCGGTCCTTGACTACTGCGCCGTCTTCCCAGGAGCCTTCCCACAGCTTGTAGCAGACGTCCAGGAACTCGTCGGCGATCTCGTAGCGCTCGTCGTGCGGAATCTGGGTGGGCAGACCCTGGTTCTCAGCAGCCGAAGGCAGGTAAGAAGTCACAACGTTGAAGCCGACGCGGCCCTCAGTGAGGTGGTCGAGGGAGGCGTAGCGGCGAGCCAGGGTGTAGGGCTGCTCGAAAGTAGCGGCAGCAGTCACACCGAAGCCGAGGTGCTCGGTCACTGCAGCCATTGCAGAAATCTGGGTTGCGGGGTCATTCACGGGAACCTGAGCGGCACCCTCAATGGCGGGAGCGGCAGAGTTCTTGTACACGTCGTAGATGCCGACCACGTCAGCGATGAACACGGCGTCGAACAGGCCGCGCTCAAGGGTCTTAGCCAGGTCAGTCCAGTACTTGATGGTGTTGTACTCGGTTGCGCGGGAGCGCGGGTGACGCCAGAGGTCGAAGCTCTGGTGACCGATGCAGGTCATCTCGAATGCGTTAACTACGATGCGCTTCTTCTGCTCAGCCATCGATTTTCCTTTCGCGAATGATCGGGGACGATCGGGTTTGTACCCTGCACCCCGCGCGCCGCCTCCTGATGCCTTCTGCGTTCGGTGGTGGCCTTCGTGCAGGTGGCGCGTTCGCGCCGTACTTGCCTCTTTCCGTTGAGGCCAGATCATCATCTGGGGCACCCCGCTACGGGAGAGGGTTGCCGCCCGGCTAGCCAGAGCTTAGCGCCGGGACTCATGATCTCGTGGTTTGAGTGTACGGGGCGCGCGGGAGGGAGGTCACGTTTGTGACGAAAAAATCTTTTTGTGACGTAGAACCGAAATATTTCGTGATAAATGCGAAATATACGGTCATAGAAATTCATACGCGCCCGCAGGGTTGATTGAGGCACACCACAGCCCATAGGGTGGGAGAAGCAAACCATCCAGAGCGACTGAGAGACCTGGCTCCACGACGTCGCAGCAACCGGCACGGATTCTTCCGCCCCCGGTGCTAACGCCAGGAACGATGGAAGTGACATGACACTCAACAGTGCAGTAACTGACGTACCCACCAGTGAAAAGAACGGCCGCCGTGCCGTATCCACCGCCGCCGTCCCCTTGAGCTTTGAAGACGTCGGACAATCTTTCCCCGTGCCCGGCGGAACCCACGAAGTTCTTCGCGGAGTCTCCTTCACCGCAGCCCCCGGCGAGATTATCTCCGTCATCGGCTCCTCCGGATGCGGCAAATCCACCCTCCTGCGTGCAGCGGCAGGCCTGAACCGCATCACCGCAGGTACCGTGCGTATCGGCGAGAAGGCAGTGACCGGCCTCGACCCCCGCGTAGCTATCGGCTTTCAGGAACCGCGCCTGCTCCCCTGGCGCACCGTCGCCGACAACGTGGCGCTCGGACTGCCGCAGGGCACCAAAAAATCTGAAGGCGCAGCATCCGTAGCGAGCCTGCTCGACCTGGTCGGCCTGGGCGAATACGCAACCCACCGTCCCAAGGAAATTTCAGGCGGTATGGCTCAGCGCGTGTCCCTGGCACGAGCGCTCGCACGCAACCCCGGCGTGCTGCTGCTCGACGAGCCCTTCGGTGCTCTGGATGCGCTGACCCGCATCAACATGCAGGATTTGCTGTTGGACGTGCACCGTCAAGACCCGACCACGATTCTGCTGGTCACCCACGATGTGGAAGAGGCGCTGTACCTCTCTGACCGGGTGATTGTCCTCGGTAAGGACACCCCGGAGGCGCCCGCCACCATCCAGCGCATCGTGACCGTTGACCGTTCTCACCCGCGTGACCGCGCCGATGCAGAGATCACGGCGCTGCGTAGCGAACTGTTGGCTGAGCTCGGCGTGGAAGATAACGCCTAAAGCCGCCACGAAACGCATTTCTTACACATCACATCATCATCTTCAGAAGCGAAAAGATTTCATCATGACTTACTCCCCGTCTCGCCGTACCGCCCTCAAGTCCCTTGCCGCAGCCGCCGCTTTTGCTACTCTGCTCAGCGCCTGCGCCGGTGAAGGGTCCGGTTCCGCTAACGCCTCCGGTGCTGCCGGTGGTGGCGACCAGAACACCGTGACCATTGACTACGCGACCTACAACCCGCTGTCCCTGATTATCCGCAAGAAGGGTTGGCTTGAGACTGCCCTCGCCGCGGAGGGTAAGAAGGTTGAGTGGGTCAAGTCGGCCGGTTCGAACAAGGCGAATGAGGCGCTGCGTAGCGGCAATATTGATGTCGGCTCGACCGCCGGTTCGGCGGCGCTGCTGGCACGTGCTAATGGCTCTCCCATCAAGGTCATTAGCCTCTACTCGCAGCCGGAGTGGTCGGCTCTGGTGACCCGCAAGGATTCGGGCATCACTAAGGTTGCGGATTTGAAGGGTAAGACCGTTGCCGTGACCAAGGGTACCGACCCGTACTTCCTGCTGCTGCAGGCACTCAAGCAGGAGGGTATCTCTGCTTCGGACCTGACCATTCAGAACCTGCAGCACGCTGACGGCCGCACCGCCCTGGATAACGGTCAGGTCAACGCGTGGAGCGGCCTGGACCCGATCATGGCTGCCGCCGAGGTGGAAAGCGGCGACGTGCTCTTCTACCGCAACCTGAACTTCAACACCTACGGCTTCCTGAACGCCACCGAGAAGTTCATTCAGTCCAACCCGACCGCCGCACAGACCATCGTGGACGTGTACGAGTACGCTCGCGCCTGGGCTAAGAAGAACCCCGAAGAGGCTGTGAAGATTGTCGAGGAGGAGTCCGGCATTAAGCACGAGACCGCCCAGGTCGTCATGGAGCGCACCCACCTGGATATCGACCCGGTTCCGGGCGCTAAGCAGGTTGAGGTTCTCAAGGGTGTCGGCCCGATCCTGGTGGAGTCCGGCGACGTTCCCTCCCAGTCCGACGTGGACAAGGCACTGAACAGCATTGTGGACGACCAGTTCGCAAAGAAGGCTGACAGCGCAGCCGTTGAGAAGATCGCAAAGGTGGTTGAGAAGTAATGACCGCCGCAACGATTACCGCCGCCTCCAGCGCTCGCGCTGAGCGTGCCGAGAAGCGTGTCTCTTCCGTGAAGCTGCCGTCGAACCCGTTCGCCGGTAAGCAGTACCTGGGCCTGATTCTTCCCCTGGCGCTGATTGCCCTCTGGTACATCCTGAGCACCAACGGCGTGTTCACCCAGGTTCAGTTGCCCTCCCCCGACCGTGTGGTCAATGCCGGTATTGAGCTGGCGCAGCGCGGCGAGTTGGGCCGCCACGTGGCGATTTCTACTCAGCGTGTGCTGATTGGTTTCGGTATTGGTGCCGTACTCGGCCTGGTGCTGGGTGCGCTGATTGGCTTGTCTGCACCGGTGCGTCTGATTGCCGCACCGACCATTGGTGCGCTGCGTGCCGTGCCCTCCCTGGCGTGGGTTCCGCTGCTTCTGCTGTGGATTGGTATTGGTGAGAATTCCAAGGTGACCCTGGTTGCTATTGGTGCGTTCTTCCCGGTGTACACCACGGTTTCTGCGGCTCTGGCGCACGTTGACCCGAAGCTCGTGGAGGCGGCACGCGCCTTCGGCCTGAAGGGTCTGCGCCTGTTCACCACGGTTCAGCTTCCCGCGGTTCTGCCGTCGGTTGTTTCGGGTCTGCGTCTGGCGCTGGCTCAGGCGTGGCTGTTCCTGGTCGCCGCTGAGCTGCTGGGTGCATCCATGGGTCTGGGTTACCTGCTGACCGACTCGCAGAACAACGGCCGCACCGACCGCCTGCTGCTGGCTATTGTGGCGCTGGCGGTGCTCGGTAAGATTACCGACGCGCTGGTGGGCGTGTTCGAGCGCTGGGTGAAGGCGAAGTACCCCAGCAACTAACGCCACCAGCAACTAGCACCACAGCTAAACGTAACACTCAGCACGCGCTGAGTTTTAGGAGAGATGTCCGCCGCGTGGCTGCTCCCCAAAGGTGAGCTAATCATCGCTACGCGCCGGAGAAAGAAGTCGGCGGGGAAACCTGTCGCCTACTGAATGATGATGATGAATCCCGCCCCGCGCCCCACAGCAGTGAGCGCGGGGCGGGGTCTTTAAATATGTCGTTATATTACGAACTGGTACTCACCATTCCGAATATGACGGTCCCCTTTGCGTCCACCCCCTCGAGCGCGCTTTACTAAGAAGGCAAACCATCCAGAGCGACCGAGAGACCTGGCTCCGTGACGTCGCAGCAACCCCCTCGCCAACGCACACACAGACCCCACGGTCACACAGACAGCGGCGCGGCGAGCAAGGGTGCTAATGCCAGCAACCGATGGGAGAATAATGGGACTGCCCACCCCCTACTCGTTCACCGACCCGCTGAACCCCACTCCGAACCCCGCGCTCGAATCTGACGAGGCACGCGTCGAGTTCTGGGAGAAGCAGGCGCAGCGCCTCACCTGGGCTGAGCCCTGGCACACCGCGCACCGCTTCGAGAAGCCGAAGTCCCTCGGCTTCGATGAGGACGGCATCGAACAGTTCACGATTCCCGAAATTAAGTGGTTCGAGGGCGGTAAGCTGAACGTCGCCTACAACTGCGTAGACCGCCACGTGGAGGCAGGCCGCGGCGACAAGGTAGCCCTCTACTTCGAGGGTGAGCCCGGCGACCGTGAGGTCATCACCTACTCCGAACTGCAGCGCCGCATCGCGAAAGCAGCAAACGGCCTGCTGTCCCTGGGCGTGCGCAAGGGTGACCGTGTGGTCATCTACCTGCCCGTCATCCCCGAAACCATTATTTTCACCCTCGCCTGCGCGCGTATTGGCGCGATCCACTCCCTCGTCTTCGGTGGTTTCTCCGCCGAGGCGCTGAAGTTCCGTGTGGAAGACACCGGCGCGAAGGTTCTCATCACCACCGATGGCCAGAACCGCCGCGGCAAGGTCGTTCCCGTGAAGGTCAACGCCGACGAAGCATGCTCCGGTGAGAACAATATTGAGCACGTAATCGTGGTGGACCGCACCAGCGCCTCCGACCCGGTAGCGCACGCCGCTGTGCCGTGGACTGAGGGCCGCGACGTCTGGTACCACGACCTGGTGGACGACCAGCCGGACACCCACGCCTACGAACTGCACGACGCAGAAGATCCGCTGTTCATTATTTACACCTCCGGCACGACCGGTAAGCCCAAGGGCCTGGTGCACACCATGGCTGGATACCTGGTGCAGACCGCGTACACCCACGCGCTGCTCTACGATCTGCTGCCGGATTACGTGGACGAGAACGGCGTGTTGCGCCCCGACGAGCTGTCGGCTGTTAATGACCCGGAAAAGGTTGAGTCCACCGTTCACTGGTGCACCGCTGACCTCGCTTGGGTGACCGCACACACCTACGAAATTTACGGCCCGCTGGTCAACGGCGTGTCCGAGGTGATTTACGAGGGTACCCCGAACACCCCGCACTACGGTCGCCACTTCGAGGTCATCGAACGCTACGGCGTGACCAACTACTACACCGCGCCGACCCTGATTCGTTCCCTCATGGGTGCGTTCCCGAACGGCCCGGAGCCCGGCAAGTACGACTTCTCGACCGTGCGTCTGCTCGGCTCGGTGGGCGAGTCCATTAACCCGGAGGCGTGGCGTTGGCTGCGTCAGCACGTGGGCGGCGGCACCGCGGCGTTCATCGACACCTGGTGGCAGTCGGAGACCGGCTCGACCGTGTGCTCCCCGCGCCCGCACGACCCCGCGTTCGCACCCGAGGGCACCTACCCGGAGGGTACCCCGCACTGCACTCCCCTGCCCGGTTGCGCTACCCGCGCTGTTCCCGGCGTGTCCACCCGCGTGGTGGATGAGCACGGCGACCCGGTCGAGCCCGGTAAGCAGGGCTTCATCGTGGTCGATAAGATTGGCCCCTCGATGGCTCGTACCGTGTGGCAGAACCCGCAGCGTTTCCTGGATTCTTATTGGCGTCACTACGGCGAGCGCGGCTGGTTCCTGGCCGGCGACGGCGCGAAGGAAGACGAAGAGGGTAACGTGTACATCCTCGGCCGTATTGATGACGTGATTAACATTTCGGGTCACCGCCTGTCCACGATTGAGATTGAGTCGGCTCTGGTGACTCACCCGGCTGTGGTTGAGGCTGGTGTCTGCCCCGTGGAGGATGAGCTGACCGGTCACCAGGCGGTCGCTTACGTGACGCTCACCGATGAGGGTAAGGGCCTGACTGAGGATGAGCTGAAGGCGGCGCTGACCGCACACGTGCGTGAGCACATTGGCCCGATTGCTAAGCCGAAGGACGTTGTGGCGGTTGCCGATATCCCGAAGACCCGTTCGGGTAAGATTACTCGCCGTCTGCTCGGTGAGCTGTACCAGGGCCGTTCTTTGGGTGATGTTTCTTCGCTGCAGAATGAGGAGGCGCTGGGCCACATTGCGCAGGTGCTGGTGGATACCGGCCGCGTGAGCGAGGCTGTCTAGGCTCTGTTGCTGAGCTGAGCACTGTGCCGAGCTGCACGCTGCGCTGAGCTGAAAGCTACATAGAGTAAAGGTGCGGATACCGAATGATGATTCGGTATCCGCACCTTTTGCTATGCCATTTTACTGAGCTGACAAGGCTCTCTGTTGGCGTTGCGCCACCTATTCAGCCTACTTAATCAGGCCCAGCGAACGAGCGTGTTCGGCGGTAATACCGCTCGGCTCAATGTGCTCGGGGCCCTTGTCCTTCTCGGGGTGCTCGGTCGCCTGGAAGCGGATCATCTTCACATCGTTTGCGGCACCCAGGTTCGTGATCATGCCGTCACCGTTCAGGTCCACGGACACCGGCTCGGTGTCGATTTTGCCGTTGCCGTTGAAGTCAATCGGCTGGTTGGCGGGCTTGCCCTTGTACAGGAAGCCAGCCGCGCGGGGACCGAAGCCACGCGCCTCGTACAGCTTCGCCTCGTTGAGCATGCGGTATTCGGCGGTGGAGTAGCCGAAGTAGCGGCTACCGTCAGCCATGGGCACGCCGGTGAGGGTGTACTGGTAGTTCATGACGCTGTAGTAGTTGGGCTTGTAGTTGATTTCGTCCCAGCCGCCGTGGCTCAGTGCGAGGTTGTGGCCGAGCTCGTGCACGAACACTGCCACGCGGATGTTGCTGCTTGCCTCGCCCCAGAAGGTCGGGCCGACGGTGACCATAAAGTTACGACCGCCAAAGTTAGCGATACCGGAGGAGTAGCTGTTGTCGTAGTAGTCGCCCCAGATCATGTAGTGGAAGGTGCCTTCGCGGGCGGGGTTGAACTTACCTTCGGTTGCCTTGATTCGGTGGAGCGCCTTGAATTCGCTGTCGAGTGCCTGGTAGCTGATTTCGTTGCCGCCGCCCAGGTTGTACTTGGCGCTGCGGGCGCTACCGGCG
Source organism: Rothia sp. HMSC069D01 (assembly GCF_001810135.1). NCBI lineage: Bacteria > Bacillati > Actinomycetota > Actinomycetes > Micrococcales > Micrococcaceae > Rothia > Rothia sp. HMSC069D01. The sequence goes on from NZ_KV800082.1 coordinate 76,679, forward strand.
TCCAGGTGGATGTTCACGCCGGTAGTGCCGTCGGGGTTGCGCAGGGGCAGGTCGGCATAAATCTTGGTGATGCGGTCCAGTTCGTCTTCGCTGGGCAACAGGCCTGCCATGTAGTCCATCTCGACGAAGATGTCCTTGTGGTTGGGGTCTGCGCCCATTGCGGGGAAGTCGACGTCGATTTTGCCGTCGCCGTCGGCGTCGTAGCCCTTCAGTTCCCAGGTATTGGGGATGCCGTCGCCGTCGATGTCGGGGCTGTAGGCGTTTGCTGCGGGGGCTGCGATAGTGCCCAGGCAGAGCACTGCGAGGGAGGCAAGCGTGACGCGTGCGCTCTTCAGAAATGCCATGTTGTGTTCCTTAAGTGTGTGGTGACCGGTGGTGTTTCTGTGGAGTTTTCCGGGAGGGCGTTCTCCACGGTTTCCATGATGCTCCCATTTCACCCGTTAGGTGAGCTGGGTGCCGCAATGTACATACATTGAAGTAAAAGTTGAGATAATTTTGAAGATGAGCTGAATTACATTAGAGTATCAGTAATTCAAATCACATGCATCACCACATTTTTCACAACAAGAGAGATCCCATGACTTCTTCCTCGAACACCACTAACGGTCTGAACCGCCGCGCACTCATCAAGGGTGCCGCATGGAGCACCCCCGTCATCGCAACCGCCGCAGCGGTACCCGCCTACGCGGCATCCACCGACGCGCAGGAAACCCCGACCCTGAAGTTCGGTGTCTTCACCCAGGCGTTCAACTCGAACCCCTCCAACGACTTTGATACCCGCTACGGTCTGGACTCCTACACCGTGCAGGTTCCCAACATCAGCGCAACCTCCACCACCCCGCAGAGCCGCGGCGGCGGCACCTTCACCCCCGGAGGTAGCGTCGGTGCCGGCCTGTACGGTGGCGCGGGTCTGTGGATTTCCGCACCCATCAACTCCAAGGGCGAGTTCCAGGGCAGCTCCTGGCTGTACCCTCAGGCGCATCTGCAGGTGACCTTCGAGTTCACTTTCCCCACCGCCGAGGATGTCACCGACCCGCTGCTGTGGGATGTCGATAACGACGTTGAGATCCCGGCACTCGCCAAGAGTGCGGGCGGCGCAAAGACCAACAACCCCGCCGTGGCGGCGTTCAACGGCATCGCATACACTGCGAAGTTCTACGAGCCGGTCATCGAGGACAACGTCTGGACCGGCGTGCTGGATATCCGCACCTCCGACTACCTGGAAGCCACCGCGAAGGACGGCGTGAGCTACGCGCAGGTGCTGGCTTCGCTGGTTCCGGTGTACTTTACCAAGGTGACCTCCAGCTACACCCTGACCACCACCGCTCAGATCACCAGCGGTAGCGTCGCAATGCAGCTGACCGAGGGTGGCGAGTACACCTTCAAGGATCTGGCTGGTTTGCGCGCTTCGGCGACCATCACCCGCTAAAGTACCGAGCATAAACAAGGGGGCCCGGCATCCATAACGGATGCCGGGCCCCTCGCCGTGTTTAAGGCTTGGACTATCGGGCACCGCCGGTAGCTGCTAGAGGCTAGTCCTTCGCGGGAACCAGACCCTCAGCTGGTAGCAATAGTTCATGACGCTCAGGTAGTTCGGCTTGTCGTTCACGTCATCGGTGCCGCCGGGCAATAAAAACCTAGCACTTCATCATAACGCCGTCTTGAGCCCCGCACGAGAATTCTCATCATGCGGTACTGTTTGAGCGCATCAGCACAGGGAATGCGGGTATCTGTCGTTCTCGGGAAGCATAAGAAAAACCATAGACGTTGCGGCACAGCAAGCCTATTCTGGATATACAAGTATTTTTCAACATACAGGAGGATACGATGGCTAACGTTACGATCATTGGCGGGCACGGCAAGGTTGCTCTTCTGGCCGAGCCGCTGCTGGTGGAGCGCGGGCATGCGGTCAATGCGCTTATTCGCAGGCCGGAGCAGTCAGAGGATATTGTCACGCGCGGGGCGAACCCTGTGGTCGCTGACATTACCGCGTTGAGCACCGAGGAGATGGCGAAGCTCTTCAAGGATTTACATACAGAAGTGCTGGTGTGGTCCGCGGGTGCGGGCGGTGTAGGTGGCCCCGAACGCACCTATGCGATTGACCGTGACGCTGCGATCCGGTCGATGGATGCGGCGCGGCTGGCCGGTATTAAACGGTACGTGATGGTATCGTACCTGGGCGCGGGTTCCGGGCACAGCATCGACCCTGATGACAGTTTTTACGCCTACGCCGAGTCGAAGACGATCGCCGATGAGCACCTGCGCGGCTCGGGGCTGGATTACACGATTCTGGGGCCGGGGACGCTCACCCTTGAGGAGGCAGGCGGCATTACTCTGGGGATTGAGCCCGCCCACACGCCCGGCGCCGAATCTAATACTCCGCGGGCCACCGTTGCCCAGGTGCTGGCGGCGGTTCTTGAGGACCCGTCCACGGTTGGGAAGGCGCTCCCGTTTATTGGCGGGCCCACCCCGATAGCTCAGGCTCTCGCATCGGCGCCTAACAGCAATAAGCTGCGCTAGGGTTTGCCGGATGCACCCGCCCCGGCTGAGTGCGGACGCGTCCCGAGCCTCTTCACGGGTTTGGGGCGTGTTTTTCTCTCACGCAAGGTTGGTGCCGCATCGCTCAGTATCCTAAAGTACCATGTATTTTTAGAGCAACTGCAAGAGGTTCCCGTGGGATTCTTCGATCTCTTCGCCGACAAAACCCCGGACGAGCCCGCCGAGGCGTAGCTTACCAGGACATTTCTGGTCTGACTGCTTCGGCGACCATTACCCGCTAAGGGGCATGAGCCGCTAAGACAGCGAATTTAAAACACCAGGGGCCCGGCATCCATATTGGATGCCGGGCCCCTTTGCTTTCGGGCTCAGCCTATCGGCTGCCGCCGAGGTAAATTGTCGCAAAAAGTAGTTCCCAAAAAAAGAGAACTGTATTACAATGTATATATAGTCTTTAGGAACGAGGTACCAACTATGGAAAACCTAGTAATTTCAGTCTTTAACACCGAAAGCGAAGCTTATCAGTCCTTTGCAGATTTGAAGGCTTTCCGCCAAACTCAGACGACCAAGGTTGCTCAAATCGCCCTGGTCAAAAATGAAAACGGTCATATCGTTGAAAAAGAACGCTATGATTTTGAAGATTCAACGACGGATGCAACCCTAAAAGGTGGCTTGCTCGGTGCAGTTATCGGGCTTTTGGGTGGTCCTATCGGCGTCTTGTTTGGTTATGGTATTGGTAGCCTCAATGGTTTGGTTGCTGGTGCTACCGTTGATACGGCAGAAGCTGGCCTGATTGACGTTGTTTCTCAAAAATTGACTAACGGTGAAACAGCCGTTGTTGCCTTGGTGCAAGAAGACAACGAAGCAGTCATCGATGCTTACTTCACCAAGTACGACACCCAAATCGTGCGTTGGGATGTAGCAACCGTCGTAGCCGAAATCGAAGCAGCTCTGCAAGTCCAAGAAGACCTCTACAACCAGGCGCGTGCACAGATGAAGGCTGAACGTAAAGCCGAACGCAAGGCTAAGCTTGAAGAATTCAAGGCGAATGTCAAAGCAAAGTTTGACAAATTGAAAGCGTAAGCACCCAAGCATCTCATAAAAAATAGGCTATCTACTTCTGGTAGATAGCCTATTTTTTTAAAAACTAGATTTTAGAAAGAGGAAGTGAGGATTTTGGCTCAAGATCTTGAACAAATCAAGGAAGACAATGGCAAAAATACCAAACTCAAGGTGGGGATTTTAGCCATCTCTCTTTCTCCAGGTGGATGTTGATGCCGGTGGTGCCGTTCGGGTTGCGGAGGGGAAGCTGGGCGAAGGATTCGGTGATGCGGTCGAGCTCTTCTTCGCTAGCGAGCAGGCCCGGCATGTAATCCATCTCCACGAAGATGTCCTTCTACAGCGGGTTATTGCGCTCTCACGAGGTTTCAACACCTCAGGGCAACAATAACCCGCTTCATCATACACAGAGTGCATATAGATTTTCTCCGGTATAGCACCATATCTCAGGTTATGCACCGCTTATGCCGTAAAAGCGCTCTGATAAGCCTTCTACTTGGTGGTCTCCACCCCAGCGTTCTGCGCGGCAGCCTTCGCCTCGGAGGTCTTCTTGGAGGCATAGAACAGGCACACGACCGCGCCCACCGCCGCGGCAACCAGGGGCAGCATCATGGAATCAGCCATTGCCGCCGCGTAGGGTTCACGCAGGACCTGCGGAAGCACGCCTCCAGCAGCGCTGCCGTGAGAGCTACCGCCCGCTGCGGCAGCCGGACCCAACGCGGACAGGTGCGAGGTAATCGCAGAAGCCATAATCGTCGTAATCGCAGCCGAACCCAGCACCGACGCCATCTGGCGGGTCTCGTTGTACACGCCCGAACCGGCACCGGCACGCTGCGGCGGCAGGTTACGGGTCGCAGACACCGACAGCGGACCCCAAATGCAGGAGTTCGCCGCACCCAGAATAATCATCGGACCAACCATCAGCCACAGGTTGCCTTCCGCAACCATCGTCGGGCGGAGCAGAGCAAAACCAACAACCATCAGCGTAAAGCCAATCACGGCAATCCACTTCGGGTCGTTACGGTTCAGACGCGCACCCACCACCGGCGCCAACGCGCCCGAGAACAACGCCATCGGGGCGGTCATCAGCGCAGCCTGGGTCGGGTCCAGGCCCTCCACCTGCTGCAGGTACAGGGTCAGCGGGAATGCCATGCTGATAGCGACCACACCCATAGCGGAGATAGCCACATTCGACACGGAGAAGTTACGGTCACTGAACAGGCTCAGCGGAACCAGCGGCTCACGCGGGTTAATAGCCTGCCAACCAATGAACAGACCCAGCACCAGAATGCCGGCAATAATCAGACCCCACACGCTCACCGCAATACCGGTGCCCAGGAACGAATCGGTCATGGTGCCCCAGTCGTAGGTGGCACCTTCCTGAATACCGAAAACTAGCAGGAACAGACCGACCGCCGAAAGCACCACGCCCAACCAGTCGAAGCTGTGCTTCTTCTGCTCAAACACCGGCACGTTACGCCACGCCAAGAACAGACCGACCAAACCCACCGGAATGTTCACGAAGAAAATCCAGCTCCAATTCAGGGCATCCACGAGCACGCCGCCCAGAATCGGGCCAACCAGCGAGGCGACACCCGCCGTCGCACCCCAAATACTCATCGCAACACCGCGCGCATTCGGCGGGAACATCAGCGTAATCAGAGACATGGTCTGCGGGGTCATCAGCGACGCACCCAGGCCCTGCACCACGCGGGCAGTAATCAGCGATTCAACGTTCGGTGCCAGACCACACCACAGGGAGGCGAGCGTAAAAATAGCCATACCGATCATGTACAGGTTCTTCTGACCGAAGCGGTCACCCATACGGCCGGTAATGAGCAGCGGCACCGCATACGCCAGCAGGTAGGCGCTCGTCACCCACATGCCCGCCGACAGCGACGCATCCAAATCCTGCAGCATGTGCGGCAGGGCGATGGTGACAATATTGCCGTCCACCAGAATCATGAAGAAGCCAACAACCAGGGACCAGAGAGCAGGCCAGGGCTTGTACGGTGCCTTCGCCGGGTTACCGACGAGGGGCTCTTTCTTGGGGCGGGAATTCATGATCCTCCAGTGGATGAGCGTTGCGGGTACAGTCTGCGTGTTCAGCGTTGCCGCTAATAAATATCACCCCATCTTACTCCCCTTGTGGGCACGGCTCCGGTTGCTCTACCCTAATTCAGCTGTTCACGACGCGTGCGCGAGGCAACCAGGCAACAGGCGCCCTGATGCCACCCCGAAGCACTCTGAACCCACTAGACTGAAGCTATAGAAACTGACAGGGCGCCGCCAATGCTGGCGCGCCCCCCATCAGACCACCCTCAACGAGACGACCACGGGAGGACCCATGGGTTTCTTTGATTTCTTCACCGACCGCACCCCGGCAGAACCCGCCGAAATCCGCCTCGTCGCTTTCGTCAGCGGCAAAGTGCAGGGTGTCGGTTTCCGTTGGTGGTGCGCCGGAACCGCCAAGCCCATGGGCCTAACCGGCTACGCCGAGAACCTCGACGACGGGCGCGTGAAGGTCGTTGCGGAAGGTACTGCCGCCTCCTGCGCACGCCTGGTGGATGTGCTGCGCGGTGACGACACCGCCGGGCGCGTGGATGAGGTTCTCGTCGAGTGGGAGGAGCCGAACGGCTCGTTCCGCGGCTTCGGCATCAGGTAGCGCGGACTAAAGTAGCGCGGTTTAGCTAGCCCAGAGCTAGTCAGACCAGAGCGCCGCGAACTGGGCGCGGGTCATATCGGCGCGGCGCACCCGATGCTGCACCGGGTGGCCGTTCTCGTCGGGGCGGCCGGAGCTCGGGTCAATATCGTCGTAGATGCCGGTGAAACCCGCCTTAACCGCCACCCGTTCCGAGGGCTCGTTACCCGCCAGGGCGGTCCAGCGCACACTCTCAAGACCCAAGCCAAGCGGGTCGAAAGCGTAGCCGAGGACGGCACGCAGCGCCTCGGTCATGTAGCCCTTGCCGCGCACTTTCGGGGCGGCATAATAGCCCAGTTCGGCGCGGGTTCCGGGGCTTTCGGGGGTGCCCTCGGGCAGGCGCAGTTCAATGGTCCCGGCAAACACGCCGGAGGCGTCAATCGCCCAGCGTTGAATCTGCCCGGCGGCAATCTGGCGGGCGGTGGTGAGCAGGTAGTCTTCGGCGTCGGCGCGCGTGTAGTTCAACGGGAGGCGGGTGTAGCGGAGGGTTTCTTCGTCGCGGCAGGATTCCACGATGTCGGGGATGTCCGCCTCGCACAGGTGGCGGAGGGTGAGGCGCTCGGTAATGAGTTCGGGCTGGTTGGGCTCTACGTGTTCGCTGTGCTCAGAAAAGTCGCTGTGTTCGGGGGTCATGGTTCGAGCTTAAACCCTCGGGTTTGTGCGTCGGAAAAGCTTTTGTGAACATCCCAGAATATTCAGTGACGCAAATCACGACTTAATACTCGCATTTTCACCCGTCATCACTTGATTATTATGAATTATTCATAATAGAATAGTCATCGAGCCCGCCCATTGGGCACCACTTAGAACAAGCGCCGCGCAACGAATCAGCGCGGCACGAAATAGAAAGAAGAACACCATGGCAGTTCTGACCATCGGCGACCAGTTCCCCGCATACGAGCTCACCGGCGTTGTCCCCGGTAAGCTGGCTGACATCGAAGCAACCAAGCCCGAAGACTACTTCACCACCGTCTCCTCCGAGGGTCTGGACGAAGGCACCTGGCGCGTCGTCTTCTTCTGGCCGAAGGACTTCACCTTCGTTTGCCCCACCGAGATTGCAGCATTCGGCAAGCTCGCTGACGAGTTCGAGGCGCGCGACACCCAGGTAGTCGGTGTTTCCGTTGACAACGAGTACACCCACTACGCATGGCGCCGCTCCCACGAAGAGCTCCTGGACCTGCCCATCGTCATGGCATCCGACCTCAAGCGTGAGCTGGTCAGCGCACTGGGCATCCTGAACAAGGAAGGCGTTGCAGACCGCGCAACCTTCATCATCGACCCCCACAACACCATCCAGTCGGTCTCCATTACCGCTGACTCCGTCGGCCGTAACACCGACGAGGTGCTCCGCCAGCTGGACGCACTGCAGTCCGACGAGCTGTGCGCATGCAACTGGCAGAAGGGTGCAGCAACCATCGACGCATTCAAGGAGATGAAGTAATCCATGAGCATCGATAACCTGCGTTCCGCTCTGCCTTCCTACGCGAAGGACATGAACCTCAACCTGTCCTCCCTGCCCCGCATCACCTCCCTGACCGAGCAGCAGCTCTGGGGCGCAATCCTCGCAACCGCAGCAGCAACCAAGGTTGACTCTGTTGTTGTTGAGATTGCTGCAGAGGCTAAGGAGCACCTGAGCGACACCGCTTACGAGGCTGCTCTGGGTGCTGCGACCATCATGGGCATGAACAACATCTTCTACCGCACCCGTGGCTTCCTGCACGGTGCATACGATGACCAGCGTGCAAACCTGCGCATGCAGATTATCGGTAAGAACGGCGGCATTGAGAAGATGGACTTCGAAATGTTCGCGCTGGCAGTGTCCGCAGTCAACGGCTGCTCCCACTGCGTTGAGGCTCACGAGCACACCGTGCGTGAAGAGGGCGCAACCAAGGAGCAGGTCAACGACCTGATCCGTATTGCTGCAACCCTCGGTGGCGTGGCACAGGGCATTCAGCTGGCTGAGGCACTGGGCTAAACCCGCTAAGCGTTAGAGCACACACAGAAGCGGCGCATCCTTCCCTTCACGGGTCGGATGCGCCGCTTTTATGTGCGCGTCAAGCCCCGCAACGTGTTGGGCGGCAGTTTCCTAACTCCTCCGATTTGGCGCTATACAATGCCTGTATGCGGTACTGTATTTTGGGCTCCACCAGCCCCCTTCCCAGCGTGGAAGAACTCACTGAGCTTTACGATTCTGTCGGCTGGAGCGCCTATACCAAAACGCCCGAACGCCTCCTCCCGATGCTGGAAGGCTCACGCTATCTCTACACCGCACGAGAGACAACGCCTGAAGGAACGGGACGGCTCATCGGGCTAGTACGCGCCGTCGGAGACGGTCAATCTATCGCCTACATTCAGGACCTTCTGGTACATCCGCACGCCCAGCGTCAGGGCATTGGTTCTGCGCTTCTAAAGCGTGCCATTGATGACTTTGACCGAGAAGACATCCGACAGCGACTCATTACCACCGACGTTGCTAGTGAACACGCCATTGCGCTCTACAAACGCTACGGTTACGCCCCCGTAGAGGCGGCAGGATGCATCACCCTTGCATACTATCGATAAGGCAATATCGCATGCGGCTTGATACGGATTGACTCGTTCAAGCTGGCTGAGACGCTGGGCTAAACCCACTAAGCGTCAGAGCTTACACAGAAGCGGCACATCCTTCCCTTTTCGGGTCGGATGCGCCGCTTTGTTGTACCTGCTTTTGTTTCAGCTGGTCGCCGAGCCAGTGCGCAGGGCGGTATCCCAGCTACTCGCCAGGCGCGTCGCCGCGGCAACCAGAGACGCCAGGTCCTCGGCGTACACCGGGGTCGAGCGCACGCCCGCGCACCAGTCAATTGTGCCCAAACCCAGCCAGGGCTTACCCGGAAAGAACTCGCGGCGTAGCGCCACGCGGCGCTTACCCAGGGCGCGGCGACCGGGCACGTACCCGCCGCGGCTGATGAACAGCGCCTCGCGGCCCTCGGACTCCACTAGAGCCTCCAGTGCCCTCAACGCGGGAACCCAGCTCGGCTCCCCCACGCTCGCCAGGTCGGCCGACTCGGGGTATTCACTCTTGTGCTCGGCCACGCTCACGCCCAGGATGTACTGGTAACGCACTTGCCCGAGCTCCTGCGGCAGGCCGCGGTCGGCGGTCTGAATCGTGCCGCACAGGTGGCGGGCGACCGGCTTACCCTCGACAGTCACGCCGGCCAGGGGCTCGCCGTCCCGGTAGATTGCGGGGCCGTCCAGGTAGAGCCCCACCGCGCCGGTACCCGTGATGTTGGGGCGCACCGACCAGCCGGGAAGCGCCTCCTCCAGACGGGGTACAATCCCCTGCAGGACCCCGAAAACTTCGCCGCGAGATACCGCCACAGCGGCTCCTTTCACCTTACGCAGATTTCGTCTAGTCCCAGCTTAGCGAGCGTTCCGGCTACGCGATGGCAACCACACCATGAGCGCCGACAGCGCCGTGCCAGCAATGGCACACCATGTGGCGCCAAGCGCAAAAACAATCCTGACAGCATTGGGGGTGGAGATTCACTCATTCTACGCCCATCTTTTAGCACGTCCACAGGCTTCTTAGTTCCGTCTCAGAGCTCGTCATGAGCACCTTTCAAATAGGAGTAGGAGCGGCGGCGGGTCTACAATAAATCGGTGCCAATTCAGGTACGCGCACAGGCAAACAGAGCCGGATGCGGTGATAACGTCGTCACCCGACCCCCCCCCCGTTGCGCGCGCCTCCCCCTACCGGCACCCGTAGCACACGCATCACGTACGCAGGAGAACGCCCATGCACGAGCTCTTTGACCCAGATCAGGTATTCCGCATCGTCGACATTGCCGCCGTTGTTGCTAACGGCCTGCTCGGCGGTGCTGTGGCGCGCGCCTTCCGATTCGACATCGTGGGCTTCCTGCTGCTCGCGGTCGCCTGCGGCATGGGTGGTGGTATGATCCGTGACATCCTGCTGAACTCTGGTCTGCCCGTGGCGCTCACCGACGGCGGCTACTGGGTGGGTGCTATCGGCTCCTCGATTCTGGCGTACAGTATCGATTTGAGTGCCCGCTGGGCGACCCGAACCATGCTCATCATTGACTTCATCGGTATGGGCGCGTGGGCGGCAACCGGCACCATTAAGTCCCTGAACCTGGGTCTGCACTGGCTGCCCGCTATCGCGCTGGGTGTGACCACCGCGGTCGGTGGCGGCGTTATTCGTGACATCATGGTCAACCGTATTCCGGCAATCTTTGGTGGTAACTCTCTGTACGCTACTGTGGCGTTTGTGGGTGCCGCTGAGACCGCCCTCGTGACCGGCCTATTCCACCGCCCGAACCTGGCGATGGGTCTGTCCATTCTGCTGTGTTTGGTGCTGGGTGTGCTCGCCCATATGAAGAATTGGCAGCTGCCGACCACTCCGGCTGAGCTTCGTGTGCCTCGCCCGCGCCTCTTCAATTTTGGTAAGCAGGAGGACCGCACCGTTGCTAATGAGGGCTGGTCGCCCGGTGAGCCGCTCACTGAGCAGCTTGAGGTTATTAACGCTGAGCAGCTGGAGGAGTACCGCCGCTCTAAGGGGCTTTCGGAATAAAAGCCAATATATGCTGAATATAGAATATGGGCTGGTTTCCGCTGGTTAGATGCTTATCTGACGGGCAGAAACCAGCCCATATTTACTATGTACAGTACAACTAAATCGTGTACTCAGTGCTGTCGTACACGGTCAGGAACTTGCGGATACGCTCATCGTCCGAGGCGAAGAAGCCATTCGGCTCACCGTTATAGCGCAGGGTACCGTTCTCCAGGAACACGATGCGGTCCGCGACCTTCTTCGCAAACGCCATATTGTGCGTCACGATGACCAGAGAGCGGCCCTCCTTCGCCAGCTGCATGAGCACGCGAATCACCTCGGCCTCAAGCTCGGGGTCCAGGGCGCTCGTCGGCTCGTCGAAGAGCAGGTATGCCGGTTCCAGCGCCAGGGCGCGGGCAATCGCCACGCGCTGCTGCTGACCACCAGAGAGGGCGTCCGGGTAGGAATCTACCTTGTCGGCGAGGCCCACCTTCGCCAGCAGCTCGCGGGCACGCTCCTGCGCCTGCTGAGTATTCAGGGTGCCGTTGAGGGTCGGGGCGAGCGCCACGTTCTTCAACGCCGTGTAGTTCGGGAACAGGTTGAACTGCTGGAACACCATCGCCGAGCGGGAACGAATATCACGCACCTGCGCGTCGGTGAGCTTCTGACTGTAATCCACCTGCGCGTCATCAATGGTGAGCGTGCCGGACTGCGGGGTTTCCAGCAGGTTCAGGCAGCGCAGCAGAGTGGACTTACCGCTACCGGACGGGCCCAGAATCACCGTGGTCTCACCGTCGGGGATGTCCAGGCTGATGTTCTTGAGCACCTGCGTCTCACCGAAGCTCTTCGACAGGGAATCAACGCTAAGCATTGTTGCTCCTCACGTAACGGTTGCTGTACTTCTCCAGCGCCGACTGCGCGGCGGTCAGCAGAGTGAAAATCACCAGGTAAATAATGGCGACTTCGGAGTACATTGCCAGCGGCTCGAAGGTACGCGACGCGATCTGCTTACCGGTCTGGAACAGGTCAACCATCGAAATAACCGACACCAGCGAAGTGCCCTTAATCAGGTCAATAAAGTTGTTGCCCAGGTTCGGCAGCGCGATGCGCACCGCCTGCGGAATCACCACGTGGCGCAGGGTCTGCATGCGGGTGAAGTTCAGGGTTGCCGCCGCCTCAAACTGGCCACGGGGAATAGCCGCCACCGCGGAGCGGAAGGTTTCCGCCACGTACGCGCCGGTGTGCAGGCTCATCGTGATGATCGCGGCACTCCATACGTCCAGTGCGATACCGACCTTCGGCAGGCCGTAGAAGACGATGAACAGCTGAACCAGCAGCGGGGTGCCACGGAAAACCCAAATGTACACCCACGCCAGCCAGTTCACCGGCGCAAAGCGGCTCGTGCGCGCGCCGGCGGAGATGATGCCCACCAGCAGTGCCACCGCGAAAGAAATCAGCGACAGCGGAATAGTCACTGCCAGGGTCGAGCCCAGCAGCTGAGGCAGGGACTCAGCCCAAAGATTCAGGTAGCGTTCCATGCGCGGAACTCAGCTCCTTATGAGAGTGTTAGTTCTTCGGGGAGAGGTCTTCGCCCACGTACTTCTCGTAAATCGCCTTGATGTCACCGTTCTGCAGGTGCTTCTTCAGCGACTCGTCGATAGCGTTACGCAGGGCGTCCTGGCCCTTAGCCATCAGGATGGAGGAGTTGCTTCCGGTGCCCAGGTCACCGGAGAGCAGGCGCAGGTTAGCGTTCGGGTGCTCCTTGAGGTACTCAGCGAAGGACACGGAGTCGTTCGCGGTCATCTCTGCACGGCCCGAGAGGACCTGTTCGATAGCCTCATCGAAACCGGAAACAACCACAATCGAGGCGCCCTTCGCCTCCACCATCTTGCGGAAGTTCGAGGTCTCAGACTGCGCCGAGGAGTGACCGGAAATCTCGCTTACGTTCTGCAGGGAAGAATCCTTCTTCACGGCAATCTTCGGCTCGGAGTACAGGTAGGGTACGGAGAAGTCGTACTTCTGCTTACGCTCATCGGTTGCAGAAACGTTGTTGATGACGATGTCGTAGCGGTCAGCGTCCACGCCAGCAATCAGCGAATCCCAGGGGGTCTCGATGAACTCGGCGGTCACGCCCAGGTCCTTAGCGATCAGGTCGGCGATTTCCTTCTCGAAGCCGACCAGGGTGCCGTTCGAGTCGTGGAAGGAGAAGGGGCGGTAGGTGCCCTCCAGGCCCACACGAATCTTGCCGGCAGACTTGATAGCCTCCAGCTTGTTGGTGCTGGATGCGGTGCTGCTGCCGTTGGAGCCGCACGCTGCGAGCAGTGCAGCCAGGCCGGTGAATGCGGAGCCTGCGAGGACGGTACGGCGGTTAATCATTGCGGACATAGTGTTCTTCTTTCGTGTGGTGGTTGATGCTCTTGTAGTTGCGGGTTGTCACCCTGCGGTAACCCGGGGGCATCGTGCGGTGTGCCCCTCTCTGCGGGTGCAACGCTGGCTATCCTACAGTTATTCCAGACCCGAGAGAATTCAACGTAATATTCCGTCACAATCTGTGAGAGAGGAAAACCCGGCGGTCGGTACGCGTGTGTGCTGTGTACCGGCCGCCGGGCTCCACACTAGGATACCGGCTTAGCACCCCAGAACATAGGGGTCAGGTTTACCTTAAAGCTGAACTGCTCTCGACAAGGGGCGATGCTACGCCCTCAATCTCGCCCACAACGCGCCGAATGCTCCACCGGGCACAGATTAGGGGCGCCCCGGGAATCACCCCGGGTACGCCCCCTCTCTTAGTCCAATGAGAACGCCAGCGTCATAATGCGAGGTGCCTGCGGGACTGTCGCTGTTTTCAGAAGATTTTCTGCGAACCTACGCCAATGTAGTAGCTCTCATTCTGCTTCACTAAAGCTTTTATCGCTTTCCAGGCCTCCCTCTGACGACAGGTGTTTCCCTGCAAAAGAGCAACATTGGCGAAGCTGACCAACATACCTTTCGGGTCCGCTTCGCGGAGGTCCTTAGCAAAAATTTTAGGCTTTGCAGAGGTATCAGTCGTTGGCATCATCCAGAGGCGAGAACCATGAGCTACACGGTTTCTCAGAGTGGTCAGAGACTTAAGACGGCCCTCAAAGTGCTTATGGTTCACCCCCATATACCCTGCGGTCTTTTTGTAGAGCAGCAACTTTTCAGAACCTCCAGACTCAGTGGAGGTTTCTGAAGCATAACTTTGGACCACTGCGTGGGAGAGAAGTCCCAAAGAAAACGAATCAACAATAGACCACAGGGGAAGCTCTTTTTGCATCATCTCTCGAAGCGCCTCAACATCTTCCCAGTCTTCCAAGCTTTCAGAGGGATTTTTAGAGGAACTTTTAGCGCAAGATTTCCACCACTCCTCAATACGCTCACGAACATACGGTTCACGGTATCGCAGGATATGCCGCATCATATCTTTGATAAGCGCATCTACTGGCCTGTCCTGATTTATGCAGACATATACATCCGGGTTGAGGTACTCATGGGGACTACGATAAGTACAGAATGCTTCCACCCATGCAGCTCGAATCGCCTGTTCGCTCTGCCTCATGTATCCGTACAGGAGGGAAGAGACCTCCACATCCATACGCACAATATCTAAAATATCTGAGATGTCTGGCTTCTCAGGCAGAAATCCCTCGCTCTTGTATTTGTTGTAATTACGAAAGTATCCCAGAAGGTAGTGGAAATTAGAGCATGCAAGCATGTCTCGGTCATCATCGCTCAGGGTCGTTCCCTGAGGAAAATACCTCTTAGCAACAAGGTATTCCTTCTGGTCCTCTATTGAAGGCAGAAATACGCACGATTCCTTGGGCAAAACCACTGCTCTCCTTACTCGGTTCGCCGTAGAACCGAACATAAAAAAGGACCCCCTCGAGATGCGCTTGAATCAGAGGCGGAGGGGGGACTGTTAGTACAACCATAACATTGAAGCTACACGCTCTCAAGGAATCTGGGCGTTTTCCCTGGTTATCTTCTGGTTGCTTATATCGCTACATCGTCCTTAATGAAGGAGGGGCGCACCCGGGAATCGCCCCGGGTACGCCCCTCCATTCAAACGCTGACAAGCGCCTGATTTTTGTAATTACAAGCTACGGTAGCCGCGGCTTATACAGCACAACTTACTTCGACAGCACCTGACGCTTCGAAGAAATCACGCCCGTGTTGAAACCGGCCAAGTGCAGGCCACCGTGGAAACGCGCGTGCTCTATCTTCACGCACTTATCCATCACCACGTTCAGGCCGGCGGCCTCACCGATTGCGGCAGCCTCCTCACTCCAGGAGCCCAGCTGCATCCAGACGGTCTTCGCGCCCAGATCCACAGCCTCCTGAACCACGCCCGGCAGGTCCTCATTACGGCGGAAAATCTCCACCAGATCCGGGACCTCCGGCAGGTCCTGCAGCGACGGGTACACCGGCTGACCCAGCACAAGCTTGCCCTTCGCCGCCAGAATCGGGTTCACAAAATACAGCTTGTACGGCGACGCCGACTGCAGGTACGTTGCCACAAAGTACGAGGCACGCGAAATCTTATCGCTCATACCCACAATCGCGATCGTGCGGGTATTACGCAGAATGTTCAGACGCTCAGGGGCGGAAGGACCCACCCAGGTACGCTTCTCAGTCATTACTTCTCCTCCTGAGTGGTAGTAGGCAGGGAGCAGGATGCGCCAGCAGCAGCCTCAGCGGCGGCAGCGTCCTCGGCGGCCTTAGCGGCGGCAACCGCCTCCTCAGCCTCCACAATCTTGTCTGCACTGGACTCGCCCACACGCTCACCGGCGTGGTTCAGGCCAGTCGCGTAAGTCAGCGCCTGGTCCAGGTCCCAAATGATGTCTTCGACGTCTTCCAGACCCACCGAGATACGGATCAGGTCCTCACCCACGCCGGCAGCCTCAAGCTGCTCACGCGACAGCTGCTGGTGCGTGGTCGAACCCGGGTGCAGCACGAGAGTGCGGGAGTCACCAATGTTTGCCAGGTGGCTTGCCAGCTGCAGGGCGCCAATGAACTCGCCACCGACCAGACGGCCGGACGCCTTCTCGGTGCCCTTCACACCGAAGGAGAACACGGAACCGACACCCAGCGGCAGAAGCTTCTTCGCACGCTCGTGGTGCGGGTGGTCTTCCAGGCCGGCGTAGTTCACGTAGGCGATACGCTGATCCTCAACCAGCCAGGCAACAACCTGCTTAGCGTTCGCCAGGTGCGCGTCCATGCGCTGCGGCAAGGTCTCAACGCCCTGCAGCAGGTTGAACGCGGACTGCGGGCTCAGCGACGGACCGAAGTCACGCAGCTGCTCAGAACGCAGCTTAGTCAGGAAACCGAACTCACCGAAGTTACCCCACCAGGACACGCCGTTGTAGGAGGGAACCGGCTCGGTCATGGACGGGAAGTTGCCGTTACCCCAGTTGAAACGACCGGACTCGACGACGATACCGCCGAGGGTGGTGCCGTGACCGCCCAGGAACTTGGTGACCGAGTGAATGACGATGTCCGCGCCGTGCTCGATGGGGCGGATCAGGTAGGGGGTGGACAGGGTTGCGTCCACGACCAGGGGGATACCCGCCTCGTGTGCGACCTCTGCGAGGCCTTCCAGGTCGGCAACCTCACCGGAGGGGTTCGCCACGATCTCGGTGTAGATTGCCTTGGTGTTCTCGGTCAGTGCCGCCTTGTAGTCGGCGGGGTCGGTGCCGGGCACGAAGGTGGTTTCAATGCCGAAGCGGCGCAGGGATACGTCCAGCTGGGTGACGGTGCCGCCGTACAGCTGCGAAGAAGCCACAATGTGGTCGCCCTGCTGGCACAGAGCCGCGAAGGTGATGAACTCGGCAGCCATGCCGGAGGCGGTCGCTACCGCGCCGATGCCGCCTTCGAGGGAGGCGATGCGCTCCTCCAGCGCGGCGACGGTGGGGTTGGACAGGCGCGAGTAGATGTTGCCGTACTTCTGCAGGGAGAAGAGGTTCGCGGCGTCGTCAGCGTCTTTGAAGACGAAGGAGGTGGTCTGGTAGATGGGGACCGCGCGGGCACCGTGCTCGGCGTCGGGGGTGCCGCCCGCGTGTAGTGCGCGGGTGCGGAAGCCGAAAGTGTGTTCAGCCATTGGTTTGCTCCTGTGTATCTGCCCGCCTGTGTGCGGGGAGTCGATAGTGGCTCGACTTTATACTGTGCCACCGGCGGCGGGGCGCACCAAGTGCGGGTACCTATATGTCGTTTATTGCGGATTATGACGGGGTATCATATCAGCCGTCATAACAACTTCTGTTATGACGGCTGATATGATGCGCGATTAATGAGACTGATAAAAATACCCGGTTTTAGCCTGCAATTCCGGGGTTTTTAAGATCCTAAGAATGGTGAGAATACCGCATCATAACAACATCATCGCAGGATCATAACAACATCATCGCAGAAATTGTTATGATGCTGTTATGACGTTCACCAAGAAGTAGCCATCGGGAGCATGCATGGAAACAAACACCGCCGAACTCATCGATAACCTACGCCGTAGCCAGGCTGAAAACGGACAGGTAGAAGTCAAAGCTGCAGCTGGCGGGTTCCCCAAGTCTGTTCTTGAAACCGTTAGCGCTTTCGCTAATGGAGACGGTGGCACCATTCTTCTCGGCCTCACCGACCCGGCAGAAGGTCTACAGCCGGTTGAAGGTTTCAACGCACAGGCAGTCCATGATGCATCCGTTGAGGCAATCCGTTCCAAGATTACGCCTCGACCTCCGGCAGATATTCACATTGAGGCGGTAGAGGGCCAGCACCGTATCGTGCGCATCGATGTACTCCCTGGCGACCCGACGCAGAAGCCCTACTACATCGAAGCACACGGCATGTATAACGGCTCCTATCAGCGTGTTGGTGAGGCGGATATTCGCCTCACCAAGTACGAGATTGACCGCCTCCTAGAGAACCGCAGTCAGCCCCGCTACGACGAGGAGCTGGTCAGCGAGGCAAGCTTCAAGGACCTCTCCCCCACCCTTGTGAGTGCCTATGTCGCTCGCCTGCGCGAGGAGCAGCCTCGTGTTTTTGCGGCGCTTTCTGACCGTGAGGTTCTTCTGCAGGCACGCATTCTACGCATCGATTCTGAGGGCCGAGAAGTACCCACTCTTGGAGCGCTTCTCGCCATGGGCTCATACCCGCAGGCGTTCTTCCCGCAGCTGATGATGAGCGTTGTTGTTCTTCCCGGTGAAGAGCTTGGTGAGGTTACTGAGGACGGTCGACGCTTCCTGGACAATCACAGCTGTACCGGCCCTATCCCCTCCATGTTGGATGAAGCTATGGGCGTTTTAGTTCGCAATATGCGCAAAACGTCCACGATGGAGGGCCTCAACAGCAGCGGTATCGGGCGGGTTGAGCGCTACGAGTATCCGCTGGAGGCTATCCGCGAGCTCCTGGTCAACGCCCTCATGCACCGCGACTACTCGCCGGGTGCGCGCGGCTCGCAGGTGCAGGTTGAGCTCTACACCAACCGCCTGGTGGTGCGTAGCCCGGGCGGTATCTACGGTGCTGTGACTATCCGAGATTTCGGTCAGCCCGGTGTTTCTTCAACCCGCAACAGCTACTTGGCAAGCATTCTGACTGATCTGCCCGATCCGGGTACGGGGCGTTTGATTGCAGAGAATAGGGCTTCCGGTATTCCCACGGTTCTGCGCGCGCTGAAGGAGGCGGGTCTGCCCGCTCCCCAGTTTGCTGACCGTCTACTCTATGTGCAGGTCACTCTGATGCAGCCCCCGCAGGGTGCGTCTTCTACGGAACAGAAGACCGCGCCTGAGGATAAGACTCAGCAAGCAACCCATTCCACGGGCAAACATTCAGCCGACGCCGTCGAACCGGCGGGGGCCGATGCGTCGCTTGACGGCCTCAGCGAACGCCAGGCTGGTATTGTGCGTGGCCTGCGTGCACAGGGCGAGGCTGTTTCCACGACATATATCCAAGAGCATTGGGGTCGGGGTGCTTCACGTACCTCCATCACGAATGATCTGCGCCGTCTTGTGGAGGCGAAGCTGATTGTTCCTACGGCTCCGCCGCGTAGTAAGAACCGTAAGTATCGCGCTGCTTAGACGTACCCGATAAAAGGTACACAAAAAGGGGAGGGAAATAGAGCGGTTATTCTCTATTTCCCTCCCCATTCGACTATTCAGCCAAAACCACGTTTAGCCGCAGGCCCACTCAAAGACGACCTGCGAGAAGTCGCGGGCGGCAAGCGCCTCCGGAGTAATCAGCCAGTTCGCCGCACCGGCATCACCCCACATCACGTACACGCCCTCCTCGGCGTCCTCACCCCACTCCGATTCGATGGTCAGCAGGTTCACCGTGTGGCCGCGCAGCTCCTCAAACTCGTCGCGCGGGTCATTCTGCACGAACGAGGGGTAGCCGCCGATATGCGAGTAATCCCTCTCCTCCGATTCGAAGGGCTCCAGCAGGTTATAGGAGGCGTCATCGCGTGCGTTCGGTTCCTCGGGCAGCTTCTGGTCCGGGTACATCTCGTCCCAGGCGTCAGCGAACCGGTCGTAGATTTCGTAGCCGCCATCCAGGAAGCCCTGCTCCCAGGTCTCGAAGGCGAGCGCGTACTCGACAACCTCCTCGGCGGTGCCCTTACCGTCACGTCCGAAGGGCCAACCGTAGTCATCCCAGTTCACGGTCGGGTACGGCGCATCCGGGTTCGGCTCGCCCAGCGTCTCGTAGTAGATAACGCGGTGGTTCTTCTGCGAGAGCGGGTTCTCGTAGTCGTAACCCCACATGCACTCTTCGTCGTTCGGGTCGATCCAGAACTGCAGCATGCCGGTCGCCGGGTAGATGTCGTTTTCGGGCAGGTCGGCGCAGTTAATCTGCGCAATCATGCCCAGCGGCTCACCCTTCTCATTAGTCGGTGCAGACTCGCCTGCGGGCAGGTACGGTCGGCCACCAAACTTGGATGCGGTCTGCGGCAGCGGCGCGTCCGGGCTGCTGACCTTCAGGCGAATCGCCTGCTTACGCGCGCCACGCTCGTTGAGCGCGTCGATGACGCGGCGTGCCTGCGCCAGGGTCTCTTCGGAGGGGTTATTCATCGGCATGATGTGCTCGTTTCGTCGGTGAATTAATCGGTGTGAAAGGTTCGGTGTGAAGGCGCGAGGCAACGGTACCGCGGCGCCTTCTACCCCCATTAGACCCTATTTCGGGCAGGCGCGCACCGGTTTCGGTCACGAGTGCATCCGGCAGGCAGAAACGCTGGTGCAGAGCGTGCAGAAAGCCCCGCCTCCTCACCCTCACGCGCAGGACGTGAAAGATACAGATGCGGGGCTTCCAGCGAAAACGAATCTCTACACGAGACGAGAAAGGCTTAGAGCGCCTTCTCAATGGTCTCCAGAACACCGAGCGCAGCAGCCGGGCCAGCGTTCAGGAAGAACATGTCGGGATCCACGCTGTGTGCGTGCTTCTCGGTGACAGCCTTGAGGGTGCTCCACAGGGCTTCCTTGGTCAGCTTGGACTCGTCGCCACCCTGCACGCCGTAGAACAGGTAGTCGCCGTCAGCCTGGTCGAGCTGCTCGGAGCTCAAGTCGATGGAGGTCTTCGCAACCTGCGCAGCTGCGGGACGTGCCAGGGACGCATCCGCGCAGATGGAGCCCACGAACGAGGACTTCGCGAAGATGCGGGTGCGGTCAGCGGAAGTGTACAGGAAGGAGAAGGTCTTCTCGCTGCCAGCCTTCTGACCGACCGACTTCGCCTTGGTGTTGTACTCCTCCATGAGCTTCTCAGCCTTCTCGGTGGTGCCCAGCGCGGCGGCAATCAGCAGGAAGTCCTGCTTCCAGTTGATGCCGGTGCCCTCGGTGACCACGGTCGGCGCGATCTTGGCGAGGGACTCGTACAGCTCGTCCTTCTTGTTGGTGTTGTTGATGAGGATCAGGTCGGGCTTGAGGTTTGCGATGGCCTCAACGTCCGGGTCGGTGCGCTTGCCGACCTTGGCAATCTTGTCGAGCTCTGCGGACTTATTGGAGAACTTGGTCTTCAGGTAGGTGGGGACCAGGTCGGCGTCGCCTGCGGTTGCCGCGCCGACCGGCACGACGCCCAGGGAGAGCACACCGTCGAGCTGACCGGTGGAGAGAATCACGACCTTGGAGGGTGCGGATTTGATGGTGGTTTCACCGCGGAAGTGCTTGACGGTGCGGGGGAATTCGCCGTCAACGGTGGTGGTGCCCATGCCGGAGGGCAGGGCGGAGGGTGCCACCTTCTTACCGGTCGCAGAAGCAGACGCGGAGGAGGAAGAGCCGGAAGTGTTGGAGGAGCCGCATGCCGCCAGGGCGAGGGCGCCGAAAGAACCGAGTGCGAGTGCGCCGAAGGAGCGGCGGGTGATCTTGTTCGTCATATTTGCCATATTATTAGGATAACCTCATATATGCATATGCGATACTTAATACTTATCTATTGATACGTTAAGCATCCTCCGTCCGCACGGAAGCACACCGCTCCCCCACCACCTCCAAAGCCTATGACACCACAGACCTCCCCCTCTTCCGGACCCGCCGTTAGCGCTGCTTCCCTGGCGAAAATTCGTGCCCTCTCCGCTTCTTCGGACGCCGTATCTGGCGCCTCCTCTGGCGGTCAGGGTGGCAAGTCTATCTCGCGTCTGGCGGTTGCGCTCATTATCGGCGGCGTTCTGCTAGTGCTGCTTTGCGCCCTGTCGTTTACGGTGGGTTCGCGCCTGTTCACCCTGGACCGCTCGATTGACGGTTTCCTCCACCCGGAGGCGAACACCATCGAGTCGAAGCTGATTTGGGCGAAGCGTGCCCCGCGTACCGCCGCGGCGTTGCTGGTGGGTGCCGCGTTGGCGGTGTCGGGTGTGCTCATGCAGGCGTTGAGCCGTAACCCGCTGGCTGAGCCGGGTCTGCTGGGTGTGAACTCGGGTGCTGCCGCCTCCGTGGTGGTCGGTGTGGGCGTTTTTGGGGTGTCGTCCCCGTTCGTTCAGCTCTGGCTGGCGCTGGCCGGTTCGGGTCTGGCGGCGGCGCTGGTGTTCGTCATGGGCCTGGTGGATTCTAAACCGAACCTGGATTCGACGGCGCGTCTGGTGCTGACGGGTGTGGCGGTGAATGCCTGCCTGGGCACGATTACCGGCATTATCACGATGTTTAATTCGAAGGCTTTTGATTCGCACCGTTTCTGGGTGGTGGGTTCGCTGGAGAACCGCACCTTTGAGCAGGTGCTGTCTGCGCTGCCCTTTGTTGCGTTGGGTTTGGTGCTGTCGTTCATGCTGATCGGTCCTCTGCGTGCCCTGGCACTCGGTGAGGATGCGGCAGCCGGCTTGGGCGTGCCGGTGACGATGGTGCGTGGCGCGACGATTATTGCGATTATGGCGCTGTGCGGTGCAGCGACTGCGGTTGCGGGCCCGATTGGTTTTGTGGGTCTGGTCGTGCCGCATGTGGTGCGTCTGCTGGTGGGTTCCGATATTGCGCGCGTGCTGCCGCTGTCGCTGGTGTACGGCCCGGTGTTGGTACTTGCCTCCGATATTCTGGGTCGCGTTCTGGTGATGCCGAGTGAGCTTGAGGTGGGTATTGTGACCGCCTTTATTGGTGCCCCGGTGCTGATGGTTCTGGTGCTGCGTTTGAGCACCGGTGCGCGCGGTGCGAAGAAGGGCCGCATGGGTTCGAAGGCGCAGGCGCACGATGAGTCGGGTCCGGCTCACGTGTCGGAGCACGGTCCGCATCGTGCTCAGCGCCCTGTTGCGCGTGGTTCGTCTGGTTCGACTGGCGTATCTGGTTTGTAGGCCCCGGTTTCTGAGAGGTTTTATTGTGAGCGTTGTGTCTCGTTCTGTAGCCGGGTCTGCTGTTGCCGGGTCTGTGCGTATCCCTGGGCGTTACCGCACCCCTATTCCGCGTACCCTGCTGGTGGTGGCGGTGCTTGTGGTGGCGGCGGTCGCCTCCCTGGTGTTTGGTAGTTATCAGATGAGCCCTGATCAGGTGTTTCGCCTGATTTTTCAGGGTGAGGGCACGGAGATTGAGCGTCAGCTGGTGTTGAATCAGCGTCTGCCGCGTATGCTTGCCGCAGTGGTGGTGGGTGCGGCTTTGGGCTTGTCGGGCGCTATTTTTCAGTCAGTTTCGCGTAATGCTCTGGGTTCGCCGGATATTATCGGTTTCACGGTGGGTTCGGCGACCGGTGCCCTGTCTGTGGTGCTGATTGGGTCGTTGAGTTCTACCGGCGTGGGTATGGGCCTGGGCGCTATTATTGGCGGTTTTGCGACGGCGGCTGTGGTGATGCTTCTGGCGGGTGTGCGCGGTGGTGCAACGATGGGTCAGAAAATGGTGCTGATTGGTATTGCGGTGAGTGCGATGCTCAGTTCCGTGAATGATTACCTGATTACGCGCGGTGATTTGGAGAAGGCGGAGGCGGCGAAGACCTGGCAACACGGTTCGCTAAATGCCCTGTCGTGGAACCAGATGTCGGTGCAGGCGGTGCTGCTGCTGGTGGCGATTCCGCTGGTGCTGATGCTGACGCATCGCCTGCGCGTCTTGGAGCTCGGCGACGATTTGGCGGCAGGTTTGGGTTTGCCGGTGAAGAGGACCGTAAACATGCTGGTGGCGGCTGCCGTGCTCCTGGTGGCTGTGGCGATTTCTGTTGCCGGCCCGATTGGTTTCTTGGCGCTGGTTGCCCCGCAGATTGCGCGCCGCCTGTGGAACACTCCGGGTATGGCGATGTGGCATTCGGCGCTGTTGGGTTCGGTGATTTTGGTGCTGGCTGATTTTGTGTCGGCTCGTGCGTTGGCGCCGTTCCAGATTCCGGTGGGCCTGGTGACGGGCGCGTTGGGTGGCGTGTATATGCTGTGGTTGCTGTACCGTCAGCGCTAGTTGCGCCGTCTATTCCGTATGAGTGACCGGGTGTTCCCGACTGTGGGGGCACCCGGTTTTCTCTATTTCGCTAGGTTTCATGAGCGGTTTCACTGGGTTTCACGGGTGGTTTCAGAATTTTTCAGAATTTTCTCAGTTTTACCCCGGGGTAGATTAAAAACTGCTTATCGTGTCAGGGGTCGCTCATAGAGTGTAGGTGTTGGAAGGGACGATCCTTCCAACCGGGCACACCGTCTCCTGCGGTGTTGCCGCTAGGTTGATTCAGCATCTACGGAAGGAACGGTCATGGAAAACACCACTCACGAGAGCCAGTACGCAAACGCAGAGATTTCCTGTACCGCCGATGAGCAGCTGTGCCGTGATGCAGAGTTCAACCTGCTGATGCAGGCGGGCACCATCGTCCGTATGGAGCGTTTCAACGTGGAGGAGCTCCGCGGCGTTCTGGAGCAGCTGGTGGCGGACGGTTCGTGCTTCCGCACCGCACCGGCGTCTTCGACGATGGGCCGCGTGATGCGTCACCTGACTCAGGGTGCTTCCGGTTACGAGGCGAACCTGGCTGAGCTGCGTGCGGCGGCGCAGAACGCGCTGCTGTTCGTGTTCCCCCTGGAAAAGGACCTGGAGATGTGCCTGCGCTTTGAGCGTGTGCAGGGTACCGGCCTGGCGCTAACTCGCCTGGGCGTGAGCCCGGTCAATGGTGACCTGTGGACTCAGCACTGGGCGATGCGCGCGCTGGAGTGCACCGGCGGCGTGTTTGCGGTGGAGTCCGCTCCGGGTGCCTGCAATTTTGAGCTGCGCCGCGAGATGTTCTACGCGATGCTGTCGCTGGTTCACTTGTCGACTTTGGGTCTGTCGGCTGAGCCGGAGGACTTCTACATGTTTGCCGATTCGGAGGCTGTGTGTAAGAAGTTCAAGCGTGAGCGTCGCGATTGCCGCCGAGCAATGCGTGCCCAGTACGACCGCGCCGCATAAGGTATATCGTGTATGCCTTATGCGGCATACGCGCATATCAGAGCCATTTGTTCTTCTTGAAGAACCAGTAGAGGAGCAGACAGGAGACCAGCATCAGCAGCAGGGCCGCCGGGTAGCCGAACTCCCACTTGAGCTCGGGCATGACCTCAAAGTTCATGCCGTACACCGAGCCAACAATGGTGGGCACCATGAGTAGCGCCGCATAGGCGGAAATTTTCTTGGTGTCGTCGTTCTGTTGCTGACCGAGCAGGGTGTCGTGCACGCGCAGGGCGTTTTCGAGGGAGCTACGAAGATCCTCAAGGCGTTCCTTCGTGTGCACCACGTGGTCGAGCACATTACGGAACTGGCGGGCAAGTTCCACGGCCTCGTCTTCAACCTCGCCCTGGCTCGCGCCCGGGTAGGGGGACGGGTCGAGCGCGCCGGTGCGTAGGCCTTCAATGATGCGACCCATCATCGGTTCGAGGGGTCGGCAGGCTCGCTGAAAGTCAATCACCTGGTTGAGTAGCTCGTATATGCGCTGCGCCAGGGAGTTGGCGTCTTGGCGGTCGTGCGCGGAGAACAGGATGTCTTCAATCTCGTCGTTGTCGTTCTCGAGTCCCTCGAGCACGGGGGCGTACCTGTCGACGGTGCTGTCGAGGATGCGGTGCAGCAGTCGGGCGGGGGATGCATCGGGGGTGGCGTAGAGCAGGTTGAACTTGTCGTTGATGCGCTGTTCGTCGCGAACGAGTGCGAGGGTGTAGCGGGGGCCGGTGAAGAGGTGCAGTTCGCTGAGGCGCACTTCTTCTTCTTTGTCGAGGTAGATGGCGGGGCGGATGACGGTGAAGAGGGAGTCGCCGTATCGTTCTAGTTTGGCGCGCTGGTGGCCTCGTCCGGCGTCTTCGATGGCGAGTTCGTGCAGGTTGAAGGTTTTTTGCAGGGCGTGTAGTTCGTGGATGTCGGGGTTGGCGTATCCGAGGGCTACGGCGGTGTTCTCGTCCGCGTAGGCGCGGAGGGTTTCTTCCTCGGTGGCACCCAGCTGAGGGCGGTCCGAGCTCGGGTAGATAGCTCCGGTGATATAGGACATCGTTTTTCTCCTCTGAACGCTTTGGCGCCACGTGTGTGGGCGCTCTTTCCAGCATACGGCACACGCCCCGCCTGGTCATGTGCACCGCGTGTGCACCTGGCATGGAAAAGCCCCCGGAAGGCACCTGTAAGGCACCCTCCGGGGGCTTTCACGTATTGAGCTTATTAGCTTAGTCTTCGTTGATGAGGTCGCGGACCACGATGGTCTGGTCGCGGTCCGGGCCCACACCAATCGCAGAAATACGGCAGCCAGAAATCTCTTCCAGCTTCAGCACGTACTTGCGGGCGTTTTCGGGCAGCTCATCCAGGCTCTTCGCATCCGAAATGTTCTCGGTCCAGCCATCGTAGTACTCGAAAATCGGCTTAGCGTGGTGGAACTCGGTCTGAGTCATCGGCATCTCGTCGTGGCGCACACCGTCAACGTCGTAAGCCACGCAGACCGGGATCTTATCCAGGCCAGTCAGCACGTCCAGCTTGGTGATGAACAGGTCGGTGAAACCGTTGATGCGCACAGCCTGACGCGCCAGCACGGCGTCGTACCAGCCGCAACGACGCGGGCGGCCAGTGTTCACGCCGAACTCGCCGCCGGTGGTGCGCAGGAACTCGCCCATCTCATCGAACAGCTCAGTCGGGAAGGGGCCAGCACCCACGCGAGTGGTGTACGCCTTCTGAATACCAATCACACGGGAGATGCGGGTCGGGCCCACCCCCGAACCGACGCACGCGCCGCCGGAGGTCGGGTTGGAGGAGGTCACGAACGGGTAGGTGCCGTGGTCAACGTCCAGGAAGGTTGCCTGGCCGCCCTCCATCAGCAGGGTCTTACCCTCGTCCAGTGCCTTGTTCAGCAGCTGGGTGGTGTCCACAATCATCGGCTTCAGACGCTCAGCGTAAGACATGAAGTACTCAACGATCTCGTCAACCTCAACGTGGCGGCGGTTGTAGACCTTCACCAGCAGTTCGTTCTTCTGGCGCAGTGCGCCTTCAACCTTCTGACGCAGGATCGACTCGTCCAGGATGTCCTGAACACGGATGCCGAGGCGGCCAACCTTATCCATATAGGTCGGGCCGATACCGCGGCCGGTGGTGCCGATAGCGCGCTTGCCGAGGAAACGCTCAGTCACCTTGTCCATGGTCTGGTGGTAGGGTGCGACCAGGTGTGCGTTAGCGGAAATCTTCAGGCGGGAGGTGTCAGCGCCGCGGGCCTCAAGGCCGTCAATCTCAGCGAAAAGAGCCTCGGGGTTAACAACCACGCCGTTACCAATCACGGGGACGGCGTTCTCGCTCAGAATACCCGCGGGCAGCAGCTTCAGCTCAAACTTCTGGCCGTTCACCACCACGGTGTGACCGGCGTTGTTACCGCCGTTGGGCTTGACCACGTAGTCTACGCGGGGGCCGAGCAGGTCGGTTGCCTTACCCTTACCCTCATCGCCCCACTGGGCGCCCACAATCACGACAGCTGACATTTTGTGCTCCTTGAAAGCCTTGAAGATACGCACCGGATTTCACGGCGCGGCGGCGACCTACCGCCTCATGATCCGGGTAGGCATACCTCTTCTAATGATACCGTGCCCGCCCCTTTAAGTCCCGTGTGACGGGGCGGTAGGCGTGCCGGATACGGTGCCGGTGAGCCTCACCGGGCACGGCAACGCCCCCATCCGATATTTGGACGGGGGCGCTACCGGTATGAGCTTATGAAGACTACTTGATGATCTCGATGAAGGTCATCGGGTAGGTGTACTGCTCACCGCGGTTTGCGGCCAGAGCAGCCAGGCTGTGGAAGATAACCATCAGGATAGCCACAACCATCGGGACGACCCACAGGATGATGCCCAGGATGCCGAAGGTCAGAATAATCAGCAGCCAGGAAGCCATGCTGATGACCCACAGGGAGAAGTTGAAGTTGAACGCGCGGCGGGATGCTTCCTTAGTGAAGGAGTAACCGGGCTTGTCCTTGTAGATGAACCACATGACCAGCGGCGCGAGAATACTTGCGGATGCGAAGGACAGCAGAGACAGAATTGCAGAAGCCAGGTGCGCGAGCATCGCCATGTTCTGGTCGTCCTTGGAGGAGACTACGTAACCGTTGGGCTGCTGACCCGGCGCCTGCGAGTAGGAGGGTGCCTGCTGGGAGTACTGGTTGTACTGTTCAGGGTTCGGGTTCTGGGACATCGTTCTTTTCCTAATCTATCGATGAGTGGATACAGCTAATCGTTGAGGTGCGGCGGCAGGCTAACTCGCCGTTCTCGGAGGGTGCCCGCCTCGCTCTACTTGGTCGCAACGCTCGTGATGGTTTCACCCTATCAAGGCAAAGTAAATGGAATATTAACCCTCGCCGGACAGCAGGCGAAGAAACCCGAATATGACACAAAAAGACGCCCCTGCCCCTCCACGCGGTGTTACGTACGTGGAGGGGCAGGTCGTTATACGGTGTGGGCTGGCCGAGGTTAGTCCTGTTTCTCTTCATCAGCGAGCGCAGGATGCGCGGCGGGCTTATGTAGTGCGGCAGCCTCGCGCTGTGCGGCGGCCTCGTGTAGCTTTGCGTGTTCTTGCTTTTTCAGAAACTCGTACACCGAGAAAGAATCCTCTTCTTCCTTCGTGAAGCCATTGACGCCCGTGTAGCCGTCCGGCAGGCGGTTGTACACGAGGTAGTACCAGAACTCGGCATGTGCCGTCTCTATTTTCTGGAGGAGTTCCCTCAGCTGATTCTTACGCTTCACCGCCTGAACAATACCCACAATCCATAGGATCGGCACCACAAACAACGATCCCACGCCGATAGTGATGAAGAAGAGCAGCATCGACATGCCAGCACTACTATCGAACATACTCACCAGAGGAACCAGCACAAACGGGTTCAGTATCAGCAGGACAATAAGCACGGTCTTCCAGAATGTGCGCTGACTCTCGATCTCTTCAATGTTGGAGCCAGCAAACGGATTATTGATGGGAACGTAGCCTACCGGCTGGATCATTGCCGCCCGCGAGGTGGGGTTCTCCTCATTCTTGACCGGGTTCAGGTGGGCAGCGCACGCCTGCATGGGTGCGGACTCGTCGTGGGAGCGGTCCAGTAGGCGCATTTCGATGAGTTTTGAGTCGGGGGTGCCGAAGAGCGGGTCGGGGATGACCGGCAGAATAGCGCCCGGTTGCAGACCGAGGTGTTCCAGCCGAACGTACTCGCCGTAGGCGTGCGTTGCCTGAGTCTGCTCTTGCTGAGCCTGTTCAGTGGAGGCGAGCGCTACCGGGTGGTTCGCCTCGTCGTCCTTGCGAGATTCGTGAGTATCTTCCGGGGTGTCTTCCGGCTCGTCGATTTTGTCGGTGTCATGAGAGTCTTCGGGTTCGTCTTCTGAGTCTTTCCGCGCGGAGTCGTAGCGCTTGGGGGCACCCGGGTAGACGTATTCATAATCGGGGTCGGGGTGTTCTAGCTCTTCGTCGTCGGATTCTTCATATAGCTCAGCGTCTTCATTTTTCTGCGTCTGCTCGCCCATGAGTAGCGTCATGTATTCCGGGACGGACTGGTCGGTGTCCCAGAGGGGCTGGTACGCCTCGTCCTTCTTTGCAGTTTCCTTCTTTTCAGTGGGGCGGTCTGCCATGGTCGTCTCCTTCGCTTACCAGACATACTCCTAGTGGCACCACCGTACCAGCGGGCGCTGGGCAGTCCCTTGAAACCTGCCTGATAAAAGCTGAGAAAAAGCCCCCGACAAGCGCCAACACGCACGTGTTAACACTGCCGGGGGTTCAGCGCTACCAGAGTCCAGGGGCTCACGGGAAGTCGACTACGATACATCCGCTGAGTTTGGATCAGAGCTTGAGGTAGGGCTCGGGGCACTCAGCGGCTGAGGGGCTGACGCCACCGAAGACATCGAAGACGCTGCACCCAGGATTCCCTGCATTTCCTCGGAGTCCCTAGGCAGGCGGTCATACACCAGATAGAACCAGAACGGCCCAAGCGGCATAGCCTCCCACTTCAGTGCCCGGTACTTTCGGCTAACTCGGACTAGCGCAAAAAACAGTGCCCCACCCCACAAGAACATGGGAAGACCCATCGTCAGCAGAGAAAGCATCAAGAAGTAGTAGAAGACATACCCACCGATCTGAGGGTCCCCTGTAACGGTAGCCAACAGAAGATAAGTCAGGGGATTTAACACCACACCCACGAAGAAGAGGGCAATGAGCTCAGGCCAGGCCTTCTTCCACAGGTCTGATCCGCGCACCTTGCCCGCAAGTGGGGTTGCTGAGATATACCCGATAGGTCGCGGAGTACCGACTACTTTCTCATCCATCCAGGCAGGAAAAGCGGTCGGCACCTGCCGGTGTGCAAATGCGCCAGCATCCGTGCCCATGGGGGACATTCGGCACATCGTGGGGCCCGGGCGGCCATACAGCGGCCGGTTCAGCACCGGGTGACCCGTCGCCGAAGGGAAAAAGTACGCAGCCTGCGCTGACGGCGCAGGAGCAGAAACCGGCAGAATAGACGCTGCAGGAGCGGGCACAGCGGGACTGGGCGCTGTCAGGGCGGGTGTAACCGTATCGGCAGGCGCGGATGCAGAACGAGCCTTCTGTATTTCCAAGACCTCCTTCACCGGCTCGGGAATCTCCCCGGTCGGCGCGGGAACGGGCGTTCCGTGAAGTAGCAAAGCCGAGTAATCGGGGGCGGGCTGTTCCATATCCCACAGGGGCTGATACTCGCTATCGCTCTTCTCGGTTGGGTTCTGAGGGTTTTTCGGTGCTTCGCTATGCTCCGCCACGGTGACCTCCTCCAATGCTTGTCTGCTGTTATGTGTCTGTTGTGTTGTCTACATTGTGTGTTCGATGCGCGGGGGCTATCCCCCGGCTACTATCGGCGGTCATGATTCCTCCTCATGATGCGATTCAAGGATGCGGTGCAGCAACGCCGTGGCTGAACCACCGTCAAGCGGGGTGCACTCGTACACCTGCCGGAACTCAAAATCGTGCTGAATCTTGTGCTGCCCAATGAACAGGCGCATCGACTCGACGGCATCCTCAACGGCCTTCAGAAACTTTCCTGCACTGAGAAACAGCAACCAGATTCCTACAACGACCCCAACCAGAATCAGCGGCGGAAAGTAAAAGAACGGCGCGAAGATATTTATCAGCGCCAGCTCCATGCCTTCACTGATTTCTATATGGCTCTGGGAGAGGAGCACCGGACTCACCAGCGCGATAAAAAGAGACGACCAGAACGCCATCCGCAGTACCGGTCCCAGCACATACAAGGTGAAGCCGTCCCAATCGGTGAAGAAGCCCTTCCCGTCGAAGGTTTCGCGCGACTTCTCGATGGGAACATAGCCCACCACCTTGCCAACTTTCCAGGCAGATGACGTGCCCTCGGTCAGGATGCCCTGTACCTCTCCCCTGTCGATGCACCGCAGCCTCGGGCGGGGGCGACCGTGGATGACCTTCGGTGACATCAGCAGAACCGGCTCATCCGAGAACTCCAGCTGGTCCTCGATGGGCTGGTTGTTATTAGTGGTCATGACGACTCCTGAGAGCTCAATGCGGCATGTGTTTTTGGGCCAATAATTTTCTGATTGGGTTCTTCGTCCAGCTCGTACCGGTACATGGAGCTCTTGTCGACAGGGCGGTTATACACGAGGTAAAACCAGAAATCCTCATAGGTCGTGCCCTCACACAACGCAGCACTAATCTTTCGTACTGCTTTACTCACCACAGAGATCAGCAAACCCGCCCAAAGAATAGGGATAAGCCAGAGAACTATAACGCCCCCAGAAAATACCAGGAAGAGAACGATTGTTTCAAGGAATTCAGTGTCTGTAGCACGGGAATTAAAGAGCAAAGAAGCGAGCGTAAACGGGTTCAGCAGAATCACCAGGAGAACCACGACCAAGGACTCCAGACAAGGCCAAATCGCCCTGGTGTACCGCACGTTTTTCAACTGTTCACTCAGCGGAACATAGCCCACCGGGTGTTCCGGGCCAGCCAAGATTTTCTCGACGATTTTCCGTTGCGGGCCTATCCCGTCGGGGAGGTGCTGCTGAATGGCGACCGCGCTCATCTGCCCCTGATGGCCGGAGGGGTCGTTGAGCAGTTTCATGGGAATTAGGAGGGGGCCCGGTCGACCGTACTGCGGGACCGGTTCGACCTCCAGCGCGCCGCCGGCTGCCAGCAGGTGGGAGCTGTGCATGACAGACTCTTTCGGGGAAATGCGTCGCTTGACCATGGTTCGACCCTCCCTATCCCATCATTTTTGATAGATGTTCAATAGATGGTTTTACAGTAACAACCGAACCTGAAAAGAACCTGAACCCAAATGCAAATGAAAAACGTGAAAAAGAAAAGAGTCGAACATGTCCACAATTTGATGCATTTAGAAGTAATAAACGCTTCACAAGCCACTTTGAGGTGTATCCTAGTTCACATCTAGTGTGTTCAAGCCCAGCTGGAACCCACTAGAAAAACACACCAGCCTCCCAGAAACACCCCGGGAGCCAAGCAAAGGAGCACCGTGACACACACCGCCTCCCCAAACCCCCGCGGCCGGTCGCATCGACGCCGAATCGGCAGCGGGCTACTCACCCTCAGCATGGCGCTGAGCCCCCTCGCAGCACTGGGCACCACCGCCCACGCCGCAGAAGACCCCGACGCCGTCAAGCAGGTACTCAGCGAAAGCATGAAGAACGCCAGCGGCACCGTCACCGCCTTCGTCCGCTTCAAGGGTAAGGGCGCCTTTGAACAGACCCAGCCCGCAGGCGTACGCGCCGGCGTGCAGGCACCCGTCAACACCAGCTCGCAGGTGCAGGCAATCGCCTCCCAGGTGCAGAGCCAGGCACAGCAGGTCAGCAGCCAGTCCGGCGCGCAGGTCCTCTACACCACCCACAACGCAGTACGCGGCGTGGCAGTGCGCGGTGACGCCGAGTCCATCAAGGCACTCGCCAACCGCTCCGACGTAGAGAAGATCTCGCCCATCCTGCCCAAGTACCGCCAGAACGCGGGCGCCGCCGTTGACGCAGGCTCCCTCGCCACCTGGACCGGCACCACCAACCCCGCCGGCGCGGGCGGATACACCGGCAAGGGCGTGAAGATCGCCGTCATCGACTCCGGCATCGACTACACCCACACCGACTTCGGCGGTAGCGGCAAGCTCGAAGACTACGAGAAGGCATCCAAGCTCACCGAGCTGCCCTCCGCAGACTCCGGACTCATCAACCGCACCAAGGTTGCTGGCGGCTACGACCTCGTTGGTGACGCTTACGACGGCAGCAACACCGCAACCCCCGACGGCAACCCGCTCGACTGCACCACCGGCGGCCACGGCACCCACGTGGCGGGCACCGCGGCAGGCTACGGCGTGAACGCCGACGGCACCACCTTCACCGGCGACTACAGCAAGCTCACCGCAGAGCAGCTCAAGACCATGAAGATCGGCCCCGGTGTCGCCCCCGACGCTGAAATCTACGCCTTCCGCGTCTTCGGCTGCAGCGGCAGCACCAACGTGGTGATCGAGGCGCTCGACCGTGCCCTCGACCCCAACGGTGACGGCGACTTCTCCGACCGCGTGAACGTGGTCAACATGTCCCTGGGTGGCGAATTCTCCCCGCAGGATGACCCCGAAGCCTACGCCGTTGACGCGCTCACCCGCGCCGGCGTGCTCTCCGTGATCTCCGCGGGTAACGCCAACGACTACAGCCTGCGCGGCGACACCTACTCCAACTCCGGTCACCCCGCCACCGCAGCCAGCGCAATCACCGTAGCTAACGCCTACGGTTCCACCCGCGCTGTCGATGCGGCAGAGCTGACCGACCCCGCCACCGGCACCACCCGCAAGGTACGCGGCGACTACAGCGTCTCCTACCCCTGGGCACAGGCGGGTAGCAAGGAGTTCACCGGTGAACTCACCGCAATCTCCGAGAACAACCGCTACGCCTGCAACGCCCTCAGCGCCACCGAAGCGGCAGCTGTAAAGGGCAAGTGGGTGCTCATC
This sequence comes from Rothia sp. HMSC069D01, assembly GCF_001810135.1. Lineage (NCBI taxonomy): Bacteria > Bacillati > Actinomycetota > Actinomycetes > Micrococcales > Micrococcaceae > Rothia > Rothia sp. HMSC069D01. The sequence goes on from NZ_KV800082.1 coordinate 110,308, forward strand.
GACTGGGCTAAAGATGACGGTGAACTCGCCTGCGGCTCCAAGGTGCGCTTCGACAACCTGGAGGCGGCAGGCGCCAAGGGCGTACTGCTTGCAGGCAATGACGAAGAGCCCGGCCTGGGCATCGCGGGTAACGATACCCTGCCCGGTTTCCGACTGGCGGCATCCGCCGCTAAGGACCTGCGCGCACAGATCACCGCAGCAGAAGCGGCAGGTAAGCCCCTGACCGTGCGCCTCGGCAACGAGCTGAAGTCCTCCCTGCGCGTGGACACCGATAAGCTGGATCAGCTGAACCCCATGAGTGCCCGCGGCTTCCACGGCAGCTACGGCTACACCAAGCCCGACATTGCGGCACCCGGCTCGTACATCACCTCCGCGGCGGTGGCGACCGGTAACAACTCTGTGACCTTCAGCGGCACCTCCATGGCGGCACCCTACGTGACTGGCTCCGCCGCCCTGGTCATGCAGAGCCACCCGACCTACACCCCCGCACAGGTCAAGTCCGCCCTCATGAACACCGCGACCCACGATGTGCGCACCGAATCCGGTGCCGCGTACGCGGTGGACCGTGTGGGCGCCGGACGAGTCGACACCCTCGCTGCCGTGCAGTCGAAGTCCCTCGTCTACAACGCTGACAAGAGCGGTACCGTGTCCCTGAGCTTCGGTGTGCTCGAGTACGCACCGGATGCTGGCGTTCAGACCCTCACCCGTGAGGTGACGGTCGAGAACACCGACTCCGTGGCGCACACCTACGCCCTGTCCTACGCTGAAAGCACTAATATTCCCGGTGTGGAATACTCCTTCCCCTCCGCGGTCACCCTCGCACCCGGTGAAACTAAGAAGTTCGAAGTCACCGTGCGCATCGACCCGTCCAAGCTGGAGAAGACCCGCGACGCAGCAATGGACACCACCCAGAACGCAACTGACTACTACACCGGCAACGAAACCGTTCCCGAACAGTACCGTCAGTACATTGCCAGCGCATCCGGCCGACTCGTCCTCACCGAAGACGGCACCAAGGCACTGCGCCTGCCCGTTCACGTGGCACCCAAGCCTGTGAGCACCATGCACGCTGCCGAAGACACCGTCACCTTCACCCAGAAGCCCTCCAGCGACGAGGCTCAGAAGGCAGACACCGGCTGGACCAAGTCCCAGATCTCGCTGCGCGGCACCGAGGTCAACCAGGGCGGCTACCGCTCCCTGCTCGGCGCTTTCGAGTACGGTGCGAGCGTGGACCGTGTGGCTCCCACCTCCCTGTCGCTGAACAGCAACGTTAAGGCGAACCTGCAGTACGTCGGTGCTTCCTCGGATGCACCCGCGCTGAAGGCAGCGGGCGGCAACGCCGATGACGGCACCCTGCGCTTCGGTATCTCCACCTGGGCGAACTGGGATGTTGTCTCCTACGAGAACACCTTCACCGTAGAAATCGACACCGACGGCAACAACCGCGCCGACTACAAGCTGGTCACCGACCGTGCTAAGGGCCTGGACTACCCGCTGGTTCGCCTCTACGGCTACAAGAACGGCAACCTCGTCGAGCTCGGCTACTACCCGCTCAACGGCGCCTGGGGTGATGTGGACACCAACATGATGGACACCAACACCCTCATCATGGGTGCACCCCTCAAGGACCTGGGCCTGACCAGCGCAAACAACCCGGACATCCAGTACCGAGTCAGCGCAACCACCCAGTACGAGTGGGGTAACGTCAGCGAAACCGGTTGGATCAAGTACCGCCCCTTCAGCCCCAAGCTGTGGTTCAGCGGCGACTCCTCCGCCGTGGCTGGCCTCCACCCGGATGCCCCCACCACCACCCTGACGGCGCACCGCTCCGCTGACGCGATTCCCGCGCTCGGCGAATCCGGTGCCCCCGCCAAGGCGCTGCTGCTGCACCTGCACAACGGCACCGGCGACCTCTCCGGCACCAACGGCGCCAAGGGCAACCGCGCCGAGGTACTGAGCATCAAGGAGCAGCAGACCGAGTACATCACTCCGTCCCGCTTCACCGATGTGAAGAACACCGACCAGTTCTACACTGAGATTTCTTGGTTGGCTCAGCGCGGCATCACCACCGGCTACCCGGACGGCACCTACCGCCCGCTGGAGTCCGTGGAACGTGGCGCAATGGCGGCGTTCTTCTACCGCATGCAAGGTTCCCCGCAGTTCACTGCCCCCTCCACCCCGAGCTTCAAGGATGTGCCCACCACACACCCCTTCTACAAGGAGATTGAGTGGATGAAGGCTCAGGGCATCACCACCGGCTACTCGGACGGCACGTTCCGCCCCTCCGCACCGGTGAACCGTGACGCGATGGCTGCGTTCTTCTACCGTGCAGCGGGTTCCCCGCACGTGGATCTGCCCGCAACCAGCCACTTCAGCGATGTTTCCACCGATAACCAGTTCTACCGTGAAATCACGTGGCTGGCTTCGAAGGGCATCAGCACCGGCTGGCCGGACGGCACCTACCGCCCGGTGACCCCCATTGCCCGCGACGCGATGGCGGCGTTCATCTACCGCTACACCGAGAAGGTTGCTAACCAGACCGGCCGCTAGACGGTAGTGAACCGGTAGCGAACAGTTCGGGTCCCCTCCCCCCTGCATGGGGTGGGAGGGGTACCCAGAACCGACAGGCTCCGGGGCCTGAAGACCCCGGAACCTCTCAAGTTTTGGTGGCGGTTTCACCGGCGGATGCACTCACTCGTCGTCTGCCGGTGGGGCCGCCTCCGCGTATCACCGATATACAACCACAGAGCACACAGCACTATCGAAAAACAGAAAATCCGAAGGAGGATTCCATGACAACGCCTCATGCGCCACGCCGCAGAATGAAGGCTGTCGGTGCGACCGGTTTGAGTGCAGCTCTTGCCCTTACTCTCGGCGTTCCCGCCACTTTCTCTGCAGCTCACGCTCAGAGCCCCCAGCAGGTCGAAGGAAGCACTGCGAGCGCATCCGGTGACGCTGCCTCGCGTATCAGCCCGGGTCTGCAGAAGGCTGAAGGCCAAATCACCGTGTATGTGCAGTTCAAGGGCAAGGGCGCGTATGAGCAGACCCAGTCCGCGGCTGTTCTGGCACGTAAGGAGGCGCCGGCGAACCGTCAGGCGCAGGTGCAGGCTATTGCAGCTCAGGTGCAGTCGCAGGCTCAGTCTGTGGCGGCTGCTTCTGGCGCGAAGCTGATGTACACCACGCATAATGCGATGCGTGGTGCGGCGATTACTGGTGATGCTGCGCAGATTCGTGCGTTGGCGGAGCGCCCTGATGTGGAGCGTATTTCGCCGATTATCGCGAAGGAGCGCATGAACTCCGGTAGCGAGATTGATACGAAGACTCTTGCCACGTGGACTCGTGAGAATACGGGGTACACGGGTAAGGGCGTGAAGATTGCGGTTGTTGACTCCGGTGTTGACTATACGCACGCTGATTTTGGTGGCCCCGGTACGGTGGATTCGTACCTGAAGGCTAAGGCGATGACGGAGCTTCCGTCCGCTGATTCGGGTCTGATTGATCGTAATAAGTTCATTGGCGGCATTGACTTGGTCGGTGATGACTACAATGCGTCGGTGGCTGAGAAGTCGACTCCGCAGCCGGATAATAACCCGCTGGATTGCCGCCCGGATGGTTTCGGTTCTGGCGGTCACGGCACGCACGTGGCGGGTACTGCCGCCGGTTATGGTGTGACGGCGAACGGTACGACTTACCGTGGCGATTACAAGAACCTGACGGAGGAGCAGCTGAAGGGCATGTCTATTGGCCCCGGTACTGCTCCTGATGCTCAGATTTTGGCGATTCGTGTGTTCGGTTGCTACGGCAATTCGAGTGTTGTGATGAAGGCGCTCGATACCGTGATGGACCCGAATGGTGACGGTGATTTCTCTGACCGCGCCGACATTGTGAACCTGTCGCTCGGTGGCGAGTTCGCCCCGGCTGACGACCCTGAGTCGTACATGATTAATACGATGGCGCGCCAGGGTGTGTTCACTGTGGCTGCTGCCGGTAACGCCAATAACTACAACGGTGTGGGTGACACCTACTCCGATTCGGGTAGCCCCGCGAATGCGGCTGCGGCGCTGTCGGTGGCGAACGCCTACGGTTCGACTCAGCCGATTGACCGTGTCCGCGCGACCACGAAGACTGGTTTGGAGTGGTTGCAGGGTGATTACTCGGTGAACTTCGATTATTCGAAGGCGTCCGCTGATCAGCTGCGCGGCGAGGTTGTTGCCGCACCGAAGCGTAACCGTTACGCTTGCGAGGCTTTCACCGCTGAAGAGGCGAAGGCTTTGAAGGGTAAGTGGGTTTACTTCGAGTGGGATCAGGACGATTTGACGTTCCCGTGCGGTTCGAAGGTGCGTTTCGATAACGTTCAGGCTGCCGGCGGTGTTGGTGTGGTGATGGCCGGTAAGGCTGAGCGCTACACGATCGGCATTGGTGGTAATGCGACCATTCCGGGTCTGCGTCTGACTGCTTCTTCGACGAAGGACCTGGAGAAGGCCCTGGCTGCCGGTCCGGTAACCGTCGAGATGAACCTGGACTACAAGGCTTCGGGCCGCGGTCCTCACTCGCACGCTTTTGATTTGAATTCCTCGAGCGCTCGCGGCCAGCACGGTTCTGATGGCTTCATTAAGCCTGACCTTGCGGCACCGGGTACTGAGATTGTCTCTGCCGCTGTGGGCACGGGTAATAAGGGTGTTTCCTTCACCGGTACCTCCATGGCGACCCCGCATGTGACCGGTATTGCCGCTCTGGTGATGCAGGCGCATCAGGATTACAACCCGCAGATGATTAAGGCTGCGCTGATGAACGGCGCGTCCACCCCGATTAAGAATGAGCAGGGTGCGCAGTACGCGGTGGATCGTGTGGGTACGGGCATGGTGAATGCTCGCGCAGCCGTGGACGCGAAGGTCATTGCGTACGATGCGAAGACCCCCGAGCGTGTTTCGACCGCGTTTGGTGTGCTGGAGTACACCCCCGATTCGGGTATTCAGACTGTTCAGCGTGAAATCGTGCTGGACAACACCGATTCGCAGGCTCACACCTACACTCTGAACTACGAGGCAAGCACGACCATCCCGGGCGTGGAATACTCCTACCCGCAGCAGGTGAGCGTGGGTGCCGGTGAGCGTAAGAACGTGACCGTGACCGTGCGTATTGACCCGTCCAAGCTGGAGAAGACCATGGACCCGGCGATGAGCGCCGACCAGGTCGCTCAGGACTGGACGACCGGTAAGACTCTGGCCGCCGGTAAGCGCCAGTACATTGCGAGCGCTTCTGGTCGCCTGATTTTCTCTGAGAATGGCCGCGAGGCGATCCGCCAGTCGATTCACGTGGCACCGAAGCCTGTCTCGAAGATGCGTGTGGATGCCTCCCGCATTGATTACAAGAGCGTCTCCGATAAGGAGTCCACGGTGACTCTGCGCGGTACGACCCTGAACCAGGGCGGTTACCGTTCGCTGCTGGGTGCGTTTGAGCTGGGTGCGGTCAGTGACCGCATTCCGTCCGGTCAGCTGAAGCTGCCGTCGAACCAGTCTGTTGACCTGCAGTATGTGGGTGCCGCCTCGGACGCTCCGGCGTTGAAGGCTGCCGGTAAGAACCCGAACGATGGTTCTCTGTTCTTCGGTATTTCGACCTGGGGTACTTGGGACACTATGCACTGGGGACGTCAGGTGCAGGTGCAGATTGATACGAACAACGACTCCACCGCAGATTACGTTCTGGAGGTGACCCGCGAGAAGGGTCTGGACTACCCGCTGGTGAAGGTCTGGTCCATCTCCGGTAACGCATCCACCGTGGTGGCTCGCTACCCGCTGAACAGCGCCTGGGGCGACACCGACACCAACATCATGGACACCAACACTATGATTCTGGGTGTACCGCTGAAGGACCTGGGCCTGACCGCTGAGAAGGCTCAGAGCATCAAGTACACGGTGCAGACCGACACCTGGCACAACGATGGCAACCCCTACGTGGACACCACCTCGGCTATCGAGTACTCCCCCTTCAACCCCGGTGTTTGGTTCACCGGTGAGGAGTCGGGCGTGCCCGGCCTGTTCGTGGACCGTGACGGCGGTCAGCTGACCGTTCACCGCAAGAACAACAACAAGGAGCGTCAGGCTCTGTTCCTGCACATGCACAACGCGACCGGTGACCTGAGCGGCCGTAAGACCGCTAACGGTGTTGCCGCTGGCGACCGTGCGCAGGTCGTGAAGGTGGCTCGTACCATCCATGATGCACGTTTCACCGACGTTCCGGCGGATAACCAGTTCTACCGTGAAATCACGTGGATTGCTGCCCGTCAGATTGACCGCGGCTACCAGGACGGCACCTTCCGTCCGCTGAACAACATGGACCGCGCAACCATGGCTGCGTACTTCTACCGTATGAGCGGCTCGCCGCAGTACACCGCACCGTCCACCCCGAGCTTCTCGGATGTCCCGCTCAACCACCCCTACTACAAGGAAATTGAGTGGATGAAGGCTCAGGGCATCACGACCGGCTGGCCTGATGGCACCTACCGCCCGGAGGGTTCGGTGAACCGTGACGCGATGGCTGCGTTCTTC
>NZ_KV800082.1:116955-149248 GCF_001810135.1 Rothia sp. HMSC069D01
ACCGTGACGCGATGGCTGCGTTCTTCTACCGTTACGCTGGTTCGCCCGAGTACACTGCCCCCGCGCAGGCTCGTTTCACGGACGTTCCGACCGACAAGCAGTTCTACCGCGAGATTTCGTGGCTGGCTGAGCAGGGCGTGACCACCGGCTGGCCCGATGGTTCGTTCCGCCCCGTGGAGCCGGTGCACCGCGACGCTATGGCGGCGTTCGTGTACCGCTACAGCACGGGTGTGCTGAAGGAAAGCCCTGAAATCTAAAAACCTGAATTCTAGGGTTCCGGGAGCTAAAATCTCAGAGCCTAAGGGCTCGTAAGGTTCTACCGCTGTAGGTGCTACCTCAGCAGGTTTTACCGAGGGAGCCGTACCGTTGCAGTTTATCTGCGGCGGTGCGGCTCCCTTTTTCTGTGGTTGGGTGCTTTGTTATTTACGCGTAATGTTCCGTAATACGAGTCTGACTAGGTTATATAAAGAATCGTTGAGACAATAAGTGAAGGTTTCTTCACCATCGGCATGAACCTTGACGTTTACGCCGCACAGACGCACTGGAGGCGCACTGCAGACACGCTGGAGACGCAGTGCAGACGCACTTGGAAACACAGTGCAGAAACCGCTAAGAAACGCACCATCACTAAATAAGGAGCATTCAGTGGCAACCTTCCCTGAAGCTACCCCCGCGCGAGCCGCCCGGCACACACAGCCGGGTCGCCTCAAGCAGCTGGCACGCAGCTGCGGCGCACTCACCCTGGGGCTCACCCTCGGGCTGACCGCCCTGCCTTTCGGTACCGCCGCCTACGCGGCACCGGGCGTAGTACGCGGCGCAGACCGGGACGCGCCCCACCAGAACACCGGCACCGGCGAGAACAACAACGAAGTTCTCTCCCCCAGCCTGGACGGCGCCACCGGCGAACGCGCCGTGTTCGTCCGATTCAAGGGTCAGGGTGCGTACGCCCAGACCCAGCCGGACGCGGTCCGCTCCCGCGCGCAGGCACCCGTCAACGCGCAGGCGCAGGTGCAGGCAATCCGCGCCAGCGTGCAGCAGCAGGGCGCCTCCGCGGCGAAGGAATCCGGCGCGCAGGTCCTGTACACCACCCACAACACGATGCGCGGCGTGGCGCTCTACGGTAACGTCGAGCAGATTCGTGCGCTCGCGAACCGCGACGATGTGGAACGCATCAGCATCATTGAGGACATGGCACCGCAGAACAGCGGCACCCTCATTGATACGGACACGCTCTCCGTATGGGCGAAGAGCCCGGCGAACCCCGCCTCCACCGGCTACACCGGCAAGGGCGTGAAGATTGTCGTGCTCGATACCGGTATCGACTACACGCACGCCGATTTGGGCGGCCCCGGCACCAAGGAAGCCTTCGAGAAGGCGAAGGCATCCGACACGATTCCCGAGGGCACCTACGATCCGAAGAAGTTCCTCGGCGGCTACGACCTGGTCGGCGACGACTACAACTCCGGCAAGAAGGAAACCTCCACGCCCCACCCTGATAACAACCCGCTCGACTGCGGCGGCCACGGCAGCCACGTTGCCGGCACCGCGGCAGGTTACGGTGTGAACGCGGACGGCAGCACCTTCCACGGCGACTACTCCAAGCTCACCGAAGAGCAGCTCAAGGACATGAAAATCGGCCCCGGCTCCGCACCGGACGCCCAGCTGATTGGCCTGCGCATCTTCGGTTGTAAGGGCACCACCGCGTTCGTCCCCAAGGGCCTGGACCGTGTGCTCGACCCCAACGACGACGGCGACTTCTCCGACCGCGCCGACATCGCGAACCTGTCGCTCGGCAACGAGTTCGGCGTGTTCGATGAGACCGTGAACTACGCGGTCGGTTCCCTCTACCGCGAGGGTATCCTCTCCGTGGTCGCGGCGGGTAACGCCAACAACTACAACGCCGTGGGCGACACCTACTCCAACTCGGGCGGCCCCGGCACCAGCGCCTACGGCCTGACCGTGGCGAACTCCATCGGCTCGACCCAGCTGGTGGACCGCGTGAAGATTCTCGCCCCCGCGAACGAGGCAGACACCTACGGTGACTACTCGGTGAGCTTCGACTACTCGAAGGCGACCGAGGAGCAGCTACGCGGCACCGTGGTGCGTGCCGCCTCCCGCAACCGCTACGCCTGCGAGGCATTCACCGAAGAGGAAGCTGCAGCACTGAAGGGCAAGTGGGCTCTCATCGACTGGGCGGACGCTGACGGCACCGCCCCCTGCGGTTCGAAGGTACGCTTCGACAACCTGCAGGCGGCTGGCGCGACCGGCGTGGTGCTCACCTCGAACACTGAGGTCGGTGACACCGCTATCGGCGGTAACTCCTCCATTCCGGGCGTGCGCCTGGCAAAGAGCCAGGTGGAGCGCCTTTCCGCGCAGATTGATTCGGGTGAGCTGACCCTGCAGCTCGGCGAGAACCTGCGCGACTCGATCCGCGTGCCCAACGGCAAGCTGGATCAGGCGAACACCTCCACCGCGCGTGGTCTGCACGGTTCGCACGGCATCACCAAGCCGGACGTTGCGGCACCGGGCACGAACATTTCCTCCATCGAGGTTGGTAGCGGCACCGGTTCGAGCGTGAAGACCGGTACGTCCATGTCCACGCCGTTTGTTGCCGGTGTTGCGGCGCTGATCATGCAGGCGCACCCGGAGTACGGTCCGCGCATGCTTAAGACCGTCATCATGAACACTGCCGACCACCACATGCAGGACGCCTGGGGCAACCCCTACGCGGTGGACCGTGTGGGTACCGGCCGCATCAACACGCGTGCAGCGGTGGCTGACCGCGTCATGCTGTTCAACGCGGCACGCCCCGAACAGGTTTCGGACACGTTCGGCGTGCTCGAGTACACCCCGAACGCCGGTGTGCAGACCCTGCAGCACCGCGTGAGCGTTGAGAACACCGACTCGGTGGCGCACACCTACACCCTGAACTATGAGGGCAGCACGAGCATCCCGGGTGTGGAGTTCTCCTACCCTCAGTCCGTGTCTGTGGGTGCCGGTCAGAAGGCAACGTTCACCGTGACGGTGCGCATTGACCCGTCGAAGCTGGAGAAGACCCGCGACCCGTCCATGTACCCGACCCAGGATTCGGTGAACTACTCGACCGGTGCGGTGACCATTTCGGGTGCCCGCCAGTACATTGCGAGCGCTTCGGGCCGCCTGATCCTGACCGATGCTGACTCGTCGGCTGCAGTGAAGACCCTGCGCATGCCACTGCACGTGGCACCGAAGCCTGTCTCCGCGATGCGTGTGGCTGGCTCCGATATCGCCTTCGATGCGGAGGGGTCCGGCGCGACCGAGCAGACCCTGACCCTGCAGGGTACCGCAGTGGATCAGGGCGGTTACCGCTCCCTGCTGGGTGCCTTTGAGCTGGGCGCTTCGAGCCCGCGCATCCCGACCGCGAAGCTGGGTGTGGGTTCGGATTCCCGCATGGACCTGCAGTACGTGGGTGCCGCTTCGGACGTGGCGGCGTTGAAGGCTGCCGGTGCGGACACCTCCGAGGCGCACCTGTCCTTCGGTATTTCCACCTGGGGTAACTGGCAGGAGGTGACCCCGCGCGGCACCTACTACGTGTTCGTTGATACCGACAAGGACGGCACGAGCGACTACCGCCTGCAGACGGTGCGTGAGAAGGGCCTGGACTACCCGCTGGTGAAGGTTTCTAAGCGCAGCAACGGCAAGTGGCAGGCCATTGAGAACGCCCTGTACCCGCTGAACGGCACCTGGGGTGATACGGACACCAACATTATGGATTCGAACACCCTGGTGATGACTGTTCCGCTGAGCGTTCTGGGCCTGGATCCGAACGCCGAGTCCACCGAGATTTCGTACTCGGTGACCACTTCGAGCGCGTTCTCCGCTACGACCGTGGTTGATACGACTGATTCGGTGGTGTTCAACTATGCGGCGCCGAAGCTGTGGTTCAGCGGCGAGTCTGCGGGCGTTCCGAACCTGTTCGTGGACGCACCCTCCGCGCAGCTGGTGGCTCACCGTAACGGCGATGCGAAGAACGTTTCTGCACTGTTCCTGCACATGCACAACGCGACCGGTGACCTGTCCGGCGTAAATGGGGCTGCGGGTGAGCGCGCGCAGGTTCTGCGTGTCTCTTCGAACTCTGAGGCTACCGCCGCGAGCGCACACTTCAAGGATGTTCCGGCGGATTACCCGTTCGTGAACGACATTAACTGGCTGGCTCAGCGTCGTATTACGACCGGCTACCCGGACGGCACGTTCCGCCCGAACGGTTCGGTGGAGCGCGGCGCTATGGCGGCGTTCTTCTACCGTATGGCGGGTTCGCCGCAGTTCACTGCACCGTCCACTCCGAGCTTTAAGGATGTGCCGCGTGACCACCCGTTCTATAAGGAGATTGAGTGGATGCGCGCTCGCGGTATTACGACCGGCTGGTCGGATGGTACGTTCCGTCCGAATGCTGCGGTGAACCGTGACGCTATGGCGGCGTTCTTCTACCGTTTTGCGGGTTCGCCGGCGTATTCGGCTCCTGCGGTGTCGCCGTTTAGTGACGTGTCGACCGGTGGCCAGTTCTATCGTGAGATTTCGTGGCTGGCTGAGCAGCGTATTACGACGGGTTGGGCTGATGGTTCGTTCCGTCCGGTTCAGCCGATTGAGCGTGGCGCGATGGCGGCGTTCTTGCACCGCTATAACGTGCGTGTGCTGAATAACCGCTAGTCGGATGCGGATGTGAGGGCCGTGTCGGGGTGGAGTTTTCTGCCCTGGCACGGCCCTTTCTGTGGGCTGTTATGTCTGCGGCGTAGACTTAACTTATGCGTGAGTTACAGGTTCAGAACGGCGAGGATGAGACGCTGTCAGCTATCCAGGATGCCCCCAATCAGGAGGAGCTTCTGAACGCGGCGGCGGACTTCGTTGACCGCTATGAGAGCGTCTTTGAACATCTAAGCCGCTGATATTCCTTCGAAAGAAATACCCCCGGTGGATGCCGTACGCATCTGCCGGGGGTATTTGCTTGCCTCACTCTGCCCGAGGCGGCCTAGTTAGCGTTGGCGGGCTTCTTTACGGTTGAGCTTCTCAATGGCGGCTTCCACCTTGGACTTGCGGTGACTCAGCTTCCAGAGGCTGAAAGACTGCGTCAAGGTACTCTTGCCGATCTCCACGAGGGAAGGCAGCCCCTGCCGGATGAGTGCCTCATTGATTTCTTCCTGGGTGGCGCCCTGCTCCTTCATCTGCTCGACGAGGATGTTCGCCTCCGCTATTTTCCCGGAGGTGAGCGGGTGGTTTTCGAGGCTGGTTTCGATGTCTACGAGCTCGTCGTAGAGTTCAGTTTTTGTTTTTGCCATGGTGCTGTCTTCACCGTCCTTGGTTGACGTGTTCTGTGGCATTGGGTGTGGGGGCGTTTTCCCTCATCACCGGCTGTTTTGAACGGTATTTGAACCGTATGTTCATGCTAACAGCCGCGTAGCTTGTCGCACAGGGTTTTTACCGGTGAGTATGCTGTGTATTTGCGGGCCTGGCGGGAGGCTGGGGCACCACTGAACCCGCCGCGTGCGCCGCGCTGAACGCACCGTGTGGAATACTACCTCGCCTCCCTCGGCGGTTCACCGCGCGGGCTATAAGGTGGAGCGTACACTTAAGTCATGCGTGAATTACAGGCACAGATCATCCGTGAAATGGGCGTCAAGCCCAACATGACCGAAGAGCAGGCACGCGAAGAAGTGGAGCGTCGCATCCAGTTCATCTGCGACTACCTGGAAGCCACCGGAAGCCGCGGCCTGGTACTGGGCATCAGCGGCGGCATCGACTCCACTCTGGCGGGTCGCCTCTGCCAGCTGGCTGTCGACCGCCTCAACGAGCGTGGCCGCACCACCGAGTTCGTGGCGGTGCGCCTGCCCTACCGTGTGCAGCACGACGAAGAGGACGCGCAGGAGGCGCTGCGTTTCATCCAGCCCACCCGTTCCCTGACCTTCAACATTGCGGAGGCTGTCGACGGTTTCGACACCGCCTACACTGCCGCGACCGGCGAGCAGATGAGCGACTTCAACAAGGGTAATGTGAAGGCGCGCGCCCGCATGATCGCCCAGTATGCGGTGGCTGGCGGCCCCGGCTACCTGGTGGTGGGTACCGACCATGCGGCGGAGTCCATTACGGGTTTCTTCACGAAGTTCGGTGACGGCGGCGCGGACCTGCTGCCGCTGTACGGCCTGAATAAGCGCCAGAACCAGCTGCTGCTGCGTGTTTTGGGTGCGTCTGAGCGTCTGTGGGCTAAGCCGCCGACGGCTGACCTGCTGGACGGCGTGCCCGGCCGTACCGATGAGGATGAGCTGGGTCTGACGTACCCGCAGATTGATGACTACCTGGAGGGTAAGGAAATCGACGAGGCGGCCGCTGCGAAGCTGGAGCAGATTTACCTGCGTAGCCGCCATAAGCGCACCACTCCGGTGACGATTTTTGATTCCTGGTGGAAGAACTAGCGCTTTACCGCCGTAAAACTAACGTAAAAGCTCCGGGCTCCTATGCGGGAGTCCGGAGCTTTCGTGTAAACGCTGACTGCGTAGGTGCTCGCCGCGTAGGTGCTGGCGAGCGCTCGCGTTCAGAGGCGTTTATGCCTTCGATGCGGCGGCAGCCTGAACGTCCGAATCCTCAGAACCTTCAGTCTCAACCTCAGCTTCAGCGGGCGGTACCTTCGCGCCACCCGTGGCGAGGAACAGCACCAGGCCCAGCGCGCAGGCGAGCACCTGGGTGAAGGGGAACGCCCAGGTCAGACCCTTAAATCCGAACCACATGTTGCCGAAGTACACGGCGGGGAAGAACAGCAACGCAATACCGATGGTCATCAGCATTGCCGGGCCGCCCTTACCGGACGCCTGGAACCAAGACACAAACACGATGCTGACCGCGTTGAACACGGCGGCGAGCATGAGCGCGACCATGACCTCTTCGCCGGTGTCGATGAGGCTTGCATCGCCAACCACGGCGAGCAGTTCACGGCGGAAAATCAGCACCGGAATGGTGATGATCGCGGAGGTCGCCACGGACAGGATCGTTGCGGTGCGCAGCGCCTCCTTCACGCGGGCGCCGTTGCGGGCACCGTACGCGTAGGCGTACAGCGGGATACCGCCCATGCACAGGCCCATGCACAGCATTTCGGGCACCATGTTCAGGCGCATTGCCAGGCCGAACGCTGCGACGGTGTCGTCACCGTAGGAGGCGGCGAGGTTGTTCAGCAGCAGGGCGGCGAAGATCAGGTTGAGGCTCTGAATGAGCTCGGCGGCACCGACCGCGACCACGGGCTTGATAATGGCGGGGTCGAGGGAGAAGTCGCGGATGTTTGCGGAGAAGTTCTCGCTCTGACGCATCAGGAACAGCAGGTAGTACAGCATGGATGCGCCGTTCGCCAGCAGCATCGCCCAACCGGCACCGGCGACGCCCATGCCCATGATGGCGATGAACAGTACGTCGAAGATGCAGGTGACGACGGTGCCGACGATGATGCCGTACATGGACTGCTTGGCGTAGCCTTCGGATCGGACGAGCTGTTCGAGGGTGAACATGCCGATAGCGAGGGGCGCGCCGAGGAACATGAGGTGCACGTAGATACGGGTCGGTTCGTAGGAGCCGCCGGATGCACCCATGATGCTGGTGATCGGGTCAGCGAGGATGAAGCCGATAGCCGCCGCGACGATACCGGCACCGAGCGCCGAGTAGAGGGCGAAGGAGGTGACGCGGTGAATTTCGTGGGCGGGCTGGCCTTCACCGAGCTTGCGGGAGGCGAGGGTTGAGGAGCCCAGGCCGAACAGGCCGGCGATTGCCATGATGACGCCGAAGACGGGCACGCCGTAGCTGGTGGCGGCGAGGTCTTCGGTGCCGCCGTAGTGGCCGACGAAGTAGGAGTTCACCACGTTGTAGATGCTGGTGATGGCGAGGCCGAGCGCCATGGGCACGCCGAGGGAGAGGAGCGCCTTGAGGATGGGGGCGTCTTTGAGCAGGTAGATGTTCTGCGGGTCTTCGCTTACGCCGTGCGGGCGGTGTCCTGCGGCGGGTGCGCTATTTTTGGGTGCTGCGCTATTTTTGGGCGCGTTGTTTTCAGTCTGGTGGGACGTCATAGGTTCCTGTGGTTCTAGTCTGTGTTGTGTCCGGTGCGCGGTAAGAAGCGTGGTCCGCACAAAAAACGGGCTAGTGTATTGTACCGTTTCCACGTAGTGGTTGGGCTAGGGGTTTAGACAAAAAAGTAACGAGGCGCCCCTCCCCGTTTAGGGGTGGGGCGCCTCGCCTCATACGTATCGCATGTAGGAGTGTGAGCTATTCGAGTTCAACCGGACCAAGCACGCGAACCTCCTCAATATCCAGGATTTCCTGAATCGCGTGGAGCACATTCGTGTCGATTATGCGCTCATTACGCAGGCGCTTGAGCACGCTGCGTTGCTTCTCCAAATGCCGCAGGCGCAGCTCTTTCTCAAGGTCGCCCGCTTCAATAATGCGGCGGGCTTCTTCCGGCGCATTCGCACCGTCTTTACGAACGGCGTGCAGGTTGCGGTGTATACTCGCGTTGTACATCTGTTCGTCGGCAATGCGGTCGATAATCCACTGTGGTGCACCAATTTCCTGGCCGATCTCAGCCACAGAGTCGAAGGACTCGGCAATGATCGTGCGGATTGCTTCATTAATCTCATCTTCTTCGGTGGTATCAACCGGAATTTTCGCCCACCTAATAACGAGCGGCAGGAGCATCCCCTGAACCACCATCGACAGCAGAACCACGCCCGCAACAACAAAGATAATAAAGTCACGCGCGGGAACATCAGTCGGCACGGAGAGAGCCACCGCGAGGGAAACACCGCCGCGCAGTCCCGCAAAGGTACTCACTACACGGCCACGGAAAGTTGTGCGCAGCTGCTTCTGCTTTTCTGAACGGTCAAGGGCACGAATAATACCGATCGAGACGTGCAGGAAAATAAAACGCGCCGCAATGGAAACAAGCCATGCCACCACAATCACGGCGAACGTCAAAGCCCACGCATAGTTGTATTCACGAAGAACATCATCCACAGGCGCTGTGGCGCTGGGCAGCTGAACACCCACGAGCACGAAGAGCGCACCGTTCATGACATAGGAGACAAACGACCAGATGGGCAGACCGTAGAAACGGTTTTGGGGTTTGATGGTATCCGGTCCGCGATAGGTCAGGTAGAAAGCGGCGACCACCACAGCCACCACTCCGGAACCTTTCATGCCCTCAAAAGGCTCGATCTCTTCAGCCAGGAAGAAAGCAATAAACGGCACGGTAAACATGAACACGCTGAAGTTCATGGGGTTGCCGATGTGCGCACGCAGCTTATCTACACCCCATCCGACGGCCAGGCCAACGAGAGTTCCAATCAGGAACGAGAAGAAGAACATTCCGGATGCAGTCCCCAGGGTAAGTTCATGACCACCCGCAAGCTGCAGGGCGAGTGCGAAAAGAACTAGGGTGGTGCCGTCGTTAATGAGTGCTTCCGCTTTAAGGGTGGTGATGGAAGATTTGGGGAGTTTGCCGTTGAGCGTTGCCACGGCCACAGCATCGGTGGGGGCGAGCGCCACACCGATAATCAGCGCCACAGGCCACAGGTAGACGCCCATAAATGTGTGAAGCACCCAGGCGATAACGAACGCCGTGAAAATTACGAGCACCGTGCCCGAGAGCAGAATGCCGCGCAGACGAGCGCGCGCTTCACGCCATGAGGTGTTGCGGGCTTCCCAGAAGAGCATGATGGGCAGGAAGATTTCGAGGATGACGTGCGGCGGCAGGCCGATACTCTGAACTTCGTGCAGTTCGTGGGCGGGCATAATGCCGATAGCCAGGCCAATGAATATCAGCACAATGGCGGGGGTTATCCGTATTTTATGGGCGAGGATATTACCCAGAAGAATCGCCAGCGATAGGGCAATGATGACTTCGAGCATGCTGTTCCTTTTCTTGGGCACAGGGGTACTGGACGCTCGGGTGCTGCTTGGGTGTGCCCGGGCGCAGTTCCTGGTGCGCTACATGGTCTGTGAAATGTGTTGATGGTTGCCCTGCGGGCTTTTGTTCTAGGTGGCGTTTACGACGTGGTGAGCGCCTACCCGCGGTGCCCGTGTGCAGGGTTCTAGTGGGTTAAATAGTATACCGGCGGTTTTATTCCCTGGGCTCGCTGGCGGGGCTGTCCAATTCGTGGGTGCGGGCACCTTTCATGACGTTTTGTGTCGTTCTGACGTGAACTTCGGGTCGTACTGTGTCAGAGAACAGAAAATCTGCCTCCGTGAGTGCGCGTGAGCACTCAGAACGTGAGAAGATAAGGTCATGACTGATAACAACACCGTAACCGGCAGCCCGCTTGTTAAGCGCGGCCTGGCCGACATGCTCAAGGGCGGCGTCATCATGGACGTCGTCACCCCCGAACAGGCTAAGATCGCTGAAGATGCTGGCGCTGTTGCCGTCATGGCTCTCGAGCGCGTTCCCGCGGATATTCGTGCGCAGGGCGGCGTGGCTCGTATGTCTGACCCGGACATGATTGAGGGCATCATTGATGCTGTTTCGATCCCGGTCATGGCGAAGGCACGCATCGGCCACTTCGTTGAGGCTCAGATTCTGGAGACCCTGAAGGTCGACTACATTGACGAGTCTGAGGTTCTTTCCCCCGCTGACTACGTGAACCACATTGATAAGCACCAGTTCAAGGTTCCTTTCGTGTGTGGTGCTACCAACCTGGGTGAGGCTCTGCGCCGCATCACCGAGGGTGCCGCTATGATCCGCTCGAAGGGCGAGGCGGGCACCGGTGACGTCTCTGAGGCGACTAAGCACATCCGCACCATTAAGCGTCAGATTGCTGAGCTGCAGGGCCTGTACAACACCATGCCTGATGAGCTGTACGTGAAGGCTAAGGAACTGGCTGCACCGTACGAGCTGGTTCGTGAGGTTGCTCAGACCGGTAAGCTGCCCGTGGTGATGTTCACCGCTGGTGGTGTGGCTACCCCCGCCGACGCTGCGATGATGATGCAGCTGGGTGCTGACGGCGTGTTCGTTGGTTCCGGTATTTTCAAGTCGGGCGACCCGGTTGCTCGCGCGAAGGCTATCGTGAAGGCTACTGCTTTCTACAACGACCCGGAGAAGGTTGCTGAGGCTTCTCGCGGCCTGGGTGAGGCTATGGTCGGCATTAACGTTGCTGACATCCCGGCACCGCACCGCCTGGCGGAGCGCGGCTGGTAATTCGTGCGCGCACCCCGTATTCGGGGTGAGTGTTTGATGAGGGGGTGGGGTTCGCTGAGGCGGGTCCCACCCTCCTTGTGTTTGTTGTGTTTGTTGTTTTGTGAAGGGAGCGGTGATGGTTGAGAAGGTTCAGCCTGCCGGTGTTTTGCCGGGTGAGGGTTTGACGGTTGGTGTTTTGGCGTTGCAGGGCGGCGTGAGTGAGCATGCGGAGATGCTGGAGTCCCTGGGTGCGCAGGTGCGTTGGGTGCGTACTGGTGAGCAGCTTGAGGGTCTGGATGCGCTGGTTTTGCCGGGTGGTGAGTCGTCGACGATTGACCGTTTGACCCGTATTTTTGGTGTGCGTGAGCCGCTGATTGAGGCGATTTCTTCGGGTCTGCCGACTCTGGGTACGTGTGCTGGTCTGATTATGCTGTCGAAGCGTATTGATGATCCGGCGCCGGGTCAGCAGTCGCTGGGTGTTTTGGACGTTTCGGTGGGTCGTAACGCGTTTGGTTCGCAGGTTGATTCTGCGGAGGTGCGCCTGCCGTGGCTGACCCCTGCCGGTGATGAGGTGGTTATTGATACGGCGTTTATTCGTGCGCCGATTGTGACTGGCACTGGTGAGGGTGTGCAGGTGACGGCTCGTCATGAGGGGAAGATTGTGGGTGTGCGTTCGGGCAACCTGATTGGTATTTCTTTCCACCCGGAGGTTACGGGCGATACGACGGTGCATGAGGAGCTGCTGGCTCTGGCACGCGAGGTGAAGGGCAAGTAGCCCCTCCCCCAAAAATAAGCCCGGTAATGAGCATTTAAGGAGTTGTGGCGGTGACCGTTGTTCGGTCACCGCCACAACTGTTTTTGCGTGGGCTTATGCGTGAGTGGGTTTATGCGCGGGAGCTGCTGGGGATTTGGGGCTGGGCCTTCCATTGCTGGTAGGCGCTCGTGGCGAGGAATCGTGCACGGTTCGCGTCGCTGAGCGTCTTGATGTCTGCGGGGGCTGCCTCGTACCACTTTTCGTAGAGACGAATAATCATTTCGGGGTAGGCGGCTTCTTCCAGGTCGGCGCGGTGAGGGATGAATTCGTTGCGGTCCTTGATGTCTCGGTACTCGCTACCGGCGAAGGGGTCGGAGAGTCCAACGCTGGGGCGAGCGTTGTAGGCATCGATGTTTTGAACGTATTCGGGGAAGGTGCTCCGCCCTGCTTTGAGTGCGGCGTGGCACTTGCTGTCGATTTCGCTGGGCTCAATCATGTGGGCGCCGTCTGCGAGGATGTGCCGGTACTGGATGTACGCGGGGTATTGTTCATCGGTGCGCGGGACGGGCTTGGCGGCTTCTGCTGATGCGAGATCTTCAGCGGAGTATGAGGAGCAGCTGACGGTGGGCGTGGTGCTTGCCGTTGCTGAGGCGCTCGCCGTGGAGGGTGAGGGGGTGCTGCTTGCCGCGGTGTTTGCACCACCGCAGGCGGCAAGGAACAGGGGCAGGGTTAAGAGAGCGGCACCGTATCGCAGTGCGCTATAGCGGGGGTTGGGGGTCCTAGAATTCAGGGTCATGATGTTACCTCATTGTGGGCTGGAACATACCGAATTGACCCTCACTATACGGGCAGTTTTGATACGTGGTCAAGAGAAAATTATGTTTATTTTTTAAAAGCCAACAGCTCGAAAGAAAATCGACAAACAAGCTTATTCAGCGTCTTGACTTGCGCAAACACGGAAGCCACCGGGCTCTTGAAGCAAATACGGCACAAAGACACCAGCATCAGATATTGTTATTTGCCCGATAATCAGCAGAAGCCAACATATCCAGAGGGGCACGGTTGGAGCGCCCTTTATGCAACCTCGAACTCCGTAAAAGCCTGCGCCTCAACGGTCCATCGCTACTGCAGGAGGAAATAGATAAGTCCCCTAACGTATTCCCAGAGCAGTACCAAGATGACGCACTGCACAACAAATGCGGCTACAGCTGCGAGGGTTGGTATCCAGTAGCTACGCTTAGAACATGCAATAAAAACTGCTATAAAAATAACGCATGAGACAATATCGGGACCCAAGAGAATGAATGCCTGTAGATCATATGGCCACAATATTCCATGCATATATTCTGTAGGAACTTTACATGAACTTAAGATATTGCCTTTTAAAATTTCATAAGTCCCATACATTTTAAAAACTAAATATAGCGACGCAATCCAAAAAATGCCTATGCGAAGCTTTACACCCAGCCATATACTAAAGATCTGCCACAAGCTAGCTAATACAACTCCCACCACGAAGAAGGGTATATAGTCGAAATATGCACTTTGCCACCTATCACATGGCGAGACAAATCCATTGAACTCTATATACAGGCTAGTTGGGAAAATATAGAAAAATTGCAATACAATGAGAAATAAGATATACAAAATTATTTTCTCATTTACGGCAAACATCTTATAAGTAGAATTCATGATGCCATTTCCTTTCAGTAGCATAAAAAGCTAGTAGCGGAACATCGAACACATAGCCTCAATGTTGTTTTTCTTATCCACTAAGCCTCAAAGCCAATACTGGGATAGGTAGGCGACCCGCAAAGCCTCCGCACTCTTACCCCATCTACCACATATTTAAGCAGGTCAGAACTTTAAGACTACTGGGTTGCACATCTTGCGTCTAGAGTGTTGGTTTTAAACTAAGATGATATTTTCCATTGACCATCTATCAAATATTCGGGTATGTTTAGACGCAATATATCGTTCCATCCCTCTTGTGAGGTGGTCTCATGACCCACACCCCTGCTCTTCTTTCGTTCCGTTCCAGCGGTCTACGACGAAGTGCCGCGCTGGCGCTTCTTCCCCTGCTTTTTGCCTCCTGCGGTAGCTCCACCAGCACGGCATCAAATACTCCGGCACCCTCGAATACGACCGTGATTTCCTCCCCGTCAGCAACAAGTCCCACCGGGTCCGCTTCCTCTTCCGCGGCGAAGAAGACCTCCACCCCCTGCCTTGAACCTGACGAAGCCGCGAAAGCTGAAACCCTCAAGCAGCAGGAAGCCCTCAGCGCCGACCGCGGTACGGCACTCCCCTCCTATGTCTCCGCACGGCATGTTGTACGCAACCAGGCGAACTTCCCCACCCGCGCCGAAGCTGAATCAGCAGGAGCCGAGTGCCTGGCACTGTACGAGAAGAACAAGGCCGATCACGCCTACGCCGCGGCGTGGGTGCGCGCTATCGATGACAATAACGTGGCAAGCGGAAAGGTAGCCTCCGGCCCGCGCGCTGACATCCAGAGCGCCGACCCCTATAAGGCAAGCAACTACGTCGATATTCGAGAGGGTAAGGAGTACTTCCCGACCCGCCAGGAGCTGCTCGCGGCAAACTACCCCGAGAACTACATTGTTGCTTTTGAGGCGTGGGCGCGGCAGGCGCCAGCCGATGTGAAGCAGAAGAGCGACGCGAACCGTGCGGCCGCTCAGGATACTCGCTGGTCTGAGGTGGTAACCCTGCCCAGCCCCGACAACCCTGTCTAATCGAACCCCGTCTAATCTGAGTCTGTCTCATCTTAAAAATAGTTGTGGCGGTGACCGTTTCATTCGGTCACCGCCACAACTGTTATAGGGTGCAGGTTAGGGTAGGAGCGCCAACCCAAACTCAATAACGATCAGGGCTACAGCACACGCGAAGAGTACCCCACGCGGCACATTGAACTTCTGCCAGAGCCTATACAGCTGGCTGGGAACCCCCCAAATAACGAACGCCTGAAAGGCAAGCGATAACGCGGGGTTACCCCACTGAATAATCATCAGGGCAAGAGCAAAACCCACGCCGAGCACATCCAGGATGCGCAGGTGCTTTCGCACCTGCTCCCTCTCCTTCTGATAGCTGGGGTTGTTTAGCAACCTTGGTGGTGCTTTTTTCAGCTGACCCACAATAATCAAAACCGCCAGCGGGATCAGAGAAATACCGAAGAACATGGGAACCGCCTTTCATGTTGGGGTTCGCTCGCTACGCCGGTGACGAGCTGATGGCGCACCATCATTGGTGAAAAATTCTCAAAAACAAGTAATGTGCAACACGTATATTACGTATTGTGGGTTACTTTACAGCACACATAAACCCTATTCAAGAGGTAAACAGCTCCCCCCCCCCCGAAAAATTTTGAAAAATTTTTAAAAAATAAGGGCGCCGGGAACCTTACGTTCCCGGCGCCCACTCCCCAGCTGTTCATACCTCAGCGGGATTCAATTTAGAGGCGGAAGAAGCCTTCCACCGCGCGGGTCATGTACGCCATATCGTCCACATGGCACATCTCGCGCATCGAATGCATCGACAGCAAACCAATACCCACATCCACGGTGCGCATACCCAGGCGAGTCGCCGTAATCGGGCCAATCGTCGAACCGCACGGCATATTGTTATTCGACACGAACTCCTGATACGGCACACCAGCCTTCGCGCACGCCTCAGCGAACACGCCAGCACCCACCGAATCCGTCGCATAACGCTGGTTCGCGTTAATCTTCAGCAGCGGGCCACCACCGGGCAGCGGCTGAACGGTCGGGTCGTGGTGACCCTGATAGTTCGGATGCACCAGGTGACCGGCATCAGCCGACAGGCAGAACGACGCCGCCACCGAACGGCGGTACTCCTCCGTGCTCTCACCGCGCGCAGCGGACAGGCGCACCAGAATATCCTCCAGGAACGGGCCAGCCGCACCACTACGCGACTCCGAACCAAGCTCCTCATGGTCGAACGCCGCAAGCATCACGGTCTCGGTGGCGTGCTCATCCGCGTTATCGGCAACGTAACGCTCCAGGGCGGTCAAACCCGCATGCACCGAAGACAGGTTATCCAGGCGACCGGAAGCGAACAGCTCCTGATCCGCACCAAAACGGCGCGGCGGCTGCGAATCAGCGAACAGCAGGTCGTAACCCACAATGCTTTCCGGGTCGACCGGCTCGCCGTCAATCACGTGCTTCGCCATGTAGCCGAGCACGTCATTCTCTGCCGGGTCCACACCCCACACGGGGTACATGTTGAACTGCTTGTCCAGCACCAGTTCGTTGCGCTTGTGGTCCAGGTGCGGTGCCAGCTGCGGGATGCGCGCAATCGCGCCGGTGCGCACCAGGCGGTCCTTCAGCTCCCCGCCCTCAAGGACGGTGAGGCGGCCCGCCACGCACAGCTCGCGGTCCAGGAAGGAGTTCAGCAGTGCACCACCGTAATTCTCCACGGCAATCTGGTGCCAGCCCTTCGTGGTGATGGAGGAGGAAGGCTTGACCTTCAGGGAGGGCGAGTCGGTGTGCGCACCCAGCACGCGGTAGCCGCTTGCCTTCTGCGCCTTCGCGCCGCCAGCCCAGGCGATAATCGCGCCGTCACGGACGACGAAGTGACGGCCGGTTGCGATCTGCGGGTCCCATGCTTCGGTCTCTACAAGCCCGGTGAAGCCTGCTGCTTGCAGGCGGCGCGCTACCGTGCGCGCGGCGAGGTAAGAGACCGGCGACTCCGCCACGAATGCGGCGAGGTCTTCAATATTTTTTACAGCATCAACAGTCATGGTTTAACCCTACCTTTTCTTGGGTGTTGACGGGGTGACCGGGGCGGGTAGTCCACGCGGCGTGGAGTAATAGCCCTGGTGAGGCTCGAATGGAGCGGGGTGGGCGGGCTGGGGCAGCTGGGCTAAAGCAACCCACCAAATAGCCTATTTATCAACCTTGAGCGGTTGTGTTTCACGTGAAACCTCGCCGCGGCGAGCGCGCGCGTTGAAGATCAGGCAGGCGAGCACCACGTACACGCCTTCCAGCGCGATGCCCTGCAGTGCATCCACGGGGGTCACACCCTCGGAGGCGAACGGATCCAGACCAGCCACCATGGACAGCAGCATCAGGATCACGTTATTTGCCACGTGCAGGCTGATGGAGGCCTCCAGACCGCCGGTGTACCAGCAGAGGAAACCCGCGTAAATACCCATCGCGAGAATCGTGCTCTGACCCCAGGGGTCGTAGGCGTGGGAGAGCATGAACAGCACGGCGGGCAGCACAATCGGCAGCCAGGGGGTGCGGAGCCAGCGGCCCAGCATCTGCATCATGAAGCCGCGGTAGGCGAGCTCTTCGGCGTAGCACTGCACGGGCACCAGGAGCAGCATCATCGCCACATAAACCCAAAATTCAACCTGTGGAGGTTGAAAATAGCGGTATTCGGGCAGGCTCTCACCGCTCAACGCCAGCATCACGGCGTAGTAGATACCGTAAACAGCGAAGCTCAAACCCAGGTACGGAAGTAGCAGTGAGCGGCGCAGGCGGCCCGCCACCGAATGGATTAGACCCCAGGGCTTCGGACCCACGACCAGGCGCGCCAGAAAGAGCGAAGGCACAATCGCGATAAGGGAGAGGAACGTCAGCGCGAACAGCGCCGGGTGTTCCATAATGACGGCGCGGTTCGTAGCTACATCCTGGAGGGAAAGTCCCGAACCCATAATCGTCGCAGCCAGGGCAACTGAAATGATCAGGTTGAGGCCAATAAATACGGCGACACCGAGCAGACCTTCCAGCAGGGGTGAGAACCAGCGGGATTTCGGGTCGGCGTGGGAGAGACGGTGGTAGGCAAGACCTGCAACAGGCGCAGGAGCAGCGGGGGTTCCGGCGGCTACCTGCGGGGGTGCGGGAGGCGGTGTAGTGTTCATTCTTTAATCCTAGCCTCCGCGGGGTCGATGGTGACCGGGCATACGGAAACCTTCAAGTGCCGATTGATACGGAATGTTCCAAAACCATTGAAAAAGCCGTGAATAAGGCTAAAAACCTACCATTCACGGGGTTCATTTTCTGAACCTATGCCATAATTTGTAGCGATAATACGCTCATATACATAGTCGCTGATGACCGCTCTTCCGGGGTGTTTTTTCAGCACCAGAAAGGCTGCTTTCTTATGGCACTCGTCTTCAATCCGCCGCCCAACTGGCCCGCTCCTCCTGCTGGATGGGCCCCCACTCCTACGTGGCGCCCCGACCCCGCGTGGGGTCCCGTTCCTGAAGGTTGGCAGCTGTGGGTCGAAGAGCCCGAGCCTGAACCCATTCAGGTTGAAGAGGCTACTATTGAGCCGCTGATTCCCGAGGATCCTGCTGCTGAGGCGGCTCCCGCTGAGCAGGTTGCTGAGCCTGTAGTTGCTGAGCCCGCTGTTGAGGCTGAGCAGCCCGCCGAAGCTGCAGCACCGCTGACCGTTGAGGACGTTGACCTGGAGCAGCTCGCCGCTGAGCTCGAAGGTGAGCAGGTCGTCGAGGTTCCGGAGGCGGCAGCACCCCAGGCTGAGGCATCCCACGTTGAGGCACAGCAGGTAGAGGCGCCCCACGTTGAGGCGTCCCAGGCTGAGTCCGCTGAGGAGTCCTCCGAGCCCAAGCCGATGCGTCACCTGACTCAGGTTCCGCTGACCGGCACCGCTCTGCCCGAGCAGGTTCTCGCATCCCAGTCTTCCGCAGTTGAAGAGCCTGCAGATGCAGAGCCCGCTGCTGAGGCTCCCGTAGCGCCGGTTGTCGAGCCTGTTGTTGCTGAGCAGGCTGCTTCCGAGCAGCCCGTTGAGGCGCACGTTGTTGAGGCTCCGGTTGCTGAGCCGGCACTGTCCGAGCCTGCTGTTTCCGAGCCCGCCGCTTCTGAGCCGGTCGTTTCCGAACCTGTTGCAGAGCCCGTTGTTGTTGAGCCCGTCGCCGAGGTTGCCCCCGAGGCACCGGCGGCAGCTGAACCGGTATCTGAGCCCATCGTTGAGGCTCCCGCGGCTGAGGCACCCGCTGCTGAGGCGCCCCACACTATTGAGAGCTCCCCGCTCGTTGAGTTCCACACCCCCGAAACCGAGCGCACCGTCAACCTGTCCGAGCGTACCGTGAACCTCTCGGAACAGCCCGGTCAGAACATGCAGCCCGGCCAGAACGCACAGTTCATCCCGGCGGGTCAGGCGCCGAACGGCTTCCAGCCGAACCAGGCTGATGGTTTCCAGGGTGAGGGCTTCCAGGGCCAGAACTTCCAGGGTGGCCAGTACCAGGGCCAGGGTTTCCAGGGTCAGGGCTTCCAGGACGGCCAGAACGTCCAGGGCGGTCAGTACCAGGGCAACCCCTACCAGGGTCAACCGTACAACGCTCAGCAGCCCTACGCAGGTCAGGTGTCCGATCAGGACCAGGCAACCGTGGCACTGAGCAACCCCTACGTCACCGAGCCTGCAGGTCAGGGCGAGGACGACTCCGAGAAGAAGGGTCTGTTCTCCGGCACTAAGATTTGGGGTGTTATCGGTGGTGCGCTGGCTCTGCTGATTGTTCTCATCCTGGCGATTGTCATGCTGATTCCGCGTGGCGGCTCGAACCCCGCCTCCGCTTCTTCCGAGTCGGCGAGCGCGGCGGCTACTTCCGCTGAGGCGTCCTCCGCGGCGGCATCCTCTGAGGCTTCTTCCGCAGCGCCCGCATCTGAGAGCGCGGCTTCGGCTTCTTCGGCAGCGCCGGTTGCTGCTGCTGAAGCGAAGATGCCCGAGGGTGAGTTCAAGGAATACAAGAAGACCGTCGCCGATAATAAGGACACCATCGACATTGAGAAGATCAAGGGCGATGTGTCCGCAGGCCTGCTCTACTACGAGTTCAAGCCCGCAGACGGTGTGGTTAACGCCTTCATCACCAGCCGTGACGACAAGGGCAACATCACCGCAGGTCTGAGCGTTCTCGACTCCACCCGCGACGGCAAGGAGCTCAAGGGCACCGCATGGATTGACGCGAGCGGCCACTCCACCCCCACCCGCAAGCTGGAGCTGACCGGTAAGGGCGAGTGGACCATCCGCGTCTACGACGCAGACTCCGCACCCCACTACAAGAAGGGTGAGAAGTTCCAGAGCACCATGAACTACTACGCTTTCACCTACGAAGGCACCGAGGCAACCATGGAGTTCCAGACCAGCGGCCCGACCACCCGCGGCTTCACCGTTCTGAACGCGACCAAGAACGACCCGTTCTTCTCCTCGACCATTCCGACCGTGAAGAGCAGCATGCAGTGGGTTCAGAGCAACAAGAGCTACATGCAGGTTCGTACCGACTCCAACATTACTTGGAGCATCGGCACTAACTAACAGCGTGACTGACTAGGTCAGCAGGCTGGGTATAAAAGTATCCCCCGCACCCGTGATAGGTGCGGGGGATATTTTTATGCCGGTTTTTATACCGGGAGGCTATGCTCTGAGGTTCTGTCCGGTGGGCTTACGCCCTGCTGGATGCGCCCGCCGCCGCGGGCGAGCGACCGCCTCGAGCGGGCAGCCGCCGTGAGCGGGCGGTTTCTTTAGCGGGAGTACTTCGCCTCCGCCAGCTCGGCGCCCGCGGCACGTGCCGCACGCTCCACCAGCTGACGATTCGCCAGGTACACAAAGAACGTCACCAGAATAAACAGGTACATCAGCTGGTACGGCATGGTGCCAGCCATCAGACCCAGGGAGCCTTCGGGCACCATCAGAATCTGATCCGCGTTGAAGTGCGGGGAGAGCGCCAGCACGATCCAGAACGGCGAAATGTACATGCCCACCAGCGCCGCAGTCGCCAAGATAACAGCCAGCGTGAAGACGAAGGAGCTGACCCACTGGTACATGAGCGGGAAGATTTCCATGACCACGGCGGCGAGCATCAGCGGGTACCAGGTGTTGTGGTGCGACCAGCTAATCGGCGAAATCTGCAACATCATGAACGCGGTCAGCGCCAGCTGCGCCATGAGCGCGCGGGCACGAATCAGCGGAATCAGCAGAACCGCCGTGACCAGCACAATCAGCAGAGTCAACGCCACCTGCACCACCGACAGGGCGGTAGCCGTCAGGTGATGCTGCAGGCCCGCATGGGTCAGCGTACCCATAATCGACACGTTATCGAAGTAGCTGAACCAGCCCACACGCGAAGTGTCACGCACCGCGTGGAACCAGAACGTCAGCGACTCCTCACGGATCACCAGGAAGCCGATACCCACGGTCGCAGCGAAGCTGGCACCCAGGGTCGCGATGCCCTTCCAGTCCTTACGCATGAGCAGCAGCAGACCGAACGCGAGCGGGGTCAGCTTAATACCCGCCGCAATACCCAGCAGCACACCGCGCGGAACGCGGGTTGCCGGGCGCATAAAATCGGCGAGAATCAGCATCAGAATGATGGCGTTAATCTGCCCAAAATGCGTGGTCAAACGCCACGGGCCGCACATCCAAATCAGCGCCGCAATCAGCGACACCATACCCCAATGACCCAGGTGCTTCTGCAACGGCAGACGCCACGAGCGGCTACGCGCGTAGGAGTACAACAGGTACGCGCACCAGTAGCAGAGCGCGCAAATAATGGCGGTAATCAGCAGCATGCTCTGCGGCTCGGTGAGGAACGCGAGCGGGTAGAAGAGCAACGCCGCAAACGGTGGGTAGGTGAACGGCAGGCCGCGCGTGCGGAAGGTGTACAGCTGGTAGCCGTCCGGGCCGTCCGCGAGGGAGACCGCACCCAGGCGGTACACGTAAATATCGTCAGCCGCCGCGTGCGTCACGTAGTCGAAGGCGTAGAGGGCAACCAGGATGAACAGCAGGTGCGCCCAGAGAGCGCCGCTACGCATGCCGGGGATGCGGTCAAAGAAACCTGGACGCGCAGGTTTTGTGGGCTGTTTCGCGGTTTCTTCGGCGACTTCTTCCTTTGCCGCTTTTTCCGCGGTGGTTGCCGGAGCTGCGGCTGCCTCTGCGGCGGGCTCCTCAACGGGCTCAGCGCTCTCAACAGCCGGCGCGGATTCAGCAACAGAAGCCGAAGCCCACGGGATTATAGGTGCTACCGCCTCGGTATTCTCCGCGGTCTTCACTACGCTCTTCGCGGTGTTCTTATCAGTATTCACAGGGGTCTTTTCTAGCTCCTTGTCGCGGCTCACGCGGTTGCCTCACGAGAAGCAGCGGCACGCACAGACTGGGCGCTCTCGGACACCAGGGCGCGAGCGCCCCACCAGCCCAGAGGCGCATCGCTACGCACGGAACCGTACTGCACGGGCTCAACCTTCGCACCACGCACCGGCGCGCTCAGAGCGGCAACAGACCAGAGCGTCATCGTCACCCATAGGCAGAACGCGGGAATAGCCGAAACCGCCAACGCGCCCGGGGCCAGCTGTTCCAAACCATCAGCGCTACCGTGGAACCAGGACGCAATCCTAATCGGCGACAGGTACAGGCCCAGCACGGCAACCACCGCGAACACGGTCGCTGTCACCCGCAGCCACGCCGGCTGAACCGCAAAATAGGTGGGGAACGCATCCATGATGAACACGGCAGCCAGCAGGGGCAGCAGCACGTTGTGGTGCGACCAGCTAATCGGCGACAGCGCCACCATCAGGGAGGCGGTCACCGCCACCTGCGCCAGCGCGGCACCGCGGCGTTCCAGCTGGTACAGCAGCGCGGCAGTCAGCCCAATCGTGACCAGCGCCAGGGCGTAGTAGACGGGCTTCGCGGCGCTCTCAGAGAGACCAAAGTGCAGCAGCCAACCCTGAATCGAGACGTTATCCACAAAGTTCAGTCCACCCACACGGGAGGGGTTCGTCAGCGCAGAGAACCAGAACTCCGGCGCGTCCTTAGGCATCAGAATGAAGCCCAACGCGATGGTGCCAAAGAACGTCGCACCCAGGGTCGCAATGCCCTTCCAGTCGCGGCGGACCAGCAGAATCAGGCCAAACACGAGCGGGGTCAGCTTCACGCCGCCCGCAATACCAATGAGCACGCCACGCGGCACGCGGGTCGCCGGGCGCACAAAATCGGCAAGAATCAGCGCCGTAATGAACGGGTTAATCTGAATCAGGTCCAGGGTGCGCTGCCACGGGCCCGCCGCCACCACCAGAATGGTCAGCATCGCAATCGTGCCGGCACGACCAAAGTACTGCTGCAGGGGCAGTTCGCGGCCGCGCGCATTCACGTAGTTGTAAATGATCGTGGAAATCCACCACGCCACCACAGCCGAACCGACCACCATAATGACCTTGCCAACTTCCAGCGGAATAAAAGCGAACGGCAAGAACAGCATCGCCGCGAACGGCGGGTACGTGAACGGCGGCTTGATGACGCCGTGATCGTTCAGGGTCGGGGAGTACAGGTCCTGGGTGAAGCCCTCGTTATCAAAAATGGTCATCGCACCCAGACGGTAAATGGAGAAGTCCATACCGGCGAAGGGGTTGGTGAGCATTTTGATGACGTATCCACCGCCAACAATGAGGATGAGTGCCACAATAGCGATTTTTCCCCAGATGGGGGTGGTGGAGTCAGTCCTTGTCACGAGGTGCTTGTCCTTACCTTGGTGCCGGCGGATGCGCGCGTAGGGTGGGCGGGCATCTGATTTTGGAATCCTAATAGTTTATCGCGCGCACCTGTGAAAGGTGCATTGGGGAGCAGGTTCACAGGGGGAGAACCGCTCGAGCGCGCAGGCACAACTATCACGATATGAGCCGCCTTCATATGCACGTCATGTCTTCAAAATTGGTACTATCCGGGCAATATAATGGGCTTATTGGCACCCACCCCACCGCAGGGGTACCGGGTGCCGACCCGCACACCGACGTCCACGAACAACCAGCAGTGAAAGCAGTGATCACGTGAGTGAACATCTCGGCACCCCACCCGAAGGTGAGAACACGAGCGGCAAGCCCGCAGGCGTAAACGTCTCCGGAGGCGGCTCCTCCGGCCTGAGCATTGGCGCGCGTCCGGCTGATGTGCCCGGCGCGAACCTCACCCCCGAAGAGATTGCACGCCGCGCATCCGGTCGCGGTACGTGGCACCGTCGCGCCTCCAAGCCGGTCTCCCACTGGATGTTTACCCTTATCGCCGTGCTTCTGCTGCATAAGTTCATCCCGAATAGCGGCTGGCTGATGGTGCACATTGTCACCCTCGGCCTGATTACGAACTCGATTCTGATTTGGTCGCAGCACTTCACCGAAGCGCTCATGAAGATCAAAATCCCGGACGAGCACCGCGGCACCCAGGTGCGCCGCATCTTCATTCTGAACGCCGGTATTCTCGTGCTCATGATCGGCATGGTCGGTCAGCTGAGCGTGCCCGGCCTCTACGCCGCCACGGTGGTGGGCGCCCTCATTGTCGGTTCGATGGTCGCCTGGCACGGTATCTACCTGCTGAAGCAGGTGCGTCAGGCTCTGCCGTCGCGGTTCGGTGTGACCATTCGCTTCTACATTGTTGCGGCGCTGCTGCTGCCCCTCGGTGCGGCGTTTGGCGGCATGATTGCCTACCCGAACCTGTCCGGCACCCTGCATTCGCAGTTCCTGCTCGCGCACGAGGCAGTGAACGTGCTCGGCTTCGTCGGTATTACCGCGGTGGGTACGCTGGTGACGTTCTGGCCGACCATGCTGCGCACCAAGATGGTGGATAAGGCGCTCACCCACAGTCTGCGCGCCCTGTACCTGATGTGCGGTGGCTTAGCGTTGACCGTTGTCGGCGCGATTTTAGGGATGCGTCCGCTCGCCGCAGCCGGCCTGGTCGTCTACCTGGTTGCCCTGCTGATTGTCGCCTGGGTGATGGTGCGTACCCTGCGCACCAAGCGCCCGAACGAGTACCCGCCCATGAGCGTGGGTATGGGTTTCCTCTGGCTGATTGTTGGTGTGGCGGCCACCGCGTACATGGTGGCGACCACCCCCTTCGCGCAGCTGGATATGCGCGCCGTGACCCCCATCTTCGTGGTTGGCTTCCTGCTGCAGCTGCTGCTCGGCGCGATGAGCTACCTGCTCCCCCAGCGTATGGGCGGTGGCCCTGCGGTGGTTCGCGCCTCCAACAAGGAGTTCAGCCGTTTTGCTGCTGCCCGCGTGACCGCCGTGAACCTGGCGCTGCTCATCTTCATGATGCCCAGCTCCATGGTGGGCCAGTCCATTAAGATTGCCGTCGCTATCGTGGGTGCGTTGGCGCTCATGGCGTTCATTCCGCTGATGGTGCGCGGCGTGAAGGCGTCCGTGAATACCCGCAAGGAAATGATGGCAGCACGCGCCCGCGGCGAGAAGCCCGTCTTCAACCAGGAGGCGCTCACCCCGGAGCCCGTCCCGCACGCCAAGCAGAGCTTCCAGGCGGCGTTGGCGGTTGCCATGGCGTTCCTGCTGGGCTTCGCCGTGAACCCGTCCGCGCTGAACCTGCCGTCGTTCTCCTCGGCGGGTTCCGTGGCTGCGACCGGTCAGACCACCACCGTGCAGGTGAAGGCAACCAGCAACTACCGCTTCACCCCCGCAGAGGTGGAGGTGCCCGCCGGTAACCGCCTGGTCGTCGAGGTCACCAACGACGACCAGGGCATGACCCACGACCTGACCTTCGACAACGGCGCAACCACCGGCACCATCAACCCCGGCGAAACGAAAACCGTCGACGCCGGCGTCATCAGCGCCGACCAGGAAGCCTACTGCTCCGTAGCGGGCCACCGCTCCCTGGGCATGGTGTTTAAGGTGAAGGCGACCGGCGCCTCCGCAAACCAGGTGGCGCAGGGCGGCCACAACCACGGTTCTGCGGGCACCCACAACCACGCGGCGTCGGGTAGCACCCCGACCCTCATGACCGTTGCGAACAGCAGGATTGACATGTCCGCAGCGCCCGGCAGCGGCTACAAGTACCGCGACCCGAACATCCCGGCACCGAACACCGCCACGCAGGTGAACGGCAAGACCGTCCGCAAGGTCACCCTGGACGTGCAGGAAGTCGACCGCGAGGTAGCGCCCGGCGTGACCGTTCACATGTGGACGTTCAACGGGCAGAACATGGCACCGATTCTGCGCGGCAAGGTCGGCGACATTTTTGAAATTACACTCGTCAACAACGGCACGATGGGCCACTCGCTGGACTTCCACGCGGGCATGGTCTCCCCCGATAACACAATGAAGACCATCGCCCCCGGTGAGCGTCTCGTCTACCGTTTTGAGGCGAAGGCCGCCGGCATCTGGCTGTACCACTGCGGTACCGCCCCGCTGAGCCTGCACATGACCCAGGGCATGTACGGCGCTGTCATCATTGACCCGGCGGACCTTGACCCGGTCGATCACGAGTACGTGATGGTTCAGGGCGAGGCTTACCTGCACGACACCGGCAAGACCGCCTCCGACGGTAACAAGCTGGCGGAGAACTCGCCGGAGCTGATTGCGGCGGGCACCCCCACGCTGACCATGTTCAACGGCCACGCAACCCAGTACAAGGCGAAGCCGCTGCAGGTGAAGAAGGGCGAGCGTATCCGTGTTTGGGTGATGGCTGCGGGCCCGAACCATGGCACGAGCTTCCACGTGGTCGGTTCGCAGTTCGACACCGTCTATAAGGAGGGCGGCTACCTGATGCGCCGCGGCGCAGATGCGTTCGGTAGCCGTGACGGCCACAGCCAGGCACTCGATTTGGCGCCCGCTCAGGGCGGCTTCGTGGAGATGCAGTTCCTAGAGTCTGGCACGTACACGTTCGTGAATCACTCCTTCTCGGAGATGGAGCGCGGTGCCGCCGGCAAGATCGTGGTCACTGATCGCTAGTAGTGGCTACCCGCTAAACCCTCACGCTAGGCGCTTCTAGCGCCCCGTGAGAGGTAGACCCCGCCCGGTGCATCCTGTGAATGGATGCGCCGGGCGGGGTCTTTCTGCGCTGTCTTGCTGTGCCGCCTTTCTGCCCCGCACAGGCTCCTACAGAGCCGATACAGAGCCAGCCCAGAGCCCCTGCACACGCCCCGGCAGGAGCCTGCACGCGCATCGGCGAACTATGCTTTTAGCCTCATGGGCGAACTTTTCTTAGCCAGGAGCGGGCATGGTGCGCTAGTCTATAGGAATGGCAGATAGCACTTCGAGCGCCTCTTCCGAGCGCAGCGCTACGGGCGCCAACAACCACACCCCCGCTTCGGCGGACGCACAGACTTCTCCTCGGCAGCGTAAAGCTTTCCCGCTTCGCTTTCTCGCCGGGGCACTTGCGCATTGGCAGATTATTGCCTCTGCGGTTCTTTTGGGTGGCGGTGTTGCCGGCCTGGCAGCCACCTATGACGACTATTGCGGTATGACGGAGCTTTCGTATGTTCCGGCGGCTCTCCGCTCCGATTTTGAGGAGGGCTCTAAGGTGGCGGGTTTCCGTCCGGGCGTGCTGGCGGCGCAGATTGAGACTGAGAGCCACTGGCGTGTGGGCGTTGTGTCTCACCAGGGCGCTAAGGGTATTGCGCAGTTCACTGATGATGCGTGGAGCGGCGGGCACTACAGCTTCGGCAATGGCGGTAATGTTCTGAACCCGCACGATGCGATTGCGGCGCAGGCACGCTACCTGGGTGAGTTGCGTACTCGTTTGGCGAAGTACGCCTCCAATGAGGATGAGCTGCAGGATGTGGTTCTCGCCGGTTATAACGCGGGTCCGGGTTCTGTGGAGAAGTACGGCGGTGTTCCCCCGTATGAGGAGACTCAGAATTATGTGAAGTCGATTCGTGAGCTGGCGAATTCGAAGTATAAGCTGACCTGCTCTCCTGAGTACCAGTTCAAGCAGGCGAAGTTGAGCTTCGTGAATGGTGTGACTCCGGCGATGGCTGGTGTTCATGCGGATGGTACGGCTCTGTCCCCGGAGGAGTCGGCATCGGCTGCGGCGGAGGCTTCTGCGAATGCTTCGGCTCGTGCGTCTGCGAGCGGTTCTGCGGGTTCTTCGGCGAAGCCTTCGGCAACGAGTTCCGGCCGCTAGATTCGGCTTTCTAGGTAGCCCACTAGGCTATATAGCCGCCTGGGAATATTCCTTTTTATCTATAGTGAGCGGCTGATACTAGCCACCGCTACCCTACTATTCGCTCTTATATTTACTCTTAACAGCGCGAGGCGCCGACCCCCATTCTCGGGGTTCGGCGCCTCGCACTTTTTATGGCTGGATCGTGCCTAGTTGAAGATGGCGCGCACGACCGAGTAGCCGGAGACCGGGTACACGGCGTTCACGGTTGCGGGCTTCTCGCTCTCGTCCGCGATTTCAATGGACTCGGTGCCGCGCAGCAGCTCCTCGAGCAGGATGCGCAGTTCCAGGCGTGCCAGGGGCGCGCCGGGGCAGACGTGGATGCCGTCGCCGTACACGAGGTTGCGGGACTGGTCGCGGTGCGGGTTGTAGGTGAGGGCGTCTTCGAAGGCGTCCTCGTCGCGGTTGGCGCTTGCCCAGTTGATGGTCACGCGGGAGCCAGCGGGCAGGGTGCGGCCGCCGAGTTCGGTGTCCTGAGTGGTGATGCGGCGGTTGGTGACGAGGGTGTCTTCGAGTCGCATGATTTCTTCGACGGCGAGGGCGATTTCGCTGCGGTCATCGAGTGCGTTGCCGTCGGCGAGGGATGCGCGCAGGCGGTCCTGCTCGGCGCGGTTGCGTGCCAGGAAGTTGACGAATACACCCACGGTTGCGGAGACGGTGGACAGCTCGCCCACGGTCCAGTTGCGGATGAGGCTGACGATTTCTTCGTCGGTCATGGTGCGGGGTTCTTCGCCGGGCAGCTGCACGGTGTCGGTGAGCAGCTCGGCGGTGACGTCCTTGGGGTTGCCGGCGGCGGCGTCCTCGCGGCGTTCGTCGAGGAGCTGGCGGATGTAGCCGTCGAATTCGAGGGCGACCTTAGCGATTTCTTCGCGATCGCGGCGCAGGGTGGCGACGCGGTTCTTTTCGATCCACTCGGTGAGGGGCTGTTCGAGGCATGCGGGCCAGCCCATGAAGGCGTTCTGCACGCGCATTGCGTAGGCCTGACCGAAGCCCTGCATGACGTCTACTTCTTCGCCGCGGGGCAGTTCTGCGATGAGGGCCTTCACGGCGTCGCGGATGACGGGTGCGAACTTTTCGAGGCGTTCGGGGGTGAAGTACTTGTCGTTGACGGCGCGGAAGGTGGTGTGTTCGGGTGCGTCCATGCCGTTGGGGACGGCGATGTGGCGGGTGGAGACGACGTTGGAGTAGATTTCGGGGTGGTCGAGTACGTGCTGTACGTCGGCGTTTTTGAAGACGGAGTAGCCCATGAATTCGTCGTGGGCGACGGGGCAGCGGCGGCGCATTGCGTCGTAGGCAGCTACCTGGTCCTTCTGGACCTCTTCGCTTCGGAGGTCCCAGTCGTTGTGTACGTTCTCAGTCATTGTTCACCCGTGTTCGTTATAGAGTTGTGGCGTGCTGGATGCGGGCGTCCGGGCGATGCGTGTGGGGCAGGGTCGGGCGTGCATTTCAGCACGTGTAGCCATTACTTGTTCTTTGACCGTATCACTTATGGGTTGGTGGTGCAGGGTAGGGTTTCCTTGCTTCTCATTCAACGAACAGTGCGGTGGGGCGAGGGGCGGGCGGGTCACGAGACGCACGAGGCGGGCGGCGCCTCCACCGGGGAGGTACCGCCCGCCTCATGTATATCTAAACCCGCCGGGTTTAGCGCCCGCGTGCGGAGGGGTAGATGCTACCGTCCATCACGCCGCGCTCCACCTGCTCCAGGCTCACGCCGCGAGTCTCCGGCAGGTTGCGGAACATCAGCAGCGCAATAATCACGTTCACCACGGCAAAGCCGATGAAGGAGCCAGTCAGACCGACCGCACCCAGAATCACGGGGAACGCCAGCGACAGCACACCATTCATCATCCAGCCGCTAAACGCCGAAATACCCATACCCGCCGCACGCACCCGCAGAGGGAACAGCTCACTCATAATCACCCACGTGGACACGTTCAGGCAGGTCTGCATCGCGCCCACAAAGCAGACGATGAGCACCAGCAGAATCCAGGGGCGCGCCGCATTATCGGCGGGCAGCAGCATGGATGCGCCCGCAATCAGCACGTGGAAAAACGCGGTCGAACTATAGCCGGTAATGACCATGACGCGGCGCGGCACACGCTCCATCAGGCGCAGCGACAGGATGGAACCGAGCACCGCAATCGTACCCGGCGCAATGTTCGCGATGAGCGCCGCGGATTCGCTGAAACCGGCTTCCTTGAGCACCTTAATGCCGTAGTACATGATCGAGTTGATGCCGGTCAGCTGCTGACCCGCACCAACGAGAATACCGACGAGCAGGATGCGCACGAACCAGCCGCGCACGCCCACGCTTTCCTTACCCGCCGCGTCGTTCTGGGTTGCCGCCTCCGCCTGCAGGGTGCGTTCAATGTCGGCGATCTCAGCCTCGGCACGTTCGGTGGAGCGGATGCGCTTCATCACCTCAAGCGCCTGCTCACGCTTGCCGACGCGCAGCAGCCAGCGCGGCGACTCGGGCACACGCAGCATGCCGACGAACAGGCCGATGGCGGGCAGGGTGCAGATGGCGAACATCCAGCGCCACACGCCGTCGTGCTCGCCCCATACGTTGCCGATGAGGGCGTTCACGATGAACGCGGCAAGCTGACCGCCCACAACCATGAGTTCGTTGCGGCCGGAGAGGGAGCCGCGAATTTCGTAGGGGGCGAGCTCTGCGAGGAACACGGGCACCACGGCGGAGGCGCCGCCGACCGCCAGACCGAGCAGGGTGCGTCCGGTGATGAGTACGGCGACGTTGGGTGCAAACACGCAGGTCAGGGCACCAATGAAGAAGATGGTGGAGAGCCCAATGATGGTGGTTCGGCGGCCGAACCGGTCAGAGATGCGGCCGCATCCGAGTGCGCCGATAGCGGCGGCGAAGGCGAGCGATCCGGTGACCCAGCCTTGGGTGGTGGAGTCCATGCCGAGTTCGCGGCTCATGGGTTCGAGCGCGCCGTTGATCACTCCGGTGTCGTAGCCGAAGAGCAGACCGCCGAAGGTGGCGATGAGTGCGATGATGCCGAGGTATCGGCTGTGCTTCCCGGTGCCCAGAGGGGGCAGGGTGGAGGCGGTGCTCTGTGCGCTCATGGTGTCCTTTGATGTGCCGGTGGCGGGTGGTCCTGCCGGGCTGCTTCCAGGCGGCAGGGGTGGGTATATAGGCGAGGTGAGGTGCGTCAGGTTAGACACACCTCACCTAATCCTAGCGAAAACGTTCGGCGGGTGATATTTATTTCTCACCACGGACATTTTTCAGCGTATATTACGGCCGACATATGCGACCGCCTGAGTGCCCCTTTATGAAGGAGCACCGTTTAGAACAGCGCGATCTTCTCGGGTGCCGGGAAGATGGCGTCCAGGGCGGCGAGGTCCTCAGCGTCGAAGCGCAGGCAGGCTGCCTGTGCGTTGGCGCGTACCTGCTCGGCGCTGGTTGCACCGGCAATGACGGAGGTGACCGGCGACTGCTGTGCGAGCCAGGAGAATGCCGCCTGCACTTCGGTGATTCCGCGTTCGGTGCAGAAGCTGTGGAAGGCTTCGAGCTGGTCCCAGTTGGCGGCATCGAGCACGTTCTTCTTGGAGTGGGACAGGCGCGAACCGGCGGGAATGTTGTCGCGGCGGTACTTGCCGGTCAGCAGGCCGTTAGCGAGCGGGAAGTACGGCAGCACACCCATGCCGAAGTGCCGTGCGGCGGGCAGGATTTCGAGTTCTGCGCGGCGGTCGAGCAGGTTGTAGTGGTTTTCTGCGGCGATGAACCGTTCGGTGCCGAGTTCACGGGCGCAGTGTTCGGCGTGGGCGAGCTGCCAGCCGGAGAAGTTGGAGTGGCCCAGGTAGCGGACCTTGCCGTCGCGTACGAGCTGGTCGAGGGCGCTGAGGGTCTCTTCGATGGGGGTGTTGGGGTCGGGGCTGTGGTAGAAGTACAGGTCGATGTAGTCGGTGCCGAGGCGGCGGAGGGACCCTTCGACGGCGCGCATGATGTAGCGGCGGGATCCGCGGGCGTTGCGGTCGTTGCCGTTGAGGTCGCCGACGGGCAGACCGAATTTGGTGACGATGGTCAGTTCGTCGCGGTCGAGGCCGAGCTGGGTGAGGGCGGTGCCGAACATGGTTTCTGAGAGGCCGGGTTCGGCGCCGTAGAGGTCGGCGATGTCGAAGAAGCTGATGCCGGCGTCGACTGCGGCGGCGATGACTTCGTTGGTGCCTTCTTGGGTGCGGGTGGGGGTGCCGGGGCGGCCGAGGTTGTTGCAGCCGATGCCGACGCTGGGTACGACGAGGCCGGAGTTGCCGAGCCTGCGGTAGACGGGAGATTCAATACGTTCCATGCTTTTAACTCTACGTTGTGCGGGTATGTTGCGTGGTTATTTCCCCTCCAGTTGGGAGGCGAAGAGCTTTCTGAAGCGTGATGTGGGGTCGGTCGTTAGGTCCCGGTAGGTTCCTTGCTCCACCACACACCC
>NZ_KV800083.1:0-6660 GCF_001810135.1 Rothia sp. HMSC069D01
CGTTCACTGTATGGTTTTTGGATAACAATCCAATAGGCAATAAAAAGAGCCCGCTTGCGCGGGCTCTTTTGCTTTAACAGCTAAAGTTAGAAAGGGGGCAGACCCGCATGGGTCTGCCCCCTTTTTTTGTACCCTCAGACCCTTGTCTATGGCTCTGACTACAAGGAAGAATGCTCTTCACAGACACACTGGGATAGAGTAGAACCATGCACTACCCCATGTTTTCCCACGCACCAGAGCCCGTCGATCAGCAGCACCAACACAACGGTGAAGAACGAACGGCAGCCCTCTACGTAGAGAGCACACTGGAGCCTCACGAAACCTGGGCGGCACTGACCGAATACATTCACCTCTGGTGGCCCAGGCAGCTCCTACAGAGCGAGGAAAGCCATATCGACCTCTCCACTGAGCTACTGCTCGAAGAGACCGCAGCCGGGGATATCATTCCTGTCGCACGCATTATCCAATGCGAGAACGAAGACGTCCTCACCATCGCACCCTACCCGGGTACACACTTGGGACGCCTCCTGGGAGTAGCTGAAGAATCAGAAGAAAGCCTGAGCTTCATCCTGGATGCCCTGGCACCGGAGACCGCAGAAGGACCGTTATCCCTGCTCGAAATCAGTAGCGGCACCTACACTGGTCGTGAAGACGAGGAACTGGGCATCTACGCTGAACAGGAAGCAGCAGCAGCCCTACTTATGGGTGCCTACAGTCGTTTCATTGGAACTGAACTCCAGCGAGAAGAGCTATAGGGGCCTTCGGATAAAAGAGGTTCTCAACCCCTGTAGAGTGGTATGTCATGAGCACACAGGACCAGAACACCCCGCAGCAGAAGGACGCACGCCCCATCTGGGCGCGGCTGCGTACTAAAGCCACAGCAGAAGAGGCGCAACCTCACCATTACACCAGGGCTGACATGCTAAAGCAGAGCAATATCTGGTTCCGTAAACAGGGCGTGCCCCTCATTATTCCTGCCCGTCAACGTGCTCTCGATGCGTTCCCACGCTCCGTGCCGTGGATCCTGTGGGCTGGCATCATGCATATCTGCTATATCTTCCTGCGCGACATTCTCCTCTTCGTCGTAGAGGACGTGAAGGGTTCCCTACCGAACTACATCAAAGCTCTCACAAGCGATAGCGCCCTCAGCAACGAAGTACTCCCAGTGCTCGTACTCGGCGGGATTTTCCTCGTTATGCCGATTATCTCCGGTGCGTTCATCGCTCTTGCTCACATGCTGATGGTCCGTACCCCGCAGTGGGTTCAAATCACCACGGGTATTCTTACCCTACTTTTTGCCGGAATGCTCTTCACCACCGGCGTCTTCGAAGCAAGCACTCTTGAAGGCATAGACTTCGTCTATGACGGCGGACAGGTCTTCCCCCTGATTGTTATCGGAATCTACCTCGCCATCTTCTTGGGCGTAGATACCGTACTCGGCTGGTCCCTCAAGCACGCCATCCACCAGCTCGCCTCCCTGC
Organism: Rothia sp. HMSC069D01; assembly: GCF_001810135.1. Lineage (NCBI taxonomy): Bacteria > Bacillati > Actinomycetota > Actinomycetes > Micrococcales > Micrococcaceae > Rothia > Rothia sp. HMSC069D01. Next base: position 1,482 of record NZ_KV800083.1, read on the forward strand.
CGCCCATGATCGCGAAAGTACTACCCGTACTCATGGTGTCCGTGCTCTTCATCTTCGTGAATGCAGACCTCTGGAAGCTCGCCAACGGGCTCAGCTTCCCGCGCACCTGGGCTGTTCTGGGGCTCATGGGGCTCCTCGCCGTGTTCGTGGTCGTCACGACCTCCCTAGAGCGCACAGCACGCCTTCTAGGACGCAACAGAGGCGACGACATCGCAAGGTTTAGCGAGAGCGACTACGAGCATGCCGCAGCCCTCGAAGGTGGAATATGGAACACCGCCCAAGACTGGGTCGAAGAGCAGAAAATCCTTGAACACCGACCCCTCAAAATCGCGCCCTGGAGCAACCTCATCATCATCCCCATGATCGGGCAGATCATTCAGGCGACCCTCTTCATGCTGCTCGTCTTCGGATTCTTCATGGGCTTCTCGTCCATCGCCATTAGCGATACCACCATTGAATCGTGGATGACCGTCAAACCCGAACACCTCAAAATCCTCGGCGTAGACACCAACATCAACGCCGTGGTCATCAAGGTGTCCATGATCGTTGCCGTGTTCTCCGGACTCAGCTTTGTCGCAACCACCAGTAGCGACGAAAAATACGCCCGAAGCTTCCTCAAGCCCATGATTGCGCGAATTAAGCACATCCTGGTTATTCGCGATATCTACCTGGGCCTGCTTACCATGCCCAAGAACGAAGTACTCATACCCCTCAGCGAGGAGGAGAGAGTGCAAAAAGAGCCTGACAAGGCGTAAAGAGGTTAGGTAGGGGTAGAAGCTAGTGGGTCGACAGGTTCACTGTCAGCAGGTTGAATACCAGATACACCATGAGTAGGGCCACCGCCGCATCAAGTACACGCCAGGCCTCCGGGCGGGCAAAGAGCGGACGTAAAATTCGTGAGCCGTAGCCAATCATGAGGAACCACAGCACGCTACCGCAGCAGCATCCCAGGTAATACCACCAGCGGCCGGGATCGCCCTGCGTATTAGCCAGAGAACCGAGGAAAATCGTTGTGTCCAACCATGCCAGCGGGTTGAGGTAGGTGACCGCCGCCGTGGTCAGCAGGGCCGCCTTCAAAGACTGCGCATCCTCGGTACCCTCCTCAACGACAACCGCATGCGGGATGAAAACACGCTTCGCCGACTCGTAGCCGAACCACGCCAAAAACGCCGCACCCACGTAGCGGAACACCTCAATAAACCACGGCGCCGCATCCAACAGGGCACCCAGACCCACAACGCCCAAACCAATCATCAGAGCATCCGACAGAATGCAGAAAATAATAATCGGGGTAATATGCCGACCCAAAATACCCTGACGCAGCACAAAAGTTCCCTGGGCGCCAATAGCCGCCACCAAAGAAATCGTGGTGGTAGCACCCAGAAACAGCAGGGAGAGGGATGCGGACATCGTGAAACTTTCTCTGTTGATCAAACGGGGTATGAACCCGCGTACGCAGTGGTGGGTAGCGGCTCTCTTACTACCAGCTTGCCAGGCAAAAGCTCGCGACGCAGGGATAAAGCCTGCGTTAGCTGAAGTGTGAAGTTCCAGAGACGAGAATACGGGAAAAAGGACCCTAAATCTATCTAAATATTTTCACACTGCGTAAGATATTCTTATGACACGTTTCAGTACCGACCAGCTCACCACCTTCGCCACCGTCATTGAATACGGCACCTTCGACGCGGCAGCAGATATCCTGCGAGTGAGCCCCTCCGCCATCTCCCAGCGCATCAAAGCCATGGAACAGATTGCCGGAAAAGTCCTGGTACGCCGAAGCAACCCCGTCACCCCCACCGACGCCGGACAAAGCGTACTGCGCATCGCCCGACAAAGCGAATTCCTGCAGCAAGAAATGGAACGCGAACTCATGGGCGCCGGCGGCTTCCAGAGCGTCTCCGTTGCCGTCAACGCCGACTCACTCGCTACCTGGTTCCTCGACGCCGTAGGAATCCTCAGCCGCGAAGACAGCATCTTCTGTGACCTGCGACGAGAAGGCGAATTCCACTCCTCCGCTATGCTCCGATCCGGAGAAGTCATGGCAGTCATCACCTCCAAACCCGAAAAAATCCCCGGCTGCTCCGTCGAAACCCTCGGTGTGGCACGCTACTGGTGCGTTGCCACCCCCGACTTCGTGCAGCGGTACCTGCCCGGCTGGCCCAAGATCATGAGTCGCGAAGAGCTCAATCGTGCCCCCGTCGTCGAATATGACCGTAAAGACTTTGTGCAGGATGTGGCGCGAGCCCTCATCGAAAAAGAGGTAGGTCTAGAGGCTGAAGAAACCTTCACCCAAAGCCCCACCATCTACATTCCCTCATCTCCGGACTATGCGCGAGCCGTCAGCTCCGGTATTGCCTGGGGTCTCATTCCTGAGGCGCAATGCGCCGAAGAGCTCGAAAGCGGGCACCTCGTGAAGCTCGCCGCAACCCCGGTAGAATTCCCCCTCTACTGGCAGCGCTGGAACATCAACTCGCCCGTTATGGAGACCGTAACCCGCCGCGTCCACGAAGCGGCACGAGGCGACCTAATCTACTAAAGGGTTCATTGATTCAAGATTCTGAAATTAACCAAATTGTTAAAAATATATGTCTGACTAGACTATATTCTTATATAAGAATATAAGAACCGGGTAATAAAACCCTATAACACCCCACCACACATACAGAGGCGGCCGCCCCACACGGGACGGCCGCCTCTCTATAAGCTCTAACGCCTAAGTCATAACGCCTAAAACTCTAGCGCCAACGAGTCATCATCAGCATGCTCACCATCATGGCGCCCACACCAACACTCACATTCCACATACCCAAATCAGGAATCGGGAACAGGCCCTGCGTAATGTAGAAAACAATAATCCACAGAATGCCCACCGCCAGCAGCGAGAACATAATCACTCGGTACCACAACGGAGTCTGCTCCTTCAGCTGCGTGCCGCTCTCCATCTCACGAGCAATCTCACGCAGACGCAGCTCGCTTGCATCCTCCACCTCAGACTTAGCAGACTTCTGAGACTTCTTCTTGGACGATGCCTTAGCCGAGTTGGTCGACATACTTCCTCCGCTTATTGTTGTATGGGTAACCTAAAAATATATGTTCACACCTATCTTTGCAGACTTACGGGATGATTTCACCTTCTCCGTGCGTTGAAAGATAAGGAACGCCACCCGGCGCCCAAGAACATACACAACCCAAAGGACAAAGGAGAACGCATGAGCCAAGGAACGGCACCCACCGCAGAGCGCCGCCCCCGCACCGTGCTGCACTGGATCATCCAGATTACAGGCGAACTCCTTATCACCGTGGGCCTCCTGCTGTTGCTCTTCGTCGCATGGCAGCTCTGGTGGACCAACATCGACGCCGACCGCACCCAATCCCAAGCCGTCAGCACCCTCGTCCAGGAATTCGACTCCAACCCCGCCGAACCCCTCCCCGACTGGGACCCCAACACCCCTCCCGCCGGTCTGAGCGAACCCGGCCACGGTGAAGTCTTCGGCATCGTCTACATCCCCAAGTTCGGATCCGACTACCAGCGCCCCGCCACCCAGGGAACCAGCTCCGACGTGCTCGACTCCCTCGGACTCGGCCACTACGAAGGAAGCGCCATGCCCGGACAGGTCGGCAACTTCTCCCTCGCAGGCCACCGCCAAACCCGCGGTAAAGTCCTCAACGACATCGACCTGCTCACCGAAGGCGACCACATCTACGTGCGTACCAAAGACGGCTACTACACCTACACCGTCTACAGCCACGAAATCGTGCAGCCCGACCAGGTAGAAGTCATCGAACCCGTCCCCGGACAGCCCGGCGTAGCACCCACCGAGCGCCTCCTGACGCTCACCACCTGCCACCCGCGCTACGGCGACACCGAACGATACATTGTCCACGCCCGCCTCGAATCCTGGCAGCCCGCCGCAGCCGGAGCACCCGCAGAAATTGCCGCCTCCGTTGCAGGATCCTAAATCTGAGAGGAAAAGCAGATGTACGCATGGATTTTCCGCCACCTTCCCGGACCCCTGTGGGTTCGCATCATCATCGCCATCGTGCTGATACTCGCCGTAGTCTACCTGCTCATGGAATTCGTCTTCCCCCACTTCGCAGAGTACGGCCCCTTCAACCTGAACGTCACCATCAACCATTAGCGCTAAGGACGTGCCATGACCCGCATCCTTGTTATCGACAACTACGACAGCTTCGTCTTCACCCTCGTCGGCTACATCCAGCAGCTCGGCGCTGAAACCACCGTCATCCGTAACGACGAATACGAGCTCGCCGAAGTCATCAAGCTCGCCGAAGAACACGATGGCGTGCTTGTCTCTCCCGGCCCCGGTGCCCCCGCAGAGGCAGGCGTCATCATTGACACCATCCGCTGGGCAGCCGAAGCGAAGAAGCCGCTACTGGGTGTCTGCCTCGGCCACCAGGCCATCGCGGAGGCATTCGGCGGCACCGTCACCCACGCCCCCGAGCTGATGCACGGCAAGACCTCCCGCCTCGTGCACGAGAACGTCTCCGTGTTCAAGGACGTGCCCTGCCCCTTCACCGCGACCCGCTACCACTCCCTGGCGGTTGTACCCGAAACCATGCCCGAGGTCCTGGAAACCACCTCCACCACCGACAATGGCATCATCATGGGCCTGCGCCACCGCGAGGCCCCCATGCACGGCGTGCAGTTCCACCCCGAATCGGTCCTGACCGAAAGCGGATACCTCATGCTTGGCAACTGGCTCGAAGAAACCGGCCTGCAGGGAGCCGCAGAGCGCGCTAAGAGCCTCTCGCCCCTCATGGCCTAGTACTTCTAGCCTAAGAAGCCCTCAACGGCTTATATCGCCTCCAGAAGCCCCGTAGCAGACACGCTACAGGGAAACTGGAGGCGATAGCTATATCTGGACCCCTAGCTACGAGCAAACCCAGATACACGAACAAGCCCAGATACGCGAAAAGGGGCGGCACCCCACACCCAACGGTGTGGAGCGCCGCCCCTTTTGCTAACCGCTAGAACCCCTTAGCGGGCGTTAGCGTTTGCATTATTAGCGTTGTTCGCATTGGTATTCGCGTTAGTACCCTGAATCGTACGGGTACCCGCAGTAGCGGACGCAGCCGGTGCCGGAGTAGCCGTAGCGGTAGAACGCTGCTGGTTCTGGTTACCAGTGGTAGCGTTCTGGTTACCGGTCGCCGCCGCAGG
>NZ_KV800084.1:0-5462 GCF_001810135.1 Rothia sp. HMSC069D01
AAAAAACGAAGAGTTTTCTTCGGTGTTTCTCCTAGTCAGAAGCGGTTTGTCTGTCTTTCAATTGTATAGTGTTTTGGTTTCTTGCTTAGAAGAATCTCAGGTTGCCTGTTGGTGATGGTGGAGGAGTTTAGGGAAGAAACATTGTGGTGTGAATCACGGAAAACGGATTTGCATGGCAAACAAGACGCTGGTATAGTTGATTGAGTTGTCGCGGGAACGCGGTAACAATGAAAATAACATGAATGACCGTTCAACGGTAAGGCTTCCTTCGAATGAAGGGGTTGAGGTGTTGAATCGGTGTGTTGCTTGAGAACTCAATAGTGTGCTTTGTTCAATAAAATCACCGAATGGTGATGGAAACTGAAACTAATACCAAATATTTATTTATATTTGATAATCATCAAATGGTTTCAAATTTAGTCAGCTTGAGTCACGCACCCCCGTGTGTGATTCGCTGTTTGAGATCAGATTATCAAGCTTTTCTATTTTTTCAACGGAGAGTTTGATTCTGGCTCAGGACGAACGCTGGCGGCGTGCTTAACACATGCAAGTCGAACGATGAAGCCTAGCTTGCTAGGTGGATTAGTGGCGAACGGGTGAGTAATACGTGAGTAACCTACCTTTAACTCTGGGATAAGCCCGGGAAACTGGGTCTAATACCGGATACGACCAATCTCCGCATGGGGTGTTGGTGGAAAGCGTTATGTAGTGGTTATAGATGGGCTCACGGCCTATCAGCTTGTTGGTGAGGTAACGGCTCACCAAGGCGACGACGGGTAGCCGGCCTGAGAGGGTGACCGGCCACACTGGGACTGAGACACGGCCCAGACTCCTACGGGAGGCAGCAGTGGGGAATATTGCACAATGGGCGCAAGCCTGATGCAGCGACGCCGCGTGAGGGATGACGGCCTTCGGGTTGTAAACCTCTGTTAGCAGGGAAGAAGAGAGATTGACGGTACCTGCAGAGAAAGCGCCGGCTAACTACGTGCCAGCAGCCGCGGTAATACGTAGGGCGCGAGCGTTGTCCGGAATTATTGGGCGTAAAGAGCTTGTAGGCGGTTTGTCGCGTCTGCTGTGAAAGGCCGGGGCTTAACTCCGTGTATTGCAGTGGGTACGGGCAGACTAGAGTGCAGTAGGGGAGACTGGAATTCCTGGTGTAGCGGTGGAATGCGCAGATATCAGGAGGAACACCGATGGCGAAGGCAGGTCTCTGGGCTGTAACTGACGCTGAGAAGCGAAAGCATGGGGAGCGAACAGGATTAGATACCCTGGTAGTCCATGCCGTAAACGTTGGGCACTAGGTGTGGGGGACATTCCACGTTTTCCGCGCCGTAGCTAACGCATTAAGTGCCCCGCCTGGGGAGTACGGCCGCAAGGCTAAAACTCAAAGAAATTGACGGGGGCCCGCACAAGCGGCGGAGCATGCGGATTAATTCGATGCAACGCGAAGAACCTTACCAAGGCTTGACATATACTGGACCGCATCAGAGATGGTGTTTCCCTTCGGGGCTGGTATACAGGTGGTGCATGGTTGTCGTCAGCTCGTGTCGTGAGATGTTGGGTTAAGTCCCGCAACGAGCGCAACCCTCGTTCTATGTTGCCAGCACGTTATGGTGGGGACTCATAGGAGACTGCCGGGGTCAACTCGGAGGAAGGTGGGGATGACGTCAAATCATCATGCCCCTTATGTCTTGGGCTTCACGCATGCTACAATGGCCGGTACAGAGGGTTGCGATACTGTGAGGTGGAGCTAATCCCTAAAAGCCGGTCTCAGTTCGGATTGGGGTCTGCAACTCGACCCCATGAAGTCGGAGTCGCTAGTAATCGCAGATCAGCAACGCTGCGGTGAATACGTTCCCGGGCCTTGTACACACCGCCCGTCAAGTCACGAAAGTTGGTAACACCCAAAGCCGGTGGCCTAACCTTTTGGAGGGAGCCGTCTAAGGTGGGATTGGCGATTGGGACTAAGTCGTAACAAGGTAGCCGTACCGGAAGGTGCGGCTGGATCACCTCCTTTCTAAGGAGCACATTTAGTTGGCCATGCTACCCGCGAGTGTCGGGTGGGTGGTTTTGCTCATGGGTGGAATGTTGGTTTTGGGTTGGATGAGGCGCATTGTTGGGTTTTGGGGTAACACGTGTGTGTTGTTCCTTTGTTTGCCTGGCATGGTGATGATGCAAGTGTTTTTGTTTGTGTTGTTGTTGTGTTGTGGGTTGTTGTTTGAGAACTATATAGTGGACGCGAGCATCTTCTGGAATTTGCGTTGAATCAATGCTTTGGTGTTGGTTTGATTGTTGATTTTAGATTCTTATTTTTCTTGATTGTGTGTAAGTTATTAAGGGCACACGGTGGATGCCTTGGCATTAAGAGCCGATGAAGGACGTGTGAATCTGCGATAAGCCTCGGGGAGCCGATAACTGGGCTGTGATCCGAGGATTTCCGAATGGGGAAACCTGGCTCATCTTCATGGTGAGTTACCGCCAGCTGAATGTATAGGCTGGTTGGGGGGAACGCGGGGAAGTGAAACATCTCAGTACCCGCAGGAAGAGAAAATAAAGTAATGATTCTGTGAGTAGTGGCGAGCGAAAGCGGAAGAGACTAAACCTGTGGTGTGTGATAGCGGTTAGGCGTTGCATCATGGGGGTTGTGGGAGTCACAGTGGCAGTTCTAACTGGCTGCCGGCATGATGTTCAGGATGGTAGGTGAACGACTTGGAATGGTCGGCCGTAGAGGGTGAGAGTCCCGTAATCGAAATTGTTCTGTCCGTGGTGTGGCCACCCGAGTAGCACGGGGCTCGTGGAATCTCGTGTGAATCTGCCAGGACCACCTGGTAAGTCTAAATACTTCTTAATGACCGATAGTGAATCAGTACCGTGAGGGAATGGTGAAAAGTACCCCGGGAGGGGAGTGAAATAGTACCTGAAACCGTGTGCTTACAAGCCGTTGGAGCCTTTTGGGGTGACAGCGTGCCTTTTGAAGAATGAGCCTGCGAGTTAGTGTTATGTCGCGAGGTTAACCCGTGTGGGGTATCCGTAGCGAAAGCGAGTCTGAATAGGGCGTTTGAGTGGCATGACCTAGACCCGAAGCGGAGTGATCTATCCATGGCCAGGTTGAAGCGACGGTAAGACGTCGTGGAGGACCGAACCCACTTCAGTTGAAAATGGAGGGGATGAGCTGTGGATAGGGGTGAAAGGCCAATCAAACTCTGTGATAGCTGGTTCTCCCCGAAATGCATTTAGGTGCAGCGTTACGTGTTTCTTGCCGGAGGTAGAGCTACTGGATGGCCGATGGGCCTTCACGGGTTACTGACGTCAGCTAAACTCCGAATGCCGGTAAGTGAGAGCGTAGCAGTGAGACAGTGGGGGATAAGCTTCATTGTCGAGAGGGAAACAGCCCAGACCACCAACTAAGGCCCCTAAGCGTGTGCTAAGTGGGAAAGGATGTGGAGTTGCTTAGACAACCAGGAGGTTGGCTTAGAAGCAGCCATCCTTGAAAGAGTGCGTAACAGCTCACTGGTCAAGTGATTCTGCGCCGATAATGTAGCGGGGCTCAAGTACACCGCCGAAGTTGTGGCAATGACCCTTTGGGGTTGTTGGGTAGGGGAGCGTCGTGTGGCCGGTGAAGCTGCGGTGTAAACCAGTGGTGGAGGCTATGCGAGTGAGAATGCAGGCATGAGTAGCGAAAGATGAGTGAGAAACTCATCCGCCGGATGATCAAGGGTTCCAGGGTCAAGTTAATCTGCCCTGGGTTAGTCGGGGCCTAAGGCGAGGCCGACAGGCGTAGTCGATGGATAACGGGTTGATATTCCCGTACCGGTGAAAAACCGCCCATACTGATATTGTGATGCTAACCATGCGAAGCATGATGTGCAGGCTTTTGTTTGTGTGTTGTGTGGGTTGTGGGACCCGATCTTTGGAGGTAAACGTGTTAACAGGTGTGACGCAGGAAGGTAGCCAAGCCACGCGATGGTTGTCGTGGTCTAAGCGTGTAGGGTTGTCGGTTGTTAAATGCGCCGGCTGTGTGCCTGAGACGTGATGGGACCCCGTTTTTGGGGGATTTGGTGATCCTATGCTGCCGAGAAAAGCATCGGCGTGAGGTTTTAGCCGCCCGTACCCTAAACCGACACAGGTGATCAGGTAGAGAATACTAAGGCGATCGAGAGAATCATGGTTAAGGAACTCGGCAAAATGCCCCCGTAACTTCGGGAGAAGGGGGACCTTGAGCGTGATGGGCACTTGCTGCCTGGAGCGTGTATGGGTCGCAGAGACCAGGGGGAAGCGACTGTTTATCAAAAACACAGGTCCGTGCGAAGTCGTAAGACGATGTATACGGACTGACTCCTGCCCGGTGCTGGAAGGTTAAGAGGATTGGTTAGCCTTTTTTGGGCGAAGCTGAGAATTTAAGCCCCAGTAAACGGCGGTGGTAACTATAACCATCCTAAGGTAGCGAAATTCCTTGTCGGGTAAGTTCCGACCTGCACGAATGGAGTAACGACTTCCCTACTGTCTCAACCATGAACTCGGCGAAATTGCAGTACGAGTAAAGATGCTCGTTTCGCGCAGCAGGACGGAAAGACCCCGTGACCTTTACTATAGTTTGGTATTGGTGTTTGGTTTGGCTTGTGTAGGATAGGTGGGAGACTGTGAAGCATGGACGCTAGTTTGTGTGGAGTCGTTGTTGAAATACCACTCTGGTCAATCTGGATGTCTAACTTCGGGCCATGATCTGGTTCAGGGACAGTGCCTGATGGGTAGTTTAACTGGGGCGGTTGCCTCCTAAAGTGTAACGGAGGCGCCCAAAGGTTCCCTCAGCCTGGTTGGCAATCAGGTGTTGAGTGTAAGTGCACAAGGGAGCTTGACTGTGAGACTGGCAGGTCGAGCAGGGACGAAAGTCGGGACTAGTGATCCGGCGGTACGTTGTGGAACGGCCGTCGCTCAACGGATAAAAGGTACCTCGGGGATAACAGGCTGATCTTGCCCAAGAGTCCATATCGACGGCATGGTTTGGCACCTCGATGTCGGCTCGTCGCATCCTGGGGCTGGAGTCGGTCCCAAGGGTTGGGCTGTTCGCCCATTAAAGCGGTACGCGAGCTGGGTTCAGAACGTCGTGAGACAGTTCGGTCCCTATCCGCTGCGCGCGTTGGAAATTTGAGAAAGGCTGTCCTTAGTACGAGAGGACCGGGACGGACGAACCTCTGGTATGTCAGTTGTACCGCCAGGTGCATGGCTGATTGGCTACGTTCGGGAGGGATAACCGCTGAAAGCATCTAAGCGGGAAGCCTGTTTCGAGATGAGATTTCCTGGCACTTTTGGTGTGTGAGGCTCCTTATAGATGATGAGGTTGATAGGCCGGGTATGGAAGCGGGGACTGAAGACTCGTGGAGTTGACTGGTACTAATAGGCCGAAGGCTTACTTTTCAAGAGAGTTGTTTGTTGTTTGCGTTCACTGTATGGTTTTTGGATAA
>NZ_KV800085.1:0-48904 GCF_001810135.1 Rothia sp. HMSC069D01
GCAACCCGAAAATGGGTGAAGTAGACCACAAATACGGGGGTTTAGGTTCATCCTGACCTAAACAGAACAGCAAAACCCCTAGTCAACGCAGGATAAGCCTCCCGAAAGTTCTTCAAAAAAAGTTTAAAAACCTTCAAAAGACCTCGAAAACCTGCAGAAGCTCCCTATAGAGCCCATATAGAAGGGCAGAAGAGCCCCTCAGCATCAAGAAGATAGGAAGAGAAGACGGGAAGAAAAGATGGGAAGAGGGGCTCCGCCCCTCCCCCATCTCTGTATTTCATACCGCCGTATTTCTGTACCGCTGCACTCCCCCGTTCTGCACCTCCCTATATATGAGCACCTACATATGGGGAGAGCGCAGAAGAGCACAGAAAAGGAGGGCACCCCTCACGGGGGCGCCCTCCTTATTCAAACTACAGAGCTACAGGCTGTAGCTCGCTAGCTTCAAAACTTTAGTTCGCGGAAGCGCGACGACGAGAAACATCGTACAGAGTAATACCCACAGCCATCGCCGCGTTCAAAGACTCCATCGCAGAATCAATCGGAATCGACACAATCTGATCGCAGTTCTCAGTCACCAGGCGGGACAGACCCTTACCCTCAGAACCAACCACCACGCACAGCGGCTCATTCGCAAGCTCCAGAGCCGGCAACTCAATATCGCCGCCGCCATCCAGACCAATCACGAAAATACCCTGCTCCTTAGCCTGCTGAATCACGCGAGTCAGATTAGTCGCCATCGCAACAGGAATACGAGCAGCCGCACCAGCACTAGTCTTCCACGCACCAGCAGTCACAGCAGCCGAACGACGCTCAGGAATAATCACGCCATCACCGCTAAACGCGGACACGCTACGAATAATCGCACCCAAGTTACGCGGATCAGTAATACCGTCCAAAGCAACAAACAGCGGCGGAGTCGACAGCTTACCCGAGTGCCAACGCTCCATAGTATCCAGCACCAGGTCAGTAGCGTCCGGGTACTTGTACGGAGGAATCTGCATCGCAACACCCTGATGCACAGAACCATCAGTCAAACGATCCAGCTCGCTACGCGGAATCTCCAGCATCGGAATATTGCGCTTATTCGCAATAGTCATGATCTCGCGAACGCGGTCATCAACCTCAACACGGCTCATGATGTACAAGTGCTTCGAGGGAATCTCAGTACGCAGAGCCTCAAGCACCGCATTACGACCAGTCACCAGCTCATCGCTAGCACGCTTACCGCCCAGACGAGTCTGGAACTTACGGTTCGTACCGGTAGCAGCACGACGCTCCGCCGCGCGCTTCATCTTATACGCCTTGTGATAAACGCGGTCCTCAGCCTTCGGAGTAGGGCCCTTACCCTCAAGCGCCTTACGACCGTGACCACCAGTGCCCTTAGTAGCACCCTTCTTCTTGCTGGTAGCGCCCGGGCGCGAACCTGCCTTAGCCATTCTTCTCTTCCTTCGTCAAAGTAATGAATACGAGTCTACGCGAGAGAAACCCGCGCGACCTAAGCCTTACGCACAAACGCGGGGCACATCACCCTCTAGCCAACGCTCCAGCTCGAACCATTCGCGCCATCCTTCACCTGCACACCAGCAGACGCCAACAGATCACGCATCGCATCAGCCTTCGCCCAATCCTTCTGAGCACGAGCATCAGCACGCTCCGCCAACACAGCCTGAATCAGCGCATCCAGAGCCTCATGCTCAGCACCCGAAGTACCCTCAGCATTAAAACTCATCAGCTGCGCCAGGCCCAGAACCTCAGCCATAGCCATCACAGCGTTAGCCGCCTCCGAAGCATCCTCACCAGCAGCAAGCGCAGCATTACCCGCACGAGTCTGCTCATGCAGAACCGCCAAAGCACGTGGAATATTCACGTCATCATCCATAGCCTCAGCAAAAGCCTCCGGAACCTCACGACCCGGCTTCAGCACATCCTGAGTTGCAGCAAGGAACGCCTCAACACGCTCAATAGCGGTTGCCGCCTCCTGCAGAGACGACGGACGGTAATCAAGAATCGAACGGTAATGCGCACTACCCAGGTAATAGCGAACCACCAGCGGACGAGCCATCTGCAGCATCTGCGCCGGCGAAATCGTATTACCGATAGACTTCGACATCTTCTCACCCTCATAGGTGACCATGCCGTTATGCATCCAGAAGTTCGCGAAATCATCACCGGCAGCAGTCGACTGCGCCAGCTCATTCTCATGGTGCGGGAAACGCAAATCCAAACCGCCACCGTGAATATCGAAACGCGAACCCAAGTACTTGCCAGCCATCGCCGAGCACTCCAGGTGCCAGCCCGGACGGCCGCGACCCCACGGAGACTCCCACGAAGCAGTCAGCGGCTCACCCTCCTTATAGCCCTTCCACAAGGCAAAATCGCGAGGGTCACGCTTACCACGCGGATCAGCATCCGCAGAATCCTGCATATCCTCAACGCTCTGATTCGTCAGCGCACCATACTTATCCCACGAACGCACATCAAAATACACGTCACCAGAATCATCCAGCGCAGGATACGCGTGGCCACGATCAATCAGACGCTGAATCAGAGCAAACATCTCCGGAATATGACCGGTCGCGCGCGGCTCATACGTCGGCGGATCAATACCCAGCGCCGCATACGCCTGAGCAAAAACCTTCTCAAAACGGTACGCGAGCGCCCACCACTGCTCATTCGGGAACTCACCCTCAAAACCGGGCTCCATAGATTCAGCAGACTTCGCCAAAATCTTGTCGTCAATATCAGTAACATTGCGGACCGTCGTCACCTTCAAACCGCGGTAACGCATCCAACGGCTCAACTGGTCAAAAACCAACGCCGAACGGATGTGGCCCAGATGCGGTTCACCCTGCACCGTAGCACCACAATAATAGATACGCGCCTCACCGGGCACGACGGGCTCAAACTCACGAATAGTCGCGGAAGCTGAATCATAAAAACGCATAGTCACACTCTCATTCTACGGGGTCGGTTCAAACGCCGGGGCGGTAAATCAGCGATAGGTTACAGAATGGCTCGAAGCAACCAAACACCTACGAACGCGGATACACCAGCGCCGTCGCAATAGCAGCCACACCCTCACCGCGGCCAGTCAAACCCAAACCATCAGTAGTCGTCGCAATCACCGTCACCGGAGCACCCGCCGCCTCACTCAGCACGCGGTTCGCCTCATCACGGCGCGGAGAGAACTTCGGGCGGTTACCCACCAGCTGAACGCTCACATTACCAATCTCAAAACCAGCAGCACGCACAATCGCCGCAGCCTCAGAAAGAATACGAACGCCAGAAGCGCCCTTCATGTCCGGGCGGTCCACACCGAAATTAGAGCCCAAATCCCCCGTGCCGGAGGCGGCAAAAAGAGCATCCGCGGCAGCATGAGCCACCACATCACCATCAGAATGGCCGCTCAAACCACGCTCACCCGGCCAATGCAGACCAGCAATATACAGAGGAGTGCCCTCCTCACCAAAAGCGTGGACATCAACACCGGTACCAACACGAGGAATAACAGTCATCACAGGACCCTTCAATCGATCAAAAATCTTCTCAGCAACAACGCCTCGGCAAAAGAGGCATTAGGCGGCAAGGTTAGGCAGCAGAATCACCAAACAGCGCGCGAGCAACCCGCAAATCCATCGGAGTCGTCACCTTAAACGCATCCGCATCACCGGCAACCGTCAACACCGGCTCACCCGCCGCCTCCATCGCCATCGCATCATCAGTGAGCAGCTCAGCCTCCTCAGCAGGCAGGGAACGGCTACGCTCATGCGCCGCCAACAGGGCAGCCACCTCAAAACCCTGAGGAGTCTGCACCGCACGCATCTGCGCACGCGAAGGAGTACCCGTCACCAAACCAGCAGAATCCACGGTCTTCACCGTATCCACCACCGGCAACACAGGAATCACCGCACGCACAATACCCTGCGGGCTCTCAGAACCCAAACCCTCAAGCACGCGGTGATACACCTGCGGCGGAGTAAAAGCACGAGCGCAATCATGAATCAGCACATAATTCACCGGAACCTGCGCATCCTTCAAAGCATCCAACGCCGCAACCACCGAAGCAGTACGCGTATCACCACCGGTAGTAATCAACGCACCGGCACGGCGGGCATCCTCCAAAAGCTCCGGGCAACTCGCCGAACAATCAGCAGGAACAGTCACCACCACATGCTCAGCAATACCTGAAGCGAGCGCACCCTCCAACGCATAATCCAGTAGGGTACGACCATGCACACGCACAGCAGCCTTCGGAATCGGCTCACCCAGGCGAGTACCCGAACCAGCCGCCAAAACAATCACAGCAGTATTCGCCGCAGAAGCAGAACTCATCAGTCTCAAGCCCGCCTACGCCTCGAACTTATAGCCCAAGCCGCGAACCGTCACCACATACTGCGGGGCAGAAGAATCCGGCTCAATCTTCGAACGCAGACGCTTAATATGCACATCCAGGGTCTTCGTATCACCCACATAGTCGGCCCCCCACACGCGCTCAATCAGCTGGCCACGAGTCATCACACGACCCACATTGCGCAGCAGAATCTCAAGGAGCTCAAACTCCTTCAACGGCATAGAAATCTCTTCACCATTAACCGTCACCACGTGGCGGTCAATGTCCATACGCACCGGGCCGCCCTGCAGCACCGACTCAGTAGCAGAATCAGTCTCCGCCGAACGACGACGCAACACCGCGCGGATACGAGCAATCAGCTCACGCGCAGAATACGGCTTCGTCACATAGTCATCAGCGCCCAGTTCCAGACCGAGCACCTTATCCAGCTCAGAGTCCTTAGCGGTCAGCATGATAATCGGGACCGAAGACACCTCACGCAGCTTACGGCACACCTCCATACCGGACATGCCCGGAAGCATCACATCCAGCAGCACCAAATCCGCGCCCTCGCGGTCAAACACCGGCAGAGCATCCAGACCGTTGTCCACAACAATCGTCTGGAAACCCTCACGACCCAGCAAAAACGCAAGGGGATCCGAGAGGGCCTCTTCGTCCTCAACAATCAGAATTTTAGACATCAATAACTTCCTTCGATTCCATAAAACCTATACCGCTAACACTACACTGCGGCCGGAGGCTCATTCAGCGGCAACGCCAACGTAAACGTCGAGCCCTCCTGCGGCATCGACCGAACCGTCACGCTACCACCGTGCTGAGTCATCACATGCTTCACAATGCTCAAGCCCAAACCAGTGCCGCCCGTCTGACGCGAACGAGCCGGATCAACCCGGTAAAAACGCTCAAAAATACGCTTCTGCTCGTCCTCCGGGATACCCACGCCCTGATCAGCAACCTCAACCAGCAGCTGATCAGCCACACGATGCACCCAAATATCCACCTTCGTATGCTCCGGCGAATAACGCACCGCGTTCTCCACCAGGTTCTGCACAGCAATACCGAGCAGCTCGGCGTCACCGTACACCTCGGGGACCTCCTCGATGCGGGTAGAAATCTGAATGTCCTTCTCCTCCGCCACAATATGCGAACGGTCCACCGCATCAGCCACCAAAGAAGGCACCGACACCGGACCACCACGCGCAATCACGTCGGTCGACTGCAAACGCGAAAGCTCAATAATGTCACGCACCAGCGCAGAGAGGCGGCGAGTCTCCTTATGTAGACGACCCACAAAATACTCGATAGCCTCCGGGTCATCACTCGCCTGTTCAATAGCCTCCGCAAGCAGACTCACCGCACCCACCGGAGTCTTCAACTCATGCGACACATTCGCCACAAAATCATTACGCATACGCTGCACACGAGAAATCTCAGTGCGGTCATCCGCGAGCACCAGAATGTACTCGTCACCCAAAGAAGCCACGCGAACGTCCAGCACCAGCGCCTCACCCTCACCGCGGTCAATTTCAAAAGTACGCTCCGCAAAAATACCGCGATGACGCACCATGCGAATCATATCCGCCAACTCATCAGACGCCACAGTATGACCACGCACCAAACCCATCGCATACGCACCAGGAGAAGCCTGAACCACGCCGCCCACCTCATCAATCACCAGATAGGCACGACCAATCACAGCAAGCACCTGAGCGGCACCATCACGCAGCGCCGGCGCCGACACCAAGCTACGCTCCTGCTCCCGCTCACTACGCGCCACCGCGTTCATGCTCAGGACGCCCACCAGCAGACCTATCATGCCCGCAATAAAGGCGATCAGACCGGCATCCATGTACTTCCCTTCCATTCGGGTACCCCATAAGTATAAATGTGGCCGATACCCAGCACTTGGGCGAACGCCCCTCTTCTCAGACAGGCTCCCCGTGCAGAAACCCTGCAGAGAACGCAATGAGCCGCCCACCTCAACGGTGGACGGCTCATCACAATGACAGGGGTGAAACCCTGCCGGAGGTATTACTTGCCCTGGTTTGCTACGGCAGCAATAGCGTCCTTAGCAGCCTCGGGGTCCAGGTACTCGCCAGCCTTGACGGGCTGGAAGTTCTCATCCAGCTCGTAGTACAGCGGAATACCGGTGGGGATGTTCAGGCCAGCAATGTCCTCATCGGAAATACCCTCGAGGTGCTTAACCAGCGAACGCAGGGAGTTACCGTGTGCAGCAACCAGAACGGTCTTACCTGCTGCGAGGTCGGGCTTGATGTCCGACTCCCAGTAGGGAAGCATACGGCCCAGAACGTCCTTCAGGCACTCGGTGCGGGGAGCGTTCTCAACATCCGCGTAGCGGGGGTCGTTTGCCTGCGAGTAGGGGTCGTTGTCGTCCAGCGGGGGCGGCGGAACGTCGTAGGAACGACGCCAAGTCATGAACTTCTCGTCGCCGTATTCCTCGCGGATCTCGGACTTGTTCTTACCCTGCAGAGCACCGTAGTGACGCTCGTTCAGGCGCCAGGTGCGCTTGACGGGAATCCACAGACGGTCTGCTGCATCCAGTGCAAGGTTTGCGGTGTTGATTGCGCGACGCTGCAGGGAGGTGTGAACAACATCGGGGAGGATGTTGCGCTCTGCCAGCAGCTCGCCGCCGCGCTTAGCCTCAGCGCGGCCCTTATCGGTCAGGTTAACGTCCACCCAACCGGTGAACAGGTTCTTTTCATTCCACTCGGACTGGCCGTGGCGCAGGAGTACTAGTTTGTAAGTCATACCTCTATTTTTTCATTTACCCGCCGGTTTGTCATGCCTTAGAGCCTAGAAAATATGCATTCTCCCAAAAATTTATAAGGGTCTTTTCCACCAGAACGAAAGGCTCAAAAACCCCGCCAGAAAAGGGAAAAGCCCCGCACACCATCCGACCGGGACAAACCCGTCAGACAGCGCACGAGGCTTCACCATCTATCGCACAAAGCGAGCGCAAAAGCTAACGCTAGAAACGGCGGCGACCCACCGAAGGCCACACACCAGCCAGGAACACGCAGCTAATCACAGCAGCAATCAGCTGAAGAATCAGCACGCTATTACCGCCGCCAGTCACCGCAGCAAAAACGCTAAACAGCGACACCGCAGCGGAACCACCGGTCAAAGCCAGCCACGTGTTCTTCGGGCGCTTACCAGCAAAATCGTAAGCGTTAGCCGGAGACGACCACGCACGAACAAAAGCCAGCACACCAACCACAGCGCCGGCAACAGCCAGTAGCACATCGATAAGAGTGGTCACATAGATGACCAACAGAATAGGAGACATAGTATTCCTTAGAATCAGCAGCTTCTCTAGACAACCCTAGCAAAGTGCCTAGCGGACAGCCTTAAAGGCCTCAACCAAGTCATTGTAAAGGTCATCGACGTTCTCAATACCTACCGACAGGCGAAGCAGGGATTCGGGAATCGAATCCGGCTCGTTACCGTGGCGACGGCGACGCTCCACGAGAGACTCCACGCCGCCCAGAGAGGTTGCCGGGGTCCACAGCTTCAACGCCTCCACGACGTTACGGGCACCCGATGCGTCGGTATCCAGGGTGACGCACAAAATCGCACCGAAATCGTCCATCTGCTTCTTCGCAACCTCATGACCGCGGTCGCTCTCCAGACCCGGGTAACGCACCTCAGTCACGAAGGGGTGCTCACTCAGGCGCTCTGCAAGAACCTGCGCGTTCTCTACAGCACGCTCCACGCGCAGCGCCAGGGTGCGCAGACCGCGCAAACCAAGCCACGCCTCCACCGGACCGGGGATTGCGCCGTTGGTGATGCGGTGGTGACGCATCGCCTTGTACAGCTCCTCGTTCGAGGTCAGAGCCATACCCAGCAGCACATCTGAGTGGCCCGCAAGGAACTTCGTAGCGGAGTGAACCACTACGTCTGCACCCAGATCCAGGGGACGCTGCAGAATCGGGGTTGCGAAGGTGTTATCCACCGCGGTCACAATGCCCAAGCGGCGAGCAGCAGAAAGCAGGGCAGGCAGGTCAGCAACCTCAAGCATCGGGTTCGTGGGGCTCTCCAGCCACGCCAGGACCTTCGGCTCCGAGTAGTTCACGTTCTCCGGGGTCACGCCGGTGCGGGATGCGGCATCCTCCATAGCGGCGATAACGCTCTCGGTGTCTTCAATGTCCACGCGAACAAGCTCAATGATGCCGCGGCGTTCCAAATCCTTGCACAGGGTCACCGACGCCATGTATGCGTGCTTAGGAATCAGAACGATGGAACCAACCGGCACCAGGTCGATGACAGCAGCGACAGCAGCCATACCGGAGGGGAACAGCAGACCGGGCTGGGTAGCGTTCTCCAGCTTTGCCACAACCTCTTCCATGCCCTCCCAGGTGGGGTTCGAGAAGCGGGCGTACACGCGGTCCTGCTCAATATTGACGGCGTCCACACCGCGGTAGGTGGAAGAAAGAACAATCGGAGGGTTCACCGGCGCGTCATGCTCGTGTGCCGGGCGGCCGCCAGAGACGACGAAGGTCTCTGCGGAGTAATTCATGTCGTGGTTATCTGCACTCATGTCTTTAAGCCTGGCACACCCGCGCCCAGAACGCACGCCCACGCCGGTAACAGAGGACAGGATTTACATGTTTTTTACCTACAGGCACACTCAGCGTTGTTCAGAACCGTCGCCAAAGCCACACCGAGGATTTGGGCAGACCCGGTACCCTTAAGAAGTGATGGATACTCTCAGCTACACCCCCGATGCGCAGAATCTTCCCGCCGACCCGACCGGTCGCCGCGGGCTTTTTATCGTGGTTGAAGGAGGCGACGGCGCCGGCAAAACCACCCAGCTCGCTCTGCTGGATGAAGCACTACGCGACCGCGGATACCGTGTCATCACCACCCGCGAACCCGGCGGCACCGAGATTGGCGAAAAGCTGCGTGCCCTCGTCCTTGAAGCGGGTCAGGGCACTATTGACGACCGCACCGAGGCGCTAATCTTTGCGGCATCCCGCGCGGCTCACGCTTCCCAGCTGATTCGCCCGGCGCTCGCTGAGGGCGCCATCGTGCTCAGTGACCGCTATATTGATTCTTCCGCCGCGTACCAGGGTGTTGGCCGTGATCTGGGTATTGAAACCATCGTCGATTTGAGCCGCTGGGCTACCGCCAATCTGGTGCCCGACGCGACCCTACTGCTGAGTGTGCCGTTGAGCGCCGAGCAGGAACGCATGGACCAGCGCGGCACCGTCGACCGTATTGAGGCTGAAGGCGCCGCGTTCAAGGCCCGCATTCACGGTGCGTTCGAGCAGATCGCCCGCGAGGACGCTAACGGTTCGCACCGCATCATTGATGGTGTGGGCACAATTGATGAGGTGCACGCGCGCGTGCTTGAGGTGATTGAGCCTCTGCTTGCCGCCCGCGAACTGGTCCGCACCGGTCAGGAGGACTCATGAGCCTCTGGGATACCCTGCTGATTCCCGCCGATAAGCTCCAGCAACTACGCACGGATGCCGCTGCCGCCCGCCCCACGCACGCTTGGCTTTTCACGGGCGCGATCGGTGCGCCTCACCGTGAGGCTGCAAAAATTTTCGCTGCCGCGCTACTGTGCGAGCAGCCCGACCCGCAGAACCGCGGATGCGGCCAGTGCAAAGGCTGCGTGACCGTCATGAACGGTTCGCACGCAGATTTTACGCACTTTAGTACCGAGGCGACGCACATCAGCATTGATGAGGCGCGCGAGCTGGTCATGAAGGCTCAGGACCGCCCGACCGTAGGTCGCTGGCGCGTGATTCTGGTGGAGGACACCGAACGCATGCCGGAGCGTACCTCCAATGTGCTGCTGAAGGCGATTGAGGAGCCGCCGCCGCATACGATTTGGTTGTTGACGGCGCCCTCCCCCACCGATGTGCTGGTGACGATTCGTTCGCGGTGCCGTCCGGTGCAGTTGCCGGTTCCCACCGATGCGCAGGTGCACGAGTATCTGCTGGCGCACGGTGTGGCTGATCCTTTGGCGCAGCGTGCGGCGCGTCTGGCTCTGGGTGATGCGCAGGAGGGGTACCGTCTGGCGACCGATGAGCAGGCGATGGCTCGTCGGGAGCTGATTACCTCCCTGATTCTGAATGTTCGTTCTATTTCTTCGGCTTTCAACGCAGCCGAGAAGCTCACCGACCTTGCCGACCAGGACGCACAGGCTGTCGCCGCTCTCAAGGATGAGCAGGAACGCCAGGAGCTTCTGGCACTGCTGGGTATTCGCGAGGGTGAGCGTGTTTCGCCGTCTCTACGAGCGCAGGTTCGCCGCTTGGAGGAGCAGCAGAAGCGCCGCGCTAAGCGCGTTTCATCCGATACGCTGCTGCGTTCCGTGGCGCAGGTTCAGACGGTTCTGCGTGATGCGTTGACGGTGGCACTGTCGGCTCAGGCTCCGCTGGTCAATGAGCATTTGCGTGAGCTCCTGGAGGCGTTCTGCACCCGCCGTTCCGCCCAGCAGCTGCTGGAGGATGTGCAGGCGGTCGAGCTGACTCTGCGCCGCCTGCGGACGAACGCGAATGCGCGTCTGGCGCTTGAGGCGTTGATGAGCCGTTTCGTGTATCAGTAGCTTCTTGGTAGCTTATACAGCACAAAGGGGTACAGCACAAAGGGGAGGCACCGAAGAGATAATCTTCGGCGCCTCCCCTTTTCTATTGGTTCTCAGCGCCCCTAGAGCTTAGTTGTGGGCTCGAGCTTAGTTGCGGAAACCGTGAACCGGCGACGGAATACGACCGCAGCGGGCGATGAACGCCTCCGCGCTGGGGGTGTGGGTGGGCATGACGGGTGCTCGACCGAGCAGGCCACCAAATTCGACCATGTCGCCTACGCCCAGGCCGACCGCCGGGATGACGCGAACCGCGGTGGTCTTGTGGTTCATCACGCCGATTGCTGCCTCGTCGGCAATCATTGCGGCGAGGGTCGCGGCGGGGGTGTCGCCGGGAACCGCGACCATGTCCAGGCCCACCGAGCAGATGGCGGTCATCGCTTCAAGCTTATCGAGGCTGATGTGTCCGGCGGCTGCGGATTCAATCATGCCGATGTCCTCAGAGATCGGGATGAAGGACCCGGAGAGGCCGCCGACATTTGAGCACGCCATGAGGCCACCCTTCTTCACCGCGTCGTTGAGCAACGCGAGTGCCGCAACGGTACCGTGGGTACCGACGGTTTCCAGACCCATTTCCTCGAGGATGTGTGCGACCGAGTCGCCAATCTCTGCGGTGGGCGCCAGGGAGAGGTCGATAATGTTGAACTGCACGCCAAGGCGTTCAGCGGCGAGGGTACCGACCAGCTGGCCAACGCGGGTAATCTTGAAGGCTGCCTTCTTGATTTCTTCTGCACAAGTGTCGAAGGATTCGCCGCGGACCTTCTGCAGGGCGCGGTGTACCACGCCGGGGCCGGAGACACCCACGGAGATGGTGGTGTCTGCCTCCTGAACACCGTGGAATGCGCCCGCCATGAAGGGGTTGTCGCTGACGGCGTTCGCGAAGACGACGAGCTTGGCGCAGCCGAAGCCGTGTGCATCCGCGGTCAGGTCTGCGGTGGCGCGGATGGTCTCACCCATGAGCTTGACTGCGCTCATGTTAATGCCGGCTCGGGAGGATCCGATGTCTACGGAGGAGCAGACCGCGTCGGTTTCTGCGAGCGCTCGCGGGATGGAGCGAATCAGCTTCTCGTCGGCGGGGGTCATGCCCTTATCGACGAGGGCGCTGAAGCCGCCGACGAAGTTCACGCCGACTGCCTTCGCAGCTGCGTCGAGGGTACGAGCGAACTCTACGTAGTCCTCGTCGCCGGAGGCGCCTGCCACCAGCGCGATGGGGGTGACGGCGATGCGCTTGTTGACGATCGGGATGCCGAGCTCAGCTTCGATACCTTCGCAGACGCTGACGAGGTTTGCGGCGCGGTTGGTGATCTTGTCGTAGATTTTGCGGCGGGCTACTTCGCCGTCGGAGTCGGCGCAGTCGAGCAGGGAGATGCCCATGGTGACGGTGCGAATGTCGAGCTTCTGCTCCTCGATCATTCGGATGGTTTCTAGAATATTGGTGTTGCGCATCAGTGGAGCCCTAGATGGCGTGCATTGCTTTGAAGATGGATTCTGCCTGGATGCGAATCTGCACCTTCTGTTCGTGTTCGACACCGATCATGGCTTCCTGCAGATCGATGAGGTTCTGCTGCGCTTCGTCGAAGGAGCAGTGCATGATCATGGTGAAGTATTCGCCCATGATGGTCTGGGAGACGTCGAGGACGTTGACCTTACGCTCGGCGAGGGTTGCGGTCACGGCAGCGATGATGCCTTCGTGGTCGATGCCTGTGACGGTGAGGATGATCTTCACAGTGTTCTCCTAGCAGTTTGGGGCTGCGTACCTGAGGAAGAGGTGCATAAAGGCACAGGTATACGCATATTTATAAGACCAATTATAGGTTACTCAGAACACACTGTGCAGGGTAGACACAAAAATATCCCCTGCATCCCATATTCGGGGCATAAAAAATCCACGCCTTCCCGGTCTGAATAAATACAGGGAAGAACGTGGATTCTTTATTATGTGCCAGTCTTGATGTATCTTTCGACACTCCTTATATCTGGCTAGATTATAACTGTCTAGAAGTTTTAGTTATCGAGGATTATTTCCTAAACATAAGAAGCAATGTACAGCTCGCCATTACCGCTCAAGGTTGCCTCGGAGGGCTCACCCACGTGCAGTACCGACTCGGTGGCGCCCAGCACGAACTCTTCGGAGCCGTTGCCGTCTGCCGCGTGAATGGTGATTTCACCGGATACGCTCAGTGCGGCACTAATACCCTCGAAGGTGTATTCCTGCGGCTTGCCCTCTTCAACGCGGATGCGGGTTACGCTCATGCGCGCATCCCACATGGCATAGGTGCCCACGGGTGCGTTATCGGGGGTGGGTCGCTGAATCACGGGGGCGTCCTGGCTTTCGCCGAGAACCTTGATGAGCTCCTCGGTGTCGATGTGCTTTGCAGTCAGACCCGCGCGCATCACGTTATCGGAGGGGTTCATCAGCTCAATAGCGGTACCGGAGACGTAGGCGTGCACCTGACCGTCGGGGGTAAAGGCGGATTCACCCGGTGCCAGGTGTACCAGGTTCATGACGAATGCTACGAGCAGACCGCGGTCGCCGGGGTACTTGCCGGCAACGATCTGCACGAGCTCCGCGGCATCAGCAATAGCAGCGTTTTCGGAGTCGGTCAGCTGTGCTGCCGCCTCGACAAGCTGCTCAACAGCCGCGGTGGCGGTCTCTTCGGGCATGCGAATGATCTCGGTCAGCAGCTGCTTGGGGCTGAGCTCGGCACGCTCGGCCAGCCAGGCGGCACCGAATGCGGCGGCCAGGGTCTTGAGCTGCTCGACGGGGCGCACACCGGTGAGCACACGCATCGGGGTCAGCGCAATAACGGTTTCGGGCTTGGAGTAGCGATCCTTGTAGTTGCGGTGCGGTGCATCAATCGCGATGCCGCGTGCCTGCTCGTCCTCGAAGCCAGCAATAGCCTGCTCAGGGGTGGGGTGCACCTGAATCGACAGGGGTGCATCAATCGCAAGGATCTTAAAGAGGAAAGGGAACCAGTCGGAGGTACGGTCCGGGCGCAGGAAACGGGAGGGCTCAGCCTGAATCAGTTCGTTGAGCGGGGACTCGGTGCCGTCAACGGTTGCGCGGGAGGGAGCAGCCGGATGCGCACCAACCCACACCTCAGCCTCGGGCTGCTCGGTGGGTACGGGCACGCCACGCATGCGTCCGAGAATTTCGCGGGAACCCCACGCATAATTCTGAATCTGGTTTTTTAGGGAAAAAATCTCACCCATGGGGGAAAATACCTCTCGACGTGAGTTATTTGAAGCAAGTGACGTGATAAAAAACCCATACATTCAGCGGAATTTATAAGGTTTTACCAGCCCATTATAGAGGCTACTTGCACTTCTTTACCGCTAAAATAAAAGGCGTGACTACTATTAATCTACATGACTCATTCAAAGCGTACGACGTGCGTGGCATCGTCGGCGAAACCATTACCGCAGAGACTGTTCGCGCTACTGGCGCGGCTTTCGTAGACGTTCTGGGCCTGGAGGGCCAGACCATTCTGGTCGGCGGCGACATGCGCCCCTCCTCCCCCGAATTCATGGATGCATTCGCCCAGGGTGCAACCGCTCGCGGTGCAAATGTTGAGAAGATCGGTCTGATCTCCACTGACGTTCTGTACTTCGCATGTGGCGTTGAGAACGCTGCCGGTGTTACCTTCACCGCTAGCCACAACCCCGCAGAGTACAACGGCATGAAGATGGCTAAGGCTGGCGCTGTTCCTCTGTCTTCCGAGTCCGGTCTGTTCGATATTCGCGACCTGGCTCAGAAGTACCTGGATTCGGGCGAGATTCCTTCGGTTGAGAAGGTTGGCACCGTTTCTGAGAAGGACATTCTCAAGCCTTACGCAGAGTACCTGCGCAAGCTGGTTGATCTGTCTTCCATCCGCCCCCTGAAGGTTGTTGTTGACGCTGGTAACGGCATGGGTGGTATGACCACTCCCGCTGTTCTGGGCGACACCATCCTGCCGGGCCTGCCCCTGGAAATCGTTCCCCTGTACTTCGAGCTGGACGGCACCTTCCCGAACCACCCGGCTAACCCGCTGGAGCCGGCTAACCTGGTTGACCTGCAGAAGGCTGTTGTTGAGCACGGTGCTGACATTGGTCTGGCATTTGACGGTGACGCTGACCGCTGCTTCGTCATCGACGAGAAGGGTGAGCCTGTCACTCCTTCCGCTGTGACCGCTCTGGTTGCTGAGCGCGAGATTGCTCGTGCGAAGGCAGAGGGTAACGAAGAGCCCGTCATCATCTACAACCTGATCACCTCGAAGGCTGTTCCTGAGCTGGTTGAGAAGCTGGGCGGCCGCGCAGTGAAGACCCGCGTGGGCCACTCCTTCATCAAGGCTGTTATGGCCAAGGAGAACGGCGTTTTCGGTGGCGAGCACTCCGCTCACTACTACTTCAAGGACTTCTTCAACGCAGACACCGGCATGCTCGCTGCAATGCACGTGCTGGCTGCTCTGGGTGGTAGCGATGAGCCTCTCTCCGAGATCAGCGCGAAGTACTCCCCGTACGTTGCTTCCGGTGAGATTAACTCCGAGATTGAAGACAAGGCTGCCGCTGTGGACCGCGTGCGTGCACACTACGCTAACGCTCCCGTGGTTGTTGAGGACTCCGACGGCACCACCTTCACCAACACTGAAGAGGGTTGGTGGGTTAACCTGCGTCCTTCGAACACCGAGCCTTTCCTTCGCCTGAACCTTGAGGCACCGGATGTTGCGACTATGGAGCGCGTCCGCGACGAGGTTCTGGCTCTGGTTCGCCAGGCCTAGTCTTTCGTAGACATTCTCTCTTCTGCTCTTTGAGCAGTTGAAATATAAAGATCCCGCCCGCAGATTGTTTCTGCGGGCGGGATCTTTTTATTAAGTTCCAAGAAACCTAGCGGACGAGCCGGCTTACGGGGTTTTTACGCCTCGCGTGCCTGGTCGTGGAGCATCCACTGGTCCGGGCCGAAGATTTCGTAGTTGATGTTCTTGCCGGGAACGCCTGCCTCCACCAGTGCGGAGCGTACGCCCTGCATGAAGGGCAGCGGGCCACAGAGGTAGACGTTAGCGTTGGCGGGAACATCCAGCTTGGAGACGTCGACGCGACCGGTGAAGTCGCCGCCTTCGCCCTCGATGAAGGAGACGAGGCGTGCGTTGGGCAGCTTGCCGACGAGCTCGGTGAGCTCTTCGCGCAGGGGCCAGGTGTCCAGGCGGCGGTCTGCGTGGACCACGGTCACGGGGCGCTCGGAGCCCTTCTCCGCCAGCTCGGAGAGGAAGCTGAGCATGGGGGTGGTGCCGATGCCTGCGGAGAAGAGGTACAGGGGTGCCTGGGGGTCGCCAAAGCCTTCCAGGGTCAGGTCACCGTAGGGGTTGGAGATTTCGACGACTGCGCCGACTTCCAGCTCGTGCAGGATGGAGGTCATCTCGCCGTTGGGGTCGAGCTTCACAGCGATGCGGCGCTGGTTCTTTTCGCTGGGCAGCAGGGTGTACTGGCGTGCCTGGCGCAGGCCGTCACGTGCGGGAACGACGATGGAGATGTACTGGCCGCCCTTGGACTCGGTCATGGGGGTCTCGTCGGCGGGCTCGAAGGTCAGAACTACGACGTTCTCACCGGTCTCCTTGCGGTCAACGAGCTTGAAGGGTGCGAACATGACGTCGTTTGCCTGGGAAGCGTACAGGCCCTTCTCCAGCTTGATGAGGGCGTTGCCCATGAGCCAGTAGACCTCGGTCCATGCCTCAACGATTTCGGGGGTTGCCAGGTCGCCGAGGTTAGCGGCGATTGCCTCGAAGAGGTACTTGTAGACGGTGGGGTACTCTTCTTCCTTCAGGCCCAGGGATGCGTGCTTGTGGGCCACGCGGGAGAGGACCTCGTCCGGGTAGGAGTCCGGGTGCTCGACAATGTAGGAAGCGAATACTGCGATGGAGCCAGCCAGTGCGCGGGGCTGGGTGCCTTCGAGCTGAGAGGAGCGGGAGAACATGCCGTCCATCAGGTCGGGGCGGGCAGCAAACATTCGACGGTAGAAGTCGGGGGTGATGTCGTTGATGCGCTCAGCGAT
This sequence comes from Rothia sp. HMSC069D01, assembly GCF_001810135.1. NCBI lineage: Bacteria > Bacillati > Actinomycetota > Actinomycetes > Micrococcales > Micrococcaceae > Rothia > Rothia sp. HMSC069D01. The sequence goes on from NZ_KV800085.1 coordinate 16,990, forward strand.
AATGGGCAGCGTTGCCTCAATAATGGGGCGGGACTTCTCAGAGAGCATGTCATGCCTTCTTCCTGTGTGGTCACCTGGTCGTTGTGATGATGCCCTTGATATGTGTGATGCTGGGGCGTTCACTCGGACAGCTCAGTTGGTGACGAAGTGTTTATAAAGCACCCTTACCGTAGCATTTTGCGGGGTGCTTGCGCTGTGTGCAGGTCATGCCCCGAGGGTTATTTGGCGCTACAGATGCTACTTATGGTTCACCCTGACTCAAAGAGAGAGCCGAGCGTCACACTATATATTTTCAGCACTGTTTTTGAGTTCGCCGGGTGACTAGCCCCGAAGTGTGCATAAAAATTCTGGAGCGAAAATATATTTACTAGGGAAAGTATGCAGTGCGGTGCAAAAATGAATATGGTCACATTTTCTGCATTTGAAAAGCAAATTTGCAATATCCTGCATTTACTGCACATTTTCCGGGTTCGTGCAGGTGCCGACAACCGCGCACGCAGAGTCAAAAACACTCCCCCGCGGCCCTCAAAACCCCCACGAAACACCCCCGCGCGAACCGCCTAGCAGCCCCCGCATCAAGCACAGAAACGCCCAAACCTCCGTGTTAAAAACTCTGTGGAGCCTCCCACTGGAAAGCTCCACAGGCATCACGTATCGCTTGAATACTTACGACTAGCGCGCAGGCAACGCATTCTCCGGAGGCCCAAAGCCCAGCTCGACGAACACCGGGCCAACGGGGCGCGCACCGGCAGTCAGTTCGCTAATGATCACCGAATCAACCGATGCATAGAATGCCTCGCGAGCCTTCGCCAGCACATTGCGCAGGCGACAGAACTTATCGAGGGGGCAGTGGCCATTCTCGTCCTCGCACTCAATCATGGGGATATCGCCCTCAGTAGCGCGAAGAATAGTGCCGACGGTCGCAGAACGACCCGCATCCGAAAGCATGACGCCACCGGAACGACCGCGAGTCGAGTCCAGGTAACCCATGTTCACGAGGAAAGCTACAGCTTTCGCCACGTGGTTGTAGGGGGTGTCCACACCTTCAGCGATCTTCTGGGTGGAAAGCTTCTGACCGGGCTCCAGAGCAGACAGGAGCATCAGAACGCGGAGCGAGACATCCGAGAATGCTGTCAAACGCATGGATACTCCTTCTAATCTCTCGTGCCACCACATATCAGTACATGTAGCAGCGGATATGCGCAGCTCGTGAAAGCCATGTGCATTCAAAAATCTTACATTGGAATTGTATAGGGGTGATAAGAGAGGCAAGAAATTATAACCAGCTGCTTCTGTGCCCCAACCACCCCGGCGGGGATTTAAAGTATTTCTCAAGAGCAAGTGGACTGCATAGCCTTACATTCACACCTTTGCGAGAAAACTTATCATTCCCCCCAGCTGACGGGGATTCAAATTTTCCCCAAGCAGAAGGAAGGAGCGGAATCTCATCGGGAGATTCCGCTCCTTCAATGCGCTAAACCTTAGGTATTAGCTGGAGTGTCTTAGCCCTCCAGAGCCTTCGCCAGAGCGTCGCGCTGTTCGCGAACCTCAGCAGGCAGCTTGTCGCCGAACTTCTCGAGCCACTCGTCGATGCTGGGCAGCTCAGCAACCCATTCTTCCTTCGAGACAGCCAGAGCAGCCTTCAGTTCTTCCTCGGAGATTTCCAGACCGGTCAGGTCCAGGTCTTCCTTGGTGGGAACGGTGCCCAGGAAGGTCTCCTGGCCGCCAGCCTTGCCGTCGAGGCGGTCGCAGATCCACTTCACAACGCGAGAGTTCTCGCCGAAGCCGGGCCATGCGAAGCCACCGTCGGGGGTACGGCGGAACCAGTTGACGTAGTAGACCTTCGGCATATTCTCAGCGCCGTGCTTCTTGCCCAGGTCCAGCCAGTGCTTGAAGTAATCACCAGCGTTGTAGCCGATGAAGGGCAGCATTGCCATCGGGTCGCGGCGAATCACACCGACAGCGCCCTTAGCAGCCGCGGTGGTCTCGGAGGAGAGGGTAACTGCGCGGAAGACGCCCTGCTCCCAGCTCTCGGACTCGGAAACCAGGGGGATGGTGGTCTTGCGGCGACCGCCCAGAACGATAGCGCTCAGCGGCACACCCTCGGGGTCGTAGTACTCGGGAGCGAGCATGTCGACCTGGGATGCGGGGGTGCAGAAGCGGGAGTTCGGGTGAGCTGCCGGGCGGCCGGACTCGGGGGTCCAGTCCTGACCGGTCCAGTCAATCAGGTGCTCGGGAGCCTCATCGGTCTTACCCTCCCACCAGACGGAGCCGTCGTCGGTCAGTGCAACGTTGGTGAAGATGGTGTTGCCCTTGGCGATAGCCTTCATAGCGTTCGGGTTGGTGGAGTAACCGGTGCCCGGTGCCACGCCGAACAGGCCAGCCTCGGGGTTGACCACGCGTGCCTGGTGGTTCTCGTCGAACTCGATCCATGCGATGTCGTCGCCGACCATCTCAGCCTTCCAGCCGTCAATGGTGGGTTCCATCATTGCGAAGTTGGTCTTGCCACATGCGGAAGGGAACGCTGCGGAGATGTAGCGAACCTTGCCCTCGGGGTTGGTGACCTTCAGGATGAGCATGTGCTCTGCCATCCAGCCCTCATCGCGACCGATAACGGATGCGATACGCAGTGCGTAGCACTTCTTACCGAGCAGTGCGTTACCGCCGTAGCCGGAGCCGAAGGACCAGATTTCGCGGGTCTCGGGGAACTGGACGATGTACTTCTCGGGGTTGCAAGGCCAGGGAACATCTTCCTGACCGGGCTCCAGGGGTGCACCAACAGAGTGCAGAGCCTTGACGAAGAAGCCGTTGGTCTCGTTCAGCTTGGCAAGAACCTCCTTACCAATGGTTGCCATGATGCGCATGGAGCAGACAACGTATGCGGAGTCGCTGAGCTCAACAGCAATCTTGGGGTTCTTAGCCTTCAGGGAGCCCATGACGAAAGGAATGACGTACAGGGTACGACCGCGCATGGAGCCCTCGAACAGACCGGTCAGGGTCTGCTTCATTTCGACGGGGTCGCGCCAGTTGTTGGTCGGGCCTGCGCCTTCTTCAGTCTCGGAGCAGATGAAGGTGCGCTCCTCGACACGTGCAACGTCGTCGGGATCGGAGAAAGCTGCGTAAGAGTTCGGGAATTCGTGATCGCTGAGGCGAACGAAGGTACCGGCGTCAACCAGTTCCTGTGCCAGGCGGTCATATTCTTCCTGGGAGCCATCGACCCAGTAGATGTGTGCGGGCTGGGTCAGTGCCGCAACCTCGCGAACCCAATCCAGGAGGCCCTGGTGGGTGGTAGGTGCGCTCTGCAGCTCCTTTTCGAGTTCGGCAGAGAGAGTACGAGTTGAGGTGTCAGCCATTGACATTTTCCCCTTCAATCGGTGGCCCGGATACTACATTGATCCGGTTAGGTCTGCGGTAACAAAGAAGCAGTTAAACACTACAAGCGTGCAAATAATCGTGAATATGCACGCTTGGACAGTCTCCACTTCCTCGTGATGCTTACAGAATAACGCATTAATGGTCTGTAGAGCTTTCTATAACGCCATTTCTTAAGTTCTGCGCATCACATTCTTAGAGTACGAGAAGATTTCTGTAAAGAATTTTTAGGTCGTATGGCGGGACCCTTCGGGGATTTTAGGGGCCTACAGCACCGGTTTTAGGGTGCCGAGAAAATATTTTGAAAAAATTTTACGCCACCAAAAACCCCGGAATCATGCGGTAAAACAGGGCATTATCGAGTCTTTCGGAGGGGATTTTGGGTCAATTTCGAGTTTTTCGGCTTGCGCACCCTTGGAGACATCCGTATAGTAGTACCTGTTGCCGCGACGGGTTGAAGAAATCCGAAGCGAGGAACATGCGCCTGTAGCTCAACGGATAGAGCATCTGACTACGGATCAGAAGGTTGGGGGTTCGAATCCCTTCGGGCGCACCACCGATCCCCGGTTCTTTGGAACCGGGGATTTTTTGTATGCCCAGAAGATAGACCCCGGAAGACACACCCCTGGAAGACATCTTTGGGAAACAAGCGCGCTGAAAACGCTCTGACACAAGCCCCGGGCAGAGCTCAAGCCACTGCACAGTACAACATGTTGCAGTACGACACGCCGCAGGCTCTAGCTAGGTGTAGCAAGGACGCTTCACCAGCTGACGCTGCCCCATCCGTGCCAAAAACCGCGCCCCAAAGCACCCCAACCTGTGAATCCACAGATTTATGCTCCCAGATGACGTGCCCCGGGGCACACCCGCCAAAAAACGCATAGGATGGAAAGAGGACCCTCCACACATAGGCTGGAGAGCAGACAACGCGAAGGAGCACTATGGCACAGCTATCCATTCCGCAGTCCCTGATAGGTGCACTCATCGATATAGCCGACCTTGGAACACTCGACTACTTCCCGCCCACCGAACGATGCGCCCACTGGTCCCTCTATGACGCGCAGCGCCAGGAGCTCCTCTGCCCCTGCACACCCGCCGCCAACACCACCGCGGAGAAGCTCTTTGAGGCCGCGGCGAAGATTCTCTACGAGAATTTCCCGCGATATATCGATTCGCCCGAGGAAATCATTCCTTATACTTCCCGCCAGGAACTCGTTGCCGCCCTACGCCGCGGCGATGAGGAAGCCAGCGACACTAAGCCTGCTGAAGAGGAACAGACCGACCTGCAGGCAACCGAAGCGGCCGAAGCCTCCATGGCTGAGACTCCCGTCGCAGAGGCCAACGAGGGTGTAGTGAGTGAGGACGCCGCGGTGAGCGCAACCGCTACTCCCCAGCCGGCAACCCCGAAGCCTGCGGCGCCGAAGCCGGCGCCCTCCCCCGCGCTCTTTGCCGCCCGCGCGGCACAGGCACCCGCCCCGACTCCCAGCCCTGCTCCCAGCGTGCCGGAAGAAGCATCTGTGGAAGCACCCGCAGAGGCAACAGCAGAAAAGACGGCTCCTATACCGACGCCCGCCACGGTTGCTCCCGCAGCGCCCAAGCCCGCAGCACCGAAGCCGGCAGCGCCTACTCCCGGTACGCCCTCCCCCGGCATGTTCCGCAAGTCCACGCTGACCTACCGCCCGCCGCGCATCGAAGAGTACCTGGAGGGTCTGCGTGCCCGCCAACAGGCTGCCGAAGCCGCAGAAGCTACCCATACGGCAGTAGCTAGCGAGCAGGCACCTGTTGAAGAGTTGCCCGTACTCAGCCAGTCCCTACCGAGTGCGCCCGCCGCTCCGGAGACGAATACCCCGAAGCCGAGCGCGCCGAAGCCCGCAGCCCCGGTCCCCGCTGCTCCGGCGGCCCTCAGCGAGCCCGCGGCTCAGCCGGTAGCCGCCGAACCGACCGCGCCTCGCGGCGTCAGCGAAGAGGACCGCGAACGCAGCTACCGCCTGCGCCCGAGCCTGCGCGCCCGCCTCGAACGCGAAAACATCAGCGAAGAGCTCGTGCGCACCATCCTGCGTGAAGGCGCGGCAGAACGACTCAACGACTGGACGATTCGCTTCACCCACGACGATTACCGGGTGGACGTCAACACCGCCTCCGCAGAAGTCATTACGGTCATTGACGAATACGACGCCGAATACAACGAAGCGGCGCAGGCATCCCTGGCGCAGGGCGAATACAACTCGCTCAACGCCCTGGAACTCGAATTCAGCGAGCGCGCCCGCACCTTCTTGAAGAAGAACCCGCCCTTCGTCTTCGATCTGATGCTTCATGCCCTGAGCAACCCCGAGAGCGTGCGCATGGCTGAAGGCTGGACCCGCATCTACGCGGCGCAGGGTCTGGAAATTGCGATTTCGCCCGATGAGCGGACCGTTATGGCTCTGGCGAAGACCCCGGATTTCCATCACCTGCACGCCGAAACCCTGCGCAAGGCGCAGCTCGAAGAGCTCAGTAATGCTCTGGCTCAGCAGGCGGAAGAACCAGAAAATGCCGCTGATTGGGCAGAAGATGGCGCAGCCCAGGCAGAAAACACCGTTGAGGAGGAGAAATAATGTCCGCTAAGCAGATTACCGTTCCTCTTGAGGTGTACGTTCGCCTGCAGGAGCTTGCCTCCCTCGCAACCTATAGCTACCGGGAGAACCAGGGTTCCGAAGAGAGCGCGGCAAACGATAAGCCGTGGGATTTGCTCACTAAGGACGGCGCCTCCCTGCTCGATGAGAACGGCGCGCTCAAGCCCGAAGCCGCAGAGCTCTACTTCACCCTGTTGCCGCTCATCGCCCAGGAATTCGTGGAGCAACAGCAGGCACTCGTGGACGCATACCGTCAGGCGCCCAAGCCCGCCGCCGCACGCGCCAAGATTCGCCCCTCCAACCAGCGCCTCATCCCGCTGACCGAGGTGCCGCTGGAGAACCAGCGTATTGCCGCGCGCATCGAGAAGGAATTCTACGGCGAGGTGCCGCCGCGCCGCCGTATCTACGGCGTGCTCCCGGGCGTGATGGACTATATGATGCGCCACGGTCTCACCTACGAGCTACTGCTGGACATCATCGAATCGCCCGCAAGCACCGTGGTTCAAGAGAGCGCGCAGGAGAACCGTTACGGCCGCGAAGTCACCCTCTACACGCATGAAGAGGAAGGCTACCAGGTGGTGCTCAACCCCCTGACTGCCGAAGTGCTCGCGCTGCGCCCGCTGCAGGCTCTGGCGGGAGGCTACCAGCTCTCCCCCGATGCTCAGGCACAGCTGAAGGCGCTCGGTCTGACCGGCGAGTACATTGCCCGCATCCTGGATGAGGCTGAGGACCGCCGCCCAATTCCCGGCAGTAGCCGCACCGTGTACTCGCTCAACGGCTACCAGGTGGAGTTCTCGCACTCCGACCAGCAGGTAATCCGTATTAGCCGCGGCACCGCGCCCAGCCGTAACCCCTTCGAGTCGCAGCCGAGGATGAGCGGCACAAAGAGGCAGCGCGGCCGCAAGATCCCGCACGATGTGGATGCGTTCGTGCAGCTGTTGCAAGAGCACGGCTTCACCATCACCATGGGCGGTAAGCACTACGATATTCGCCACGAGAAGCTGGCTCCGGGTCAGAAGGCGGTCACCTCCGTGACCCCCTCAGATTCGCAGCGTTGGCACCTGAACTCGGCACGCCAGATCCGCAATACCTTCGGTATCGACCTGCGCTACGCCGACCCGCGCGATAGCGTACGCGGTATTGTGCGCGGTCCCGGAGGAAGCGTCCAGAATTCCGATAACCACAGCACAGAAAAGCAGGACGCCGAGAAGACTGCGGAGAAGGAATCCGAGTAGCTCTTCGTCACAGTTGAAGCATAGCCGTTGAAGCGCGCCCGCGTGCCGGTTCTTTATACTGCCCCCAGCATGTCTTTGCATCTGGGGGCAGTATTCATATGCGCCTATATCCCGCGTTGTCAGGGCAATACGGGGTAGACTGGGGGCAATACAGACATGCTATTCAGCATAAAAATTAATATGCGTTCCCGTGATATGCGTGACGGTAGGGTTGGGGATGCGCCACAAAGTACGGTGAATAACAGCCCCTACCTCTACAATAGAAACGCATCACTACAGAAGAAGGAGAACGCATGGGCGTAACGATTAAGGTCACTGACGAAGCAGGCGTAAACTACGACATTCAGTGGGAAGACCACCACACCCTCCTGGAAACCCTCCAGGCTAACGGCGTGCCGGTCCTCGCAACCTGCGGTGGTAACGCATCCTGCGCTACCTGCCACGGCTTCATCGACCCCGAGCACTTCGAGGCTTCCGGTGAGCGCACCGAAGCTGAGCAGGACCTGCTCGACATGGTCGACGATGTCGCCAACGAGTACTCTCGCCTGTGCTGCCAGGTCGAGTACGCCCCCGGTATGGACGGAGCAGAAATCCAAATGCAGGCGGCGATGTAATCATGTTTAAATCGGCTCAGGTACTCGCATCAACCACCCTCCTCTGTTGCGTGCTAGCGCTCAGTGGATGCGGCGCGTCCCAGGCCGGTCAGGAAGCTGAAGGCACCTCGGCCCAGCCGAGCGCTTCGGCTTCGGTCAAGCCCGGCACGATTCGAGTAGCCTCCGACGGGGCTACCCCTTCGGTGAGCCCGGGCTCCATTACCGTGGTGAACTCCCCCGACGCGGAACACCACGAGTCTTCCTCTGAGCACTCCGAGTCTTCCTCCCACACCGAGACTCACGAGTCGAAGCAGAGCTCTGACTCTCATTCCTCTGAGTCCTCCCACGAGGGTTCCGAGCAGAACAAGTCGGACGACTCTGATTCTCAGCAGGACTCCCAGAAGAGTTCAGACTCGTCTTCGCAGTCGGGTTCTCGCTCTTCGGGCAACTCTTCGAACTCCTCCGGTTCCTCGAACTCGTCGAATTCTTCCAACTCCTCGAATTCCTCGAGCTCTTCGGAGAAGTCCTCTAACTCCTCCAACAACAACGTTGAGGGTCCCGGCCAGTGCGATTTGGATGACCTGAACGTTTCGGTTGCTATTGGAGAAGGCTCCCCCGGCGCCCGAAACTACACCCTGTACTTCCAGAACTCCTCGAACTCCCCCTGCACCCTGCGCGGCTACCCGCGCGTGGTCCATGCGGGTCCTTCGGGAACCTGGGTTGGTCGTGAGGCTTCCACCTCCGACGAGTACATGAACCCTGCGGGTGTGACCCTCAACCCCGGCGATAGCACCACCGCGGTACTGCGTTCGGTGTACCCGGCACGCTTCGGTGACGATTGCGGTAGCCGCCCGGTTCAGGGCTTCCTGGTGGGTCTTCCCTCCGGTTCCGGTGGCGTGATTGTTCCGCTGGATACGACCGCATGTTCCTCGTCTGTTCCGCAGCTGTCGGTGGGTCAATTTGGTGCCCGCTAACGCGGCGTTGCAGATGTGACAACATCTCTGGCACGTTGTGTGCGCATATAGTTCGCATATAGTTCAAGGGCGGTTCCCCTCGATGGGGAACCGCCCTTGAACTGTCTATAAACCTAGGGTTTAGCTTGAGCTATGCGGTAGCCGCACGCTCTTAGAGGGAGCGAGCGACCTCGTCGTGGCTGAAGCGTGCACCGCGCGGGTATGCGGGAGCCTCGCCGTGACCGATGTTGACGACGAGGAAGGGGATCTCTGCGTTATCCGCGAAGAATTCCTTCTTGATGCCGGCGAAGTCTGCGCCGGTCATGGGGCCAGCATCCAGGCCGAGGGCGCGGATTGCGGTGATGAAGTAGCCTGCCTGCAGGTGAGCGCTCAGCTCAGCGGCGGGGGTAGCAAGCTCCTCGGAGGTGTAGAAGCCCTTGATGAAGCCGGCAGCGTTGGGGTTGAAGGTGTCAGCATGCTCTACCCAGTTTGCGTCTGCGGAGAGAATCGCGGTGACCGGTGCCGCCTGAGTCTTAGCCTTGTTGCCGTCTGCCAGGTGTGCGACGAGGCGCTCGTGTGCCTCGGGGCTCTTGACCCAGGTGATGCGCAGGGGCTGGCTGTTGAAGGCGGTGGGGCCGTAGAAGGTCAGCTCCTGGATGCGGCGCAGCTGCTCGTCGGTGACGGGCTCCTCGGTGAAGGAGGAGACGGTGCGCGGCTCGTGGAAGAGGTTAATGAGCTGTTCGTCGGTCAGGCGGGTCATGGTGGTGCTCCTTTGTGTTGTTCTCTCAGTCAATTACTTTACAAGTAAAACATTACGGGCTTGTTAGGAACCTGTCAAGCACATCTTCCTCCCCCAGCCCCCAACAATTCAAGAGGCGCACACCATAAACCCCGCCATAATAGATACATGACCGACGCACTCTCCCACTTCTCCGCACCCGTACGCGACTGGTTCCGCGCCACCTTCAGCGCACCCACCGCCGCCCAGGAAGGCGCATGGGAGAGCATCCGCAACGGCAACAACACCCTCATCATCGCCCCCACCGGCTCCGGCAAAACCCTCGCCGCATTCCTCTGGGCACTCGACGCCCTGCACCGCGAACACGAAGCCGGAACCGCAGGCGGCACGCGCATCCTCTACATCTCGCCCCTCAAAGCACTCGGTGCCGACGTCGAACGTAACCTGCGCGCACCCCTTGCCGGAATCACCCGTCTGAGCGGAAACAACACGGGTGAACCCAGCATCAGCGTGGGCGTGCGCAGCGGCGACACCCCCGCCCGCGAACGCCGCCAGCTCATCAGCAACCCGCCCGACATTCTCATCACCACCCCCGAATCCCTCTACCTCATGCTCACCAGCGCCGCCCGCAACACCCTCGCGGGCGTCACCACCGTGATTGTGGACGAGATTCACAACCTCGCCGCCACCAAACGCGGCGCGCACCTGGCGGTCTCCCTCGAACGCCTCGACGCGCTCCTCGAAAAGCCCGCACAGCGTATCGGCCTCTCCGCAACCGTCGAAAACCCGGAGGCGGTCGCCCGGTTCCTCGGCGGCATTCAGCCGGTGACCATCATGAGCCGCCCGGTCGCCAAAGAATGGGACCTGCGTCTGAGCGTGCCCGTACCCAATATGGCGGCGCTCGGAGGCGCCAACGACTACGGGCAGGGGCTCTACGCCCCATCAGAATATGCGCCCTCGGAGGCGCCGGGTGGCGAGGGCTCAGCTTCTGCTGGTTCACCGGTAGGTGCGGCACGGCCTATCTCTAGTGCCGTAGACATCCCGGCGAGCGCGCCCTACACACTGGAAGATGCCATTGGCGTATTCCCCGGGCAGGCAAACCCGGCGCGACAGAGCGATAACACCGCGCCCAAAAATACGCTCACCATCCCCGAAGAATCACTCCGTGAAACCGCCGATAGCGAGCGCCCCGAGACCTCCATCTGGCCGCGCGTACAGGAGCGCATCGTAGACCATATCGAGAACAACCGTTCTACGATTGTTTTCGTTAACTCACGTGGACTAGCGGAAAAGCTCACCGCGGCACTCAACGATATTCACCTGCGCCGCGTCCTCACGCAGCGGGGAATCGACCCCGAAGACTACGTGGCAGGCATCTGCGACATCGCCGAGGTGCCGCCGCTCGCCCGTGCGCACCACGGCTCCGTATCCAAGGAACAGCGCACCCTCATCGAGGAGGCGCTCAAGGGCGGAACCCTGCGCTGCGTGGTCGCCACCAGCTCCCTGGAGCTGGGTATCGACATGGGTCACGTGGACCTCGTAATCCAGGTGGCGGCGCCTCCATCGGTTGCCTCCGCGCTGCAGCGCGTGGGTCGCGCCGGACACCGCGTGGGCGAAATTTCGCGCGGATTCTTCTACCCCAAGCACCGCGGCGACCTGCTCGGTGCAACCGTCACCCTCGCCGGAATGCGCAGCGGAACCCTCGAACCGCTTGCCGTCCCCACCAACCCCCTGGACGTACTCGCACAGCAGACCGTCGCCGCCTGCGCATTGGGCCCCATCAGCGTGGACTCCTGGTACGAGGCGCTACGCCGCAGCGCACCCTACGCCGAGCTACCGCGCGCCCTCTTCGACTCCGTGCTCGAAATGCTCGCCGGACGCTATCCCTCCGATGAGTTCGCCGAACTGCGCCCGCGCATCATCTGGGACCGCACCCCCACCGAGGAGGCACCCTCCGGAAGTATTGAGGGCCGCCCCGGTGCGCAGCGCCTCGCCGTCACCAGCGGCGGCACGATTCCCGACCGCGGGCTCTTCCCCGTCTACCTGGTCAGCGGCGATGAAGAGCGCGGCCCCAAGCGTGTGGGTGAGCTCGACGAAGAAATGGTGTACGAATCCCGCGCCGGCGAGGTCATCACCCTCGGCGCGAGCAGTTGGCGCATTGAAGAAATTACGCACGACGCGGTACGGGTCTCCCCCGCACCCGGTCAGCCCGCGCGCCTACCCTTCTGGCACGGCGACCGCATGGGCCGCCCCTACGCCCTGGGCGTGCAGACGGGTGCGTTCACGCGCGCCCTCTCCAGCCTGGACGCCACCGATAGCGCCGCCGCCCGCCAGCAGCTCGAACAGCTCGGACTGGACACCTGGGCGGTCGATAACCTGCTCGCCTACCTGCGTGAGCAGCGCGAATCCACCGGAGCGGTCCCCTCCGACACCCGCATGATTGTAGAGCGGCACCGCGACGAACTGGGCGATTGGCGCGTGGTCCTGCACTCGCCGCTCGGCTACGGGGTACACGCGCCCTGGGCGCTGGCGGTGCGCGCCCGCATTGAGGAGCAGTACGGGGTGGACGCCTCCGTCATGGCGAGCGATGACGGCTTGATTCTGCGCCTGCCCGCCGTGGAGGATGTGCCGCCCGGCGCTGACCTGTTCCTTTTCGACCCGGACGAGCTGGAGGCGATTGTCACCGAACGCGTGGGCGATTCGGCGCTTTTTGCGTCTCGGTTCCGTGAGAATGCGGCGCGTGCCCTGCTGTTGCCGCGCCGTGATCCGGGTAAGCGCACCCCGCTGTGGCAGCAGCGTCAGCGTGCGGCGCAGCTGCTGGATGTGGCGCGTAAGTACCCTGATTTTCCGGTGCTTTTGGAGACGGCACGCGAGTGTCTGCAGGATGTGTACGATGTTCCGGCGCTGGTTCAGGTACACCGTTCGTTGCAGTCTCGGGCGGTGTCCATGCTGGAAGTTGAGACGAACGACCCTTCGCCTTTTGCGCGCACCCTGCTCTTTGAGTACGTTGCCGAGCACCTCTACGACGGCGATGCGCCCGCCGCCGAACGCCGCGCCGCCGCGCTGTCACTGGACCCGGCTCTGCTGGCTGAGTTGCTGGGGTCGAGCGGTCTGCGCGAGCTACTGGACCCGGCGGTTCTGGTGCAGACTCAGCAGCGTCTGCAGCGCACGGGTGAGCGTTACCGCGCCTGCGGTGTGGAGGGCGTGGCGGATTTGTTGCGTCAGCTGGGCCCGTTGAGCGCGCAGGAATTGAGCCTGCGTTTGCGGGCTGACAGCTTGCTGGCGGCGGCACCCGGCATTGAGCATGAAGATTCCGAAGATTACGGCGAGGAGTACAGTGCGCACGCCAGCACGGATCAGGCGCGTGCTCTAGCGGAGGAGCTGGTGCGCTCGCGCCGTGCGTTCTCGTTCATGGGAGCTGCCGACATGGGAGCTGCCGACGGTTCCGCCGAGCCGCAGCTGTACTATGCGGTGGTTGAGGATGCCGCGCGTCTGCGCGATGGGCTGGGCATTATGCCCGCCGCGGCGCTTCCTGTTGCCCTTTTGGAGCCGGTTGCGGAGCCTTTGGAGGATCTGGTTTCTCGCTACGCGCGCACCCATATTCCCTTTACGGCACAGCAGGCGGCGGAGCATTTTTCGCGCCTGACCCCGGTGGGTGTGGGCGTGCTGACTCCGGTGTTGCAGCGTCTTCAGCAGCAGCGCCGCCTGAGCTCTGGCGAGTTCCTGCCCGAGGTGCTGCGTGCTTTGGGGTCTGCCGGTGTTGAGTGGGTGGATGCTCAGGTTTTGCGTACGATTCGTGCCCGCTCTCTGGCGGCGTTGCGTGAGGAGATTGAGCCGGTATCGGCACAGGTCTATGGCGTTTTCCTACCTTCGTGGCAGAACGTTCGTTCTTTATCCGTGCGGGTTGCTCAGACCCTGCCGGAGGCGAGCGCCTACGGTGCGTTCATGCCCTCCCGCCGCGCCGCCACGGTGGTGGGCGAGAGGGTGGCACCCCTCGGCTCGGCGGCAGAGAATGGCGCAGAACATACGGGACAAGATTCCGCCTCCGCCACGGAGAATCTGCTCACCGCCATCGACCAACTGGCGGGTGTGCGCGTACCGGCTTCCGCGCTGGAGACGCTGATTCTTCCGGCACGCGTGCCCGGCTACCAGCCGCACATGCTGGACGAGCTGATGGCAAGCGGCAGGGTGTTCTTCACCGGCGCCGGGCAGCTCGGCGGCGGTAGCGCGCAGAAGTCTGACGGCTGGATTCGCCTGCACTTGAGCGAGAGTTCCTCGCTGACTCTGGGTGAGGACTACCCAGAGCAGCTGTTGCGCGCGGAGAACCCGGAGCTTTGGGAGGCGCTGCAGGCTCCGGGCACGCTCGAGCACGCCATCTATGAGGCGCTGGCTCACGGCGGCCTGTTCGTGCCGGCGCTGCGTGAGCGGGTGGCGCAGCTGATGAGCGCTGCGGCACCTGCCGGTCAGGTGGTGACTTTCCCGGATACGGCGGAGATTTCGGCGGCTCTGTGGCGTCTGGTGTGGGCTGGTGCGGTGACGAACGATAGTTTCGCGCCGGTTCGGGCGATGCTTGCGGGCGTCCGCAGTGCACATCCGACTCCGGCGGCTCCTGCGCGTCTGACGCGGGTGGGCCGCCGTGGTGCGGGGCGTATTGCGGCGGCGCGCGCCTCCATGGGTAACGGCTTGGCGGGCGGTTACGGCGCTGATAGCTATGGTTCCAGCGGCTACTCTGCGCCTGCCGCCGGGCGCGGTCTGCGCTCCCTGCGCGGCGGGCTCCATGCCGTCGCTCCCGCCGTTGCCCCGCAGGACAGCGGCCGCTTCTCGCGCGTGGACACACTGTTGCAGGAGCCGGTGGAGGCGACGGTTACGGCGCTCGCACGCGCCGACCTGCTGCTGGACCGCTACGGTGTACTGACTCGCGGGTGCCTGCAGGTGGAGGATTCTGCCGGCGGGTTCTCGCAGCTGTACCGGATTTATTCGGCGGCTGAGGATCGTGCGCTGGTGCGTCGTGGCTACTTTATTGAGGGTTTGGGTGCGGCGCAGTTCGCCGCCCCCGCGACGGTGGACCTGCTGCGTTCTACCGCCGATAGCCTCAGTGTTCCCGCAAGTCCACAGGGTTTTGGTGCGACACAGGGTTTTGGTGCGAGCGCCTACGCCCCGCAGCGTACCGATACGGAGCGGGTGTACGGCACGTTCACGGTGACCCTGTTGGCGGCGACCGACCCGGCGAACCCGTACGGTGCGGCGCTGAGCTGGCCCGCGATTCCCTCCTTTGCGCACAAGGGCGAGGGCACCGTGAAGCACCGCCCGGCACGCAAGGCGGGTGCCTGCGTGGTGCTGGTGGATGGCGCCCCGGTGCTCTATGTGGAGCGTGGCGCGAAGACCCTGCTGGCTTTCACCACCGACCCGGTACTTCTGGAGGCGGCGGCCCCCGCCCTGGCGCGCCTGGTGTCCGCCGGTGGTACGGAGAAGATTTCGGTGGAGAAGGTCAACGATGTGGAGCTTTTGGGCACCCATACCTTGAGCGCCTCCGGCGGCGAGGTTATGGAGCATCCGGTGGAGGCTCTGCGTGCAGCACTGCAGGCACAGGGGTTCTACGCGACGGTTCGCGGACTGTCGCTGCGCCGTTCCATTTAGCCTTCTCCAGAAAGAGCCTCAAGCTCAACCTCAGATTAAATCAATTCCTTTAACCTCAACCTGAGCATCATAATGCCCCGCACCCTCACGGAAGGGGGTGCGGGGCATTATGTTTCCCTACTCACGAACCGGGTGGTGTTCCCGGATTCCGCCACGTCGCAAGCGGCGTGGTGGAGGAATAACCGCCCGGATGTCCACGTCGCCTTTGCCGTGGAGCACATAACCAAACATCGGAGCGGGAAGTCCTACGCTGACCTGTTACCTCTTAGGGTGACAGGTGGCTAGTAGCCGCCGGTGAGGGTGTCAACGGCACCCAGGCACAGGTCGATAGCTTCTTCGAGCCCGAGCCCGCGGGAGCGAACGGTGCGCTGATCGCGGGGGTTGAGCTGCACGACGTGCATGGCGAAGTAGTCGACGAGCTGCAACCAGCCTCCGAGGATGACGCGAGTGCGGTCATTAATCGGCATGCCGGTGCGTTCAAGCATCCATTCGAGGTAGTCGGTAGGGTTGTTCGGGAAGTCCTCCCCACCGGGGGTGGGAACGCCGGCTACAACGAGGAAGTACGTGCGTAGCGCATTGCGCAACGCCTCTTCGGGGTTTTCGTGATGCTCGCCCAGGGCCTCAAGGACTGCGTTGGCTTCGCGTCGGGTGACAGCGGCCGCCAGGGAGTCCTTGCCGGGGAAGTAGTGGTAGAGCAGGGCGCGGGTAATGCCTGCATCGCGGGCGATAGCGCTCATGGAGGCACCGAGCACGCCGCGGCGAGCGAAATGTTCTGCAGCGATTTTCAGAATTTGCTCTTCGCGTTCGTGCGGCTCCATACGCAGGGCACCGGTGCGAGGCTCCGCATTCTTTTGTGAATGTTCCATAACCTCTCCTATCGCATTTTCCGGTGCTTTGGAATTGTCCGATTGCACCGCTGTATTTGGGGGTGTTCCTTTAACCTCTGCATCCTTGCGCTGCTTCTGTCCCATTTCGACCCCTTCGTTCGAAATATCGAACTTCTGTGTCTTAATCGTACCGCTTTAAGGCTGTTTCCAGCCTTTATTAAGGTGTTTATGACGTAGGATGCCCAGGTTATCAGGTCTTTAATTGCTTTACATCTTTTATACTTAGAAAAACCACAGGGGCTAAATTGAGGGTTATTAGTTTCTGATTTGACAGCATTTTCGAAAATACCGCACTCAATCGATAGTTTTTGTAAAATTAATGCACTTTTTTTAAATTAAATGTCCAATAATTTCAAAAATTTGTGAAGTTTTCGTTTTCTGTTCCACGTATTCACACAAACATTCATGAGTGTCAGACAAAACTGTCTTCTGCAACCCACACCAAGCCCACGGCAATATTTCTAGCCGCCTCATCCGGCAGGCGGTCCGGCTCAGCTTACCTCGATCCTAACCCCGCTCAGGTGATAGGGTTCAGGCGGTAGAGTAGAGCCATGCCCGCACAGAACACCCCACGCCCGCAGCCTATCGCACGCCCCGATACACAGCAGGGAATACAGCTCGCCTATCAGGCAAAGCCTGCACGCCGCACGCATCACCGTCTGCTGACCCCTCCGCTGGCTCAGAAGAACGGTATCGACCCGATTCAGCTGATCCTGCCGCGCGTGGAGGAGCTCCCCGCCGAGCTCACCCCGAACAATACGGCCCCGGCAACCATTGCGGATTACCTGGTTGCGCGATTCTACCCGAACGACCCGCAGATTATTCACGCCCGCTTTAATACCGGTGAGGTGCGCCTCGATGACGGCACGGTGCTGACCAGCGATAGCCCCTATATGCCCGGCGAGCGCATCTGGTACTTCCGTGAGCTTGCCGATGAGCCGCAGCTACCCTCCGATATGCCGGTGCTCTACGAGGATGAACACGTGCTGGCGATTGATAAGCCGCATTTTCTGCCGACCACCCCGCGCGGTGCCTATATTGCGCAGACCGCGCTGACCAAGCTGCGGGTGCGCGAGGACAACCCGCTGCTGATTCCGATTCACCGCCTCGATCGCCCGACCGCGGGCGTGCTGCTCTTCGCTAAGACCGTGGAGGCGCGCCGCCCCTTCCAGATGATGTTTCAGCACCGTCAGGTGTCGAAGACCTACCGCGCCGTGGCGCCGGTTCCCGCCGATGCTACCGCCGCCGAGCAGGCGTTGAGCGAGGAGGGCCTGCAGGTGCGTTCGCATATTCAGAAGATTCGTGATCAGTTGCAGGTTCAGCAACTTTCGGAGGAGCAGTGCGCGGCGCAGGGCGTGGAACCGAATACGCTGACGACCGTAAAGATTCTGCGGACTTTCACCCCGAGTGCGCAGGCTGTTGAGGGGTGGCGTGCCGAGCCTACACTGAACGAAAAACGAGAATGGACGCTCTATGATTTGGCGCCTCACACCGGCAAGACCCACCAGCTACGGGCGCACCTGAACCTTTTGGGCTCCCCCATTCTGGGCGATGTGCTCTACCCGCAGGTGCTACCCGACGCCCCAGACCGTCCTGAGTACCCGCTGCAGCTGCTGGCGTACAGCCTGCACTTTGAGCACCCCATCACCGGCGAACAGGTGGACCTGTACAGCGGGCGTTCGCTGGCTGCCGCCGCCTAACCCGTTTTTGAGTGGCGTTCACCTCGTTCCCCGCGGTGCATCTTCTCGGCGGGCTCTCGAAAAGGAATCACACCCGAGAGCCCGCCCACAGCATCCGGGCGCTCAGAGGGCAAAAAGTGGGATAATTTCAGACGTAATACTTCACCGCAACTACAGAGGGTCCATGAATTCCCAGCCGTCTTCCCACAACGCGCAGTCTCTGGAGTCGATTAGCGAGTACGCCGAGCGCACCTCCTCGCACGCCGCTACCGCAGCCGACAGCGTCACCGACACCTTCGTGCACCGCATCCTCGGTGTTCCCGGCGCCCTCATCGGTTCGGTACAGGTTCCCGACCCGCGCCCGCTGAGCCAGCGCCTGAGCATTTGGCACTACTGGTGGCAGGCGCACCTGCTGGACTGCATGATTGATGCCGGTCAGCGTCACCTGCGCGAGGGCGATATTACTGCCGCCCAGGAGCAGCTGCACCGCGCCCGCGCACTATTGCGCGGCATTAACGTGCGTAACTACGGCCGCTTCGCTAACGACTACTTTGACGATATGGCGTGGCTAACCCTCGCGGTGGGCCGCATGAACTCCTTCTGCATTGAACTGACCGGCGCTAATGATGTTGCCGCCCAGGATGCTGGCGCCGCCCTCTTCGAGCAGCTGGCGAAGGGCTTCTCCCCGGTGGGCGGCATGAGTTGGCGTAAGTCCAAGCGTGATTTTGTGAATGCTGCGGCGACCGCGCCGACCGCTCTGGCGTATGTGCGGGCGGGCGACCCGAAGACTGCCGCCGCGCTCATGGACTGGATGAACGAAACCCTCTGGGATGCAGAACGTTCGCTCTATATTGACGGCGTGAACGTGCGCGGCGACGAGTACGAGTACGAGCGCAGCGAATTCACCTACAACCAGGGAACCGCCCTGGGCGCCCTGCTGAGCCTCGCAGCTTCCGGTGTGCCCTGCGAGGTGGACCCCGCCGAGCGCGCCGAGCGCCTCATCGTCGGCATCGTCAAGCACATGACCGAAGAGGTGGAGTTCCTCTCCGGTGCGCGCCGCCGCATCCTCATCTCTCACGGTGACGGCGACGGCGGCCTGTTCACCGGCATTCTCGTGCGCTACCTGGGCATGGCGGCGTCCTCGCCGCTGCTCAGTGATGAGGCGCGAGCGCTCGCCTCGACCCTGGTGTACTCGACCGCACGCGCCCTGTGGGAGGGTCGCCGCGAGTTCGACCCCAACCTGCCGATGAACGAGTACGGCATTGACCCGAATGAGATTCGCGGTAAGGCGCTCGTGCAGTTCTCCCCGCGGTTCACCGAGCCGATGAGCAAGGTTGTGAAGCCCGGTGCACCGGTGGAGCTGTCCACTCAGGTGCAGGCGTGGACCATTTTTGAGACGGCGGCGCGTCTGGCGCATGCGCGTCACCTCGCCTCCCACAGTTTCTAAAAGCACAGTTTCTAAAGTACGGCTTCTAAAACCCTGCTGTTCTTTGCCCCCAGCCCTCATCTTCTCCCTTCAGTGCAGAAGGTTAGGGCCTGTGCAGAAGGTTAGAGCTAGATTCATTGCGGGGGCGTGTACACGGGCGTACGGTGAATTTTATGCTTGCACCAGAATCACAACAGGTCACTGCCAGCCCGAACGCTAACACCATTTTCATGGTCTGGAAGTTCAAGGAAGGCACCTCTCAGGATGCGCTCATTGAGGGGTTCCAGAACCTCTGCGGGCTCGTCATTAACCTCAACCACACCGCCGCGAACCGCTACTCGCCCGAGAACGCTAACGTTGTTCTGGGCATTAGCCACAGCGCGTGGCTGACCCTGGATCTGCCCAAGCCCCTGCCGCAGGAGCTCGAAGAATTTGAGGAGATTAGGGGCCCCAAGCACACCGCGGTGTCCACTCCCGGTGATCTGCACTTCCACATCCGTGCGACCCAGCCGTCCGTCGCCTACGATATGGCCTCCGCTATTACTGCGGCGCTACGCGATATTGCTGAGACCGCGGATGAGGTGCACGGCTTCCGCTACTGGGACGGCCGCTCCATCATCGGTTTTGTGGACGGCACCGAAAACCCGCAGACCCCCGCGGCACGCGAATACTTCGGTCTCATCGGTGACAACGACCCCATGTACAAGGGCGGCAGCTACCAGTTCGTGCAGAAGTACATTCACGACATGACCGCATGGAATGCCCTGCCCGTCTCCGAGCAGGAGAAGGTCATTGGCCGTTCCAAGCACGACGACATCGAGATGAGCGAGGACGAGAAGCCCGCCAACTCGCACTCCGCTATTGCCAATATCGGTGACGACTTCAAGGTTATTCGCGACAACATGCCCTTCGGCACCGTGGGCAACAACGAGCTGGGCACCTACTTCATCTGCTACGCCAGCACCTTCTCGACCGTTCAGAAGATGCTCATGAACATGTTCATGGGAGTGGATGGCGCCAACTACGACCGTCTGCTGGATTTCAGTACCGCGGTGACTGGCACCCTCTTCTTCGTGCCGACCGTGGATATGCTCGGCGACTTCGCCGGCTAACTTCACCGGCTAGGGCGAGCTAAACCCAGCCACCCTGCCTGTACCCTAGTCTGCCTGTACCTCAGCCTGGCTGTACCCTAGCCTGACGGTACCCGCGAAAACCCCGCCTCCGGCGAGAGAGGCGGGGTTTTCCGGTAGGCTAGGGTATAGACATTCAGACGGAAAGCAAACAATCGAGAGAAGAATGAGCGTTCTAGATAACTCTTTCCCCACCGAGGACTTTGGCTTCACCATCACCAGTCGCCTGGCGGACACCGCCTCCCCCAGCGCTGAACGTGTAGAAGCCAACGGCGGACAGTTCCGCGGACGCACCGGTGTCATCACCACCCCGCACGGACAGATCCAGACCCCCGCCTTCACCCCCGTGGGCACCAAGGCAACCGTCAAGGCGGTCCTACCCGAATCCATGAAGGAGCTCGGCGCTCAGGCTCTGCTCTCCAACGCCTACCACCTGTACCTGCAGCCCGGCCCCGAAATCCTCGACGCGGCAGGCGGCTTGGGCGCATTCATGAACTGGGACGGACCCACCTTCACCGACTCCGGCGGCTTCCAGGTCATGAGCCTGGGCTCCGGCTTCAAGAAGGTGATCGACATGGGTACCGTCGCGGGCGCTAAGGGCGCCGACGGCCGCCCCCTCGGTGACGACGACGTGGCAAAGGGCAAGGAACGCCTCGCCCACATTGACGACGACGGCGTGAACTTCAAGTCGCATATTGACGGCTCGATTCACCGCTTCACCCCCGAGGTGTCCATGCAGGTTCAGCACCAGATTGGTGCCGACGTCATGTTCGCCTTCGACGAGCTAACCACCCTCTACAACTCCCGCGGCTACCAGGAGGAGGCGCTCGAACGCACCCGCCTGTGGGCGCTACGCTGCATCGCTGAGCACCAGCGCCTGACCACTGAGCGCGTGGGCAAGCCCTACCAGGCGCTGTTCGGCGTCATTCAGGGCGCACAGTACGAGGACCTGCGCCGCAAGGCATGCCAGGATCTGGGCTCCATGCCCTTCGACGGCTTCGGCATCGGTGGTGCGCTTGAGAAGGAAAACCTCGGCACCATCGTGCGCTGGTGCGCCGAAGAGCTGCCCGAATCCAAGCCCCGCCACCTGCTCGGCATCTCCGAACCCGACGACATCTTCGTCGGCATCGAAAACGGTGTAGACACCTTCGACTGCGTCTCCCCCACCCGCGTGGCACGCAACGCCGCCGTCTACTCCCCCACCGGCCGCTACAACATCACCAACGCGCGCTTCAAGGCGGACTTCTCGCCCATCTACGAGGGCTGCGACTGCTACACCTGCACCCACTACACCCGCGCCTACCTGCGTCACCTCTTCAAGGCGGACGAGCGTCTGGCGGCGACCCTCGCCTCCATCCACAATGAGCGTTTCATCGTGCGCATGGTGGACGACGCCCGCGAAGCCATCAAGGACGGCACCTACTTCGAGTACCGTGACGAGTTCCTCGGCAACTACTACTCCGGCAAGAAGCCCTAAACCCGCTCTTCAACCCGTTTAAGGAGAACCCTATGAGCATCACTCATGTTCCCGATGAGGAGCTTCTCGTCTTCGACCACGAGATCGCAGCCCCGGTCGAGGACGTCTTCGGCGCCTACCTGGACCCCGAACTGCTGGTCCGCTGGTACGGCCCCGCCGGCTGGCACGTGCGCCCCACCGACGTAGTCGTGGAGCCCGTCGTCGGCGGTCTGCAGCGTCTGTCCATGATCAACGAGGTTGACCCCTCGGTGTCCTGCATTCTGCAGAGCCGCTTTTTGAGCATTGAACCGTTCAAGGAGCTCGAATACGCAGAGCAGCTGCCCGACCACCTGGGCAACCCCGGTAGCGTGCTGGTGTACCAGCGTCACCGTTTCTTCCCCGAAACCGTGATTACCGCCGACGGCGTGGGAGCCGGTACCCGCATCGTTATTGAGATTGGCCCCATGCCCGCCTCGGTTCACGAGGAGGTACGCACCACCTGGCGTTCGACCTTCGCCCGCCTGGATAACGTGCTTGCCACCCGTGCCCGCGGAGAGTTCTAACTCGCACCAGCTCTGATTCTGCCCGCCTGCGGGTGGGAATACTAAAGCGCCGCGTTGACGAATGATACGTCAACGCGGCGCTTGTGTTTAATACCCGTGCCTTGCCGGGTGGGAATCGTAAACTAGTTGGTCAGCTTCACGGTAATGACGGTGCTGCCACCATCCAGGGACACACACTCGGGGGTCGCACGATCCGCGCCGTCGCCCGGCTTCCAGTAGCAGCGCGCCGACATGACGGTACGCTCACCATTCGCCTTATCGGTCACCTCGGCGGGGTTCTGCACCACAAACTGGCGGATCAGCTCACGCGCAAACAGGCAATCCACCGCACCCGAGGTCACCTGAACCGTAGCGTTGTGCTTCAGGTAGCCAGTAGCGTCCATGCTGCCGCAGCTACCGCCCGCAGACTGAACATCCGAGCTGGACAGGCTCGCGGTGCTCGACGCCTTCGCCGAAGTATTCGCCTTAGCCGATGCGGAAGGGCTCGACGCCGCGCTCGCCTGCGCGGTCGCCGCGGGACTTGCGGTGGTGATGGTTCCGGGGCTCACGGTAGCCGCCGCGGTGGGGGTGTGCACGGTACCGGCAGTCGGGGTGCTTTCAGTGACCGTTGCGGTGCGGGTGGGCGAAGGGGTCGCCTTCGCGCTCGTAGCGCTGGGGCTAAGGGTCGCGGTGGCGCTCGGGGAGGCGGTGGTAGCGCCTCCGGAGCATGCCGACAGCGCCAGCAACAGCGTGGCACCGAGCGCTACGGGGCTGTAGCGCTTAGCGGTGCGGAGCGTAGTAGAACGAGCCTGGGTAGAAGTCTGGGTAGAGTGCTTCTGTGCCGGATGCATGGTGACCTTTCTGCGTCATCGGTTCGGGTTCCTAACCAGTATTCTAAAGACGCTACCTGTGAGCTAGCTATACGGATATGACATCTCAAGAACTCGCGAGGTAGCCCCAGGAGCACGAAAGGAGGGGCTTCCCGGCAGTGCGGAAAGCCCCTCCTTAGCTATTCACAACTCATTGATAGCTCGTTAGCAACTCAATAATTCTGACGCGGGTGTTTAGCCTTCGTGCCTGCCACGCACCAGAATAGTGTGGCCGTTTCCGTCATGGCAGCTTATCGAGCTATTCTCAATCTCGCCGAAACAGGTCAGCTGATGACCCTCAGCTGCGGGCACAGTCACCACATCCCAGGTGTGCATCATCTTCGTGTTTGCGGTGGTGGTTTCCGCGTGCAGAGCCGAGGACTCATTCACGGTATTCACCTCGCTAGCGCCGGTCAGGAAGTTCATGCGAGTCACCTCCACCGGACCGGCAAAAGTACGACCGACCGCACCGTTACCGTCACCGGTCTGCTCGCCGGTGCGGCGCTCGCACACCAGGGTTCCATCCGCGGGGTTCAGCTCGCAGAGGGTGCGCTCGTCATCGCTCTTGAAACGGTAATAGCCAGCGCCAGAATCATAGTAGGAGGGCTCCATGAGGAAGGGAATCTGGGGAGCGTCCGGGTTTTCCAGGCGAGCCACAAAGGCGACATCCTCGCCAATGGTGCATTCGGGGGCACCGCGATCCTCGCGACGGTTCTCAGCCATCTCGTACTGCGGGTTCCAGTAGCAGGTGGCATCCTGAACCTTCGCCACCTGGTGCTGGGTCAGGTTGTCGTCGGCACGCGGGGTGGTGACGTATTCGGTCAGCACGTCCAGGGCGTGGGCGCAGTCCACGGTACCGCGCAGCACCATGATTTCCGCGCCGGTCTTCAGGTAGCCCTTGCGTCCGATGTGTCCGCAGCGCTCGCCGGCGGAGGCGCGCTCAGCCTCCACCTTCTCGGGCGCACGGGGAGTGTCACCGGTGGGGGTTGCTGCCGCGACGGGGGTTGCCTTTGCATCAGCGAGTGCGGAGGATTCGGACGCCTTCGCCTCGGCGCTCTCTGCCGGAGCTGACACCTGAGTCTCGGTGACGGTCGGCTCGGTCTTCTTCGTCGGTGACGGGGACGCGGTGGAGGAAGGGAGCGGGTACTGCGAGTGGTTAGCCGTGTTGGAGGGGCTGGGGCTCGACGAAGAGTTTTCGCTCTGAGAACCGCCAAAGCAGCCGGTCAGGGCGAGGAGCAGGGCGGCGGCGCATCCGGTGGCGCGCATCGTGCGGCGACCCCGGCTGGCGGAGTCTGCCTGAGTGTGGTGGAACGACATTGTTATCTCTCCCGGGAATGAACCTTTTGTACCCTTTGCAGAAGGTATTTAAAGCATACGCTTGACCCCGTTCAAGACCGGTTTATTACAGCGGAGCGCCGGTATCTACCCCTATTTCTGCGGCAGGTAGGAGCTCAACAGCTCACGCTGCTCGGGGCTCAGACGGGTCAAACGACCCACAACCGAATCCCAGAACGCCAGCACGGTAAAGGCACGCACGCACTCGCGGCCGTCCACCGGGGAGAGAATCGAGTAGCCAATACGCACGGATGCGGCGCTGACCTTCTCCACGCTCAGGCGCACTGGCACGGGCTCACCAGTGTAGGGCAGCTGAGCCAGGTAGCGGATGCCGTGCTCGGCAATGAGTGCCTGCACACCCTCGGCAACCAGGTCGAAAAGCGGAATCGGAGGCTGCGGTGCCACGGTGGGCTTCTGCCCGGAGGAGGGCGGTGGGCCGAAGAGCGCCACGCGGGCTTCTTCCATGACCGAGAGGATGGCAACGTTGTTGACGTGCCCGTAGGCGTCCATATCGCCCCAGCGTGCGGGTACGTGCACCAGCAGTTCGTCGGTGGTACCGGCCTCAGGGGCGGGGGTGTTTTCGCGGTTCTTTTCGTGGCTTTGCATGGTTTTAACTCTACTCCCCCGCCGCTGTGGGGCGGCTATTCGTACGAATCCGCAAGGTACAGCAAATGAATCAGCTGATAATGATTCGGGGGCTAGAAATATATTTGATAGTTAAAGCGATGAGGCTCGAAAGCTACGATGCTTTCGAGCCTCATCCAACACACAGACATTTGAACGCATACAAGATCATACGGTTCACTGTCTATGATAGACCCCACTCTGAGGGCCAACTGCATTTTTACGGTTTTATTACGAGGAATTCCAGAAATTTTCCGTATTTTTCGTTTATTACTGTGTTGGAGTCTCTGCAGGCCCCAACACCGGCCCTCCCGGCAGCTGCAGAACCTAACGGCCCAGCTTCGCCGCAGTCTCCAGGGCATGATCAGCGTCGTACTTCATGGCATCGTACTCGGCAGTTGCCTGCTGAGCCTCCACGAAGGTCTGCTCATCAATCACGTGAGTGTGGCGGATACGAGCAAAGTACAGCAGGCTCAGCACCACAAAGTAGCCCACGCCCACAATTGCCGGAACCATAGAACCGCGCACCATGAAGAGCGCAACCCACACCGCGAAGAGCAGCAAAACGCCAACCGCCGCGGTGAACTGGCCACCCCACAGGCGGAAACCATTGGTTGCAGGCTCAACACGCTTGTAGACAACGTAAGCGAACAGAATCAGAACCCACACGGTCAGTGCGCACACCATGATCACGAAAATCATGGAGAGGAACGCTTCCTTCGGGCTGTACAGCGCCAGCAGAATAGCAATGACCATGCCGCTGGTCGACGCCCACACTGCGCGAGCCGGAACGCCAGCACGGTTCACCTGAGCCAGCTGGCGAGGCGCCATGCCGTCAGCCGCCAGGGAGTGCAGCAGACGCGCACCCGCGTACAGGTTTGCGTTCGCGCTCGACAGCGCCGCAATCAGTACCACAAAGTTCACGAAGTGCGCCACGCCCTGAATGCCGAGCTGTTCAAAGACCAGAACGAACGGGGAAGCATCCACCGCATCGCCTATGCCCGAGGCCGAACGCCACGGAATGATAGCAACAACAATCAGAACTGCCAGCACGTAGAAGGTTGCCAGGCGGATCATCATCGCCTTCGCTGAGGAACGCACCGAACGAGAAGGATCCTTCGCCTCCGCAGCGGAGATCGAGATCATCTCAATACCGCCGAAGGAGAACATCACAACAGCCAGCGACAGCCACACCGACTGGGGGCCGTTAGGCATGAAACCGCCGTCGTTGAAGAGGTTCGCGGTACCCACCGCAGCGTGACCGGGCAGACCGAAGAAAACCAGGCACAGGCCCACCAGCAGGAAGGCAACAATCGAAATGACCTTAATCGAAGACAGGAAGAACTCCAACATGCCGAAAGACTTCACGCTGGTCAGGTTCAGCACAATCAGCGCCACACCAAACACAGCAATACCAACCCACAGAGGCAACTGCGGCCACCAATAATTCAGGTAGGTTGCCACCGATACCAGCTCAACACCGGCAATCAGAACAGTCGCAGTCCAGTAGGCAATGCGAGTCAAAAAGCCCGCGAAGGGGCCCAAGTAGCGGGTAGCAATAGTACCGAAACCGCCACGGACAGGGTAGCGAACCGCCATTTCACCGGTTGCCGCGCCAATCACCGAAGCGAGCGCAGAACCAATAGCGTAGGTGAGAATGACCGCAGGACCAGCCATCGCAATGGCGGTGCCCGAACCCAAGAAGAGGCCCGTACCGAGCGCAGAACCCATCACAATCATGGTCATCTGTCCGTGGGACAGCGAACGCTTCAGGGTGCGCGATCCGGCGGTCCCCGCTGCAGCGTGGCTGCGGGTATCGTCGTTGTGGGACACGAAGGTGCCTTCCGTCAGTACGCCTTAGGGGCGTGATGTGCAATGTGTGCTCGCACCCGGCTTCTGCGGCTTCTAGCCTCGTTGACGGGTACGAATAGTTAACTATTCTACGGGCACACTCACATCGCTCAGAACGGCACCGTCTAGAGCACACAAGCGAAAGGCAACGAACGGGGGTGCTCCCCCATCCGGTGCCTTTTATGTTTTAGCCTCGCGAGGCTTTCACGCTATTTAGTGCTGTGCCGCGCTGGTATCCTCGTCGGCGTGCATAGCGTCCAGGTCGGGGCGCTCATAACCGCCCTGAGCCTTCGAGGAGATGGCGTAGCCAATAGAAATCAGCACGAAGAAGACGATGCCGACCATGATGGATTCCTGAACACCCGAGCCGGGCAGCATGAACATTGCCGCCAGGGTCGCCAGAACACCCGCCAGAGCCAGACCTGCGGTGACGCGGCCACCCAGCACGGTGAAGGAGGAGGCGTCCTTCTGGTCCTTCTTGTACGCCTGGTAGGTCAGCAGAATCATGATCCACACGATCAGGATGCACAGGGTCACCAGCGCCATGAGCAAGGCAAAGATGTCGCCAATCTTGGCAACAGCCATCACGGTTGCCACGACAACGCCGGTGAAGGAGATAAGCAGAGCCACGACCGGCACGCCACGCGAGGAGGTGCGGGCAGCCACTGCGGGAGCCATGCGGTCAGAGCCCAGGGCGTGCAGCAGGCGGGTTGCCGCGTACAGGGAGGCGTTAGCGCCAGAGAGCGCAGCAACGAGCACCACAAAGTTCATGATGTCCGCCGCGAAGGGGATACCCAGCTCGGAGAAGACGAGCACGAACGGCGACTCGGTCAGCTCCGAGTTCTGTGCGGCGGTCTGCCAGGGCACCAGGCACAGAATAATTGCCATGGACACCACGTAGAAGGTGGACAGGCGCCAAATCATTGCCTTCACGCTGGTTGCCACCGAGCGTGCCGGGTCTTTCGCCTCCGCTGCGGAGAGAGAAATCATTTCCACACCGCCGAAGGAGAACATGACAACAGCCATCGAAATCCAGATGGAGGCCGGGCCGTTGGGCAGGAAGCCACCGTCGTTCACGAGGTTTGCGGTACCCGCCGCGGCATGACCGGGCAGGCCCACGAACACCAGCAGTACACCAATCACCATGAACACGATGACGGCAGAAACCTTAATCGAAGAGAGCATGAACTCCAGGGCGCCGAAGGACTTCACGCTCACCAGGTTCAGCACCAGAATAATTGCGCCGAAGAGAACGACAAACACAGCCAGGGGAACATCCGGGAACCAGTACGCCATGTAGTGGCCAACCGCCACCAGCTCAGCACCAGCCAGCGGCACGGTGCACGCCCAATACGCCCAGCGAGTCAGGTAGCCGCTAAAGGGGTTCAGGTATCGGCTCGCAATGGTACCGAAACCGCCCTGGACGGGGTGACGCACGGACATTTCGCCCGCGCACGCAGCAATGGTTGCCGCAATCATCGAACCAATAGCGTAAGAGAGGATTGCGCCAGGGCCCGCAATTTTAATGGCGGAGGAGGAGCCCAGGAACAGGCCCGTACCCAGCGCCAAGCCCATCGCAATCATGGTCAACTGGCCGTGGGAGAGGGAACGATTCAACGAGTCGTTCTTCTCCGACTGCGCGGGGGTGTTCCCCTGCAGTTTAGACATAACGTATCTCTTTCTTAGACATGCTGTGTATTGAATAAAGCTGAAATGGCAATGCCGCCCAGGCGTTAGGCCGGGCGGCTCTGCACATCAGCTGTCAGGAGGTTAGCTTATGCCACGTACTCGAGTTCGTGACGCTTGAACCAACCAATAATCGGGTAGCTGATCGGCATGAGGATCACCTCGACCAGGCACTTGTAGATATAACCGATTAGTACGTAGTTGATGAATGCTTCCATGGTGTCGATGCCGAGCACCGGTGCCGCGATGGAGCAGAAGATGAGGGTGTCGAGCAGCTCACCAACCAGGGTGGAGACAATCATACGCAGCCACAGGAAACGGCCCTTGCCTGCCTTCTTCATTGCCACCATGACCCAGGCATTCAGGGTCTGACCGAAGAGGTAACCGAGCAGGGAGCCCGCAAAAATCTGCCAGACCGGGCCCAGTACGCTAGCGAATGCCTCCTGGCCGGTGTAGAAGCTCGCAGCGGGCAGGTGCACGATCAGCAAGAAGCACAGGGCAGCAAAAGCAGCCGAGCCGAAGGAGGCTACAATCGCGCGGCGGGCACGCTTGAAGCCGTACACCTCTGAAAGAAGGTCGCCAATCACGTAGGCGAGCGGGAAAAGGAAGAAACCACCATCGGTGACAATGGTCGAGCCAATCAGGGGCAGTTCGAAGGGCAGCGGACCGAACTCCACACCCTTGGTTGCACCAATATTCGAGATGATTAGGATGACGCAGGATGCGCCCAGCAGCAGATCAAAGTAGCCGCGGCGACCAGCCCAGGGCACCGTAACGGTGCTCGTCTGAGCCTTAGATTCGCTAACGGGTTTAGCCATTACTTTCCCCAAGTCTTTCTTCATGCGATGTGTTTCTTCACGTAAGGTACGAGCCCTCACGCGTGGTGGGTGAGCGCGCTATGCAGGGCGCTACTCACCGGCTCGTCTGCCACCCGAGCCTATCTAATAGTACCTATATGCTGTGCTGGCGGCAGGTTTACGGACTTCGTTCAAGAGTGTGGACGCTCATGACCACCCCGCCAGCCTTCCTGACCGCACATTTACAATAAATGTATGAAGAATCTGGGCCACGGAATTCACCGCACTGAGCAGGTGGTATCCCTGCTGGGGGCGGGGCGTGCGCTACGCGCCTCGCTTCGGCGGTCGGTACGGGGTTCTTCACAGCAGGTGCGTAGGCGGCGGCACCGTAACCAGCGGCGGCTGAGCGCGCATATTCCGCGTCTGCATCCGCTGTTCACCTATGCGGCGCAGGCTGTGCGCACCGGTCTTTCCCTGCTGGAGCCGATGTTTCTGGCTTCGTCTGAGCTGCTCGGCTACCGGTCGTTTACGCATCGCGGGCGCAATATCTACTATCGGGTCGATAACCTGAACCTTCTGTTCGAGTCTGAGTCTGCGCCCGGTGTGCTGTTCTATTTTGATGGCGACCACCTCTCCCGTGTGGGTAGCCGCCTGTTGCGCCGAGACTCCCCGTTGCGTGCCGAGTTGGCGCAGGTGGCGGCTGAGTTCAATATGCTGTCGGTGCCGGTGCTGTCGCCGGGTAGCCTGCGGGAGCCGCGCCTGGCCGATGGTGATTCTTATGCGCCTCCGCTGACCTATAACTGGTGGGTTCGTGCCCGCTCGAACGGCAGGATGGTTCGCGCCCTCATTGAGGAGATTGCCCTGGCGTACAAGGTGGATATGAGCCGCGTCTGGCTTGCGGGCTATTCAGGTGGTGCGGAGTTTCTCAGCTACGAGCTGCTGTCGCACGATATTGAGTGGATTCGCGGAGGCGGCGCGACTTTCATCGGTGGAGGCGGTGCTGACGGCGTGCCGGCTCCGGTGCGTGAACGGGCTGCGCTGAATCCTTCTTCGCATGCGCATCTGTTGATGAGCTGGCATGTGGGTGTGTTGGATGGGCGTTCGCCGTCGGGTCGTCGGCGTATGGCGACGAGTTCTGAGGGGAGTTGGTCGGCGCGAATTGCGGTGCAGAAGGGTAGTGCGTTCTACGAGGGTTTGGGGGCGCGGACTTTGTTGCAGGTGACTCCGGGGCGTGGCCATACGGGGTATCCGATTGCGTCGTTGGTGGGTGCTGATTTGGCGGCTGCTACGCGTTTGGGCTTCTTGTAGTGCCGGTCGTTCTGTCATATTTGTGAAAATTCGCATGGATTGGGCAAATTTCTTGGTGACACATTCAATACATTCGTCATTTGCTGACGATTTAGGGTAGAGTGTCACTATGCCTCGTATTTCTGCAGCAACCAACGCCGCCCAGCGCGAAAACACCAAGCGCGCCATCCTCAACTCCTTCGGCGAGATCCTCTACAACCGCGGCCTCTCCGGCCTGACCATGACCGACGTCGCCAAGAACGCCGGCATCGGCCGCACCGCAGTCTACAACTACTTCGCCGACATGGGCGAACTGCTGGTCGCCTACGCCCTGGACGAGACCGAACGCTTCCTCAACGAGCTGCGCGTCGGCCTGGAGGGCATCGAAAACCCAATCGACCAGCTCGCGGTCTACATTCGCTTGCAGATCAACGACCTGGCGCGCCGCCACCTGCCCCCGGGTCCGGCAATGCGCTCCATGCTCTCCCCCGAGTCCTACGCAAAGCTCGGCAAGCACGTGCACGAGCTGCAGATGGTGCTGGCGCATATTCTCTCTGCCGCCATTGTTGAGAACTACATTCCCAAGAACGACATTCGCGAACTGGCGATGCTCGTGCACGGTTCGCTCTCTTCGAGCGCTGGCCGCGCCGAGGATGCACCGGATGAAGAGACCCGCGAGCGCCAGATCCTGAATACTATCCGTTTTATTCAGATGGGCTTGGGCGCACGTTTTGATGCCGAGGGCAACCCGGTTCGCCTGGACTCCGAGGAGTCCCTGCCGGAGCAGTCCCCGCTGCAGGAGGCGAACCTGAAGGTCGCATCCTAAGCGTGGTATCTCTGCGTAGCGGAACGTAGCTCAGTTATACGTCACAAAAATGCCGCGGACCTGATGCTTCTTTGCATCGGTCCGCGGCATTTTCTGTATTCGGGTAGGCGTTTACGCGGTTAGGTTTTTACGCGAGTAGGTTTTTACGCGCCGGGCAGCAGCGCCGGGGAGATGGAGTCCAGGTCCAGTACGCGCGCATACATGACGGCGCGGCGGTGCAGGGCGTTACGCAGTGCGCGGTGCACGCCGTCTTCGAGGTAGAGTTCGCCTCCCCATTTGACGACGTGAGGGAAGAGGTCGCCGTAGAAGGTGGAGTCTTCGGCGAGTAGGGTCTCGAGGTTGAGGGTTTTTTGGGTGGTGATGAGGGTGTCGAGGCGTA
>NZ_KV800086.1:0-1783 GCF_001810135.1 Rothia sp. HMSC069D01
CTCTCACAGACCGCGCTAGCGCTCATCTGTGCCCTGACACGCTCCACAACGCGCACGCCTCACCGCTCTACTCTTCCATCACCACCGCGCCACAAATCCGCCCGCCGCAGCTCCACCACAGACCAAAAACCCTACGCTCTTCTAGACCTTCACCGACTCACTCAACCACCAAATCACCCATCGTCTTAAGCTCATCTCCGCAACCACCCGCAAACCCAAACCTGCACGCCCTCCAGCTCCTCCACACGCCCGCTCAACAGCTCTTGAACCTCGCTCCCTTGTCCCGCTTCCTTGCCCTTCTCTGCTCTCTCAAATCCTCATCAGTCATCATCAATCACCCCCCTCTCTCATCTCTCCCCTGACCCCTCACCTACCCTCTGCACCACCTCTAAACCCTCTCTCTGAACCCAAACCCAAACCCCCTCACCGACCACCCCCGCCCCCTATATGCCAAAACCACCATAAAAACCCGACACCACCCCTGATCTGAGGGACGAAGCGCGGGGGTGGTGTCGGGTTGAAGCAGTGGTTTTGCCGCGGATTTCCGGGGGCGGGGGTGGCATGTTCAAGATACACCTATCGATATACCCAAAAATACAGTTTGAGATACAGGGACTAGCAGTTTTAGGGTGGCTGCTGAGGGTCTGGGAAGCCTGATTTTTCTCTAGATTTTCGCTTGTTCTCTTCTTTGAGTTTTCGCGAATCCTCTAGTAGCTCTGTGGCTCTGAGCCTGCGGCGCGAGCGGAACTCTCTCGCTTCGCTCGTTCGTGCTCTGCTTTCTCCCTTTCCCCTCTTCCTCCCCCGCTCAACCTCCCAGGGGCTCCAGGCTCTGAGGCGAGCCGCCGCCCCCATCGATTTGGGAGGGAGCGAGGGAGGGAGGGAGGGAGCCCTGCCCCTGTGCTTCTAGAGAGCAAAAAACCCACCCGGTGCGGGTGGGTCTAGTTCTCTTGAAGTTGGTAGGCAGGTGATTGATGATGACGATTCATCGACCCGGTCGGTCGGTCGGTCGGTCGGTCGGTCACACAGGCGGGGGTCATTACTTCCCCGCAGTGGCGGCATGTCTGAATGTCTCTCGTCTGGGGCTTAGCATTATTACCCAGCAGCGTTCTCACGTCTCCAGCCTTGGCACTCCCTCGCGCCTCGGGATCACTCACCGAGGAATCGACTGGCTGAACATTCAGTCGCGAACCAGCACCCATCTAACGGGGTAATCCCGGGGGGTCAGCCCGGCGGCGTATTTTGGTTCTGCGTCCGTCTTCCACGCATCCGGTGGGTTGCCTCTCCACCGGTGAGCCATTCTCTGTTAGAATTGACTCAATCTTTTTTAAGATTTGATGCACTTTTGAATGTACCGCGGATTTGTTCCGCGGTACATTTTTTTGCCCAATTTCTCGAAAAAAACCGCGAAAAAATTCATTTTCGGGGCTATTTTCGCGACAAATCAGGGTGCCGCTTTCAGGACATTTCTTATTACGAATCGCTCATTTTGTGCACCTGATTCATTGAATGCATGAGGTGTGACCATCTGACGCCCGTCATTTTTCGCGCCAGCGGCTCAAAATTTCGCGTCATGGTCCGCGCTTCTGCGCGCGAGATTCCACACGCGACCGCCAGCAGGCACCAGCGCCGCAAAATCGCGAAGCGTGCGGCCTGCTGCCTGCTCTGCGCGTCGATCGTGGAATCTCGAAACGCCCGCTACAGCCTCCAGAATCGCCCCACACAGCCGCCTCACCGCTTCCCACCTTGCCGCTCTCTCACAGACCGCGCTAGCGCTCATCTGTGC
>NZ_KV800087.1:0-1401 GCF_001810135.1 Rothia sp. HMSC069D01
TCATAACGGCCGTAGTCTTGACTCACCAAACCCACATTTGCCAACAAATCATCAGGTGATATGTCCTGTACCGACGTACCTCCCATGAGGATGTCTCCACTGGAGGGCTTAAGCATGCCCATGAGTGCATTTACTAGGGTTGTCTTTCCCGATCCGCTGGGCCCGACAATACCAATCATCTGCCCGGAACCAAAAGTGAGATTGATGTTTTTAAGAGCTAAAGAATCAGCTTTTGGATACTGGATAGCAAGATTCCTAATGGAAACGCTGCAGATTTCGGGGTAGGTATCGGCAACCGAATTTTTCTGCTTGGGCTGTGCGCTAGAAATAAACTTTCGATATATATCAATTGCGTTTGACCCCGCTGCCATCGAGCTAAGGTCGCTTCCCATCGAGCCAAGCGAGACTATAGCCGAGGTAATACCTATAACAGCTCCAGCAAGAGCACCGGGAGCCGGCACCGAGGCCGCTAGAAAAATAAGGGCTAAAGCTAGCAATGCAGCGCTTATAAAACCAACAATTGTATATATTCTGAGGATGTAACGAGCTAGGCCAATTTCCTCCTCACCGGATTTTTTCCGTTCTTGATTAGCGCGACGCGCAAAGAATGAACGAGCATTAAGAATTGCAAGCTCACGAGCAGTAGTTATTTGCGCAATCTGGTTAGTACTATGCCACGCGTTGTAGCTATATGAATATATTTTTTCCATTGCCTCAGCATTCTTACTCGAATAGAGATGTGACATAAAGGCAACAGGAATCATGCCTGCAAGCATGCAGAGTGAAGCATATACATTGATCTTTCCTACGGAATAACTAAGAGCTCCCGTCGAAAAAATGATGAATATCAGAGCACCCATAGTGGAAACTTGAGACCCCAGGCTCCCCCCTGTCACAGCTTCATGAGCTGCCCTTGATGAGCGAGCATAATCACCGCTCGCGATTTCCTGAGAAGAACAAGTCGCCAGACGAGAAGATACATTCTGAATACCCGTACTTGACATTCGAGAATTTAGAATCATACGCAGAGAGTCTGATGCTTGTCCCAGGGCAATGTATCCTGCCAGCACAAAACTAACCCCCAGCGCTAGCGGGAGCACTTCATCCTGGCTCTGGCCCAAATGCTCAACAAGTCTAGTGACAGCCTCCATCTGCAGAGCAGGGAATAGTGATAGGCACACAACAGACACTAGATAGGAAACGGTCCATACGGGGTGATTTTTGAAAGCATAAACCACGGACCAAACAGTATTAGCCATAATCTTACGCATCTTTATAGTCCCTTTCAGCGGAAGTTTTGCGCCCTGCAGAATCTTCAGAGATCTGATTTTTGAAAATTTCCATAAACTTTCCCTCTGCCTTCAGTAGCTCCCGGTAGGTTCCTTGCTCCACCACACACCC
>NZ_KV800088.1:0-43913 GCF_001810135.1 Rothia sp. HMSC069D01
GGTTACCGGTCGCCGCCGCAGGCTGAGTAGCCGCAGTAGTCGGAGCGGTCGTCTGAGTCGGAGTAGCAGCCACACGGATCGTCACAGTGCTGTTCTGAGCCACCAGAGTACCCGCCGCAGAGCTCTGCGAAAGCACAGTGCCCGCAGGACGCTCGTTAGTCTGAACAGTCTCAATGTTGGTGTTCAGCAGAACATCCTGAGCGGTCAGAGCAGCAATCGCCTGATCCTTGGTCAGACCCACCAGCGAGGGGACCTTTACCTTACCGGAGGACAGGACAATGTTCACGGTGCTACCAGCCTCAACGGTCTGAGCGCCCTTATCGTCGGTCGAGCCCTTCTCCGGGGACAGCTCCACAACCATACCGGCAGGAACGGAAGCGCTCTCCACAGTGGAGACGCGGCCATCCACCAGACCCAGGTCCTTCAGAGCGTTACGGACATACGCCTCACTCTGACCCTGCAGGTTATCCGGCAACTTGACCTTCTCCGGACCGCTCGAAACAGTCACAACCACGGTCGAGCCCTTATTAACCGTAGAACCGACACCCGGCTCAACGTTGATAACGTCGCCCTTCTTGATGTTGTCCGAGTAGCCCTGACGGTACTCCACCACGAAGCCTCGGTTACGCAGCTGGTTATCGGCATCATCGCGGGAAACATTCACCACAGCCGGAACCTGAACCTGCGGAACCTCATTGAGCTTGTTCTGGTAGTACAGAACCGAGCCGACACTGAAAACCAGCAGAGCCACAATCAGAGTACCCACAAGGAAACGAACCCACGCACGCTTACGCGGCGAAGACTCATCGTACTCTGCGTACTCCTCCTCGTCATACAGTTCCTCATCGTCTTCATACTCGAAGAAGCCGTTGAGGCCGCCGTCTTCCACCGAAGCCTCAGTAATCGAGGTGGTGTACGGGGCGTAATCCTCACCCAGGGAAGCAGTAGTCGCCGAAGGAACAAAAGCAGTAGTCATCGCTGCATCCTGAACCACGGTCTCTTCACCCGGGCGAACAACCGACGCCAGAGCCTGAGCGAACTCAGCAGCACTCTGATAACGCTCATCCGGGTTCTTCGCCAGACCCTTCAGAATCACAGCATCCAGACCAGCAGGAACCTCAAGCGGGGTGAACTTGCTCGGAGGCTCAGGGGCATCCGAAAGATGCTTAGCCGCCAGATCAACATTCGACTCAGCGTCAAACGGAGAACGACCAGCAATCATCTCGTAAATTACGCAAGCAGCAGAGTACAGGTCGCTACGGGCGTCAACTTCCTTGCCGCTCACTTGCTCAGGGGACATGTAGCGTGCGCTACCCATCACCACATTAGCCTTGGTCAGCGCCTCGCCAGCTTCCTCAATGGCACGGGAAATACCGAAATCCATGACCTTGATCTGGCCCGGCTGACCCTTAGCGATATCCTCGCTGGTACGCTCCAGCACCATAATATTCGCCGGCTTAATATCGCGGTGAATGATGCCCATCGAGTGGCTGTACTGCAAAGCACCCAGCAGCTGCTCGGAATAACCCAAAGCATCACGGACCGGCAGATGACCGCCACGGGACAGAATGGAACGCAGAGTATGACCCTCCACGTACTCCATCACGATATAAGGAATAGCGGTGCCCTCTTCCGAAGAAGCAGACTCCCCACCATCCTGCGAAGGGTTATACGAACCGGTGTCATAGACAGCAACAATCGCAGGATTGTTCAGAGACGCCACAGCCTCCGCCTCACGCTTAAAGCGTGCGCGGAACGTATCGTCCTGGGCCTGCTCCGGGCGCAGAATCTTAAGCGCAACCTTGCGACCGAGGCGAGTATCCTCAGCAGCATAAACGGTTGCCATCGCACCGGTACCGATTACCTCGAGTACCTTGTAACGGTTATCAACCGTGTCGGGAACCGACAGGTCCATAAGTTCTCCTGGATCACTAAGACTAAAACTAAATCAAAATGTAGGGGCTAACGCGCCGACGCGGAAGCGGAAGCAGAAGCCGACGCAGACGGTGCAGCAGAAGCGCTCGCACTCGAACCCCTACCCGAACTGGAAGAGGCCACATACATGTCTACATTACTACCAACCGTGACCTTGGTGCCAGATGAGGGGGTAGTACGAAGCACCGTACCGGGGGCCGCCGTGTCTGAATTCTCATAATGCAGAGAAACATTCACACCCAGAGCGGCAACAGCCTTCGACGCCTCATCAACGTTCTTACCCTCAAGGTTCGACGGCAAAGTCACCGACTTCGGACCGGTTGAATAGCGAACAGTCACGCTATTACCCTGCTCCAAAGTACCCGTCGGAGAAACCGAAATCACCGTGTTCTCCGGCTGAGTCGACTCAACACCCTCAGTCTTGGGGGACAGGCCAAGGTTCTTCAGCTCGTTCACCGCATCCTGCAGCTCGCGACCCTCGTAGTTAATCGCGTTGACGGTCACCTTCTGCTTAGCGGCACGGGCAGAAGCAGACTCAGTCGGCTCCACCGTCGAAACGGTACCCGT
Source organism: Rothia sp. HMSC069D01 (assembly GCF_001810135.1). Classification (NCBI taxonomy): domain Bacteria; kingdom Bacillati; phylum Actinomycetota; class Actinomycetes; order Micrococcales; family Micrococcaceae; genus Rothia; species Rothia sp. HMSC069D01. The sequence goes on from NZ_KV800088.1 coordinate 2,503, forward strand.
GTTCGTCGGAACAGCAGACGAAGAAGCGCTCGGAACCGGATCAGTCGAACCGCCACCATTATTGGAGGAAAGAACCGTCCAAATACCGCCAGCAATCAGCACGATTGCCAGAAGCAGAGCAACCCACATCCACACGTTCGATCCACGCTTAGCCGGAGGGGCAACAGCAGCCTTCACACGACCCGAAGCTGGACGCATGGTCTGCGCACCCGTACGAGGAATAGGCGCCGTCGTCGGCTCCGGCGAGAAACGACCACCAGAACCAAAACGCGGAGTAGCAGAAGCGCTAATCGGCTCCGCCGCCACATCCATAGCAGTCATAGCGACAGTACCGTCGTCAGCATTCTCCTCAGCCAAGAACTGCGCCAGCGGAGGAACAGCCTTCACCGCTGCCTTCAGATCGCGGCGACGAATCGCATCCACCGCAGACGCCAGAGCGGTCGCATCCTTAGGACGCTGAGCCGGGTCCTTCGCCAGCAGACACATAATCAGCGCACGAGCAGGAGCCGGGATGGTCTCCGGAAGCGGCGGCGGCGGGTCATTCACCTGAGCCAACGCAATCGCAATCTGCGACTCACCTGTAAACGGACGACGACCCACCAGGCACTCATAACCAATAATGCCCAATGAGTACATATCCGAAGACGCGGTAGCCGCCTGACCGGTTGCCTGCTCCGGCGCCAGGTACTGGGCGGTACCCATCACCTGGCCGGTAGCCGTCAACGGCACCTGGTTAGCCAGACGAGCAATACCGAAATCGGTCACCTTCACACGGTCATCCGGAGTGATGATGAGGTTACCCGGCTTCACGTCACGATGCACCAGACCCTGCGAATGAGCCGCAGCCAACGCGCGAGCGGTCTGAGCAATGAAGTTCAGAATACGGTCCGGCGGCAGGGTAGTCTCATGCTCGATGATGCTCGAAAGCGGATTACCCGGCACCAGTTCCATGACCAGGTACGCGGAGTTGTCCTCCTCACCGTAGTCAAAAACATTCGCTACGCCGGGGTGGTTCAACAGCGCCGTATTACGGGCCTCAGCGCGGAAACGCTCCAAGAAGCCCGGGTCACCGGTGTACTCCTCCTTGAGGATCTTGACCGCAACGATGCGCCCAAGCACCTTGTCGCGAGCTTTCCACACCTCGCCCATACCGCCAATCGCGATACGTTCGGTTAGGGTGTAGCGCCCGCCCAAAGTGATATCAGCCGCAGGCCTCACTTGTTCAACACCGCCTCAAAGAGTTGCTTACTAGTACTGGTTGCCAACTGGGCACCGGTCGCCACGTCAATATCCTCATAAACCACAGCAATCGCAATCTGAGGATCATCAGCCGGCGCGAAACCGGTAAACCAAGAATTATTCAAACCTGCCGTGGTCTCCGCGGTACCGGTCTTACCCGCCACCTTCACACCGGAGACACCAGCATTACGTGCAATACCATTATCAACCGCATTCACCATCCACTGCTTTACCTGGTTAGCAATTTCAGGGCTAGTGGAGGTACGCAGCTTCTCAGGAGAGAACTCCTGCAAAGTGCTCAGGTTGCTGGTCTTCACCGAACGAATCAGGTTCGGCTTCATCTGCACGCCGCCATTCGCAATCGCCGCAGAAGTCATCGCCACCTGCAGCGGAGTGGTCTTCACGTCGTACTGACCAATCGCCGACTGAGCCAGCTGGCTCTGCGTCAGATTCGACGGGAAAGACGACTTAGAAACTGTCAAAGGAATCTTCAAATCCTGGCCGTAACCAAAATTCTCAGCGGTCTTCGCGATACGCTCCTGACCCAAGTCCATCGCAATCTGCGCAAACGGCGTATTACAGGACTGAGCCAAAGCCCACTCAATTGTCGCCTGAGTGCGGGTTCCACACTGGCTGCCAGTATAGTTCGGCAGGCTAATGTTCGTACCCGGCAGAGGCAATTGGGCGGGATTCGCAATGACCGAAGACGCGTTGTACTTGCCGGATTCCAGCGCCGCCACCGCATCAATAATCTTGAAGGTCGAACCCGGCGAATAAGTATTACCGGCAATCGCACGGTTAAACAGGGGGCTGTCCTCATCAGAAGTCAGCGCCTGATAATTCGCCAAAACCGAAGAGCTCGTATGAGCCGACAGAAGATTCGGGTCATAGGACGGCGAAGAAGCCATCGCCAGAATCTCACCGGTCTTCGGGTTCATCGCCACCACAGCACCCTTACGGCCCCGCAGAGCGCTATACGCAATATCCTGAAGCTTCGAATTGATCGTCAGCTCCACGCTAGCGCCCTGCGCGGAAGAACCACTGAACAGCTGCGCCACACGGTCATAGAACTGGCTATCGCTCGTGCCCGCAAGCTCCTTATCCATAGCAGCTTCCAAACCGGTCGCGCCATAAATCGTGGAGAAGTAACCCGTCAGAGCCGCATACTTGAGCGGGTGGTTATACACACGCTGGTAGTTGTACTCATCATCGGACTTCACCGACGAAGCAATCTCCGTACCATCAACCACAATCGAACCACGTGCCGAACCGTAATTATCGTAGAGAGCTCGGGAATTCCACTGATTGTTCATCAGAGTCTTCGAATCGAAGAACTGAATATAGCTGAGGGTGCCCATCAGCAGGACAAACACGCACGCGGCAGACATCCACATGCGGCGAATAGCCCTATCCATTCTTCTCACCTCCAGAATCCTTAGCCGTAATACGCGCCAGAACGCTAGTAGCACCCTCCGGCTCGTAGCTAGTGTCCGCATGGTCAATACCCTGCGGAGCATCATAACCAGCCACCAGGTGAGGTGCGCGGGCGCTATGAGAAATAGACAACCACAGCGCCACAATAATCCAGTTAGCCACCAACGAGGAGCCACCGGCAGACATGAAAGGAGTCGTCAGACCAGTCAGCGGAATCAAACGAGTCACGCCGCCAATCACCACGAACAGCTGCAGAACCATGACCGTAGACAGGCCAGCAGCCAGCAGCTTACCGAAACCATCACGAGTACCCAACGCCGCACGGTAACCGCGCGAAACCAGGAGCATGAACATCATCAGGATCGCGCCCAGACCAACCAGGCCCAGCTCCTCACCCAACGAGGAAATAATCATGTCCGAGTTAGCGTACGGGACGAGGTTCGCGCGGCCCTGACCCCAACCGCGGCCAAAAAGACCGCCATAAGCCAGGCCGAAAACGCCCTGCAGAATCTGACCCGAACCGCCAGGAGACGCCTGGTAAATCTCCGGATCAAAAGCATGCACCCACGCATAAATACGGGCGTGCACGTGCGAGACATAGTGGTACGCGAAATAGCCACCCACAGCCATACCGATACCCGCAACCACCAGCCACGAAATACGACCGGTCGACAGGTACAGCATCGCCATGAACAGACCAAAGAACATGATTGCCGAACCAAGGTCCTTCTGGAACACCAGAACACCCAGGCTCACAATCCACGCCAAGAACACCGGCGCCAAATCACGCAGACGCGGCAGATTAATCGGACCAATACGGCGGCCAGCCACCAGAATCAGGTCACGGTGCGTCGCCAAATAGCCGGCGAAGAAAATCGCCAAAGTAATCTTCGCGACCTCACCCGGCTGGAACGTGCGGTTACCGATATGAATCCAAATACGAGCACCATTAAGCTCCATACCCAGACCCGGAACCAGCGGCATGATGAGCAGAATCATCGACAACACCAGCGAGGTGTACGTGACCTTACGTAGCAGACGGTAATCCCTGAGCACGAACACGATAATCGCGCACAGCACCATAGACACGCCGGTCCACATCAGCTGACCATCACCCACCGGCGCCGCAATCTGCGGGTCCAGACGATAAATCATGGTCAAACCAATACCGTTCAGCGCCACCACCAGCGGCAGAATAAACGGATCAGCATAACGTGCGCGGAACTGCATGACTAGGTGAATCAGAAGAGCACCGGCACCCAGCACCACCGTGCACGGCAACCACTGGCTCTTCGACGTATCAAAAGCATGCTCCGGATCAATCAGATACATGCCGAACGAGCTGATACCCACCGCCAAAACCAGCAGGAAAAGCTCCGTGAAACGGCGTGCACGAGGCGCATCCGACTCACGACGGAACGAGAACTTAGCCATTATTCTCACCGCCTACCGCAGCAGGAGCCTCCGAAGAAGCCTGCTCAGGAGCCGGGGATGCCGAATCAGAGCCCGGTGCTTCAGAGCTCGGAGCCTCACTGGGTGCCGCAGAGCTCGGGGAAGCGGAAGCGGAAGCCGAGGCAGACGCTGCAGCCTGCTCAGCCTTCTCACGCGTCTGATCCGCCTGAGTCTTCAAACGAGACACAATCTGGTGCGCATCATCCAGGTCCTTCGCCGTAATCGCATTACGCAACAAAGAACGCGTATGATCGCTCAGCTCACTCGTAGGAATATCGGTATTCTCCACCACGTGAGAAAGGCGAATCGGGCCCAACGCATGCGGAATACCGTTGTACACCGCAACCGTGCCGTCACTCTCACCCACATAGTAGCTACGCTCTACATAACGCAGACCGGTCCACGCAGCCAACGTCAAAACAGCCGCAACCAGCAGAGTAATAAACAGGCGAATCGGCCACGACCTCGGACGCGAACGCTCCTCAGTGTCCTCAGCAATCAGCTCCTCCAGCTCAGCCGGCAGGGCCGCCTCATCAGACTCAACCTTCAACGGCACACGCTGAGCCACCGTCGCACGATGCTCCAGGGTACGAGAAGTCACCGCCGGAATCATGCCGGTCTCAGTAGCCACCGAAGCGGCACCAACCAGCTGATGCGGGCGGGAACCCAACTCGCTACGCAAAATCGCAGCGTTCGTAAGAGCCGCATCCACGGCGTTATCGTACGTACCGATATGGTGACGAACCGCCCCAGAACCGCTGTGCAACAGGGTGCCAGAGAAGTCACGAGCACGACGGAAACGGCGCAACGACCGACGATGATGCTCCTCAGAGTCCTCATCATGGTGCGCACCCAAAAAAGCCTCAGCAGCTTCAGCCGTGGCAGCAACCTCGGGAAGCTTCTGAGTGTTCGTGCTGACCTCCTGCTCCGCCACAATCGAATCAGGCAGAGCAGACTCAGGCAGGCTCGAAGGACCCACCGGCTCATCCACCGGCAGAACCTCACGGTCAATCACCTGCAGAGACACAACCGTGACATTGTCCGGAGCGCCACGCTCCAAGGTCATCGCAATCAGAGTGTCAGCAATCTCAGACAGGTCATCGGTAGAACGCATGACCTGCTCAATCTCCGACAGGGACACCACAGCATCCAAACCATCCGAAGAGAGCACCCAGCGCTCGCCGGGAACAGCGTCCAGAGTCTTCAACTCCAGCTCAGGGGACGCGTCAACATCACCCAGAACGCGCATAATCACGTTCTTATGCGGGTGGTTCTCCGCCTCCTGCGGGGTAATACGACCCTCATTGAGCAGGCGCTGCACAAACGTATGGTCAGTAGAAATCTGCTCAAACTCGCCATCAGCACCCGGACGCAGACGATACGCACGCGAGTCACCAATATGGGCGAACTCAATGCAGTCACCGTCAATCAGCAGGGCAGTACAGGTCGTACCCATACCCGCCAGCTGCGGATCATTTGCCGCCAGCTCATTAATAATCAGGTTCGCGCTCTGAATCTCATCAGCCAGATAAACGCTACCGGTACCATCCTCAAAGTCAGGATGGTCAAGCGGAGTCAGATTCAGAACCGTCGTAGCCGACGCGACATCGCCGCCCACGTGGCCGCCCATGCCGTCAGCAACGACCGCAAGGAAACGACCACCGTAGCCGGAGTCATCATTCTTCGAGCGTTTCAGACCCGTATCAGAGCGGGCCTCAAAACGAAAAGCAATCTTCATACACTAGCCCCTCAACTGCATGGTGGTACCGCCAACGCGGAAATCATCACCGGGCTCAATCGGGGTCGCACGAGTCAGACGCTCGCCATTGACGAACGTACCATTAGTAGAATTCAAATCCTCCAGGAACCAACGGGAACCCTGAGGGAACAGGCGCGCATGGCGACCCGAGGCGTAATCATCCTGCAGAGACACCTCAATGTCATTAGCGCGGCCAATAGTAATCGGCTGGTCGCCCAGCTGCATCATGGCGCCAGCCTGCGCACCGGCAGTAATCACAAGCTGCGAAGGGCGAGTCGGCGGAGGCACAATATGGGTAGCCTCCGGAACTGCATCAACCGGCGCCGCACGATAGTTCTTACCCAAACCAAGGTCACGGCGAGCAGCCGAAACCACCAGGAAAACAAAGAACCAGATGAGCGCCAGAAAAGCGTAACGAAGGATAGTAACAGTCAGTTCGGACGCCATTAACGGACACCTCCGGTCGAACTATGGAAGATGATGCGGGTATTACCCATGCGAAGCAGCGAACCGTTCGCCAGCACCACCGGCGCACGCAGAGGCGCACCATTAATCAACGTGCCGTTGGTAGAACCCATATCGGTGGCGACCACCGCACCACCCTGCATCGAAAGCTGCAGGTGACGGCGAGAAACACCCTTATCGTCCAGACGAAAATCAGCATCAGAACCGCGGCCCAGCACAAACGGCAGGTGGTTCACCGGGTGCATGCGACCCTCAATCTCCAAGAAGAAACGGGGAGCTGCCGTTGCCGGGGGTGCTACAGGCATGCTCGGGCGACCCACAGGAGCCTGCGGCTGTGCAGGCTGCGCGGGCTGTGCAGGGTGTGCGGGCTGGGCCGGCTGAGCAGCCGGCTTCGTAATGCGGGTCGGCAAAGAAGACTCGCGCGGCGGACGCACCGGCGCATAGTTAGTAGCACCACGCAAAGACGGGGACGCCGGAGCCTCCGGCACAGAGAACGGCTCGAAGGTCGCAACAACCTCAAACTCGCCCTCAGAGAGAGAATCAAGAACGTTGAAGGTCACGCGAACCGCACCAATCAGGGTGTAACCCTGCGCGCGGGCGTGCGAAATCGCCAAATCGCACAGCTCAACAGCGAACGGGTTGCCCCACTCGCGTACGCGAGGGAAATCAACCGGTGCGAAACGGAGAGTATAGACATTAGGAGCCATAGTGCGGCCACTGCCGTCCACATAGGACTCGTCATCCATCATGATGCGGACGCGGTTAGCGACATCCGCCTTCGCAAAGGTGCCGAAGCCCTTGGAAAGGCCGACAGTGCGACCGATGCCTTGCTCCAGCTTGCCCAGCTTGTCGAAAAACTTCATGCCGCCTCCTTCTCAACGACCATTCCGAGCAACAGACCGCGCAAACGGTCTTTATCCGAAAGGCTCAGTTTAACGAGCGTGTCTGTGCGTTAGCTGTGTGTCCTGTGAATGAACACACCCGATTCTATTTTAGGTGATGCACTCGCCATCGCTCTGGAACCCCGTCATTTAGCGGGGGATTGGTTATGGATATGAAAAAATCCCCGGTTCTTTCGAACCGGGGATCGTTGGTGCGCGAGGGGGGAGTTGAACCCCCACGCCCTCACGGGCACACGGACCTGAACCGTGCGCGTCTGCCTATTCCGCCACTCGCGCATGTGTCTTACGGTGTATCACCGCAGGCAACACATAAAACTATACGGACCGCATGCGGTGCTGTCCAATTGAGAGAGTGTGACCTTCGTTACTTATTATTGGTGGGGGTGTCAGAAAGAGCCTCCGAGGCGTTACCAGCCGTCCTCCTCAGAAGCCGCCGTATCGGAAGCAGTCACCTCGGAAACAGCCGCAGAAGCCTGCGCTCCGCGTTCCTGCTCAGTACGCTCCCGGTCAATACGTTCCAGACGCGCACGCAACAGCCACGTCACCGGACCCACATACGGCAGGCACAACACCAGCAGAAGCCACTTCAACTTCTGCACCTCCGAAAAATGCGGGTTCCGATGAATCGTCACCAGGCACAGCAGCGCCAACGCAATACCCGCCAGAAAAACAACCGTGACCACCAGCTCCAGTACGGCACGCCAATCCATAAACCCTCCTAATATCCTCCCTAAGGATACAGACCCCGGACACGCCCCGGGATATGCATTAGGACGCACCCAGAACGTGCGCTGGCAGGCACGCCATCCGCACGCCCCTCGGGCGTGTAAAAGGGTCCGCCCCGCACACAGCAGGACGGACCCTCCGCAAAGCCTTACGCAGAAACCTGCGTGTAGCTCACAAACTAGCGGCTAGCCTTCTTAGCCTTCTTAGCGGCACGACGCTCAGCAACCTTCGCATCATACTCAGCCCAGAACTCACGGGTAGTCACCGCATCGGTGCCATCCCACGCCGCCAGATTCTTAATCTCCGGCATATCCGAAGCCTTGAAAATCGGCTCCAAACCAGCCTTACGCTGAGCCTCGTAATTCTTCAAGACCGCAACCACCTTCGGGGTCAGCAGCAGCACAGCCGTCAAGTTCACAATCACCATGCCGGCATTCAGCATATCCGCGGTAGTCCACACCAGATCCAGCGAAGAAATCGCGCCGAAGAACACGAACGCCAGAACCAGCACCCGGAAAATAGTCATCGGCAGCTTACGCTCAGTCACGAAACGCATGTTCGACTCGCCGTAGTAGTAGTTACCAATCACGGTCGAGAACGCAAACATGAAAATAGCGATGGTCAAGAAGTGAACCGCCCAATCGCCCAGCTGCATAGCCAGCGCCGACTGAGTCAGCGACGCACCACGAGAACGATCACCATAGGTCGGGTTCGACAGCAGAACAATAAACGCAGTCACAGTACACGCCATCATGGTGTCAAAGTAAACACCCAGAGTCTGCACGTAACCCTGCTTAGCCGGGTGAGAAATAGTAGCGGTCGCGCCAGCGTTCGGAGCAGTACCCATACCCGCCTCGTTAGTCAGCAGGCCACGCTTCATACCCCAAATCACGGCGCCCATCGCGCCACCGGTCACGAACTCCTTGATGCCAAAAGCACCCTGGAAAATCATCAGCAGCATCTCCGGAACCTTGCCAATGTTCAGCAGAACAACCAGCAGACCCAGCAGCAGATACAGTACCGCCATAATCGGCACCAGCCACTCAGTCACCGAAGAAATCGCGCGAATACCACCGAAAATAATAGCCGCAGTCAGCGCCACCATAATCAGACCAATAGTGATGCGGAAGCCCATCGAGTTAGTACCCGAAACATCAATGCTGAACGAGTTCGCCGCAGCATCCACCACAGCATTCGTCTGAACCGCCACAAACACGAACGCATAAGTGACCACAATGAACGCCACAAAGATGTAACCCATCCACGGAGCATTCAGACCGCGCTTCATGTAGTACGCCGGACCACCAATATAGGAATCCTTACCGCGCTCCTTATACAGCTGACCCAGAAGGGACTCCGCAAAAGCAGAAGCCGCACCAACAGCAGCAATAACCCACATCCAGAACACAGCACCCGGGCCGCCCATAGCAATAGCCAAAGCAACACCCGCAACAGTACCGGTACCCACACGAGAAGCCGCCGAAACAGTAAACGCACGGAACGAAGAAATGCTCTTCTTACCGTCAGCCTCACGAGCAACCGGGTCACCCAGGACGCGGATCATTTCCTTAATGGAACGCCACTGCACACCGCGAGTGCGGATCGTAATGTACAGACCAGCCGCAATCAGAGCGTAGTAGAGGAAATTACTCCACATCCAGTTCTGCACGGCATCCACGGAGGAAGTCAGTTCCGCAGTCTGCGTATTAATGTCCCCGATGATATTCAGAAGAAAATCCACTCGGCACTCCAATCTTGAAAGCAAAAAGCCCGCACGCTCAAATCCGAAAGACGGACAACGTGTGGGCTACATTGCTGGGTGGCGCGGACTCAAAGCCGCGTAACGGAGACAGATACACTCCGTATGATTAGTCACCTCATTGTGGGGTGCGCAACCCTCACGGAGCAACTTAAAAAAGGGGTCAAATGCAAAATGTAACGAATACTTAATATATGGACAGAGTAAATATAGACTCCGTGGAGGTGTTGACGGCACCGGCAGGGCGGGCACAACAAGCCCGGCACAAGGTACAAAACCTCGCACCGGGCTTAGCGGAGAAGCGTGGGTATCAGTCGGGCTACGAACGCTCAGGCTTCACAAACGGGAACGACAACACCCCACGAATCTGCGTCTGAGCCAACAGCATCACCAAACGGTCCACACCCAGACCCAAACCACCCGTCGGCGGCATACCCGTCTCCAAGGCGTAAAGGAAATCCTCATCCACCTCCATCGCCTCCAGGTCACCCGAAGCCGCCTTCAACGACTGCTCCGTCAGGCGCTCACGCTGCACCAGCGGATCCGCCAGCTCCGAGTAGGCACAGCCCATCTCCATGCCGTTAATCACCAAATCCCAACGCTCCGCCAAACCCGGAACACTACGATGCGGCGCCGCAAGCGGACTCGTCTCCGCCGGGAAATCCGTATAGAACGTCGGCTCCACCGTATGCACCTCAACCAGCTCACCATACAGTTCCTCAACGATGGCACCCGGACCCATACCCTCGTGAACACGCACACCGTGCTGCTGCGCCAAAGCCAGCAACTCCTCAAAATCCGTCTGCACATCCACTCGGCGACCCAGCGCCTCCGACAGAGCATCACACACCGACACCACACGCCACGGACCCGACACATCACGCACCACGCGCTCGCTCGAAGCCTTACGACCCAGCGGCAAAGACACCGAACCAAACACCGCCTGAGCGGCATCCTTAATCAGACGCTCCGTCAACTCACGCATCTGCACATAATCCGCATACGGACGATACGCCTCAAGCACCGTAAACTCCGGATTATGGGTCGCATCAGCACCCTCATTGCGGAAATCACGACCCAGCTCATACACCGGACCGCTACCGCCCACCACCAGGCGCTTCAGGTACAGCTCCGGCGCAATACGCAGCGTCAGATCCTCACCGTACGCATTGATATACGTGCGGAACGGGTGCGCGCTCGCGCCACCGTGCACCGTATGCAGAATCGGGGTCTCCACCTCAAGGAAGCCCTCCGCATCCAGGCGGGCACGCAGTGCCTTAATCACCGCGGTACGCAGGCGCAGATTCTGCATCTGGTCCGGATGCACCAACAGGTCTGTGGAACGGCGACGCAGGCGCGCCTCCGGGTCAGTAAAGGAGTCGAAGGGGATGGGGTGCAGGCTCTTCGACGCCATGTACCAGGAGGCGGCAATCAGCGATGGAGTGCCGTTACGGCTCACCCCGTAAGTGCCCTGCACGATGATGATGTCGCCGGTATCCAGGTTGCGGGAGGCGAGGCTCAACGGGCGCTCGCCCACCAGGCTGCGTTCCATGACGACCTGAAGAGTTTCGCCACCCTCAATCAGGGTCGCAAAGAGGACTCCACCGTGGTTGCGAAGCGCGCGAATACGCCCCGAAACCATGAATTCTGAATTTGGAATATTTTCAGAAGAGAATATACGCAGGGCATCCTTCACGCCCAGAATAGGCGCACCATTACTGCGTATCTCACCACCCAGCGGATACGGATCCATGCCCGCCGCACGCAGCGCCTCCAGATGGCGCAGACGGTGCTGAGTCTGATCGCTACGCGACACCTCAGGAAGCTCTTCCACAGAAGCGAGCTGCATCTGGCGAAGAGCCTCCAGCTCATCTGTAGAAAGAACCTGCTCCTGATCCTGCAAACGGCGCGCCGACAGATTCGGCAAAAAGCCCTCCGCCATACCCGACGCAACCACAACATTCGCCATCGCCAACGTCGGCTCCGTCGCCAAAAAACGAGGAACCCACAGCGGGGCAAACTTTAGATTGAAACGATACAGGCGGCGCAACTGCAGAAAACGATCCAGCACACCCAAAGAGCGGGAAGCAAAACGGTTCCACGCCGACGCACCCACCTGATCAGCAGCCTCAAAAATATGGCCAAACATCGCAAAATTCAGCGACACCCGACGCACACCCAAAGACGCCGCCTGCTCCATCAGCGACGCCACCATAAACTCCACCACACCATTAGGTGCCTCAGGGGAGCGACGCATAACATCCAAAGACAGCCCCGTAGGACCCCACGGGACGAACGACAGCAGAGCCACCATCTGACCAGCCTCATCATGAGCTGACACCAGAACAGACGAAGAATCCGCCGGATCATTCACACGATTCAGAGCCATCGAGAAGCCACGCTCCACACGCCCATGACGCCACGCCGAAATATTCTCCGCAACCTGCTGACGCTGCTGCTCGTCCAGCTCCGCAAAGCGACGCATCTGCGCCGTGTACCCGCCGCGACGCACACGCTGAACCGCCTGACGCACCGGTAGCATCGACGTGTCATTGAGCGTGAAACGGTCCGCCTCAAGGACCGCCTCCTCACCCATCTGAATAATCGACAGGCCCGCACGGTTATAGGCGCGCGCACCCGCCTCACTCACGCTCAGCGCCGCAGGAACCCAACCATAGCTACGCGCCTGCAGCATCCACTGCTCAATGGCGGCATCCCACGAATCGGGGTCACCCACCGGGTCACTCGACGCCAAGCACACCGAACCCACCGAACGGTACGTAATCGCCGCCCTCTGATCCGGAGAGAAAATCACCTGCTTATCGCGGCGCGTCGCAAAATAGGAGAGTGAATCATTGGCGCCATACTGCTGCAGCAGAGCGCGAATCTTCAGCTCCTTCTCACCGGTCCAGGCGTCCGGGGCACGGTAGCCGCGCGCCAACAGGTACAGCGCCGCAACCAGCGAAGCACCGTAACCAAACGACGCTAAGAAAGCCACCACATCGGCAGCCCAAACACCAGGATGCGTACGCTCAATACCCATGCCGTGCATGAGTAGCTCCCACGGGGTGATGAAACGCAACGGCTCCCACACACCAATGTGGCAGAGGTACCAGAGCACCAGGGTAGTCAGCAGGATACCGCCAACAGCCGTCAATGCCGCACCCACCCACGAGAGGCGACCAATGCGTGCCGGGAACGCCGAACGAATCGAGAAAAGGAACGGCACCAGCACACACGCAAACACGATGGAGAGAGTATCGACCGTCGAGGAGAAAATACGGTCCTTCGGCATAATCCCCGCGGGGAACGCCAGCGTGAAAGCGCTATGGGTCGCAATCAGTGCGCCCAGCACCTGAAAAACGATGGCTGCAATGAGGGCAGCGCGCTTGCGCACAATCAGGCCGGAAACCAGCACAATCATCGTAATGGCGCTGGGCAGAGTATGCGTGGAGGGAATATTCAGCAGGTCCGCGGTAACTTCCCACCAGGTGAAGCCGCGGCCGCGCCGCAGAGGAGAGATAATCCACGCAAATGTGGTCAGAAGCGCGGCAAAAGAATACACCCCGATGACCACGCGTGCTGATATCTCTGCATACCTTGAAGGAGGTGCGGGCGCCTGCCCTGCTCGTGCTGTACGGCGACGTGAGGTAGTGCGGTGAGACATCATGATCAGCGAGGAATCGGGGTGTAGAGAAGGTATTGGACCTAAAGAATCTGGCTAGGCTTCAGCCTTCGGGTCACGGTAGGTGCCCTCGAAGACATCGGGGATGCCATTGTCGTCAGCATCCACGGTTTCCTTCTCGGCTAGGGCGCGGTAGTGCTTGTTGCGGCGAGACAGGATAGCCGCACCCACAATGGCAGCCAGAACAGAGCCGACGAGAATCGCAATCTTTGCGTCTTCGGTGTGCGGGGAACCGTGCGGGAAGGAGAGCTCAGCCACCAGCAGGGACACGGTGAAACCGATACCACCGGTTGCAGCCAGACCGACCACGTCAATCCAGGCGATATCCGGGTCGAGGTTAGCGTTCTTGAAGCGGGTCACGAGCCAGGTGGTGCCGAAAATACCGATGGTCTTACCGGCAACTAGCGCAACCATAATGCCGACCGCCACGGAGTCGGTGAGGGCGCGTCCGAGGCCTTCAAAACCGCCCACAGCCACACCCGCGCTGAAGAACGCGAAGATGGGCACGCAGATGCCGGTAGAGAGGGGACGGAAGCGGTGCTCCAGCACCTCCGCAAGACCGTGCTCAGCCTGCGCCGCCTCAGAGCGAGCGGACATCTTCACCGGCACCAGGAAGCCCAGAACCACACCGGAAATGGTCGCGTGAATACCGGACTCAAGGAAGAGCGCCCAGGTGATAATACCCAGGGGCAGAAGCAGCAGCCAGGCAGCCAGCGGCTTCAGATGCAACATAGTCTCACCGCGGTAGGCAATGAACGCGAAAAGAGCGAGGGGAATGAGCGCGAAGAGCAGGTACTCGCCATGGAAGTTATTGGTGTAGAAGATTGCGATAATGCAGATTGCGATCAGGTCGTCGACCACAGCCAGGGTCAGCAGGAAGACGCGCATCGCCGAGGGGAGGAAAGTACCCACGGCGGCGAGAACAGACACCGCGAACGCGATATCGGTTGCGGTGGGGATCGCCCAGCCGTGCAGAGCGGTGGGGCTGGTGAAGTTCAGCGCCGTGTAGATAATCGCGGGCACTGCCACGCCACCGAAGGCAGCCGCAATCGGCACAATAGCGGTGGACGGCGACTTGAGGTCACCGATCACGAATTCTTTCTTCAGCTCCAGACCGGTGAGGAAGAAGAAGACTACGAGCAGACCGTCTGCTGCCCAGGTGCCGATGCTCATCTGCAGGTGGTTGAAGCCGGGGATGACCGGGCCAACAACGGTGTCTCGCAGACCAAAGTAGAAGGTGGATGCGGGGGTGTTGGCGAGTACTACTGCCAGCACCGTTGCGATCAGAAGCACGGTACCGCCGACGGTTTCTGCACGCAGAATATCGGCTACGCGGCGTGAGTTGCTATAGGAGCCGCGGCTGAGGGTATCTGGGTTGGTGTGAGTCATTCTCTCCTCTTTCTGCCGCGGTATTCTGCGGCGTCTAAGGCTTTTAAGTTTACTCTGCGCTGTATGAGTATTCGAGTACCCGCTGGCGGCTTTTAGCTCCTGGACGGTGCGCTGCAATGATTTTTCGTGGTTTATATGCATAAACGTTCCGCCCTCCCCACGGTGCGTGGGAAGGGCGGAACGTTTTAATATTCTGCGTGGTCGACTAGGTGCCTAGCCGTCAAACGAGAGATTAGGAACCAGCGATTGCGGGTGCGCCGGACTCCTGGCCGTGGTCGTCTGCCAGCTCGCGTGCAACGTAGTTCTCCAGGTCGAAGAGGTTGCCGTTGGCGCGCTTTACGACGGTCACGAGGGTTTCCATGGTGGCGACTTCCTCGACCTGCTCCTTCAGGAACCAGAGGATGAACTGCTCGCCCAGTGCGTAGTTCTCAGCGCGTGCTGCGGAGAACAGTGCCTCGATCTGACCGGTGACGACCTTCTCCTGTGCCAGGGACATGTCGACGATTTCCTGAACGTTCTCGAAGTCGTTCTTGACAGCGGGAACGGAGGGAATCTCAACCTTGTGGCCACGGTCCAGCTTGTACTGAACCATCATGAGTGCGTGCTCGCGCTCTTCGAGGGACTGGCGGTAGAAGAACTTAGCCAGCTGGGGCAGATCCTCACCGTCGAGCCAGATAGCCATGGACAGGTACTGGTGAGATGCAGCGAACTCGTGGCCGATCTGCTCGTTCAGAAGGTCGTAGAAAGACTTAGACATATGGTTTCTCCTTATATGGTGATTGCTCTTGGGCGCCGGATGGCGCGGTGCAACCTGTTGATATTTATCGTACGGGGTGCTCTGGGGCGTGTACAGAGAGAAAAGGCTAATCGGTGGGGTAGATGAGGTACCCCTGACATATTGTCGCCATAACCCTTAGTGTGGATGCCCTGAATACTCTCTTTGGATTGAGTGGTATTGGGTGTGTTTCCTTGAGATTTCGCGGTTTAACGGGGATAGACAGCGGGTTTAAAAACCACAAACCCTACGGTTCAAGGTAAACATAGAGACACCATGTTGGGTGCCCGCGCACGGGGCTAGAGGGCGCAAAAAAAATCTTAAAAATCTCTCGAAAATGCGGCGAAACTGGTGTGGCCAGAACCCCGATGCGCCCCCAACCGCCTCCGTAAAGGTTGTTCTGCGCGCACCTTTAAAGAGATAAGGCACGTTCCCGGTGGGGAATGTGCCTTATCTCTGGTTCTCTCAACTCTCATCCCTCTGTGGGGTGGAGGAGGTTATTGTGCGGGGTATTCTCCGCGCTTTAGCGCATCAATCGAGATGACATTTGAAGGAGTATCACCCAGAACAGCCTTACCAATCTCGGCAAGCTGCTCAACCTGCTCGGGGGTGAGGTGATCGAAAATTTGGCGGCGTACTTCGCCAACATGGCTGGGTGCGACTTCCTGGATCTTCTGCTCGCCTGCGGGGAGCAGGTGGCAGATGCTCACACGGCGGTCTTCAGCACTGAGGGAACGGCGGACGTATCCATCCTTCTCCAAACGCGCTACGACTCGTGAGAGGCGTGCGGGAAGAGTGTTCGTAGTGATTGCCAGCTCGGTCATGGTCAGGGAATGATCCTTGGACTCGGAAAGCATTGCAAGCACCATGTATTCAACGAAGCTGATGCCAGCCTCGGTTTGTAGCTGATTCTCTAGCTTGCGGGTGAGGCTGAAGATGATGGAGCTGATAAAGAGCCAGCCTTCTCGCTCTTGCGGGGAGAGCCACTGGGTGGATTCGCTGTGCGAGGCATTCTCCGGCTGCTGCGCAGACGTGGTTGGTATGGACACGAGATTGGTTCCTCTTTTATCGGATATGGAGCTCTCTTAAATAAAGAGAGAAGTGGCGTGTTGGCACCCATTGTAGCGAAAGGTCTGACTAGGTGACTCAAAATTGGTACGGTCAAGTAATGGTTGACACTTTGGTGCTAATTTTTTGAGGGGTGCTAGGGGTATCTTTTTGCACGCGGTGACTGCAAATACCCAGGGTAAGCAAGTGATATGCGACATATTTAAAAAGATTTCTGGTACAAGTATAGACGAGACCATACCAAGAAGCACCTCCGTGCATAATGCCAACTTCCGCGGAATATCAGGGTTTTTTGGGTGGTGGAAGAAAATTCTCGGGCCGGCAAAGAGTGTTCCGAGGTCGAAAAATAACGAAACGGTAACAAAAATTTTAAAAAAATCTCGGTTTTGGCTTTGCAACCGTAATGAAACCGTGTACACTAATTACATAACGGGGTCGAAGGAAGCCTCCGAGGCGAGACCGGAAGCTCGCTTCGATAGGTTCGACTCTCTATTTATCGGTGATTGTCGTCGGTGTACGAGTAACTCGTATTTCTACCGACGGATGTGCGGTGCGGGTGCAGTTCGTGGTTGGGCTGCATTCCGTACCGTATCTTTTTAACTCAAATTTCTATCAACTCACTCTAAGAGCATCCAATGGTCGGGTGCTCTTTTTCTTTACCCTCATATCGGCATCAGCAAGAGCGCTGTACGAGCCGGGGGAGGAGCATACGAGGAGGCGCAAACACCTGTGCTGTTATGTAGCTATACAAGTGTGGCTACGCCGCCTGGCTACACTGCGTACCTGCGGTATTGTCGTGCCGTATCGTGCCAGGAGTGTTATCCACAGGGGTTATCCACAGTGTGGAGAACTTACGCCCGTGTGATTTGGTGGAGCGGAATCGAGGCTCGCCACGGGCCCAATTTAAGAGCTCTGCAGAAAAATTCTTGTAATTACAGGCTTTCACAGCCGTTAAAACCGAGGGTCAGTTCTTAAATAGAAGACCTTTTCACCTTTAAATCCGCGGAACGCCAGAGTTTCCACACCTGTGGATAACCCTGTGCACTTAATCCACCGCCTCCGGCGCTAAGCGGCGTGTAAGGGGGCTCGGCGTCCCTGCCGGCGCCCAATATTTTGGCTAGTAGAAGGAAAAACGCCCCGAGTGAGGGCAAAAATTCTGTAGTTTATCCCCTGCGCATCCCCAAAATGGGGTGTTATCCACAGTAGTTATCCACAGTGTGGAGAACTTACAGCACTGTTATTCACATGAGTGCATACCCTGTTATTTCAAGGCAGAACAGGCCACTGAGCCTGAAGAGCCTGTTGATATACAGGGTTATCCACAGGTGTGGGGAAAAGTTTCCGCCTAAAATCCACAGTCCTGCACGGGTTGGTGCGCACATGTGACGCTCCCCAATTCATGAAAGGTAAAGTAAACGCTACGCTGGTAATCTTTAATACGAGCCAAGTTTTCTAATGAAAGGCATCATCATGGCTGAAAAGTACACTCTCCCCGAGCTTCCCTACGACTACGCGGCGCTCGAGCCCCACATCTCCGCAAAGATCATGGAGCTGCACCACGACAAGCACCACGCAGCATACGTTGCAGGTGCTAACGCAGCTCTTGAGCAGCTCGAAGAGGCACGCGAGAACGGTGCGTACGGCAACGTCTCCAAGCTCTCCAAGGACCTGGCGTTCAACCTGGGTGGCCACACCAACCACTCGATTTTCTGGAACAACCTGTCCCCCGAGGGCGGCGACAAGCCCACCGGCGAGCTGGCAGCAGCAATTGACGAGTTCTTCGGCTCCTTCGACAAGTTCCGCGAGCACTTCACCAACGTTGCACTGACCATTCAGGGCTCCGGCTGGGCAATCCTCGCGTGGGACACCGTTGGCAAGCGCCTCATCATCGAGCAGCTTTACGATCAGCAGGGCAACATCTCCGTTGCACTGATCCCCGTTCTGCAGCTGGACATGTGGGAGCACGCATTCTACCTGGACTACCAGAACGTTAAGGGCGACTACGTCAAGGCATTCTGGAACATTGTGAACTGGGCTGACGTTCAGGCTCGCTTCGAGCGCGCAGTGTCCCAGACCAAGGGCCTGGTCCTCTAATCTAGGTTTTCGTCAGCGCGGTGAAGTGACCGCGGTGAGATAACTGAAACGGGTGCCCGGCGCCTCCATATTCGGAGGTGCCGGGCACCCGTTCGTTAAGCCCCGGGTTGCCGACCCGCGGCGCTGACCGGACTAGAGCGCGAGCGTGCGGTCAATGCGGATGCGGCGGCAGAAATCCTCATCATGGCTCACCACGATGAGCGCACCGGTGTAGGCTTCGAGTGCCTGCACCAACCAATCCACCGAAGAAATATCGAGGTTGTTCGTCGGCTCATCCAGCATGAGTAGCTGCGGTACCGGATCAGCCAGAAGCACCTGCGCCACCGCTGCGCGGAAACGCTCACCGCCGGAGAGCTCACCGGTCTTATGGTGCACGCTCTCGCGACGGAAAAGTAACCGCGCCAGCTGATCACGAAGGTGCTGTTCGCTCACCCCGGGGTTTGCCCGCTGCACGCTCTGCAGGAGAGTCAGCTGTGGATCCAAGCTAATGCGCTGCGGAATATACGCCCCCTCGATGCAATAGTCGACGCGATAGGCGGGCTGTACGGGGGAGAGGTAGTCCGCCTCGCCGGCGTGGGCAATTGCCTCAAGGAGGGTGGTTTTGCCACTACCGTTTGCACCGGTGATGCGCAGGTGCTCGGGGCCGCTGAGAATCAGGTGCTCGGGGTGCTCTGCTGGGGTTCCCTGTTGGCTCTCGCTATCAGCCTCTGCGGGCGAAAAATGCAGAGAATCAACCTTGGTGGGTTGCTGAACGGCAAATGTTTCACGTGAAACTGGGTGGCTATCAACCCTGCTCAGCTCCAGCACCTTACGTCCCGCGGGCAGGGGCTGCTGGCTCAGCTCTGCATAGATTTTCTCCTGTGCCCGCACCTGCTCCTGAGCCTTCTGATACGCCTCCTGAGCCTGCTCCTGCTTGCCGATGCGCAGACCGCGAAGCTTCACCGCCGCCTGCCGTGAGGCGTCCTTGGCGAGGGCAAGAATCGTATCCGGCTGGTCATCTTTCCACACCTGCGCCATGTTCTTCGAGATAATCTCCTGCGCATGCACCCACTCACGGTGCGCAGAACGCACCCGGTTCTTCGCCTCGGTGACGCGACGCTGAGCCGCCTGCTGCTCGGTGTCCAGCGCCTGCCGGTAGGTGCTGTAGTTACCCTCGAAAAGGCGCAGATGCGCCACCCCCTGGCGGTCGGCGTGAAGCTCGGCAATCACGTTTACGCGCTCCAGTAGATCGCGGTCGTGGCTGATAATGAGCGCCGGGCAGGGCAGCGCCTCCAGTGCCGTGAAGAGCTGGGCTTTCGCCGCGGAGTCAAGGTTGTTCGTCGGCTCATCGAGCAGAATGAACTCGGGATCGGAAACCATGAGTGAGGCAAGCGCGGCAATGACCGCCTCACCACCGGAGAAGCTGCGCATACTGCGAGCAAAGAGTGCGCGAACCGCCTGCGGGTTGTCGCGATCAATCAGCGCCGCCGGGGTGAAGCCGTAGGTCGCAAGAGCCGCCAGGGTTCGCTCCTCAACGTCCCAGTTATCCCCGATGGTTTCGTAGAGTTCGGGGGAGTATTCGCCGGATTCCACTGCTTGCAGTGCCCGCAGAATCTCGGAGATTCCGCAGAGCTCGGCTAGGGTCTGCTCCCGATCCAGACCCATATCCTGAGGTAGATACGCCATGTGTTCCGGTGCCGCCAAAGAACCGGAATCCGGGGTCAAATCACCCAAAATCAATCTCATGAGGGTTGTTTTTCCGCAACCATTGTCACCGATGAGCCCGGTCAGAGGTGCCGAAAACACCGCTGAAAGGTCCGCAAAAAGCGGAGGCTGGCTCGGGTGCGCAAAGTGTAGGTGGGCGATGCTAACGTGCGCCGCCGCATGGGCGTGTGAACGGGCATCGCGGGAAGAAGCGGAACGGGGAAAGGTCGCCTGCGGCTGAAGTGCGTGTGTCATACGAGCTCCTTGAATCATAGACGCGAGTCATGGATGCTCGGGTGCCCTCAAGCTCCGGCGGTGGTGCGTTGTGGCAGTGTGTCGGCGGTTTTGCTACCTGCGCTGAGTGCGCGGCGGTAAGAGGCTCGCCCCGAAAAAGGGCGCGAAAAAACCCGAGCGTAACGGTGGATATACCTGTGCCCGGGTGTATGCGCGCTGACAGAAATACGCAGGATAAAGCGACTATACGGCTGTGCCTATAAAGCTGCTGCGTGAGCGCGCGAAAAAAATTCTGTGAGGTCCGGGCTTATGCTCGGTGGGTCATTTCTTTGATGCCTCCTAGATTCCGAATACCACCCCGGTCGTGCCTTGGGTGGCTTCGGTCAATCGATATGTTCAGTCCCTTAGGCTACCCCCACACGGTGGGGTAGCGCGGATAGAGAGCTGATGGCTTAAGCATAGAAACTGTGTGGGTGCTGAGTCAAACACCCTCCCGTAAAACCGCCTGACAAGTGCCGATACCCCCTAGAGAACGCAAAAAGAGGGGCGACACCGCACGGTGCCGCCCCTCCTTTTAGGCATTAGATCTTAGGCATTAAATCTGCGCGCGTACAACACGCGAAACGCTATTACGCCTCGTGGCGCTCGCGGTACATACCCAGCGGGCCCGCATCCGCGTACGCCTGAGCGTCGTTGTAACGGTACAGGCGCGGCGGGCGGTGACGGGTGCCCTCCACGCGGCGGCCGGTGTCAATAATCGACTTCGACGCCGCAATCTGGCGGCGGAAGTTCGCCGGATCCAGGGTGCGACCCAGAATCGCCTCGTACACCTCACGCAGCTGCGCCAGGGTGAACTCCTCACCCAAGAAAGAGTGTGCAATACGCGAGTACTCGACCTTGTTCTGCAGGCGGTAGAGTGCGTACTCAATGATTTCGTTGTGGTCGAAGGCGAGCTCGGGCAGTTCATCCACCGGGAACCAGCGGATGTTCTCGTGCACGCGAGTGTTCGCGACCTCGGTGGCGGGAATCGACGCCCAGTACACCACGGAAACCACGCGCTCATGATCAGTACCGGGTGCCGGTTCGGGCTCGCCCACAACGCGGGCGGCGCGCGCCTCGGGGGTGCGCAGAACGTCGCCGAATGCGTAGAGCTGCTCCAGGTAGCCGGGCTGCAGGTTGGTTGCGCGCTTCAGGGTCGAAGCGGCTGCCTCTTCGAGGGAAAGATTCGGGTTGAGCGGACCGCCAGGAAGCGCCCACTGGCCCTTATAAGGCTCGCGGAGGCGGCGAACCAGCGGCAGCCACAGGGTCGGGTGGGTTTCGTTTTCCTTGGGGCGCAGTGCCAGAATAACGGTCGAGACGGCGAGGGATACAGAGGTGTGGTCCACGTCGTTGTGCTCTTCGACGGCGACTGCGCCGGGAAGAGGCTGGGATGCGATGCTCATTCAGACCTCCTGTGCGAATGGGTATCGATAGGTGTGCATACTCTACCCATTTTAAGGGGTTAATAGGGTAAAAATGCACGCAAGGCACCCGCTGAGTCGAAAACCGGTACCATCCGCGTCGTGTCAAGGGGAAAAGTTCAGGTACCGGACACACCAAAGCGCCTCTCCTGCCTGTCCAATAGGACAGAGAGGAGAGGCGCTCCAGCGTCTACTTATGCAACGTCTAACTATGCAGTTTTAGGTGCATATCAGGGGTGCAGACTAGTCAATCTGCAGCTCGCCCATTGCTTCCCAGTCGTCGCCGTCGATCAGGCGAGAAATAATCTTCGGGGTTGCAGTCAGCAGCGGACGCATGTCCTTCATAGCCTGCTGGAAGTGGTCAGAGTTCACGTGCGGGCCAGCTGCGTCGTCGTTGAAAGCCTCGAGCAGAACGAACTCGTTCGGGTCCTCAACGCTGCGGGACCACTCGAAGAACTTGTTGCCTTCCTCGGCGCGGGTTGCCTCGGTGAAAGCGCGGGTCTTCTCAATCCACTGGTCAGCGTATTCGGGCTTGACGGGGAACTTTACAGCAATGAAAATCATCGGAACTCCTTGATTGAAGAGTAGATACGTACCCTTCCAGTTTAAGCCCCGGGTGCTCGCCGGCGCTAAAGAATACGGTCTGAGGCGGCGGTTTTAGCTTGTGGCTTTAACCGCTGTATCGAGTGGATTCTTGTTCTAGCGTGCTGCCGCCTTGAGTACCTGCAGTGCACGTTCGAGCGCCGCACGGTCTGCCGCGATGGCTGCAGCCCTCTGCGGGCTGGCGGAGTCGCCTCCGAACGCCGCGTTGTAGTACATGCCATCACCCAGAAGCAGCACGGCGCGGGCAATCTGCTCGTCACCCAGCTCAGCGAGGACGAGTGCATGCCATCCCTCCTGCACGCGGCTCATGGTCTGCTGGGCGAGCTCATTATTGTTCTGCGCCAGGCGGCTGAGGGCAATGAGGGCACGGTCGAACGGGGTGTTATCCGGCGTGGAGGAATTGATGTAGTAGGCGCTTGCCCCCTCGGGTGCCTGCTCCATTGCCGCGAAGTCCTCTTCAGCCAGGGTGAGGGTGCGTTCTGCGAGCGCTTCAAGGAGCGCCTTCTTGGATGAGAAGTGGTAGAGTAGCCCGCCCTTGGAAACCTTGGCGGGGGTGGCGACGGCGTTGAGGGTTGCGGCGCGTTCTCCCGAGCGAATCAGCAGGTCGACGTAGGTGTCGAGGATGTGTTCGCGGGAGTTGTTGGCGCGCTGTTTGCGGTGGTTGGGGGTGGTCATGGGTACCAGTCTAACCGCTTGAAACTATACCGTCCAGTTGGTATAGTTAATCTTCGTTTATGGCCCCGTCCGGACCCCTAAAACCTCACTAAAAGACCTAGCCCAAAAGACAGGCCGAGCTGATGCCGCCGCGTCCGCCGCATCAGCCGACACCTTATAGACGCACGAAAACAACCCATGACGAATCACAATCCGCACACCACGGCTCTGCCCATTCACGCCCCCGACCAGAAGACCAAGCGCTGGGCGGCACTCGGTGTGCTCATGCTCCCGGTGCTCCTGGTCTCCATCGACAACACAGTGCTTGCCTTCGCGGTGCCCGCAATCGCTAAGGCGCTGAGCCCCTCCTCCGCGGAGCAGCTGTGGATCGTTGACTCCTACTCCCTGGTGCTCTCCGCCCTGCTCGTGCCCATGGGCGCTATCGGTGACCGCATCGGTCGCCGCAAGCTGCTGCTCATCGGCTCGACCGGCTTCGCGGCAATCTCTGCGCTCGCGGCATTCGCGCCCTCCGCGCTGATGCTCGTGGTTGCCCGCGCCCTGCTCGGTATTTTTGGCGCCATGCTCATGCCGGCAACCCTGTCGATTATTCGCAATATCTTTGTGGATGCGACCGAGCGCCGCATCGCTATTGCCGTGTGGGCTTCGGGCTTCTCGGCGGGTGCGGCGCTGGGCCCGATTGTGGGTGGTTTCCTGCTGGAGCACTTCGACTGGGGTTCGGTGTTCCTGCTCGCTGTGCCGATTCTGATTCCTCTGCTGATTCTCGCCCCGATTATGGTTCCCGAGTCGAAGGACCCGAACCCCAGCCCGGTGGATCCGCTGAGCATCCTGCTGATTATGACCGGCATGACCGGCATTACCTTCGGTCTGACTCACACCTCCGAAACCGGGTTCGATGCGGTGGCTATCAGCACCATCCTTGCCGGCCTGTGCTTCATTGTCCTGTTCGTGCTGCGTCAGCTCAACCGCGAGAAGAACGATATTCAGCCCATGCTGGATGTGCGCCTCTTCCGCAACACCGTGTTCACCGGCGCGATTACCGCAAACCTCATCTCCATGATGGTGGACGTTGGCTTCATCTACTTCGCCTCCCAGCACCTGCAGTTGGTCTCCGGTCTGCCGCCCATGTACGCCGGTATGCTGCTGATTCCCGGTACCCTGGCGATCATTATCGCCGGTCTGGTGATTGCGCGCGTGGCGGTGCACTTCCACCCGGCGCAGGTGGTGTCTTTCGGTCTGGCGCTCCACGCTGCCGCGTTCGCGGTGCTCGCCTTCCTGGGTGCGCACAACGACTTGGTGATTATCCTGATCTTCATTGTGCTCGGTACCGGCATCGGTATTGCGCAGACCATTTCGAACGACCTGATGCTCTCCAGCGTGCCGCCGCGTAAGGCTGGTGCGGCATCCGCGATCTCGGAGACCTCCTACGAGACAGGTACGGTGCTCGGCACCGTCATCATTGGTGGCATGCTCACCGCCGTCTACCGCGCAAATGTGGTTGTACCCGACGGCCTGGATGAGACTCTCGCCGACCACGCCCACGAAACCCTCGGCGGTGCCGTGACGGTCGCAAGCCAGGTGGGTGGCGAGCAGGCGAACCAGCTGCTCTCCTCCGCATTCGCTGCCTTCGACTCCGGCGTGGTGCTGAGCTCCGCATTCAGCGCCGTGCTCATGGGTGTTATGGCCGTCATTAGCTACTTCATGATCCGCAAGGCACCGCGCGAAATGAAGCCCGCTGACCACTAATTCCGCGCACTAACTCTGCGCGCTAACCCAGCGAGCGCACTAATTCGGAACACATAAGCCCCGCCTCCTGACGCTACCGCAGCATCGGGAGGCGGGGCTATTTTTACGCACCCACCTGCGCATTTAAAGGTTCAGCACAGGTGCCGGTGGTACGGTAAACACAGTGGGCTCGCGCCCGCAAAGGACGCCCCAAAAAGACATCCTGAAAAGACGCGCTGAAAAGACCGAGGAACCAGCGGCTCCACACAATCAAGGAGGAACGCCACCATGGGACTCAAAGACTGGATTGCACCCTTCATTACACTGCTCATCGGTGCCAGCACCATCTTCATCTCCTACAAGAACTACCAGGCGCAGGCGGCGGCAAAACCCTCCGAACTGGCGCGACTGGAACTGTGGAGCAAACTCCTCACCGAAGCCGGCTTGGACCTCAACGCCCTACCCGACCCCGAAAAGCTCACCTCCGACCAGCGCGTCGTCCTCGAAAACTACCGGGTCTTCCTCAAACGTGCCTCCCTCGAATCGAAGCTGCGTAAAGTCGGCATCGACAGCAACCGCGTGTTCAGCCTGCTCATGAAGCGTGCGCACTCCTCCGTGAAGCCCACGCCCATCCCCATTGGCGACTCGATTAGCTACTACCGCCTGATTCTACGTGCTCTGCTGTACATTTGGGTTCCGCTGGCCGTGATTTTCATCGGCGTGCCCATCATCGTGGTCACCATCGCCTACCTGATTGGCCTGTTCACGAACCACCGCGGCAATCTGTCTGACTTTGCACTCTCCCCGCTCGCCGTGGTGCTCCTGATTGTTGGTGCGGTCGCCGTCGGTGCCCTCGTGTACCTGCAGAACCGCATTATCTACGCGATTATCGCGAACAACGTGTACTTCTACTTCTGGGATATTTACGGCTCCAAGAAGGGCACCCGCGATTCGAAGCATGCCTACAGCGAGCGCCTGTCGGCTAAAACCTACGCCGACCAGCTGTTCTTGGGTCAGCAGGAGTTCGCCCAGCAGTTCCGCGAAAATATGTACATGGCGGGTATTCAGGAGATTGACGAGTACCCGCGTGTGCTCAGTGATAGCGTGATGCTACCGCGTAACTACCGGGTTGTTGAAACTACCGAGGGTGAGGACCGCATTGACCGGGCGGTGAACTGGGTGCGTTCCAAGATCGGTTTTGAGCGTCTGGAACCTCGCATCATCTACACGCTCGAACATAAGGACGCGCACAAGGATGAGCAGAAGGATGCACAGAAGGATTCTGCGCACGGTGAGCCGGTAGCTACTGAGCAGGGTGTTTCTGGGCAGCCCGTAGAGACTCCGGCTCAGGATCAGCAGGAGGATGCGCAGAAGGCTCCGGAGGCACCCGCCTCGGAGGAGCCCATCGTTGCGGAGGTGCCCGTTGGCGCGCCTGCCGAGGATCCGGCTGATGCACCCACCGAGCCCGTCACCGGAGACGCCACCGAATCCTCTGCCGTATCTGGGGTATCTGCCGCATTCGGAGAGGATGATCCCACGGAGGTGTTCAACCCCATCACACAGAACGCCGCTATCGGCGAGAAGGCTGACGGTGAGAAGCCTAAAAACTAAATAGCCGCCCGGAACACAGAAAAACCCCGGAGCACAGAAAATCCCCGCAGTGCCGGAATCCGGGCATGAGAAAAGGGTCGCAGCCTACGAATCGCCATTGAATCGTAAGCGTGCGACCCTTTTCCTTTCCCTTCAAGGAGGAGCAGAATCGGAGGTACCGCCCGACCAAGAAGAGCCAAATGATGCGCCCCTCCACCAGTAGAGGTTGCCTGGCAGAAGAACCCGCAAGAGCGGGTCGGCAGAGCGCCCGGTGGAGGGTGCATCATGCTTGAGGAACCGCCCCTAAACCCACCAAAGAACGGGTTGCCCAAAGAACGGGTTGAGGGAACAGAAAACCCCGAGCTGACGCATCTCTTGAATTTTCAGACAATCTAGTCTCTTCAGAAAATAACTGCATCTCGGGGTAGGGGAGGACGATTCGCGCTCCGGGTGGGACCTACCCACTCCCACCCGGAGGCGAATCCTAGGGATGTTCGCAGTGTCATGAATACATCCCACCGAAATCCCTCACAAACGTTCGGGGTTTCAGTATGAGCGGTATATGAGCCTACCGCAGTCTATGCCGCAACCTCCGGGTCGCGGGAGATAACAACCTTCACCACGTTGTGCTCAGCAGCGTGGGTGAACAGGTCGTAGGCTTCCTCGAACTGGTCGAACGTGAAGCGGTGGGTTGCCATCGCCTTAGCGTTCAGGCGGCCGGAGCGGACCATGTTCAGCAGGTTACCGACGGTGTTGCAGTTGACCAGACCCATGTTGATGCGAACGTTCGAAATCCACATGGTGTTCAGGGGCAGCTCAACGGGCTTGCCGTGCACGCCGGCGTTCGCGATGTTGCCATAGGGGCGAACAATCTTGGTGCAGGTCTCGAAGGTCTGCGGAACGCCCACAGCCTCAATTGCCACATCCACGCCCAGGCCGTCGGGGGAGAGAGCCTTAATCTTCTCGATGAAGTCCGGGTCGCCCGCGTTGACCTTATCGGTTGCGCCCAGCTCCAGCGCCTTGTTCATGCGGTTGTCGTCGAAGTCGATGGTGATGACGCGGCCAGCACCGCAGAGGTTAGCGGTCATAATCGCGCCCAGACCCACGGGGCCTGCACCCACGACAGCGACGGTGTCACCGGGCTTGGTGTTGCCGTTCAGAATACCGATCTCGAAACCGGTGGGCAGAGCGTCGGTGAGGAAGAGGACGTCCTCATCGGTCAGACCCTCCGGAACCAGGTGGACCGAGGTCTCTGCGTAGGGAACACGCACGTACTCTGCTTGGGTGCCGTCAATCATGTAACCGAAAATCCAGCCGACACCACCAACGGTTTGGCAGTGCGAAGGCTGGTTCGCCTTACAGTAGGAGCACTTACCGCAGCTGGTCACGGCGGGGATGATGATGCGGTCGCCGACCTTCAGGTCAGTCACCGCGGAGCCAACCTCGGTAATGGTACCGACAGCCTCGTGGCCGAGGATGCGTCCGTGGTCCACCTCGGGGCAGTCACCCTTCAGGATGTGCAGGTCAGTACCGCAAATGGTGGTGGTGTCGACACGGGCGATAACGTCCGTGGGCTCAAGAATGGTGGGGTTCGGGACTTCCTCCCAGGCGCCCTTCTGGTCGGGGCCGTGGTATACATATGCCTTCATGATGACTCCTTCTTTGAAGCTCTAATGAGGGTGTAGTGACTGCTTTATCACTACATGTATCAACCCATAAGAAATATTTGATAGGTTGTATTTTCATTAAACCCGACGTGTTGAATTAAGCGCTTTTATTACGCGGAGTGTATCTTTTAGTTCTTTAAACATAAACATGATTCACTTTGGGTATTTAAGACCTGTAAAAAACGCACGAGGCGCACCCCCCAAACGGGGATACGCCTCGTGCGTTTAATCGAGGAAAGTTGGATTGAGTCGAGGTTGAGCTGAGTTTAATTCTTCAGCTGGGCACGCGCTCGCGAACGAACCGCCGTCACAGCCCAGACCAGCACGAAAGCCGCCACCATCGACAGCACAATCGTGCCACCGGTCGGCAGGTTAAACGCCCACGACAGGTACAGGCCAACAATCGAGCAGATACCGCCAAACACTGGCGAGAACACCATCATCGACCCCAGTCGGCGGCACGCCAGGCGGGCTGCCGACGCCGGAATCACCAGAAGCGCCAGCACCAGCACATTACCGAGCGTCTGCAGACCCAGCACCACAGAAATGGTCACCAGAACGTACAGCACAATATCCAGGGCAAGCACCGGCAGACCCATCGCGCGGGCACTCTCACGGTCCAGGCTGACCGTCACAATCTGCCGGTGGAACAGCCACAACACCAGCAGGATCACGGCACCCATGATCGCGGCGTTGGTAATGTCCTCATTCGAGACACCCACAATCGAGCCGAACAAGAAATCCTGCACCGACCCCGAATAGCCCGGCGCCAAGGAAATAATCACAATACCCAACGCAAAAGATGCGGCAAAGAAAATACCAATGACCGAATCCTCGCGCAGCCGCTGATTCTGGCTAAAAATAGCCACCAGAATAGCCGTCACCACGCCCGCGGTCAGGCCGCCCACCATCAGGTTGCCGCCCAACACGAACGCCACCGCCAGGCCCGGGAACACCGAGTGCGCCACCGCATCGCCAATGAAGACCATGCCGCGCATCAGCACGTGACAGCCCACCACGCCGGTGACCACCGACGCGAGCAGTACAGCCGCCAGGGCGCGCGGAAGGAACGCCAGGGACGGGTTGAACAGGTCGGCAAGAAAATCGATAGGAGTAATCAACGGGCACCCCCGGTAGAAGCAGAATCAGCGTGGGCGGGGGAGAGAGAAAGATCAGAAGTGCAGGAATCGGGTAGCTCGTGGCCGTACTCATCCAACGCACCACCGGCACAGGTGAAGCCCGTGCGGGCGTGACCCTGCGCCTCCTCAATATCGTGACCGTGCAACCACGTATGCAGCTGCTCCAGGCTAAAGGAGTCCGCCGGACCATCCAGGTGAATATTGCCGCGCACACCGCACAGACGCGAGCAGGACTCACGCGCCGCCAGCATGTCGTGCGTAGACATCAGAATCGTGATGCCCTCACCCGCCAATTCACGGTACAGGCGAGTCAGAGTGGTCTGAGTCGGCGCATCCACGCCCGTAAACGGCTCATCCAGCAGCAGCAGGGAGGGGTTCGCCGCCAAAGCGCGCGCCAAAAGAACCCTCTGACGCTGACCACCGGAAAGCTCCGCGATGGAAGCATCCTGCAGGTGCAGAACATCGGTGCGTTCCATCGCCGAAAAAACCTGAACCCAATCCTTCTTCGCCGGGCGGCGGAAGAACCCAATCTCACGCACGCGACCGGTCATCACCGTGTCCTTAACGGTCAGCGGAAAATCCCACTGGAACTGGTGCTTCTGCGGCACATAACCAATATGCGCACGCGCCACACGCGGCGATTCACCCAGCACCCGAACCTGACCGGACGCCGGGCGAATCAGACCCAAAATGGTGCGCAGCAGCGTGGTCTTACCGGCACCATTGGCACCAATCAGACCCGCAAACTCGCCGCGCTCCAGGGTCAGGGACAGATCCTTGAGGATGGAACGGCGCGCGTAGCCGGCGTACAGGTTTGAAATCTCTAGGACGGGTTCAGTACCCGCTGTTACCGACGCGCTCACGAACGGTCACCGCGCACTTCATCCAGCGCCTCACGCTGCGCGGAGGAACGGCGACGGAACGAAAGGAACGCGCCCACGGCAATCACAGCTGCCACGCCTGCGGCAATAGCACCCCAGGGGATAGTGAACTCTGCCTTGTAACCGCTCTGGTCACTCGCTGCGGCGGCAGAAGAAGAACCGGACGCCTGAGAAGCAGAGGTAGACGAAGCATCGGAGGAAGCAGAAGAAGCCGAGCCCGAGGAACCGCGCGCCTGCGCCTCCATCGCGTACAGGGCATCAGCGCTCGCAGAATCACCCACCGCAAACTTCAGGTAGCGAGTATCAGACACGGTCGAACCGTCAGACAGCTCAGCGCTCGCGGTGACCTTCAGCAGGTACTCGCCCGGGGCGGTGAACACCCAGTTCGCGTGGGTGTGAGTGTTCTTCTCAACCCACAGCTTCTGCGGCTCACTCTTGGTCGAGGACCACAGCACCTGCGGCGCCGAGAAGTTGCCGTTCTCCAGGTACAGGCTGAACGTGCCGGGGCCGCTCACCTGCTCCAGGGTCAGGTTCACGCCGCGGTTCAGCTTGGACACCAGCTGCGGATCCTGAGTGTTCCAACCCGGCCAGATCACGCCCTTAGTTTCGGTCTGCGGAATGACGTACACCTTAGAGCCGGCGGGCGCACCCACGAAGGAATAGCGCGGGTCGTTCGGCACCTCAAGGATCGCCTGGTCGCTACCGCGGTAGATGACCTCGTCCAGGCTGCGCCAGACGGGGGTTTCGCCGTGGTCGTCGTGGAGCATGAGCTCAAACTTGCCGTTGTTGAAACGAGGACCCATATCCACGTGACCGGCAGAAATTTCGGTGCGGCCGGATGCGACCGGTTGCTCCGCAGACAGGGTCTGGGTGAGGGCGCGCTCGCCGCGGCTGAGGTTGCTGTCGCTCGGCTGAGCCGAGGCGCTCTCGGTGGTTGCCTCAGCGGTTGCCGGGGTGGTCTCCGCGTGTGCCACGCCCAGGGGTGCGAGCATGAGGCTGGCGCCCAGAGCCAGGGCGGGCAGGGCGCGGCTACGTGAGGAGCGGGAGGTGGTGGTTGAGTTCATCATGAGGACTTCCTTGAATCATGACCTAGGTGGTGTGTGAAAGATTATCTATATGCTGATACGGCTATATGAGCTTGTGGGTAGCTTAAAAACCGGGTTACGAGGAGTTAGTATCGGAGCAGCTAGCGCCCGAAGAGTCGCTGCCGGAGCCGTTCCCAGAGCACAGCGCAATCGTGTGAGCATTCGCCAACATCATCTGCGCGTAGTGAGGAGCCTGCGCATCCAGGGTGTCCGAATAGAGCACCCCGGTACGCACCTGCGCCTCCCGAGCCAACTCCGTGAGAACCGGTGAACGCATCGCCGTGGACTTATCCAGATAAATCGCCGGAACCTTCAGATCCTCGACCGTGCGGCGCAGACGCTGACGCTGCTGAATACTCGGCTCGCCGCTCGCGCTAGCACTCACAAAACCGGCAATGTGCAACCCGTAGGTGCTCGCCAGGTAGCGGTAGCCGTCGTGCGTGGTGACCAGGTTGCGTGCCGCCTCCGGCAGGGCACCGTACACCTGACGCAGCTGAGCGTCCAGGGCGTCAAGCTCCTTCATCACCTGCTCGGTGCGGGTCGCGTACTCGCTCGCACCCGCCGGATCGGCGGAGGTGAGCGCGTCACGAATGACCTGCACGCTCGCCTTCGCATTCGGTACCGAATGCCAAATGTGCGGGTCGATTTCGCCGTGCACGTGCTTGCCCAGAACGGCCTGCGCGAGCAGGTACACCTGACCGCGGTGCTCCGAAGCACCCGAGCGCAGGAAACGGTAGCTACCGCCGGCGGGCACCTCCTGCAGGGTGCGGGAGGGGACCGCGACCACGGTACGGTTCAGTTCGTACTCTACGGCGCCCTGGGAGGAATCCGCGCGAAGCACGAGCCTGCCGTCACCGGTGCGTGCCGTAATATCGGCGTGACCTGCAGAAAGAACCTTGATGTCTGAGGCGGAAACGTTCTGTTCCTTCGCCAGACGGTCCACCAGCTGTTGCGGGTCACGACCGACCGCGCAGTACAGGGTGCCGCGCGAGGAACGCACCGACTCCGGCGCATTGACTGCGGTGGCACTCAGCTCAATGGCGTACTCGCCGGCATCGCTAAACGCCCACGACAGGTGCGTATGCGCCTGCAACGGAAGCTCCAGCGAACCCATATCGCCGGTGCGGACCGCGGTGTCCCCCTCACGGGTGAGGTTCACGCCGCGCGCATGCGAATCGCACAGCATCTCCACCGCGCCGAAGGTCTGCGTAATGAACGCCGCCAACTGCGCATTCGACGAATCGGTAGAGGTGCGCGCCCGCACGCTCTGCACCTCAAAGCGCATGCCTGCATCCGAAGAGTCGGCGGGGGCAGATTCGTTCTGCCCGCCCTCTTCAACACGCAAACCCAGCCAGATGGAGTCCAGGGAAGCATCCTCAACAATGGCTTCCAGCTTGCCGCCGTACTGCTCAATCTTCTCCGCAACCGCCACGGACACAACGCCGGCGGGCAGGTTCGCCTCAACCATTTTGCTGAGCTTACGCTGCTCCAGTAGCAGACCGTTCGTCAGGG
Source organism: Rothia sp. HMSC069D01 (assembly GCF_001810135.1). NCBI lineage: Bacteria > Bacillati > Actinomycetota > Actinomycetes > Micrococcales > Micrococcaceae > Rothia > Rothia sp. HMSC069D01. The sequence continues at coordinate 35,501 of NZ_KV800088.1, forward strand.
CACAGCGGGCGTAGGCGACATCGCGGATATCGCGCAGGCTCGGCTCATATGAGTGCGGGTCAGCACCGGCAGGCACCAGAGAGTGCACGCTGGCGCGCTCCCCGGCAATCTGCTGAGCCAAGTCCGCCAGGATCGGGGTCGTGGCGACCACGCGCATCCGGTCGGAGGAGGCGTTCACGGTGCTGGCGCATCCGCTCAGCGCGAAGGCACCAGCCCCCACCCCCGCACCCACCGCAATGCGGGAGGCGAGGGTGAGGGCGGTACGCCGACTATAGGTGTGCGCGCCGGTATGCCCGCTATGCGGTGTCACCGCTGCGGCCCTTTCGGCGTGCCGAACGCAAAATCATGGCACCGAGTGCCAGCGCCAGAATGGAGGTGCTGACCATGAACGGGTCGATGACCACACCGGTGTTCGGTAGCTTGCCTGCCGCGGCTGCCTTCTGGGCGTTCGCGAGTTCCTGGCTGGTCAGGGCGCAATCCTCACCGGAGGCGGTCTTACCGACGATGCGCACCTTGGATCCGTCGGGCTTGGTAACGATGCCGGTGGCTTCGTCGACGGTGCCGTTGACGGGGTTCTTTGCGGTGCTCTTCTCGCTGCCGTTGTTGGCGCCGTTAGCGTTGTTAGCGTTGCCGCCGTCCTGCTTGGTTTCTGCCCCACCCTGTGCGTTGTTGCTTGCCGGGGCGTTATCGGGGTTGCCGACGGTGAAGTGCAGAACCGATTCGCTGCTGACCTGCTGGCCGTTCTTCAGGCGTGCAGTCCAGCCGATAGTCACGGTGTAGCGTCCCTCAGCGGTGAACACCCAGTTGCTGTGCTGGTGGGTGTTTGCGGGCACCTGGAAGGAGCCGCCGCTCCGCGAATCGAAGACCTGCTGACCGGCGGAACCGAAGTTACCGGAGAGGAAGGTGGACATCGTGCCGGGGCCCTCAAAACCGTTGAGGCTCATGGTGACGGGGCCGTCGAGCTGCTTGAGCAGTTCGGGGTCCTGGGTGCTCCAGCCGAGCCAGGGCACGCCCTGCTGCTGGGTTGCACCAATCATGTGCACGGGGGTGCCCGCCGGGGCGATGTTCTCCATGCCTGCGGGCAGGTTGATCTTCGCGGCGTCATTGAGTACGAACTCGAGGGCGCCGGGGGAGACGTGGCGGGCGGGGCTGGTACGGTCGTCCTTCACACTGCTGGTGAGGTTGCCGCCGTTGAGGATCGGGCCCACGTCGAAGTGGCCGTGGGTGACTTCTTCACGGCCGCTGTGCTCAGCGGTATTGACCACGGCGAGGGTGGGGATGCTGGTCGGTGCCTGGGCTGCCTGGTTGCTCTGCTTGTTGTCCTTTTGAGCGTCCTTGGAGTCCTTAGAGTCCTTGGCATCTTCGGCGGGAACCTCGGTGGCGATGCACTGCTGGTTCAGGCTACCGGGCAGACCGGAGGACAGCACACCGTTGCCGGTAATGCCGCCGCCGTTGCTGGGCGCGCTGATGTTCTGGGCGTTGGAGCCCTTCACACTGGATCCCTTCGCGCTGGTGGCATTGCCGTCCTTGTTTTTACCCTTGTCAGAGCCGTTATTGGTGTTGTCGGTGCCGCTGATGGCGGTTACACCGGATCCGCCCTGGGATGCCTGCTCACCATTCGCCGCCGCCTTTGCGCCGTTCGGGTCGGTCACCTGCGCGGCGTTCTGGCCGTTCACGGATCCATCCACGCGGCGAATACCGGTGGATGCGCTCGCCTCAGCAGAAGCACTCGCCTCAGCACTTGCGGAGGTAGATGCGCTGGGGCTGCTGGTGGCGCTCTCGGTAGCGGTGGCGCTCGCCTCGGGGGTAGTGGTTGCCTCGCTCGTGGCGTCCTTGGTTGCTTCCTTTGCGGCGTTCTGCGCGTTCAGGAGCTTGAAGCCGTCCTCAGCGTTAGTGCCCACGGCGATGGTGTAGGTCGCCTCGGAGCTGACCGGGGTGCCGTCGGCAAGGGTTGCGGTGGCGCGGAACGTCAGCTGGTAGATGCCGGCGCGGGTGAATGCCCAGCTGAGGTGCTCGTGGCCGCCAGAGGTGATGGTGTGCGGTGCGAGCTTGTCGTTGGTGCTGAAGACGCGCGGGTTGTCGCGACCGGATTCGGTGAAGACTTCGGCGCGGCCGCCTTCGGGTACGCTGCTACGCACGAGTTCAAGGTTGATGGTGTTGTCCTTGAGCGCGCCGGGGCGGATTCCTTCCGCGCCGAGGCCGGGGTAGAGCAGGCCGCGGGTGCGGGTGGAGGGAATGTAGAAGATGTCCTTGCCTTCGGGGGCAATGTAGTCGTAGCCTGCTACGACCTTGGTGTGTGCATCCTCGACGTCGGGCAGGTGGAAGACGGTGCGGGCGGGGTTGAATCGTCCCTGCTGGCCGGGGCCGGTGTCTGCGAGGGTGGCGAGGGTGAACTGGTTGCCGTCGAGGAATGCGTTGAGCATTTCGGTGTGTACGCCCGCGATGACGTAGTCACCTTCGTAGTTGACGTAGCTGCGCGACTCGGTACCTGCCTGGGCGCCAGCCTGGTTTTCCTGCGCCTGTGCGGCGGTGAAGGTGCCGACCTGGGGGAGGGCGAGGGGCGCCCCGAGTGCGAGGGTGCATCCGAGGGTGGTTGCGCTGAGTAGGCTCAGAGGTTTGGTGCGTCCTTGCATGGTGGCTCCTTGGATGACTGCTCGTTGGCTGGCGCGTTGCCCGGTGTGTTCGGGGCCCGTTGCTTTCGGGGCTTGCCCGGTGCTGGGTCCGGCGGCCTGTTGCCGGTTTCTCCCCTGCGTCCGGGGTGCGCTCTGCCGTGTTTTTCTCTTTGTGGATGTACGTGGTGTGCGTTTTTGGGCGCGCCTCGGCGCACACGTGTTTCTGAGAATCACTATACTCACTTAGGTTCTAAATGACAATTATTTGCAAAAGAGCTACCCTAGGAAATAGAAAAATGAGAAAGGTTGTCATGAACTCTCAGAAGCAGACCCAACGACGGGTCACCACACACACACCCGCACTCTTCATCCCCGGCGGCAAGCCCGCCCTCCGCCGCGCAGCCGCATTCCTCTCCGCCGCAGCGCTGCTCGCGCTCGCCGGCGCAGCCCCCTCCCTGCCCGCCGCAGCAGGTCCCGACGACGGCAAAATCGTCACCACCAAGGGCCACGTTGACGCCCCCAAGGCATACTGGGACGAGCAGAACGGCACCTTCGTCCTCATGAACGAGGCGAACCCCTACAAGACCGGCGCAGACACCTACGAACTGGACAAGACCGTTAACTGGGTCGGCAAGGGCTACAGCACCAGGGACGGCAAGTCGCAGTACACCATGACCCTGGGCGAATCGCCCTCCCTGGCGTTCCTCGGCGAACCCGGCCAGACCCTCTACATGGCACCGCACCTGACCTACGGCAACCAGGACCCCATCTGGGCTGGCCTGGGCGCATCCACGAAGGTGCCCACTGAGCGTTTCCGTGACGGCGTGTTCGCTACCGACATTCTCTCCGTTGAGGGCCCCGGCCGCATGGAGCTCTTCCGCTACAACCCGGATGACGCCCCTGCCGACGTGTACCGCATGCTTTCGAGCAGCTCGACCGGCTGGCACTCCTGGCTGCTCGACAAGGGTAGCCACACCCACAACACCACGACCTTCACCCGCCCGGGCCGCTACGTGGTCACCTACCGCACCGTGGCGCGCTCCACCGACGGCCGCATCATTAGCTCCAAGCCGTCGAAGCTGGTCTGGCAGGTTGGCGGCATGCAGCCCGTGCTCGGTGACGGCACCCCCACCGCCGTACCCACCGTCGACCGCTACAATGCGGCACCCGTCGGTGACCTGGACGCCGCAAAGTACGTACTGTCCGTGGCACCGCACCGCCTGGATGCCGACCCGGCTAAGAACAAGGATGCCGACGACAAGCTCAGCGACATCACCTTCACCGCCGCGAACAAGAACCTCAAGGGCACCCTGACCCTGTACAACAACGGCTACTTCCTGACCGACCTGCCGGTCGTGAACGGTACCGCCACCTGGTCTGAAATGCTCGGTAGCGAGGGTTCCCAGCTGCAGGCGGTCTTCACCCCCGACACCTCCGACGCGAACAGCGCGGAGGCGTCCCGCTGGATCTCGCACAAGCTCACCTACGAGCCCGGTAAGGCTGAGAGCGTGTACAGCGACGACGGTAACGGCTCCTGGCCCGAAGAAATCCCGGATCAGGCGAACACCGTACTCAGCACCCAGCAGTACACGCCGACCAGCATGGACTACGACGTGACCGTCACCCCGAACGGCAACGGTTTCAGCACCGTTGAGGTCCGCTTCAAGGACCCGAAGGTGCGCGGCTTCATGCGTGGCGGCTTCTACGCCCAGGATGACCCGGTCTACCCGTACCTCGACCTGGAAGGCTCCGTTGAGGATGGCGTGGCGCGTTTTACCTTCCGTGACGAGTCGTTCTACAAGGGCACGGCTCTGCGCGTGAAGATGCTGACCCACCCGGATATGAACGCTTCCGCCTCCACCACCGAGGTTGCGGCGAACTACGAGCCGGGCACCAAGTACACCGCGCACGGTGCGCTGGCTCCGGATAGTGCACCCATTAGCGATGCGCCGAAGCCTGCTCCGGTGGATCCGTCGCCGAGCGCTGAGCCTACCGTCGCGCCCTCTGCCGACCCTTCTGCTGAGCCGAGCGAGGCTCCCTCCGAGGCTCCGACCGCTGAGCCCAGCACCGTTCCGTCGGTGTCCCCCAGCGAGGTTCCGACCGTGCCTGCGGTGCCGACCGCCTCCGCAGAGCCGAGCGTACCTGCTCCGGCACCCTCCACTCCGGCACCGACGACTCCGGCGCCCGCGAACCCGACCCCGAGCGCACCTGCTCCGACTAGCCCGGCGCCGTCTGCGCAGCCGTCCACCCCCGGAACCCCCGGTAACCAGTGCGTGCCCGGCCAGATTGACGGTCGCACCAAGATCTCGCACGGCCACCTGGACATTCAGGCGACCCTGAAGGACCGCCAGCTGTCCGTGGGTCTGCGTGACGACAGCGGCATCATTGACGCTGATTCGACCGTGCGCCCGCTCGATTCGGTCGTGTGGACTGTCAGCGAGAACGCTCGCCGTGTTCGCACCGAACGTATGGCTGACGAGAAGCTGAACTTCATGGGCCCGGTCGGCACCGCCTTCTACGGCCTGCCGCAGACCCAGCAGAGCGGCCTGCCCTGGCCCGGCTACAACACGCAGGACATTGACTACTCGCAGCTGCGCGGCCCCGTGCGCCTGCACGTGGTGCCGAAGGTCATGCCTGAGGGTGCGCGCTTCGGCATGTTCACTGAGTCGCTGAATGGTGCGGATGTGCTGCTGGACTCGACGACCGGCAAGACCACGATCGACATTGATTACGCGACGCACGCACACGCGAACTGGGTGTTCTCTGAGCCCGGCCAGTACATGTTTGACGTGCACTATTCCGCGACTCTGGCTGATGGTACTGAGGTGAACAGCCCGGTGCAGCAACTTGCGGTTGCTGTGGGTAAGAAGGCGTCGGATGCGTGCTCGTTTGAGACTGCCGTGCCGAAGGACCCGAACGCGGCTGCGGACGACTTTAGTGGTGTGCGCCGTGTGGATTCGGCAACCCCGGGCGGTACCGCTGGTGCTAACCAGCCCGGCTCCGCGCAGTCTGGTGCCGCGCAGGGTGGTCAGTCCGGTCAGGCTGGTGCTTCTGGCGCTGCCGGTGATGTGAACGCGCAGGGCTCCTCTGACGGTTCGGCTGATGGTTCTGCTGGCGGCGTGTACCCGGGCGGTATTTCCGGTGGTGGCACTGGCGGCGGCTCTTTGGGTCAGTCTGGTGTGTCTGCTGCGTCGGGTGGCGTGAGCTCCCAGCAGGGCGGCCTGGCGCGTACTGGTTTTGGTGCGGTGTCTGTGGCTGTGGGTGGCGCACTGGTGCTTGGTGCCGGCACTGTGATGGTGCTGCGTTCTCGCCGCCGCGCCTCCTAGCGCTCGCCGCGTGAGGACACGCTGATACGGTGAAGCCCCCGCGGCTGAGAGGATGACTCTCGGCTGCGGGGGCTTTGTTTTTAATTTATGAGGTTGTTATTCTTTGATTTCTTCAAAGCGGGTCGTATCAAAATCTCGTTCCTTTTTAAGAGATGAGTTTGCGACGTGGAATAGGTATTTTTTGCCAGGTTTGACGGTCTCAACGTACTCGGGAATCTTGCGACCTTCCGGCGGCACAATCATCGTGAGAGTGCCGCATTCTTCTGTCTCAAAAACACCTTTGGGTCTAATATCATTCATGCCGCTTACTGTTCCGCCAATCTCTTTTGTATATGCCTTAGTTACGGTGCAGGTGGCGGTGATACCGTCACTGTCATCACGTGAGTATTTAGGGAAAACAAAGAACATGTACCAAAGAATGATGAACGAAATAATGAGTGCTATTCTCTGGCGGCGTTTGTAATTAATTTCCATCAGTTCCCCTACTATAACTCAGCAGAAAAAGGTAATTTTATTAAATATCCCATTTCTTTAAATTGATCTTATTAAAAAATTCCCTGCACTTCTTTTTTCTTATCTTGGTGCCGATTAATCTCGTACCTGATAATGATGTAGGGAACAGAGACAACGGAGAGCACTAAAACAATTCCCCAGAAAATACTAAAAATGGTATCTAACATGTTTTACTCCACCTCCTGAACGCTAGCATGAGAGGATAGATACTCGTCTTCGTTCTCGGGAATGGTGATACCCACGGTGACGTACCGCTTCACCAGCCACCCAGTTGTCACCACCGGTATCGTGAAGGCTAGCGCGGGTAGCCACTCTGAACGGTTCAGCGTGTTGATCATGTACACCAACGAGATACAGCAAGACATCCCCACCATACCGACGCACACGACACGCAGGGTCCGGTACCCCTCAGACCCCTCCTCAAAATGCGGGTGGTGCAGGTAGAAAAGACCATCGCGCACGAAGTATAGGAACCACGGGGTAAGGAGGAGCGTCAACGCCAGGGCAAGTGAATCATAGCTTGTAGCGGAGAGACTAATCAGGGGAACCACAAGGCACAGAACCGCAAAAATAGCCGCCGTCACAACACCCACACGGGTTGAGCGCCTATCCAGCTGTTCCATGCGTTGCAGGTCAGGGGCGCCGTCCTTGGGGTCGGTGCGTGTGACTAGGACAAGGACGATGGGCGACCCGGCAGCTATATACCAGGAGGCGAAGTTTGTTTCCGGGGTCCACGGAGTCGTGTCTCCCTGGAGTACACCGAAAGCCGTAAGAACCGTCAGTACAATCAAGCCCACTGCACCGAAGAAGAAAACGAAGATAAAGAAGTGGTGGAAAGGGCCACCGTTTGCTTTGCCTGCAATGCTTTCATCATGTGCCATGTCTAGAGCTAAGAGGGTCACAGGCCCCATAACGAAGAATATTGCGCCCCACGGCCAGTGTTCGACCATACCCAGCAATAAAGATGCGAGAGCCAAGAAAATAAAACTGAACCACATGAAGAGAAGCCTGGGGTCGGTGATGGCATTGATAAATGCGTTCATGCTATTTCCCTTTCAACTATTTGGATTCTGCCGCAGCGCGGTCGAGGATGCGCTGCAGGTGCTCCGGGATCTGTCGGTACTCCCCAGCCTCGGGGGAACCAATCTCATACGTGCGGGCATAACAGATGACCTTAATCAGAGCGTCCATGTCCTCGTAATCACCGAACTCTACGAAGAGCTCAGGGATGTACTTGGGTGGCCAAACGCCGTAGCGCTCACGGAAAAGAATCATATGGTAGATATAAGTTGCGTCAAAGAAGACGGGGCTGAAACCCAGGCGGTAGCGTCCCATCTGGCTACTGCTGATGAGTAGGTGTCCGCCTTTGCCGTTGACCTGCATGTGTATTTTGGTGATGCTGCTGTAGTCGAACTCGCGGGTTTTGAATCGCCAGTTCCGCCATTTCACGGAAGTTGCATTCTGCTGGATGTAGAAAGAGTGAACATGGATGGACATAAACCAGAAATGCATTCCAACTATGTTTGTAAATATGTAGGCTGGAATGTAGTCAACAAGGCTCTCTGCTCTGAAAAGTAGAGGACACAGAAGACAAACAACCACTGTACAAGCGTCCAAAATTAACACAGCCAGCAGCGGCTTTTTCTGCCGCTGTCCCAGAGGAATATAGCCTTTGGGGCGGTTGAGTCCTATGGAGCCGTTGGTGACGGTTTCGGCAAGGAATTTCCTGAGCATGGGGTGTCCTAGTGTGGTGGTTGGTTACATGTAGACGTCGGCGAGGCCGGTGACTTTCTCTTTTTCCCTGAAGTACGGGACTGTATCAGGGCCACTATCTAGAGCATCCACCCGAGCAATATCACTCGGATTATTCATATCAGGCCAGCGGTCATTATCAATCCTGAACCGCACAATCGCCATTAGACGATAATTCTTGTGAATAATCGGGCAGAAGGCGGCAATTAG